>JACQKW010000009.1 GCA_016204385.1 Candidatus Liptonbacteria bacterium | reverse complement strand
GTTGGGGGTCAGGCTCTCACCTCCCCTACCGGTCATCGCCTTGGTAGGCCATTACCCTACCAACTAGCTGATCGGACCTAGGCCGATCCCAGAGCGTCTTGCGACTTTACCATCCTACGCTCTTTACTTCGTAAAGAGCTACGGACTGGCAAGCTCTTGCGGGCCTGCCGTTCCGAAGCTTTTTGCGGAGCAAAAAGCGAAGGACGGACCATCGGATATTACCTCACCTTTCTATGAGCTATCTCCGACTCTGGGGTACGTACCAGGGTGTTACTAACTCGTTCGCAACTAACATAGCAACCAGCTGCCAGCCACCAGCCAACAGCTACTTCAATTTCTGAACAAAACTGCCGAGTTGCTTTACCAAGTTCTCCGCAGCCTTCTCAGCCTGATGAAACTCACTTTGTACAATGAGATGCTCAGCTAACGCTACTTCACAACCAGCCATAGATTCGTTGATCGAACCTAATGATATTGTCAGGTATCTTCGGAAATCTTTATCAGAGTTTTTCGCTGACCCTTCAGCAACATTTAACACTACCGATAAAGAACTTCGTCTCATTTGATTCCGTAAGTACTCAAACTCTTTAGAAAATTTTCGTGTGAGTTGTACTATCAAGCGATGAAAACTAATCGCCTCTTTGTACACACGGAAATCTCTGTAACGGAAAGACATACTTGCCATTATATCATCCGGGCTGGAAGCTAGTAGCTGGAAGCTGGCTGCTACGTCCGTTCTACTTGCATGCCTTATCCACGCCGCCAGCGTTCATCCTGGACCAGGATCAAATCCTCTTTTAGAAGTCCGCCAAAATTTACGAGCATTGCGCAAGTAAATTTTTCGCGGCTTCTTAAACCCCGCCGAAGTCCGCTGATGCGGACGTAGGCGTGGGTAATTTTGCCCAGCACATATTTTTGCGTTATTTACACATTATGATTTGACATCCAAAACAAAGTATATTAATGTCCATTCAGAATCTTGAATGGAGGGCAACAACAATGTACGTAAGAATCAGGAAGGTGTCCGAAGGAAGACTCAGGCTCGAAGAGGCCATCAATGGCGCTCTCCAGGAGCTTAAGGAGGGGGAAGGTAGAGCCGCGGTCGCGGTGCAGGTAATTCGCACTCACCACGAGAGCACTCCACCGGTACATGATGTGATGTTCGTCTTCGACGAGCGGTCGCGTTAGAACTCTTTCGGTTCTCCTCGGTTTGCTACCAACCCCACAGGGGTTGGTTTTCTTTTGAAGTCATAACGCAAAAATATGTGCTGGGTATTCGATTTAGTTCAATTCCAAACCGATAAATGAATTTTCTGTAACCCCGCACTAATTTTGCACCCGAAGTTCCTGCAGTATCGTAATTCACAGCTTCAGTAAAAACCTCGGCGGCGCGCTTCGCCCATAACGGGATGTGCTATTCGCACACGCACGCCGCTTAATAATTCGGAAGCAAAATTAGTGCGGGGTACTCAAATTTGCAGCCAATCAACCTTCGCCTTGCGGCTCGATTTCTTGGGCAAATTTGGTATTGGGACAACAAAAAAACTTTCAACTAGGTCTGCTGGGTCTCTGGGTATCTAGATATCTGGGTATTAACTTTTACCCAGACACCCAGAAATCCAGCAACCTAGTTTTTCCATATTTCCCAGCACATATTTTTGGAGTCCTGCCTCGTGTCCGCCGGCGGGCGGATTGACGGGGTCAAGCAAAATCCTTGACAATATAACAGCGGCATGCTATATTTAATCTTAGCAAAGGAGGTGGTACTATGGAAATCGAGGGTTCTCGCGTCCGCGCGGCGCTGTGGTTTGGCGGGATGGTAGTACTCGCAATTCTCATTGGCGGAGTCATCGCCGCCTCGTCCGGCTCCGCCACCCAGTTTCTGACGGGTTTCCTCGGGTGGATGTTTACGGCCACGATCATCTGGGCCGCGACCAAGGGAAGGTGAAGCAAGAGCTCCTCCGCCGAAGACCGCGTACCCAGAGAAAGGGTACGCTTTTTATTTTCACCCTCGCTTTTTCCTTTTATTCAACTAAGAAGTGAAAAGGCGAAAATATCCATGTGCGCTCCGTGTACTCCAAAAATATGTGCTGGAATTTTTTCAAGCTGCAGTCGTTATTCCTGGTCCCCTTTCAAACGAAACGCCGATGGTCCCCCATCGGCATCCTCCGCTCGACATATGCAAGGGACCTATCTCATACCCTTAGTATATAAGGGCGACGCGGAAGGCGTCAACCCCCCCACCTAATGAGGATTGCGAAGCGAGAGCATCCCATAGTTTTCTCAAAAACCCTCATCAATTCTTGAAAATCTGGCACATCAACCAAACGCCGCGTCTTCATTCAGAGGACTCTGTGCCTTCCTTAGGTGCGCGGGGGTATGAACAAATAAAGAAGCCCCTGAAGGCCCTGGGTTACCTTCAGGGGTATTCGGCCCCGCCAGCTTAAGCTTAGGGCTCTTGCCGTTTCTCCGAGCTCACCAATTTTCCCAGGAAAGGCGTCTCGCGGCGAGAAGAGAGAGGGTCACTTGCTAGACCACACCGCGGGCGGTACCGGCCCACAGACTCATTCTCTTCTCAATTACACATACTTATATTTAGAAGCAAAGCTGTCAAATAATCGCGCAAATAAAAAAGCCCGGCCGAAGCCTCAAAAAATGGCCTGGCCGGGAACTAGGCCTACCCGCACTCGCCGGAGGAAGAATACAGTTCGAGAAGTTCCTCCTCCGAGAGACTGTCGGGCTCCTCTAAAACGAGAGGCGCCCCGCACGATGGGCACTGAAATGAAGTCTCGGGATCGTGCGCGCTCCCCGTTTCCCTGGAAACACACTCTGCGAGAGAACCAGTCCACTTGCATACCTTGCACGAAATCGTCTCCGATAGATCCGGAAGACACATGTGCGTCTCCTCTTAAGAAATGAGGTGTGCTGGATAAGACCATATACCCCGCTCTCGCGCTTGTCAAATCGCCGAACACGGAATATAATCTTGGGAATGAAGAAAGATATTCACCCGAAATATTTCGATAAAGCCCGCGTAACCTGCGCGTGCGGAAATACATTCACCGTCGGCTCGACCCGGGAAAAAATCCAAGTGGAGATTTGCTCCAAGTGCCATCCGTTCTACACCGGCGAGGAAAAGCTGATTGACACCGCGGGGCGCGTGGAACGCTTTACAGCGAGGCGCGCGAAAGCAGTCGCACCAAAATCAAAAAAGGCGAGAGTGAAGAAAACTCCGACGCGCTAAGGCGGTCGGAGTCCCGACCTCCGATGCCCCGATCGAAGCAATCGGAGCGTCGTGAAAACGCGCATAAAAAAAGGGAAAAAATAAAAACAGTGCCTGGATTCCCGGCACTGTTTTGTTATCCTATCTTGGTGATTTTATAGATTACCGGCCCGCTCGGGGCGTGAATGGTAACGCTGTCTCCCACGCGATGCCCCAAGAACGCCCTCCCGAGAGGAGAGGCATTCGAAATTTTCCCCTCTTCCGGCCTCGTTTCATTCGAACCGACGATCTGATAGGTAAACACCTTGTCGCTCCTATTCACCACAATCGTCGAGCCGATCCGAACCTTGTCGTCGGCATCTTTCTTTTTGATGACGACCGCTTTTTTGAAAAGATCCTCAAGCTCAAGAATTCTTTGTTCCGCGCGCGCTTGTTCTTCCCGCGCCTCGGTATATTCCGAGTTTTCGGAAAGGTCGCCATATTCTTTCGCGGCCTTGAGCCGCTCGGCGACTTCAAGGCGCTTCTTGGTTTTAAGCTCCTCAAGCTCGCCCTTCAATTCCTCAAGCCGCTCTTTCGTGAGATAGTAGGTATACATAGGTTCTTCACGGAATACGCTCCGCCGGCGCTTCAATTCTTGGAACACATAGTACACGTTCGCTCGCGAAAGCGCAACCTCATGCCTGCGTGAGAATTCTTGCGCCGCGGGCGGTAATCGCAACCGTATGCTCAAAATGCGCCGAAAGCGACCCGTCTTTTGTCCTGTAGCTGTCGTCCTCGTAGAGAATAACCGCTCCGCTCCCCGCCGCGACCATGGGCTCGATTGCGAGCACCATTCCCTCGCGGAGCGTATCGCCTTTTCCAGGAATGCCGAAATTCAAGACCGAGGGTTCCTCGTGGAGCGCGCGGCCTATCCCGTGCCCGCAGAGCGCTTCGACCACGGAGAATCCCTTCCTGCGGACCTTCTCGGATATGGCGGCTCCTACATCGCCAAGCGTAGCGCCCGGCTTCGCGGCCGTAATGCCCTTTTCGAGTGCTTCTCTTGTTGTCCCGATAAGTTCGGCAATCTCGAAAGAAATGGGAGGTACGCCCACCGTGAGCGCCATATCCGAATAAAAACCCTTGTACACAAGACCAAGATCGAGTTTCACCAGATCTCCCGGGCGAATAACGCGCGAACGCGAGGGCACGCCGTGCACCACGACGTCGTTCAAAGAAACGCAGAGCGTTGCGGGAAACGGCCGCTTTGACCCAAGAGGATGATAATTCAAGAACGCGGGCTCACTCCCGCTCTCGTAAATAAGCTTGAATGCCAAGGAATCAAGGTCTCCGGCCCGTACGCCCGCGCTCACTTCCTTTCGAAGACGTTCGACTATGCGCGCGAGCTTCGCTCCGGCTACCGCCATGACTTCGATCTCTTCTTTCGACTTTATGCGCGGCATCTATCGCTTCGCGGCACGCAAATGCTTTTCGATATCCCGGAACACTTTATAGGGAGGGCGTGAACCATCAATTCTCATTATATGGAAACCTTGCCGCTTCATAAAATCAAAAATCGGCTCCGTGCGGACGCGGTACTCCCCAAGCCGCACCTTGATCGTCCTTGGATTATCGAGCGTGCGCTTGTAGAACGGCCCCGCGCACACGGGGCAATGCGAGGCGCGCTTCGAAGGATAGTATCGGGTGAGGAGCGGCGCGCCGCAGACCGAACACACGATTCTTTTGCTGTTTCTCTGTATTGAAACGCCGGGGGGCACGCGAAGCGCGAATATAAATATGCGCTTCTTCGAATATAGCCTGGATAAAACCGGCATGAGCCCGCGGGCCTCATATTCCGTCCGCGGCGAGCCGCTAAACACGATGCCCCAGCCCGCGCGATGAATTTCCTTCACCTTCTTGCTCACTTCGCTTAAAACGAAACTCGGAGTCATAAGTTTCCCGGAATCAAAAAGTTTCCTCTCTTTTCCAATCCTCCCCGATGTAGTGAGCGCCGGATCATGCACGACCGCCTCAAGAAATTTTCCGGTGTCGAAATGGATGAGGTTGAATCTTTGGGCGAGAAGATTTGCTTGCGTGCCCTTTCCGGAGCCCGGCGGTCCGTAAATAATTACCGCGATTTTTTTCATGCTGTTATATTGTACCGAGTAATCAGCGAGAAGGCGAGCTTCTCAATTTTAATCTTAACCATGTGAGAAATAATTGACAGATATGACTCTCAGAACTATTCTATTGCGTAGCAGCATCGAAAGGAGGCTAATAATGAAGGAGGATAAGAAAACCACGCCTCTCGTTAAGGCTTGGCAAGCAGGAAGGTTAAATCCGAAAATCAAAGCTCTACGCGACTACATTCAGAAAAATGGACCGGGTAACTCTGTATTCGCGTGCGAGAAGCACAAAGATCTCTTCGGGGCCATCTTTAGCGCCGAGAACGATCGGGAACTTGAACTCCTGATACCTCTGTTTGAAAAGAAGGAGGTTCTCGAGTGCAAAGAGTGTCGACTGCTGGCGGCGCTCGTAAGTGATGATCCCGCTTGGCTCCTTATCTGATCCCGGCATGGCTCTAGCTGTGCCGGTTTTTTCTATAAAAAATCGTGCCCGCCGCAGGCAGAACTACCTTAAACTCCAAAGGCGAAGGTAGTTCTTTTTCTGAACCATAAGTGGAGGCGAGTAAAAAATGAGCGAGCGAGTAGAGAAACTGCCGGGCGCCCGCTAGGCGAAGCCGTGCAGGGCGGTAGTTTCTCGTGATGAGCAAGCTACATTTTTCGAGCCGGAGCGGGTTCAGAAAAAGAACTACCGGAGCCCCTCGTATTCACGGACTGTGAGCTGTGAATCAATCTGCCGCATGGTCTCGAGCGCCACCGCCACCACGATAAGGAGCGCGGTGCCGCTGATGGTGAGCACCGCGATACCCGTGATATATTGGATGATGATCGGCAAGATCGCGATAAGCCCCAAAAACACCGCGCCGAAAAACGTAAGCCGGCGCACGGTGTGCGAAAAAAATTCGCTCGTCGTCTCTCCGGGACGGATGCCGGGAACAAACCCTCCGCTTCGTTGAAGATTCTTCGCGATCTCCTTTGGATCAAATGTGATGGAGGTGTAGAAGTAGGTGAACGCGAACACGAGCAGGAAGTATGCGACGCCGTATATCGCCTGATTGTTCACGAAGCGCGCGACAAAGCCGTTTACCGCAAGCCCAAACCCCGGGGCAATCGCAGTCGCAATCTGTGCAAGAAACTGCGGGAAGAGGAGCACGGAGACAGCGAAAATGAGGGGTATCATCCCCGCTTGGTTCACCTTGAGCGGCAGGTAGCTCGACGCTCCGCCGTACATTTTAGTGCCGCGCACCCGCCGCGCATAGGTAATCGGCACCTTCCGCTCCCCTTCGTTCAGGTACACCACGCCCGCAACCACGAGCACTCCCACGATGAGAAATCCGAGGTATGTGGGGAGCACGCTCGGCGTAAATGAAAACCACGCCTGCGTCGCAACCGTGGGAAGCCCGCTTACGATCCCGCCAAAAATAATGAGCGAAATCCCGTTCCCGATCTTCTGCTCACTTATAAGCTCGCCCAACCACAGGACAATCATTGACCCGGCAGTAATCGCCACAACGTTGCTCACGAGCCCTGCGGTAGACGGGCGATCGATCACTCCTTGCGTTATAAGCAGCACGAGAAATCCGTATGCCTGGAGCGCGGCGAGCGGCACGGTAAGATACCGCGCATATTGGTTGAATTTCGCCTGTCCGCGAGCGCCCTCTTCGTAATACAGCTTCTTGAATTTCGGGAATACAATCATGAGGAGCTGCATGATAATGGTCGCGGTAATGTAGGGCCCCACTCCCAACGTTGCCACAGAAAGGTTTGAGAGCCCCCCGCCGGAGAACAGATTCAAGAAACTGAACAGTTGATTCGAACTGAAGAATGCCTGGAGGCGCGCCGCATCAACCCCGGGTATCGGAATCGCGGTAAAGAGCCGGAATACCACGAGCAAACCGACGACAATAAGGATCTTTTGCCGAAGATCCTTCACCCGGAACATTTGCAAGAATTTATTCATCCCTCTACTGTGCCTCCTGCCTTTTCGATTTTCATTTTCGCAGAGTTCGAAACTTCGATTCCCCTCACCGTAATTGCATGGCGAATCTCGCCCCCTGCCAATAGCTTTATGCTTCGCGTTGATCGCGATGGAATTATGCCGATTGCAACAAGCTTTTTGCGATCCAAGACGCCGGCAAATTCCGCGAGATCGCCCACATTCATTATGACGGGTTTTTGCGACTTTGGCCTGTTCTTAAACCCCCTTCGTTTCGGCAACCGAATGAGAAGGTCTCGAAACGCGGGCCTCATTCTTCTCCCCGCCCGCGATTTTTGGCCCTTCTGGCCCCGACCGGAATAGGTGCCGCGCTTCCCCCCGCGGGCAACCCTGCGGCGTTTTTTCCCCTTTACCCGAAATTCATGAAGCTGCATGGTTCGTTAGGTCTTTATCTCCTTCAACGCTTCAATGGTTGCGAGCGCGTTGGTAAGCTTATTGTGCGTTCTGCCAAGACACTTTGCGGTAATATCCTTCACGCCCGCAAGTTCGAGTACCGAGCGAACCGAGCCCCCGGCCTTGAGCCCATGTCCGGATACCGCGGGCTTCAAAAATACGCGTGCGGCGCTGTATTTCGCGCCGACCTCGTGCGGTATGGTCCTTCCGTGCGCAAGCGCCACATGCATCACGCTCTTTTTCGCGTGCGCCTTCGCCTTCTGCACCGCGCCCGCGACGTCCGCACCCTTGCCAACTCCCACTCCCACGCGGCCCTTCTCGTCGCCAATCACTATCGTCGCGCGAAAGCGAAATCGTTTTCCTCCCGCAACCACGCGCGTCACGCGGCGCACGTCAAGCACCTTCTCTTTAAACTCCTCTTTAGCCCACGGAGTTTTTTGCCTGTCCCTAAATCTTGATTCCATGTTTTCGCACTGCGTCCGCGCACGCTTTCACTCGACCGTGATACTGGTATGACCGCCTGTCGAACACGGCGCTCGTAATGCCAAGCTTCGCCGCTTTTTTCGCGAGCGCTTCGCCCACAAGCATCGCCTGTTCCGTTTTTGGCTTCTTATAATTTTCCTTGCCGATATCAAGCTTCGATGCGGCCGCAAGCGTTCTCCCGCCATGGTCGTCAATAAGCTGCACAGAAAGGGTCCGGTTGCTTCTGAACACGGCGAGGCGCGGACGCGCGGATGTGCCGAATATACGCGCACGAACCCTGCGTGCGCGTTTCACTTTTCTCTTCATTTTCTTCGCTTCTTCTCTCATGGCATTGGTACGCTCTATCCTGCGCCTGCGGCAAGCGCTTTTTTGCCCGATTTCCGCCGTACGACTTCGTTCGTGTAACGGATGCCCTTGCCTTTATACGGCTCCGCTTTCTTAAACTCCCTGATGTGCGCGGCGGCGCTCCCCACAGATTCCTTATCGGCTCCCGAGACGGTAATCACATTCTTCTCCACCGAGATGCGCACGTCGGGGCGAATTTTATACTTGATCGGATGCACAAAACCAAGCGAAAGGACAAGCGTGTCGCCCTCCATAACTGCCCGGTAACCGATTCCGTTAATCTCGAGTTGCTTCGAATAGCCGTGCGCGACCCCCTGTATGGCATTCCTCACGTGCGCCCACATCGTACCCTGGTTCATTTTCGATTGCCGCTCACCGCTTTGCGCGCGGATCACAATCGAATCTTTTTGCACCTGCACGTCGGCAAGAGGCATTCGCATAAGCTTTTTCTCGCCCTTTGGTCCTCCAAACACGAGCGAATTCGCTTCTTCGCGAACCGTTACTCCCTGGGGAATCGGTATCGGTTTTTTACTTAGGCGTCCCATGTGCCAATTTTATTTGCGAGGACACGCTCGTTTTATTAGCGCGGTCTCGGCAACGAATGCAATTGAACGTCGAGCACATACTACGGAACTCAACACGCCCCTTGCGTTTGTTCCCAATTTCTCGATGTGATACGCGTAAGGTATTCATGGGTATGTGCTTGGGAAAGTTTGGTGATGAAAAATTCTACTCCGCCAGCTGGCGGATTGCAAATTTTTCAACCAAGCCCTTACCAGATCTCGAAAAGATATTCTCCGCCGACTCTTTGTTTCCTCGCCTCGACATTCGTCATTATCCCATGAGACGTGGAAAGTATCCCGAGGCCGTACCCCTGCCGCACCGGCTTCAAATCGCGGTAGCCCGCATAGACGTGCCGTCCGGGAGCGCTTACAAACTTCACGCCGCGAATGGCGTGCGGCCTCTCCTTTGCAAACAATTCGATGTCAATGTAATTCCTTTTTTCGATCGTTTTTTTCTTGATTTGTTTCAGGTATCCCGCGTCCGTAAGAATTTTGGCGATAGAAAAATCCGCGTGCGAATACGGAGCGCGCACGCTTCGTTTTTCGGCCCGCTCTGCATTTTTAATTCTTACAATAAGGTCGTGGTACATGCCGATGAATTGATACTAATATACTAATGGTACGAATGATACGAATAATACTAATCGAGAATTCACATGATTAGTATCATTCGCATGTATTCGTATATTAGTATCGCAATCTACCATGAACTCTTTTTCACCCCGGGAATTTCGCCGCGAGTCGCCATTTCGCGGAAGCAAATGCGGCACAGGCCAAAGGTTCTCATATAACCGCGCTTCCGCCCGCAGCGAAAACAGCGTTTCACGGTGCGCGTGCTGAATTTTGCAGCCTTCCGGCTCCTCGCAATGACGGATGATTTTGCCATACGCTATGTTTCTTTCTTGAGCGGGATTCCAAATCGACGGTACCTCTCCAGGGCGCGGTCTCTCTTTTTGAGCTTCGGGACAAGCGTAACCTGAAGTGGAAAGGAAAGCAGCGATTCTTCGGGGTGAATTTCGGGAAACACTATGTGCTCCTTGAATCCGATATTCAGAGATCCTCCGCCGTCAACCGAAGTGATATCCAGCCCTCGAAAATCGCGTACGCGAGGCAGTACCATCATAATGAGCTTTTGGAAAAAATCAACCATTTTTTTCCCGCGAAGCGTGGCGCGAAGCCCTATGATCTGGCCCTGCCGAATCTTGAACCCCGCGATGGATTTCCGCGCGCGCCTCGCGTGCGGCGCCTGTCCTGCAATGTACGCCAGGTCTTTCTTGATTTGAGGAAGCACTTTCTCCTCAAAATTCTGCTCCTGGCTCCGGCGCCCCACGCCAACGTTCACCACGATTTTTTCGAGAAATTGTTTTGCTGAATCCGCGTTCTCCTTCATAAAACTATAAACGGGGGGCGCTATGTGACCGCCCCGCACTTTTTGCAAATCCGCGCTTTTTCTCCGTTACTCACACGGTAACCAATCCGAGCCGCTTTTTTGCAGGAACCGCACACGAGCGATACATTCGACGAATGAAGCGGGCGCGCGATAAGCACCGTTTCTCCCTTCTTTCCTTGCTGCCGCGGCCGCATTCTTTTCTTATGCAGATTTATCCCCTCAACCGAAACGAGCCCCTCGCGGGGAAGCACGGCGATGACGGTCCCTATTTTCCCGCGGTCGCGGCCGCTTCGTATTTGCACTTTGTCTCCTTTCTTGATATGCATGCCACTGTTACCCGCGAGGGCAAGTTATTCTATAACGCAACCCGAGCGGCTGCAACATTGCGCACCCCGCACCTTTCGCGAAAGGTGCGGGGTAAGGTTTGGTAGTGAAAAATTCTACGCATGTTGCTTAAATTTTTCAACCAAGCCCTTATACGATTTCTTCCGCCATCGTCATTATCTTTTCGAACCCCATGGCCTTGAGTTCACGCGGCAACGGCCCGAAAATTCTGGTGGCGATAGGCTCCCGCTTGTTGTCGACGATCACCACCGCATTCTCGTCGAACCGGACGAATGAGCCGTCGTCGCGCCGAAGGGCTTGCCGCTGGCGCACCACCACTACTTTTACGATGTCTTTCTTTTTCACGGTCTTTCTCGGCTCGGCAACCTGCACCGATGCAACCGCAATATCACCGACGCGCGCATACCGCCGGCGGGTGCCCCCGAGAATCCGAAAGCACCGCACGATCTTCGCGCCGGAATTATCTGCTACTTTAAGTATGGAACGTTCTTGAATCATGTTATGTCTCGACGCTAATACGCTAATTTACACGAATAACGCGAATAAAAATTTATTAGCATCATTCGCGCGCATTCGCATATTGGTGTCGCTTATTTAAGGATTCGCTATTCGTAGATAGACACGCCTTGCTCATATTTTTTTAATAATGGCCCACCGCTTTTCCTTTGAACGCGGCCGTCCCTCCTCGATGATCACGGTGTCGCCCGCATGAAACTCATTCGCTTCGTCGTGCGCCTTGAATTTCGTGGTAACGCGGTAGTATTTCTGGTATTTCCGGTGGCGTTTCAGGCGCGAAACCGCGACCACGCGCGTTTTCGCCATTTTGTCGCTCGTAACCACCCCCTGAAGCCTCCGTTTTTTGATCTGGGTATTATCCTTTTTGTTCATGGTCTAAGGTGCGCAGGAACGTGAGAATGCGCGCCACGTCTTTTCGCAAGATCCTTCGCGTGCTGATATTCTTCACTTTTCCCGCGACCACGTCAAACTGCAATTTTTGCAGCTGTTCTCGGGAGAGCGCAAGCAGCTTCAAAAGCTCCTCGCGCGATTTCCCCTTGAGTTCTTGTATCTCCTTTCTTTTCATTGTCTATTCGTGGCGTTCAACTACCTTTGTCTTAAACGGAAGCTTAAACCCCGCACGCCGGAGCGCTTCTCGTGCGTCGTCCCGCGGGACGCCGTCCACCTCGAATATCACGCGCCCGGGACGCACCGGAAACACATAATATTCCACGCTTCCTTTTCCTCCTCCCATCGTCGTCTCTGGCGGCCGCTTGGTCACGGGTTTATCCGGAAATACGCGGATCCACACGCGTCCTTTCCGTTTAAGGTAGTTCGATATCGTTTTTCTCCCCGCTTCAATTTGCCGGGAATTCAGCCACGCCGAACCCATCGCCTTTATCCCAAACTGGCCGTAGGAGACCTGAAGGCCCCTCGTTTCGGTCTTGCGCATCCTCGACCGCCCTTTTTGCCACTTTCGGTGTTTTACTTTCTTCGGAATAAGCATGATGAAAAAATCAAATTTCTCTTTTCTTATCTGCCATTGTGATGCTTGATTTTTTATTTTTTATTTTTGGCCTTCGCGAACACTTCTCCTTTGTATATCCATACTTTCACTCCGACCGTCCCATAGGTCGTAAACCCCGTGGCCTGGCTGTAGTCAATATCCGCCCGAAGGGTCTGGAGCGGCATTTCGCCTTTCCGAAGCCACTCGCGCCGAGCGATCTCTTTGCCGTCAAGTCTTCCCGAGAGCATGACTTTCGCTCCTTTCACTTCTTTATTTTGCATCGCCTGGTCGAGGTGCCTGCGCATCGTTCTCCTGAACGGCAATCGCTTTTCAATGTCCCATGCGATCTGTTGCGCAACGTACGCGGCGGAAATCTCCGTGCGTTTCAGCTCTTCAACCGTAAGGCTAAGCTCTATTTTTTTCTTCCCCCGAAGCTTCTCAATGTTTCTCTCGATTGCCTTCGTCAACTCCTCAATTCCTTTCCCACCCCGTCCAATAATGAAGCCGGGCCGCGCAGCTTTAATATACACCTTAAGGCCATTCGACGTCCGTTCGATCTCTATCGCGGCAATGCCCGAGAGCCCCACTTTGTCGCGGATAACCGATCGTATGAGTTCGTCTTCCTCCAAGAACTTTTTGTAGCCGCCCTTCAAGAGCCAGCGAACTGGCCATTGCTTCGTCACTCCTATTCTAAACGAATGCGGGTGTATTTTTTGTCCCATGGCGGTATAAAGTGGAATGAATATCTTTCCTATGTCCCTGCGGTGGATTTTCGACTAAATACCCTTCTCAAGAATCCGGGCCTCTCTTTCTTGGCCGAGGATTCCCTCTCTCTTGTCTCGCGCTCCGTCAACGTGGACGCTGGCTTCCTTTTCCTTTCCTCGGGCGGGAGCTTGGTTTTCTTGGGAGTGAGAATGGTGAAACGAGGCGGCGTCGCGTTTTCGCGTTCGTCGAGCACGAGCATCACATGGCTCATCTTTTTTTGAATCGGCGTGGCCATGCCTCTCGCGCGCGGAAGAGAACGCTTGAGCATCGGCCCTTGATCAATCCGGATGCTCTCGACGTAGAGTTTTTCCGTGCTCAAGTTTTTGGTGTGTTTCGCGTTCGCCATCGCAGAACGAAGCAACTTCAGGAGGGCTTTCGCCGGCCTCCTTCGCTCGTGGAGAAGCTGGGCCTCCGCCTCCTGCGCCGAGAGCCCCTTCATGAGGCCGGCGACCGCTCGCACCTTTCTCGGCGCGATACGCAGGTATTTCAGTTGTGCAACTTGTTTTGCCATGACAAATAATTCCTTACTTCGTTTCTTTTGTTTCTTTTTCCTTCGCGGCAGGGGCGGGTGCGGCGCCCTGCTCTAAATCGCGCTGCATTTTCCCTCCGTGGCGCACAAATTTCCTGGTCGGAGAAAATTCTCCGAGCCGATGGCCTATCATTTCTTCGCTCACTCTCACCTCAATAAACGTCTTCCCGTTGTGGACGCCGAATACGAAACCAACCATCTCGGGCGATATCTCGGAGTCGCGCGCCCATGTGCGTATCACCGCGGCATCCGCCGGTTTCATTCGCGAAATTTTTTTGAGCAGCTTTGGGTCGACGAACGGCCCTTTTCGAAGAGAGCGTGACATGCTTATTTCCTCCGCTTCACGATAAGGGCGTTCGACCATTTTTTCCTATTCCTCGTTTTCCTTCCCCCGGTGATCTTTCCCCATTTTGTTTTCGGTTTCCTTGTGCCGCGCTGGGTTTGCCCTTCGCCGCCCCCGTAGGGATGATCCACGGGGTTCATCGCGGAACCGCGCACTGTGGGACGAATTCCGAGCCACCGCGACCTTCCGGCTTTCCCGATCGTCACAAGATTGTGTTCGGGGTTTGAAAGCTGGCCCAGCGACGCAAAACAATCCCAAAGAACCCTCCGAACCTCGCCGGAATTTAATTTGATGTCGGTATACCCATTCGCATTCGCAAGCACTTCGGCTGCGCTTCCCGCGGAACGGGCAAGTTTTCCCCCCGCGCCGGGTTTAAGCTCAACGTTGTGCACCTGATGCCCAACCGGAACATTCCTAAGGCGCATCCGGTTGCCGACATGGAGCGGCGCGTGCTCGGCGAAGATGAGTTCGCTCCCGAGCCGAAGACCCTGCGGGGCGAGTATGTAAGAGTAGGCGCCGTCGGAGTACTGAATAAGAGCGATGAAGGCGGTGCGGTAGGGATCGTATTCTATTGTTTCAACTTTCGCGGGAATCCCGTGCTTTTCCTGCACGAAATCCACAAGCCGATAGAGCTTCTTGTGGCCGCCTCCCTGATGGCGAACCGTAATCCTTCCTTTCGAGTTCCTCCCCGCGTGCGTAGGGAGCCGCCGAAGAAGCGATTTCTTCGGTTCCTTTTTCGAGAGGAGGCGCTCGTAGACCGTTGTCATGCCCCGCCGAGAGGGAGTGGTAGGCGCGTATGATTTCATTTTCTTATGCCACGTCTATCGTGTGCCCCTTTTTGAGAGTCACGATCGCTTTCTTATATCCCCGCTGCGTGCCTTTGAGCCCGCGGAGCTTTTTTCGCTTCGGGGGTTTCACGACGATGTTCACGGATACGGGATCAACGTTATAGGAAAACTTTACCGCCTTCTTTACTTCGTTCTTCGTCGCGTGCCGTTCTACCATAAACACATACTGGCCCATGCGGTTCAAGCGAGACGCCTTCTCCGTGACAACTATTTTTTTGAGAATATCCTGCTTCGCCATAGACAAAATTATTCTTGCCCTTTTTTGCCCCCGCTCGACAGTTTTACCTTGAGCGCCTTATCGATTTCCGGAATCGCCCTCTCGTCAATGAACACGTGCCGATACGAAAGAAGGTCAAGCACGTTAAGATTCTGCGGGAATAACACCTTGGTCTTCGGCAGATTGGATGCCGCGCGCGTGAGATTTTTTTCGCTCGCTTCGGGGACCAAAATGACGTCAAATTCCTTTTTTTTCTTAGGAAGCGCGAGGAGCGGCCGAAGCGCCCGCGCGAGCATCCTCGTTTTTGGCTCTTCGGCGCGTATTGAATCGAAAAATTTCACCTCGTGGTCCCCAAGCTTCTTCGCAAGTACGCTTTTTACCGCTTGACGCCTCATTTTCTTGTTCACTTTCTGCGAATAATCGCGCTCTCGCAAAGGCCCGTGCGATTTTCCGCCGCCCCGCCACAGCGGAGAGCGTATAGAGCCGTGCCGCGCCCTGCCGGTGCCTTTTTGCCTCCACGGTTTTCTCCCGCCGCCCCGCACCTCGCTCCGATCTTTCGCATGCGCCCATGGGCGGCGCGCATTCGCTCTCTGCGCGATAAGCACCTGTTGTATGAGCGATGGGTTCCACTTCGCGCGGAATACTCCGTCGGGCAATTCAACCGTCCCCACCTTATCGTTTGCCTGATTGTATACGTCAGCGCGCATAATAATTATGAAATTTTCCGGACTTTCGAAATTTCCAAAAGCCCGCCTCGCGCACCCGGCACCGCTCCTTTGAGGAGGATGAGGTTTCGTTCGGCGTCCACGCCAACGACTTTCATGTGCTTTACCGTCACGCG
This sequence comes from Candidatus Liptonbacteria bacterium, assembly GCA_016204385.1. Taxonomy (GTDB): domain Bacteria; phylum Patescibacteriota; class Minisyncoccia; order UBA6257; family 2-01-FULL-56-20; genus JACQKW01. The sequence goes on along the minus strand of JACQKW010000009.1, from coordinate 16,156 downwards.
TTCTCCTCCCATCCTGCCCGCCATTCTTCGCCCCGGGACCACCCTCTGCGGCGCCGTATTGCCGATCGAACCGGGAGCCCGAAACCTGTTCTTCTGCCCGTGGGTCTTCGGCCCGCCGCCGAAGCCATGCCGTTTTACCACGCCTTGAAACCCCTTTCCTTTTGAAACCCCGCTCACCCGCACAAGATCGTTCTCCTCAAACACGCTCACGTTTAACTCTTCCCCAACCTTTACCTCGCGAGGAAGTGGGTGGCTCTTGTCCAATCGAAACTCACGGCGCTTTTTCCGAAGGCGAAGCTGGACGGCATCGTATCCGTCCTTGCGTTTTGTGCGGAGAATAGACACGGCATTCGGAACCGCCTCCACATACGTAATGGGAACCTGTTTCTCGTTTTTCCACACCTGGCCCATTTTCAATTTTCTTCCCAAAATAAAACTCATCGCACTCATGAAAAAAATACCGGGAACCCCGGCTTTTTTTAGGCATCGACGGTTAATTCCCTCGGGTGAAATTGTATCTGAACCGGGGGGTGAAGTCAAACGGCCCGCATAACATGGAAACGCCGCTCGCGAGAGCGCTGTAGCGGCACGGTGCGTGCCTCAAACCATCTTGATCTCAACGGCCACTGTCGCTCTGCTCCTTAGACACCCGCGGTTTCTAACTCCCCCGCCGTGGGCGGGGTCTTCCTACGCGGGAGGAACCTTTGACTTTCCTCCCGACCCCTCCTTCGCGTTGATGTTGAAATCAAACCATTTTGATTTCAACATCAACGCCTGCGGGCAGGTTGAGGCCAGAGAGCGATTCAATGATCTTTTGGCTGGGATTGGTGATGTCGATAAGCCGCCGATGGATGCGCATTTCGAACTGCTCGCGGGAATCTTTGTGCACGAACGTCGAGCGATTCACCGTATAGCGCTTAATCTCGGTCGGGAGAGGAATGGGGCCGATCACGTTCCCGTTGTGGCGCTCCGCCGTCTCAATGATTTGGCGCGCACACACGTCGATCAGCTTGTGGTCGTACGCCTTGATCTTAATGCGGATCTTCTGCGCAATTTCAACTTCTTTCTTCGCCATGGTAATCGCCTATCGCCAATTGCAAAGCGCTAATTGTTGCGATTTGCGATAAGCGCTTCGCGCTTTGCTATTTTGATATCTTCGTCACCACTCCGGCACCAACCGTTTTTCCGCCTTCCCGGATCGCAAACCTCTGCTTCTCTTCAAGCGCAACCGGCGCGATGAGCTTCACGGAGAGCTTCACAGTGTCGCCCGGCATCACCATTTCCATGCCCGCAGGAAGCGTTACCTCACCCGTCACGTCGGTCGTGCGGATGTAGAACTGCGGCTTGTATCCCTTGAAGAACGGAGTGTGCCGCCCGCCTTCGTCCTTGCTCAAGATATATACCTCCGTATCGAATTCGGTGTGCGGAGTGACCGAGCCCGGCTTCGAAATCACCTGGCCGCGCTCGACGTCCTCTTTTTTGAGTCCCCGAAGGAGGGCGCCCACATTGTCTCCCGCAAGACCCTCGTCGAGAAGCTTGTTGAACATCTCGATGCCGGTGACCACGGTTTTCTGCGTCGGACGCAAGCCCACGATCTCAACTTCCTCATTCACTTTCACTTTGCCCCGCTCAACTCTTCCGGTTACCACCGTGCCCCTTCCTTCAATCGAGAAAATGTCCTCGATGGGCATAAGGAACGGCTTATCGAGTTCCCGCACGGGGTCCGGGATATGCTCGTCGAGCGCCTTCACGAGATCGAGCACCGGCTTCGCATCTGCGTCATCGCCGGACTTTGCATTGAGCGCCTTCAAGGCCGAGCCGCGGATTACCGGAATCGTGTCGCCGGGAAATTCGTATTTTTTGAGAAGTTCCCGTACTTCAGATTCAACCAGGTCAATGAGTTCCTTGTCATCCACCTGGTCAACCTTGTTCAAAAACACCACAAGCGCCGGCACGCCCACCTGCCGCGCGAGAAGAATATGCTCTCGCGTCTGCGGCATCGGGCCGTCAGTCGCCGCAACCACAAGCACCGCACCGTCCATCTGGGCCGCGCCTGTGATCATGTTCTTGATGTAGTCGGCATGACCCGGGGCGTCAATGTGCGCGTAATGCCGTTTCTCGGATTCATACTCCGAGTGGTGGAGCGCGATCGTGATGCCGCGCGCTTTTTCCTCGGGTGCATTGTCAATTTGATCAACCGTTTCCTCCTTCTTCGCGAGGCCTTTCATATGGAGAATATGCGTAATCGCCGCGGTAAGTGTGGTCTTGCCGTGGTCAACATGCCCGATGGTCCCCACGTTCACGTGCGGTTTGCTCCGACTGAATTTTTCCTTCTCTGCCATAGTATGTATTTGGATTAGGGAGAAAAAAAATCGCCCTTTTCCTTGTATAGTAAGTTTTTGTTTATTTCGACTTGTCGCTTACGCCGACGGCGCAACAACCTATCTATCTTATATAAATACCGTGTTGGTTGTCAACCCCCACACCTAAGGAGGAACGCGAAGCAAGTTATGCCCAATGTGTCTCCTGGTAAATATGCGAATCTTCAGGAACACGAAACAGCGGAGGTGGTGGCGGCTTCGGGAGGGCCTTTTCCTCCTTAGGTGTAGGGGTCAACCCCGCCCGAAAATGCACAGGCGCCGTCGAAGTATCCCGGGAAGTATACTATACTAAGGGTGATGAACACAAGACTTGCAAGTTTTCTCGTGGCAGCGGGGGCGTTTGCCGCGTTTCTCATTTTGATCTTCTTTTCCCGTTCGGCAGGAACACCGACGACCATCGAGGATGCTTCTCCTCTTCGGGGAAGCCGGGAGGGCAGCGCCCCGCAATCCGAAAAGCCGGAATCGTTCCAGGCATTCCAGGAACCGGTTCCCGAACGGGATCCTCGGGCGAATTTCTTCGATTTCGACAAAGCCCTGGAACAAGCGGCGCCTCCCGCCGCGAAGAAAAACGGAAGCGCGGCGCTCTCGCCGGAAGCGCTCCGGAAAATCGGCGAGTCGGTATTCTCGGAACGGATCGTGCCGTATCGCGCGGACGAGCTCCTCGAACTTCCGCCGGTTACGGTACGCGAGCTTCGCATAGACCCCGCCGGGCCTGCAAATCTTACTGAATACTCCTCGTATATCGCGGCGAACGCCGGGAAGTTCAATTTCGACTACCAAAAGTTCCTCGACATAAAACGCAGGCCGAGCGGCACGGTGATGATGCCCTTGGAATTCGTAGCGGTGACGCTCAAGAAGAACGATTTCGCGGAAAAGAAAAGTTATTTCGAAACGCTGAAAGATTATATGCGGGCGCGGATAACATTCGTGAAAGGCATGGGGGTTGCCGTACCCATGCTTGATGCGCACCGGAAAATGGTCGCCTTCGACGGACTCACGCTCTCTTTGCTCGATAAGGCAATCGGGGTAGCGCAGGGAAATATTCAAAAAAGCGAGCTCACGGCGTATTTCGAAAAATACCGGAAAACCGCCCTGCACTACAACCGCCAAGTCCAGGATTCGCCGAGAAGCTTCTCCGGAACGCGTTCAATAGGCAACGCTCTTCTTGCAATCCTTGACACCCTCGGAGTAGGCAAAATCGCCCGCGCGCAGCTCACCGGAACGCCTCTCGGAGGAATTATTGCCGTAACCGGAAAGGAAACGCCGTTCCCGTTTGGATGCGGGTGTACGGGTACGGGTTACGCTATGGTTGTCGGCGACTTTGCCCAGGGCGGAGTCACTCCGCTTTGGCTCTTCGTACCTTTCGCCGCAGAAGCAAGTCCGTTGCTTACCGCCGGAATTCAGTCCAGTGTCTGGATACTCGGCACGTATTCAGCCCCATTGGCATGTCTTTTCCCTGTTCCACCCGCCTGTGTAGATCTCCCTCTCCAAGGGACGATAACCTCGAATACCGGAACCGGGGGCTAACGCGCTATTTCTTCTTGCCCTCAATAATCAATTGAGCAATATTTGCCGGTACCTCCTCACGATGGCTGAACTCCATGGTGAATGAACCGCGCCCCTGCGTCATCGAGCGGAGTTCCGTGGCATAGCCGAACATCTCGGAGAGCGGCACATGGGCGTCCACCACTTTCACGTTCGCGCGGTCCGACATCGCTTCTATCTTCCCGCGCCGTGAATTTATATCCCCCGTCACCTCGCCCAGGAATTCCTGCGGGACGATCACCTGCACCTTCATGATCGGCTCGAGCACCGCGGGCTTCGCGCGGCGCGCCGCCTCCTGAAGCGCGATCGAACCCGCGATCTTGAACGCCGCCTCGGAGGAATCCACCTCGTGGAACGACCCGTCGTAGAGAGTAACTTCCACGTCCGTCATCGGATAGTGGGCGAGCACTCCTTTCTCGAGCGCTTCGCGAACCCCTTTCTCGACGGCGGGGATGAATTCCCTCGGGATGTCGCCCCCCCGAATGGCGTCCACGAATACGAACCCCTTCTCTCGTGCAAGCGGTTTTACCGTGAGCCGAACGTGGCCGTACTGTCCCCGGCCGCCCGACTGCCGAATGTATTTTCCCTCCGCCTCGGCCTCTTGGGTTATAGTCTCCTTATACGCCACCTGCGGACGACCGACGTTTGCCTGAACGCCGAATTCGCGTTTCATCCGATCAACGATAATTTCGAGGTGAAGTTCTCCCATGCCGGAGATGATGGTCTCGCCCGTCTCGATGTCGCCCGCCACGCGGAACGTCGGGTCTTCTTCTGCAAGCCGGTGGAGCGCCGTGCTCATTTTTTCCTGGTCTGCTTTCGTTTTTGGCTCGATCCGCACGCCGATCACCGGCTCGGGGAAGATGATTTGCTCAAGAACGATTGGGGCGTCCGGCGCACAGAGCGTGTCCCCGGTCGTCGTGTCTTTGAGCCCTACGATCGCCGCGATGCCGCCGGCGTAGACCTCTTCCACCTCCTTCCGTTCGTTCGCGTGGAGCCGCACGATGCGGCCTATCCGCTCCTGCCGATTCTTCGAGGCATTCAAAATGTACGAACCGCGCGTGAGTACGCCGGAGTAGTTGCGGAAATACGTAAGATTTCCGACGTACGGATCCGTGGCAACTTTGAACGCGAGCGCGGAGAACGGCTCATCGTCGCGCGCGCGGCGCACGATCTCCGCGTCGGACTTCGGATCGGTGCCCTTGACCGGAGGGAGGTCCGGCGGAGAGGGAAGATAGTCAACCACCGCGTCGAGCACGAATTGCACCCCTTTGTTCTTGAGCGCAGAACCGCAGAGCACCGGGACAAGCTTGTTCGCGATCACGGCTTTGCGGAGCACGCGCCGAAGATCCTCGACGGGAATTTCCTTTCCTTCAAGATATGACGACAGAAGCGCATCGTCGTTATCCACGATCTTTTCTATGAGATGGTGGCGGCGTTCTTGCATCTCCTTCTTTAATCCCTCCGGTATCGGAATTTCCACCACCCGTTCCCCGTGTTCGCCCTCAAATTCGTACGCCTTGTGCTCCAAAAGATTCACCACTCCTTTAAAATGCGCCTCGGCGCCGATGGGCATCTGCATCGCAACCGCATGCTTCGTGAGCCGCTCGTAAATGGACGCCAAACTTTTCTCGAAACTCGCTCCCATCCGGTCAAGTTTGTTGATAAAGCAAATTCGCGGCACACGGTATTCGTCCGCATAATGCCAGTTGGTCTCCGACTGCGGTTCCACGCCCGCCACCCCGTCGAATACCACCACCGCCCCGTCCAAGACACGGAGCGAGCGCTTCACCTCGACCGTAAAATCAATGTGGCCGGGCGTATCAATGAGATTGAACTGGTGCTGATACTCCTTGTTGCCGGCGCGATAGGTGGGAATCCAGAATACGGTGGTTGCCGCCGACGTGATCGTAATTCCCCGTTCCCGCTCCTGTTCCATCCAGTCCATGACCGTGGTGCCCTCGTGCACTTCGCCGATCTTGTACGAAATGCCGGTATAGAAAAGGATGCGCTCGGAGACCGTGGTTTTCCCGGCGTCAATGTGGGCGATAATCCCTATGTTACGAACTTTTTCCAACGGATACTCGCGTGGCATATCTATCGCGCAAAGTGCGCGAACGCCCGGTTTGCCTCCGCCATTCGGTGCGTGTCCTGTTTTTTCTTTATCGCCGCGCCCTCGTTCTTCGACGCGTCGAGGAGTTCGGCCGCAAGCTTGTCGGCAATGGGCTTGCCCCTGCGCGCGCGCGCCGCGGCGATGATCCATCGGCTCGCAAGTATGAATTTCCTGTCCGGCCGAACCTCCTGCGGTATTTGGTAGTTCGCGCCGCCGATCCGCCGTGAACGAACTTCAATCTGCGGCGACGCGTTCTCGATCGCTTTTTCGAAAATATGCACAGGGTCCTGCGTTGCGTCTTTCTTTAATTTCTCGAACGCTCCGTACACCGCTTTTTCGGCAAGCGCTTTTTCTCCGTCGCGCATCATATAATTGATAAATCTCCCGATGTCAACGCGGTCGTAGCGAATATCCTGCGTGTGATATTTTTTGTGTACCCGTTTCTTTCTCATTGAACAGCGACCCTAATACGCTAATGCACGCGAATGACGCGGATGGTGTTTCTTTCGATTAGTGTAATTCGCATTCATTCGCATAGTGGCGTCGGGTTATGCTTTCGGCCGTTTCGCACCGTATTTCGATCTTTGCCCCGACGCTCGCCAAAGCGAGGTCGGGGCTCCGACCTCCACAGCGTGGAGCGTCGGAGTTGTTTTATTGCTTCTTTGGTCTTTTTGCGCCATATTTCGATCTTTGTTGTTTGCGACCTTCGACCCCCGTCGTATCAAGCACCCCGCGGACAATGTGGTAGCGCACGCCCGGCAAATCCTTTACCCTGCCGCCGCGAAGCACCACGATCGAGTGTTCCTGCAAATTATGGCCCTCCCCGGGGATATACGCGGTTACCTCCATCCCGTTCGTAAGCCGTACGCGCGCGACTTTGCGGAGCGCGGAATTCGGCTTCTTCGGGGTCGTGGTGAACACTTTAAGGCACACGCCGCGCTTAAAGGGCGAACTTGAATCAATGGGCCTGTTCTTGAGCGTATTGAAATAAAAAGACAGTGCCGGCGATTTCGTTTTTGCCTTCGCCGACTTTCTGCCTCTCTTAATAAGCTGATGTATGGTGGGCATGAATAAAAAAACGCGCGCACGCCTTACGCCATCCTACCCGGGGCGGCGGGGGTTGTCAATCTCAAGGAGATTGGCACTGACCCATTCGACCTTGCGCAGGGTCATGGTGAGCCGAATCGAATCCATGAGCGCCGGCGAACGCGTCAATATGAGCGATAATCCCTATGTTACCAACTTTTTCCAGTGGGTACTCGCGTGGCATATCGTTAATTATTGATTGAGAGTGCGCACATTGACGCGAGAAAGGGGTCGGGAAAATGGGAGTTTTCCCGTGGCGGAAAAGCGAATCCGCCAACCGGCGGATGAGCGGGTTAAAACCGCTGGGTTTTAAGGAGTTCCGCGCAATGCGGAACGACGCGTCAATCCATTTTAAAAAAACGGCTTGCCGGCGATGAGGATGAAGAGCGCGCGAATGATGGGGATGATGAGATCGAACGCGAAAAAAATGAAAAACAAAACAAGGAAGAACCCGTAACGCTCAAGGAAATTCATGAGCTTAAAATTAGACTCGGTGGGCGGGAGCGCGGCAAAAAGGACCTTGGAGCCGTCGAGCGGAGGGATGGGCACTAAGTTGAACACCGCAAGCAGAATGTTCAGGTATACGATCGTGCCGAAGAAAAGCGGGAGAAGCGGCGCCGACGCAAACCCGAACACGTCTCCGATACGCAAAAAAACTCCGAAGACGACGGCAAGAAACAGGTTGGCGAGCGGCCCCGCGAAGGCGATCTTCCCCGCGGCGCTCCTCGGATCCTTGAGCCGCGAGGGGTTGTACGGCACCGGTTTTGCCCATGCGAACACGAATGTCCCTTGGGTTGAGAGGTAGAGAAAAATAGGAACAAGTATCGAGCCAACGGGATCCAAGTGCTTCATTGGATTCAAAGTCAGCCGCCCCATAAGCCGCGCGGTCGGGTCGCCAAGCTTCTCCGCTACATATCCGTGCGAGATCTCGTGGATCATCACGGAGAAAAGAAGCACCGCGAGCTGGAACACAAGGAATACTGCATCGTTCATCACGATTCATTTTACTACACTCGCGCGGCACGTTCCATTGGACAAATAAGAGGGTTGCGATAAAATCTTAGCGATCGAGACGCCCTCGTGGTGAAATGGATATCACTACTGCCTTCGAAGCAGTCGTTGGGGGTTCGAATCCCTCCGGGGGCACCATAGATAGGACAAGGTCAGTTTCAGAAAAATTTTGATGGGCTTCCGCATAGGAAGCCCATTGATTTTGAGCCACGCCGCGCGCTTCGCGCGATTTTAGTGTGAGGTTGGAGCCGAAGATTTTTTGGAGGGAGATTTTTTTGGAGGGGAGGTCGGAATTTTTTTGTATTTCTTCAAGCATTGAGGCGTCGTTTATCCACTCTCTCATAGGTTGGAGCCAACTCGTGGCGTCCCGTTCAAGACGGGCAACCTGTTCTTCCGTCGTCTTCCGGTCGGACATAAGCGCACGCTTCCTCAAAAGGTAAGCGTCGCGGTCTATGTCCTGTTCAATATAGAGGTCGGTAAGACGGCTCACTCCGCCGTCTATCTCGGCCACCCTTGCCCGCAGTTCTTGGACGGACGCCGACGCCACGCTTTGGGTTTCCTTCTCGTCTTTGTCGGCCATAAGCAACATAGCTTTGGCGTATTCTTTGGGAAGCACAAAGCGGGCAAGCAGATTGGATAACTGCCCGCTTAGTTCTTCTTCTCGGATATAGGGTTGTGAGCAACTCCCTTTCTTCTTGGTACACCGATAATAAATATAGCGGTGGACATTGCCGTTTTTCTGCCGTTTCGTTATCGCTTCGGCGGTAATACCGCAACCGCACTCGCCGCATTTCAAAAGTCCGCAAAGGACTTGCGGGTCTTTGATTGCTTTTTGTCCTCTCCCGCGTAGTTTTATGACTTCTTGAACGCGGTCAAACAACTGCTTTGAAACAATCGGCGTATGTATGCCGTGGTATATTTCTCCGCCGTATTGGTAGTCGCCGTAGTAAAAGGTATTCGTAAGAATTTCCTTTATCGTATCTTTTTTGATTAGCTTCTCACCTTTGCTATTCCAACGCTTAATTTTTTTAGTCCGTATGCCCCGTTCGTATAGAAACATAGATATATCCTCCAAACGAGATTTATTCTCGGCGTATCGCTCATACGCCGCCCGTATAATCGGAGCTTTCTTTCTATCAACATCAATTCTCTTGGTTCGGGGGTTATTGAGATAACCGATTGGAGCGACGCTTGGAAACTCTCCGCGCCGCGCTTTTTCGTGAAGTCCGCGCTTGGTATTCGCGCTTAAATCAAGAATGTATTGGTTAGCCATTCCGAACTCCACGCTCATCATCAAGATATTGTCTGTCGGCTTATAGCTCCGGTCGTGAGTTTGGATATGCGAAATACCGCCGCGTTGTAAGAGCCAACTTATCTGCCCGCCGTCCACCGGATTGCGAGCCAAGCGGTCAAGTTTCCAACAAACAATGCCCTGCGCTTCACCCTTCTGTATCCGTTCCATCATCTCGTTGAAGATTGGGCGGCCGGGCATTTTTGCCGATTGCTTTTCAATAAACTCCGTAACTATGTTTAGTCCCTGCTCTTTCGCTAACGCCCGCAAGACGGCAAGCTGGTCCTCAATAGACCGGACTTGCTTGTCTTCAACATCGGTGCTTTTGCGGGCGTAAAGGAAATAGTTAGTCATAGAATTGATGAAAGGCGTTTTATTTGCTAATATTGCGGTATAAGTGATAACGCTATTATAGCACAATACTTATATTATAGTATAATATGTCCACAATAGGCAAAAACATAAAACGCTTACGCAAAGAGAAAGATATTTCTCAAGACAAGTTATCTAAACTTGCCGATTTGTCGCTTCAAACTATCGTCAAGATTGAAACTGACGAAAGCCCCAACCCGACTATTGAGACGGCTCAAAAAATCGCAAAGGCGTTGGGCGTGAGCATTGACGATTTAACGAAATAAATATGGCTTCACTTAATTGGATAGGAAAAGACGCGGTAGTAAATCACGACAGAGAAGTGCCTTTTAAATTGCTCCATAAAGTGCCGAGTGCTTCTGTCGGCAAAGAATCAAAAAACCTCGTTATTCACGGCGACAATCTTGAAGCACTCAAAGCACTTATGCCGTTCTATAAGGGCAAAGTGAAATGTATCTATATTGACCCGCCCTACAACACGGGCAACGAAGGTTGGGTCTACAACGACAAGGTTAATTCTCCAAAAATTCAAGAATGGATTAAAAAAGTTGTTGGCCGTGAAGGCGAAGATTTAACTCGCCATGATAAGTGGCTTTGTATGATGTATCCGCGACTTAGACTACTAAGGGATTTGCTCACAGAAAATGGAGTAATCTTTATTTCTATTGACGACAATGAACACTGTAATTTGCGAAGTTTGATGGATGAGATATTTGGAATTGGCAATTTCGTTGTTAGTTTCCCTCGCAGAACAAAGTCAGCAGGTAAGACAACTGACGCTGTTTCAGCAAACAACGACTATGTATTAGTTTTCGCGAAAAACAAGAAGTCCGTCGTCTTTGCCTCGCTTGCGATTGATGATAAGGCATACAAATACAAAGACGAATTCTTCAAAGAAAGAGGTTCTTTTGCGTTATCACAAACTCTTGATTATGATAGCTTGTCATACAGCAAATCTTTAGACTATGAACTAACGCTTGATGGAAAGCGATATTACCCCGGAGGTAGAAAAGATAAATTTCTCTCACGAAAAGCTGGAAATCACAGGTCTTCTGATTGGGCGTGGAGATGGAGTAAGGAGTTGGTAAACTTCGGTCATAAGAACGGCTTTCTTGTTGTTAAAAAAGGTAAAAATGGCGAGCCGAGGATTTACACAAAAACCTACTATAAGGTAGTTATTGAGAAAGTTAATGGTTCATACCAAATTATTCCTATTGGCCGCACTAAGAAACTAAGCACGCTTGATTTAACGGATTCCCAGTATTCAAACGATGTTGCTAAAAAAGATTTGAGAGGTATATTTGGCGCGTCAGCAGAGTTCGCTTACCCTAAACCAATCTCGCTAATTCAGTATTTGATAAGGGCTGTATCCAACACAAGAAACTCTATTATTCTTGATTCTTTTTCTGGGTCGGGAACAACCGGACACGCGGTTTTGGATTTAAATAAAAAAGACGGAGGGAATAGGAAGTTTATAATGGTAGAGATGGAAGATAGAGTTGCGAAGAATATCACTGCTGAACGCATAAAAAGAGCTATCAAGAAATATGGGTATGAAGATGGCTTTGAGTTTTGCGAACTCGCCAAGCCGCTTTTCAATGAGAAGGGACAAATCAACGAGCGATGTTCGTATACGGAACTCGCTACTTATATTTACTTCACCGAAACGCAAACAAATGCGGAGAAGAAGAATATAAAATCACCGCTTGTGGGAGTTAGCGGCGGCACGGCATACTACCTGCTCTACGAGGGCAAGGGAAAGAATGACCTTACCCGTGCCGCTTTGACTAAACTGAAAATCAAACAGCCCGCCGTAGTATACGCGGATCGCTGTTTGATAGATGAGGACGAATTAAGAGAAAAGGGCGTCGTCTTCAAACAAATTCCATACGAAATAAAAGTCTACTAATATGAAACTGAAACGATACCAAGAAAACGCGATAGAAACACTGGACGATTTTTTGGCGTTGCTCAAAAAGCAAAAGCCGAAACTCGCGTTTTATGAATTGGCCGAAGAAAAATATAACGCTGAATGGTTCGGCGATGTGCCTTTTGTGTGTATCCGCATACCAACCGGAGGCGGCAAGACGCTTGTAGGGTGTAAAGCGATTGAGCGGATAATGTCTACCGCTCTCCAACACAAAATGGACACGGGTATTGTGATGTGGTTCGTGCCGTCCGATTCCATCAAGACGCAAACACTCAAAAAGTTTCGCGACTTGAAGGACTTTCACTACGAAATGCTGAACGATTCTTTTGATACGAAGTTCAAGGTGTTCTCAAATGAAGAAGCTCTTACCATTACGCCCGAAGATGTAAGGAATAACCTTTGTATTATTGTGGCGAGTTTGGACGCCTTCCGAAAGGACGCAAAAATCCAAAACAAATACAAAGTCTACAAAGAGAACGGGTCGCTGATGGAGCATTTTCAAAACCTGAAAGACGACTCGGCTCTTGAAAAGGATAAAGCAAAGACGGTCGTAAACTCTCTTGCGAATGTCATTCGCAAGCATAACCCGCTTATCGTTATAGACGAAGGCCATCATACACAAACGGACTTGTCCATTCAGTTTCTCTCCGACCTCCGGCCGTCGTTCATCATAGAGTTTACGGCTACACCGCGAGACGGCAGTAATGTTCTCGTAAATACGAGTGCTTCCGAATTGAAACTTGAAGAAATGGTAAAGATTCCGATTGTTCTTGCGAACCGCCGACAATGGGAACAGGTAGTCGCCGACGGGATAACAAAGCGAGAGGAGCTTGAAAAGCGGGCGAAAAAATTGAAGGGAGAATACATCCGCCCCATCGCCCTGCTCCAAGCCCAACCGAAAAGCAAAGTTAAACAGACGATAACAGTAGAGCAACTCAAACAAATGCTTCTTGAAGCGAAGATACCGGAGGAGCAAATCAAGATTAAGACTTCCGAAGCGGACGAACTGGAAGGCATTGATTTGTTCTCCAAGAAGTGCGAAGTGCGATACATTCTCACAGTAAACGCGCTGGCGGAAGGTTGGGATTGTGCCTTCGCTTATGTGCTTATCTCCGTAGCGAACTTGGGAGCGAAAGTTGCGGTGGAGCAAATCATCGGTCGCGTGCTTCGTATGCCGAACGCGAAGCGTAAGGACGACGAAGCGATGAACCGCAGTTATGTGTTTGCTTCTTCGGAGGATTTCAACGACGCGGCAAGCAAAGTCATCAAGGGGCTTGAAGACAACGGATACAGCAGGGGCGACTTTGTAAGCGTCGCAGAAGAAAGCGGATACTCCGACCCGTTAGAAGCAAAGAAAGCAATCAAGAAAGATTTGAAAGTGCCGATGATGGCGTTCGGGAAAGATAAACTATCGTTTGAAGACCTCTTGGGCGAGGACTTCAAGTTGGTGAAGCAGAACGCGGATTTTGACTTCAAAATCCATTACGACTTTGACGGGCAAGCAACGATAGACATAACGGAAGACGACGAATGGCTCACAGGCAAACAGCTTTCATTGCCGTATCAATATCTTGAAGGCAATCACTCCGTAGAGGAGTTGGTGTCGTGGCTTGATAAAAAGCTCCGCTTCCCAATGCTTAATCAAGACGACAAGGCCGCCTTCATACAAAAAGCCGTTGAGACGCAGATAAAAAAGAAACGAAAACTTGCCGAGCTGTCGGTGAACAGATACTTACTCGCCGACCGCCTTAGTGCCGTCATCAACGAAATACTTGAAGCGTATACGCAAAAAGTTTTCAAAGACCTGTTGAAGAATGGAGAAGTTAAGCTCGGCCTGTTTGATTCGTTTCCGGCGACTATCGCCTTAAAGTCGCCCGTGCCAAAAGTCTTTAACAAAAACCTTTACGAAAAGGTGGACGCGATAAACGGCGAAGAACGGGGTTTTGTAGAGCGAATTGACCTCGGAGCGTTGAACAACATAGACTTTTGGGTGCGAAACCGCGAGAAGGTAGACCCGTTCTACATTCAAGGTTGGCGACGCGGCAAGTTCTATCCCGACTTTGTAGCTATGACGAAAAAAGGTAATATCGTTGCCCTTGAATGGAAGGGTGAAGACCGGATAAGCAACGATGATACCGCCTACAAAGTGGAGATTGGGAAAGTATGGGAGGAGCTTGGTAAAGGCAAAACTCACTTCTTCCTCGTCCATAAAGGGAATACGGAAGAAATTTTGACGAAACTAAGAGCTTTGTGATATAGCAATTAAGACTTTATGAAGCTAAACAGGGTAAAAATCAAAAATTACAAATCTGTCGCGGAGGCAGATTTCCCTGTGGATAAAAATCTCACAAGTGTTGTTGGAGCGAACGAACACGGAAAAACTAATTTACTGAAAGCAATTCAATTATTAGATTTCACCACTCCCATACTGGAATCGGATAAGCGTATTTCTAAGAATCCTATTGCTGACAAAGTTGATGAGACAAGTGTCATTTACGAATTTACACTTACCGACGAAGACATAAAGGCTTTAAATGAAAAGTTGGCCGCTTCGGAAAAAACAGACGATAGTCAAACGCAAAAAACGGAGGTCGCTTCTGCTGACGAAATTCCAGCAGAGAAGACAGAACAACGAAAGCCGGTAAGCATAGGGAAGACGGTTGAGTTGGAGATAAGTTATCACGATGGAAAAGAAAATTACTATACAGTTATTAGCCCCGAAGGACTGGGCGATGACCAAGAGCAAGCCGCCGTTGATTTTCTTCAAGAGAAATTAGAAAAAAATATTTTTTACTTTGATACTTTTGAAGACCGCTTAAATCATAGGATTCCAAAGGCCGAAATTACAGGTAAAACAAACGATGTAACTAACGGCTTGATGAAGCTCGCAGGATTGAATACAAAAGAGGCCGCTATATTTGAAGACACAGCAGTTGCCCGCCAACTTAGATTAAATGGAGCAAAGGAGCTTACTAAACAGTTAAAGAAACTTTGGATTCAGGGTAAAGAGGACGACATTGAGATTAAGTTGAGTTTGAGTAATGATGGAAACTTTTTAAATATAGACATTGAAGATTTCAACACATACGGGGATGTTTCTACTCGTAGTAGGGGTTTTCTATTCTTCTTATCTTTTATCTTAAAATTTAAGGAGTATCACGATGGAGACTTGAAAGATTTTATTTTCTTGATTGACGAGCCGGGAATATTTCTTCATCCGCGAGGTCAAAAGGATTTGCTATTATACCTTGAAAATCTCTCCGAGTTTAACCAGATGATTTATACGACGCATTCGCCCTTTATGATAAATCGCCTAAATAACTTTAGAGTGCGGGTAGTTAGTAAAGACAAAGAGAAAGGAACACAGGTTGATGTGAAGCCATACATTCACAACTGGAAATCCTTGCGTGCCTCCTTAGGTATGATGTTAGCCGATAGTTTTTATTATGCGGATAACAACTTAGTTGTAGAAGGGCCATCCGATAGATTATACCTTCTAACACTTCTGAAAACATTTAACGAAAACAGATTTATCAAAGCCGATTTAAATATTCTCTCAATCATTGATTCCGGCGGAGCACCGAACACTCCCTCAATGTGTCGTATTGTTAAGTCGGAGGAACGACCTTATGTTGTCCTCGTAGATTCGGACAAATCCGGCAAGAGGGCAAAGAACGGAATCGTTAAATTTACAGAAGCGGCCAAAGTGAAAGAAGTCAGTGATTTTAATAGTGACGCATTAACTATTGAAGATTTACTCCCGCGTAAATATTTTAATCTTGCCGTAAACGCATATATTCAGGAGCTTGTAGATGACGGGGTTTGTAGTAAGCCAAGCAAGGACTTCAGTTCAACCGCAAAGAGTGGCGTGATGGAAAAACTTGAAGAATATATAAAAGACAATAGCTTGGGGATAGAAGAAATATCAAAATTAAATATAGCTCGGCATTTTGAAGACGAACTTTCCAAACTCACAAAAATAGAGGCGAAGGATTTTAATGCCTTGAATAGTCTTATTAAATGGATTAGTGATTCTCTAAAAATTAGTATTGATTCTGAATAAGGGGAGCTTGCCGATCTGAAAATCGGCAAAGTTTTCATAACCCGCGCACGGGAAGGGTGGGGCAAGGGTTATATCTTGCGTTACCGACCTCCCCTCCAAAAAAATCTTCTTCCAAAAAATCTTCGGCTTCGTCTTTTCGCAACCTCACACTAAAATCGCGCGAAGCGCGCGGCGTGGCTCAAAATCAATGGGCTTCCTATGCGGAAGCCCATCAAAATTTTTCTGAAACTGACCTTGTCCTATCTATGGTGAATGACTACAACTCGGTACGAACCTATTTTATCAAAAATTCGGCCTAATTACCCCTTCATCCGCCCCTTCATCGGCTCTACTACCGGATGAAGGGGTAAGAAAGACAATATCTCTC
>JACQKW010000007.1 GCA_016204385.1 Candidatus Liptonbacteria bacterium | reverse complement strand
GAATTATTGATGTTGTTGCCCGTGCATTTTACTGAACCGATAATGTTTGCATACCGGTGTATTGCTTTAAGATAAATGTCATTACTGAACATATTTTTAATTTTCAAAAGGTTTGTGGCGCTTCCAAGAGATAACTCTTTGATTTTCTCAGCGTATTTTTCCTTTGAATATTGCTTGTTAAAAATGCAATAGGAACCGTTCATAAGGTTTGCACACCCAAAACAATTGGAACAACTTCGGCACCCGTAAAGAAATGCGGAATCGGTACACGCTTTGCAATCGAGGCTGAAAAACAATCGGTAACAATCAACACAACCTACGCATTCATAACACAACTCGCACTTCGTCACCACATATAGGTCTTGGGAATCTTTATTGTTCGTCATTTTGTTCGCGTAACGGACGTTTTCGTTCCAACCGCCCCCAAACACAAGGTAGCAATTCTTGTTGCCATCAACGACATTGGTGTATTCACTATTTACCGAATTGAGGTTCGATAATGCAACGAGTGGAATATTCTGCAGTAGTTCAGAAAATTGAGTAAAAAATGGCCGCGTAAAATCAAATGGTCTCCCATACGAAAGAGAATCCAACGAATCCGACCACCAAAAATTTGAATCATAGGCTTTATAAGGGGTCCCGGGCGCGTACATGCTGATGATTTCTTCGTTGTGTCCCGGAGCATCACATTTTCTCTTATATAAAGACCTCTCGTTGCGCCATGCCATGCGCCGCTGCAGTCTACATTGCGGACAAAACGTGGGCGGCGGGACGGCGATTTTTGCGTAGAACGCGAAGTCGTCCGGCTCGATGGTGAACTGGTTCTTGCAGTTTTGGCACGTACGGGTTTCTGACTTCATCATTTCCTTATTTTCCTATTCGCGCGAATTAGAAATGGTGAGAAGTACCTGTTTTACCGCAACGGGCGGTGTATCACCGAGGCGATAGTAAACAGTCAAGCTCTCCTGGCGGCGATCAAGAATATCCAACTCGTGGAGGCGCGCCAAATGCTTCGAAGTTGATGTGAAGGAAAGGTCTATATGCTTGGCGATTTCTGCAACAGGCAATTCTTTCTTTTTTGAAAGAATCCGTATAATCGCGAGACGACGCCGATTCGCCAATCCTTTGAAAACTCTTTCTAACTGCTTCATTTCCCAATATTATCATACTTTCTTATTCGCGCGAATAAGAAAGTAGTGAAGTAATTCGAGCCGGTTAGGCACAAATTTTCTCCCGAAGATACGGGAGGAGATCTGAAATTTTTATCCGTTCCTGCTTCATCGTGTCGCGGTCGCGGACGGTGATGTCTTTTTTCTCTAAGCTCTCGAAATCCACTGTGATACAGTACGGCGTCCCGATTTCGTCCTGCGAGTAGTAACGCTTGCCGATGTTGCCGCGGTCGTCCCACGCGACCATGAAATCTTTTCGGAGATCGTTATAAACATTTTTCGCGAGCGCCACGAGTTCCGGCTTGTTCGCAAGAAGCGGAAAGACCGCCGCCTTGTACGGCGCGAGTTGAGGTTTCAGTTTCAGCACAACCCGACTTGCCCCGAGCTTTGTCGAGGGGTCTTTTTCTTCGGCGTACGCTTCGAGCAAAAGCGCGAGCACCGTGCGGTCCACGCCGAGCGAGGGCTCAATCGTGGGCGGCCAGTACGGCGCTTCTTCCTTATTCGCGCTTTTGTACTTCAAGTTCACGCCCGATGCTTTCTCTTGGTTTTTCAAGTCAAAATCCGTGCGGTACGCGAGCCCGTAGAGCTCGTCCTGCCCGAATGGAAACTCGTAGAGAAAATCTATCGTTTTTTTCGAGTAGTGCGCCCGCTCCCCTTCCGGCACGTCGTGCTCCACGATTTTTTCCGGCCGGATGCCGATATCGCGGATCCAGCTCATCATCTCCATCTGCCACATATCAAAATATTTCCTCCACGAAGCTTCGTTCTCGGGATCCGGCTCCGGAATGAAATATTCTATCTCCATCTGCTCGAACTCGCGCGTGCGGAAGATGAAATTGCCGGGTGTGATTTCGTTCCGGAACGCCTTCCCGATCTGCGCGATCCCGAACGGAAGCGTTTTCCTTGTCGTGTCGAGCACATTCTTGAAATTCACGAACATACCCTGCGCGGTCTCGGGGCGAAGATACACCGTGCTCGAACTGTCTTCGGACGGCCCTAGAAATGTTTTAAACATAAGGTTAAACATTTTCGGCTTCATGAGCGAACCGATGGTATTGCAATTTGGACAAGCAGGAATTTTATCCGGCGCCAAAGCAGCCTTGGTTTTCACTGATTTCACCCAGGCAGCGAATCCTTTAATTTCATCTGCTTTAAACCTTTGATGGCACTCCCTACACTCCACGAGTGGATCGGAAAATCCTTTGAGGTGTCCCGATGCCTCCCACACTTTCGGATTCATGATGATCGCGGTATCTAACCCCACCATATCGTCCCGCTCCTGCACAAACCGCTTCCACCACAACTGCTTGATGTTGTTTTTTAATTCCACGCCCAATGGGCCGTAGTCCCACGTGTTCGCAAGTCCGCCGTAGATTTCCGAACCGGGGAATATAAACCCCCGCCGCTTCGCAAAGCCAACAATTTTTTCCATTAGATTTTGGCTGTCCTTTGCCATGCTTCCTAATTTACTATTTGCTATTTGCTAACTACCATTTACCAATTACTACTTACTAAATTTACGGCTGTACGTCATGCCCCATTCCCTTCGCTCCAGGGTCATCGGGAAGTTCGGTGGTTATCTCGACGTCGGAATTCCGGAGCGTGAGTCCCGTAAAGGTGTCTTCGGCTTGAATGTCGGTGCGGTTCATAAGCGGTATCACCTTGCCGATCTGGTTTACCGCCGGCGTGTTCTCGATCTGGAACACCGCCTCGATGATCTCCCCGACGATGCCCTTGTTCGCCACAAGACTGCTTATGTCCCACGTTACCCGCCCGCTCGAAGGGTCGTACGTGGGTTTCACGTCAATCGAGCTCTTTACATTCCCCGTCCACCTGCTTCCCGAAAGAAGAAAGCTCGACACATGGACGTTCAACATATCGACCGCATAATTTCTGATGCGCCAATGGATGGTGTACTGCGTGGGCTGGTCAACTTTTGGAGGATAGGGGCCGCGGTTCACGAACCCGGACGCGGCATCGAAGAAAAATCCCGACGCATCAACCTCGAGCGCGCCTGATACCCTGTTTTCAAGGCTTGCGACGGAAATGGTCTTCTCGGCAGCGGTGCCGAACGGCACGGTGGGTGATTCCACTTGGGCTTCGGCCTTGAGCGTAAAATTCTTGTCGCCCAATCTCCGGACGGGAAATCGGTCCGCAAGGCGGACGGAGAGTTCCACTGAACCCTCCTGGCCGGGACCGAGCACGATGAGCTTCGGATTGTTCGCCACATCCCACGTAAACGTGTTCGTGAGCGAATTAAAGAATCCCTTGCCCGAGACCGTTCTGAAATCAAAGAGTGAGCCCACGAGTTGCGCGCGGAGCGTGAGATTCTCGAACGTAATGTCGGAATTGTTCTTGTACCGAAGCGAGTACGTGAGCCCGTCGCCGAGCTTCGCGATATAATCGGTGTTCTCGTTCACGGTCACTTCGAGGAATAGCGGCGAAGCGGCGATTGCAAGGTTTGCGACCTGGCTGCTGATCGTATACGTCCTCCCGAAAAGCTCCGCGGAAATCCTTGCGCGAAAACCGAAGAAAGAACGCTCCGGGCCGATGATCCTTCCGCGGATAGTGATACTGCCGCTCTCGCCTTTCTCGAGATCGGCCAATTTCCACGAGTTATTTCCCTTCATGGGTTTCGGGTCGCTCTCAATAAATGAGAATGCAGAAGGGTACGCTATCTCAAGTTCGAGATCTTTAAAGGGCTGGTCTGACACATTCTGGTATTGCAGCACGACGTTAAAACCCTCTCCGCCCACAATCTCCTGCGGAATGCCGACCGAAAGGTTCACCGCGGATTGCGCAACCACAATATCCACGACGGAACGCTCCTCGAATTGCGCGCTCGACGCCGACGTCCGGTAGCTCAACTTTGTGGCGAGCCGCTTCAAGGTCTGGCTTCCGGAGAGCGCGATCAAGTTCACGCTCGGCTGTTCAACGCTCCCCGGCCCGATGTCGCCAATCGAGAGCTCAAGCACCCGTTGGTCTTCCGGCTGGCCGAGAAAGGAAACCCCTTCGGGGACGCTAAGCGAAAGCTTCACGTCGTTTAGTGCATCATTCGACGGATTCGAGAGAGACACAAGTACGGAGAACGGCTGCCCCACAAACACCTGGTCCGGCTTCGAAAATTCCACGACCACCCGCCCCGCGCCGCCATCGAATACCCGAAGCGCGAACAAAAAACCGAGGGTGAGCGTGAGAGCGAGCGCAACCGCAGTAATGAGCCATCCGAACGTAAACTTCTTCCCAAACGGCTGAAATCCCATCCCTCCTTTGAATATCACCGTATCATTTTACCGCAGAGAGGGCGCGGTGGGAAGTTTTACACCCACGCCGCCTCAAAGAGAAATCAGGAGCTTTGAATGAATATCCCTTCGTGCCGCATCTCCGGCGCGATTGATCCGCGCGGCGCACTCTCTGCACGCAAACCGCTGGGTCGCCACATGGAACGCTTTTGGTTCTGCCGCGCCGCAGGCCTCGCAACGCGCTCCCTGCGGATCCCAGCCGAGCACTTTGAGCACCTCGCTCCAGGAGAATGCCCGTTCTGACACCGCCGCCCAAAGATTCCCGTCCGGTTCATGTTCGGCAATAAGCGAGTGTAAGAGATAAAGGTCCGGGGGCGAGATGCGAGCCGCACCGACCTTGAGCGCATCCACCGCCTGGAGCCCGTTCTTTTCCACAAGGCGCACGCTCACAAGATTTCCCGGCTCGAGGTGCGAGGAAAGTTTTGAGGTGATTTTCCTCGCGCTCTTCGCCTTCGCGACGAGCTTCCCGTAGCGCCTCGTAAAAAGAGAAACGCGAACGTCGAGGTCCCCGTTCGGTTCCTTGTCGAGCACGAGCGCGTCGTCTACGTATTCGAGCACGTCATTACTTTATCAAATTTTATGCCTATTGTCCCCGTGCATATGCCCCGCACAACCTATTATAAGAAGCGATCGCATTTTATGATAGGTCACGGCGGCAAATTCTTTGTTCTTTCAAATTATTAAAAAATGAAAAGGCCGCCGTTCGCTTTCGCTACTAGGCGGCCAGATTGGGAGGGGTGTTTTACCGCCTCACCATCTTCTTGAGCCACTGCAAGAGTCCCCGCTTTGGCTTCGGATTCAGGTCGTTGCTGACGCTCCAGCATGTACCCAAATGGATGAGATGCATGATGCGATCCCGCAACTCCATCACATCTTTCGCCGAAGTGCCTTGCACGGTGACGGTTAGATTCCGAGAGCCGTAGCGCACCGAACCATACCGATCGTCCTGCTCGGACTCCCTGAAGCCGCTGCGACACACTTGCCCCTGCGCGTTGCCGAGATAGAAGAAAGCTTCCACCGGCTCTCGAAGACCGAGCCATCCCGCCAACGGATCCGGAGACCAAGCGTGAAGCTCCGTCTTCCAGCTCACCGTCATCCCCTCAGGGATGGCGTAGTCACCCGGCAGAGAGATGAGCTGAAGCTTGCGCGCGACGACCCCATCGCGATTCAAAAGAACTAGACTCGACATGACGCTGCTCCTTTCTTCTTTGCGTCTTGAGTGGGCTCAAGATCGCTTTAGTGAAGCGAACAAGCCACCACGGCATGTTCTAACTATTGTGATAGCATATATCAAATCAAAAGTCAATAGCACGCAAAAACCGCCATTTCTGGCGGTCTTTGTGTCTAATCCTTATGAAAATTTTTCTTTTCTGCTTTTATGGTTCTACGGGCTCACCACAAGCAAAATATGGTTCCCCGTAAAATTGCTCCGCAATCACGGGGCAAGCCCTCCTCTGGCGGGCAGGCGAGCCGCCTCAATTTTCTCAAAGAGAAAATTGAGATGAAAACCCCGTGTTGGAAGGAGCTCCGCCCCGCCGCGGCGGAGCGAGTGGGAAACCCGAGGGTGTCCCAGATGGGGGTCGGGGTTTTCATGTGCGCAGGGCAGGATTCGAACCTGCGTAGCCCGTTGGGGCGCGAGTTTTACAGACTCGTGCGATTGGCCTCTCCGCCACCTGCGCAATAATCAGTTGCCGATTAGCTTTTTTAAAGCTTCGCCGCCTCTGTAACGCTTTATCTGAAATTCACGCCTGACGGCATCTTTCTTATTATCATACGTCTCACTATAGATCAATTCAAATGGGCGCCGGTGCTTTGTTGAAAGATTCCTTCCGGCATTATGACGCCACAACCGTTCGGTCAGGTTCGAAGTTGAACCAACATAAAACTTATCGTCTTTCAAACTTTGAAGGACGTACACGTACCACATGTGAAACAATTGGCCGCCCACCGCATCCTGCGGGGCCCCGCCAAAGGCGGTGGTCTGCCACCTGCGCGTCAAACCTCTTTTACGTCTTTCTTTCCGGCAGATTCAGCAGCTTTCTCGGAAAAAATACTCTTGTAATCTTTCGCTGAATCTGCCCTGCCGTTCTCAACAGTAAGCTTTTTGATCCGCTGCGTCAAAAAATTGTCCACTTTAAGGAGCGCCACCTTCGTTCTCCGCAGAGATTTAGAGAGAAAGGCATTCACGGCCATATCCACTTTTTCCGGGATCTCGGATTTCGCGAGGCGGTCAATGAATCTTTGCTTCGGCCCCGCCTCCTCTTCCTGCACCTTTGGGAGCGAACGCACCAGAAGATACACGATGGTCCCCCACGAGAGAAGGAAAAGCGCGGCAACGATGAATTCGAACGTGCGCATGGTTCTATGGTACGCTTCTTTACACTTCTAAGCGCGCGAACGTCTCGACGCGGACGTTTTCCCCCACGCGCGCGATCACGTCTTTTACGATATCCTCGACGGTTTTCTTTTCATCGCGTATGTAGGGCTGTTTCATGAGCTCCCCTACATCTCTAGGGTTCGTCGCCGCGATCTGCATCGCAAGCTCGTGCGCAAGCACGCGGAACGGTTCGGAACGGACAACGAAATCCGTTTCCGCCCGCACGTCAACGAGCACGCCGATGCGCTCGTTATGCACGTAAGACTCCACAAGTCCCGCGCCGGTTTCACGCCCCGCGCGCTTCTCTACCCTCGCAAGCCCCCGTTCATGGATGATCCGCGTTGCTCCTTCAAGATCACCGCGCGCTTCTTCGAGCGCCCGCTTGCACTCCATTACCCCGGCCCCGGTCGCCTCCCGCAAACGCTGTACGCCCCTAAGCTGCTGTTTTTTCTGGTCCTTTTGCATTTTCCCCCGGAGGCAAACCCTGCGGCGCCGACGCACGCCCCTCGAGCACTGCCGCGCGTATCTTTTCGAGAAACCATGCGATGCTCTTTCGGGCGGCATTGTTCCCCACGACCGGATAGCGCACTTCATCCGGGCTCGCATCGGAATTGATGAATGCCACGACGGGAATATGAAGGCGCAGCGCTTCGCGAATCGCAGTTTCGTGTGCCGTCGTGTCAACCACCACGAGCGCGTCGGGAGCGCGGGTAAGGAGCTCAAGCCCGCCGAAGAGCTCGGTCAAACGGTTAATCTCCCGGTCGATCTGCAGGCGCTCCTTTTTGGTGTACTTCTCGAGCGCGCCGGAGGCCATATCGCTCCGCAATTGCTTCAGGTGGTCAATGCGCTTCGCGATGGTCTTAAAATTCGTGAGCGTGCCGCCGATCCACCGTCCGGTAACGAAGGGATAGTTGAATTCTTTTGCCACGCGCAAAACAAGTTCTTGCGCCGCCGGCTGGGTGCCCACAAACAAGAGAAGCGCATTCGCCGCCGCGCGCTCTTTTATGAATGCCGCGGCTTCCTTCATGCCCTCGACCGTCTTTCCAAGGTCAAGTATTTCAATGCCTCCCCGATCGCCGAAGATAAACGGCTTCATCTTGGGGTTCGTCTTGCTCTTCTTGCGGCCATAAAACACGCCCGCGTCAATAGCTTCGCGGAACGACTCGTCCGGGAAAAAATTCTCCTGCTCCGCAGTAAGTTCCTTCAGTTGAGTATCCATTATGATTTTCGCTGCGATGCACGCTTCACGTAAGGCAATAAAAGACCCCGCAGGAAGGGCATACAACGCATGAGGATAGTATACGATTTCCCCGCCTCTGTCAAAACTCCACGTGTATTTTCGCAAGCTTTCCCTCGGTAAAAGGGTGCTTGATTTCCTTCATCTCGGTTACGAGATCGGCGGCGTCTATAAATTCCTGCGGCGCGCCGCGGCCCGTGAGGATCACGATCCGCTCTTCCAGCACGTGCGCGATTGCCTGGAGCACGTCTTCCTTTGCGATAAGCCCGAGCGAAACCGCGACGTTTACCTCGTCCAAGATAATCATATGCCATCCGTCTTTTTTCGGATCTTTTGCAAATTCCTCGCGAAACGCCTTGAGCGCGCGCTCTGCAGCTTTTTGATGCTCTTCTTTGGGCAGTTGATCACCCAAGATTCCCACGAACCCGAGGCCCATTTTCTTAATGGCAAATTGCGAATCGCTAATCGCAAATCGCCCCGCAAATTCATCTTCTCCCGACTTCCACGGCCCCTTGATGAACTGGATCATGAGCACTTTTCTCCCGCGCCCCAAGGCGCGCACCGCCTGCCCCAAGGCGGCGGTGGTTTTTCCCTTTCCGTTGCCGGTGAATACCAAGATCATATACGGTCCCTATATTGTAGTCCTTTTCATAGTTCCATAAAATATGAGTGCCATGCCGACATATCGAAGCACGCTTCTTGATCGCAAAGACGTCGCCCTGCGCACCATGGCGTTTTATTTTGAAAAACCCGCCGGGTTCACTTTCAAAGCGGGCCAGTACATTGACCTTATTCTCTCAAACCCCCGCGCGGCGGGAGGAGAGAATATGCTCAAGCACGATTTCACGATTGCAAGCGCGCCCTTTGAGCCCCGGCTCATGATCGCAACCCGCATCCGCAAAAGCGCGTTTAAAGAAACTCTGGAGCACATGACTTTGGGGACCGAGGTAGGGATCAAGGGCCCGAGCGGCTCGTTTTTTCTTCACAATGACTCGGCCCGCCCGGCGGTCTTTATCGCGGGCGGCATCGGCATTACGCCGTTTTTGAGCATCGTCCGCGACGCAATGCATCGAAAACTCCCTCACAAAATGTTCCTCTTTTATTCAAATCCAACACCCGAAAAAATCGCATTCTTTTCCGAATTTCAAAAATATAAAGCGCAGAACCCAAATTTTTCTTTTGTCGCCACCGTGACCGCCGAGGAACCGTCGCCTTCATGGAAAGGCGAGCGAAACCGCGTCTCTGGGGAGATGCTCAAAAAATATCTTCCCGATCTTGGTTCATGCACATTTTATATCGCTGGCCCACCGGGATTTTCGCTTGCGATGCGCGAAACACTCAACACCGCAGGCGTAGACGATGACGATATCCGAAGCGAAGAATTCGCGGGGTATTAGTTATCCCTCCCGCGCGATATTTTCCACGCGGAGTATGCCGTTTACCAATCGCACAATGAAGAACGCCTGGGGCTCACCGCCGGTCGCGAGTAAAAATTCCTTGTCCCCTTCCGGCACCACAAACGTTACGGTTTCGTTCGCATATTTCACGTTTGCCTTCCCTGCGGCGTGGTCGCGCGTCCCGTCACCCGAGAGCGCATAGCGCCTCGTGTTTGAGATTCTCCCCCGTCCCGTCTCGTCCACGATGCGGGTAAACTTCACGGGAACAAGCGTGTCAATGAGCGTGGTAACCTCGAGGGTGAGCGTGAGCGCGTGCACCACTTCCCCCTCGCGGTACGTTCCCTCGGACGGGCTATAGGGATCCTTGAGCAATTTTGAAGATGCCTTCATTTCCCCGAGCGAGGCATCGGTAAGCGCGAACCGCGCATTCCCGTCGCGCCAGGTAATGGAGTATGGTTCTCCGAATGTTATCACCGCCGGGGGCTCGAGCGGAATATCAGTGCCGGCAAGAAGAGAATCGAGGCATTCGCCCACCTCCCGATCACTGCAGAGCACGCCTTGCTCGTCAAGATATTTGGCAATGTTCTCCCGAAGATTCTGAAATAGTAACTGGTCTTGTTCGATCTCCGTCTCGAACTTCGTGCGGAGCACTCCCTCACGCACCGCTTGAAACTGCCTCCCGAGCGAAAATCCCGCAAACGGGAGGACAATAAAGACGATCATCGCGGCGGCTTTTGAATACCACGTCACTCTATTCCACTCGACTTTCATAAGGGAAATTATACCAAGATGGGCAATGTATACAATCCGAATTCATCCCCGTGCTTGACCCCTGCACCTATGCATAGGTGCGGGGATTGACAAGTATCTCTCACGGGGATATAATAAACATAGTCAGAAGTCGGTGGTTGGCGACCGAAAGGGACGACAAAAGGCGCTCCGGGAGCGCTTCCGGAGTGCCAGATAAATCGTCTGCCTGCTTCGCGAATACAATTGTAGACTACCCGCGAAAGGAACGCGTTTACGGCCCGAATCGCCCCCTCCTTGCTAGCGAGAGGGCGCGCGCGGTTCAGCCGAGGACGCAGTCAATCACCTCTTCTCCGGTTACCTCCCCGCCCGTGGGGAGGTTTTTTTATTCGTATCTTTGCAAAAACTCCTTGCCGCTCTTCACGAGGATAAACTACTGCGCAGAAACAAATCAATCAAAAATATTTACGAGGTATTCGTTAATCTCGCGCTGGGTGAGGTCATAGAAAAATTTGTCTTCGTTGTGGAGTTTTGCCGCGAGCGCCACGCCCACGAATCGCCAGTGCCACGGCTCGAACTGGTAGTACGTGTTGCGCTCGGGATACGAGAGCGTAAACCCGAACCGGTGCGCGTTTTGTGTGAGCCACCGGTACGCGTTCGTCGTCTCGAAATTCGCGAATACGCCGCTAATTTCGGGAGACGTGAGATCAACCGTACTGCCAAGCTGATGCTCCGAATACCCCTGATCGGCGGAGAACTGGTTTGCGGTCCCCGCGCCGTAGGTGAACTTATAGCTTGCCTTGAGCGAGCTTTGCTCGCCGAACGACCGGTACGCGGAAACTACCTTGAGCGCAATCCCGCCCTCGCGCGCGGAGTCCATCATTCTGCGTAAGAATCCTGAAACGGACTCAAGAATCAATTCCGATACGTCCGTGTTGTAGAGATACTTTGGTTCAACTACCGCAAGACGGGTGGGCAGATAATTCTCGCTCAAAAAATAGACCCTGGAATATTTGCGGAGCAGTTCGGGATCAATTTTTCTTAGTTTTTCAAGCGTGCCGACGGTTCCCGAAATTTCGCCGACAGCTCCTGCGAGATTGCTGATTTGCGATTCAAAAGCGGCATTTTTGTTCTGTTCGGCGAGAAGCGCTTCGCGAAGATCGGCGTTATCCTCTCTCACGAGCAGAAGCGCTTCCTCGGTTATGGCGAGGGATTGCCCGAGTTCGGCAACTTTTGCCTCAAGCGATCTCCGGACTACGCGAAGATCCCAATAGCGGTATCCGCCGTAGCCCGCAAGGACGATGATGAGCGCGCCGCCCAGCGCAAAAAACACTTTTTGTTCGGGTATTTTCACGGCGTTAATTCTAACACAATCACAAATGAAAGGTAGATTTTCAAAACAAAAAAAGACCGCTCTGGAAACCAAGTTTCACTTGGCAAACCAAGGCGGTCTCAAATCCACTCCTTGAGAGGAGCACGATTCTTGAGGCGATGCCGCACGAGCGGTACCGTGATGAACGACGCTCCCAAAAACATGTATGCGGGCAGAGCGTAGTTCGCCACAGTGTGTTCGGAAACAGCAAACATTCCCACGCCGTATCCGAGGGCGAAGAGCCCCCATGCGAAGGGCCGTTCCTTCTCTGGAAACCGCCATGTGAACGCAACCGTCGGAGTGGCGGCACACGCGTCGGCGAGTATCGCCATGTAGAGTGCGTACTGGACCATGGTTCTGCTCTCATGCATGCACCACCACATCGCGAGGGAAACGATTCCCACTGCAAGGCAAGCATATTCGAACCTCTCGAACTTCTTCCACGTCGCCCTGTTCTTCACAAGGAAGATGGCGATGAGAAGTGGGTTCGTGACGCCGAACACCGCAGGCCATACATTCGCCAGAGCGCCGGAGCTTCGATACGTGAGCAGGATGGCGAAATTGATGAGCGTCCATAGCATCCAGCTCGTGGGGTTCGGCATGATCTTGCGCTGGTACGTCCGGATCGCGTAGGGAATGATGCTTGCGATCACGATGCCGCCAGAGAGAAGACCGAAGAACTCTTTCTCCAATGTCAATCGCCTCCTTTCTTGTTTTGGTTGAGAACTAAAAACAACGTATCACCTTTTTTATTCCCTGTCAAATTCATCTGGGAATTTTTTCCTCGCGCGCCTTATCGCAAATTCGGTATGCGGGTACATGATCCCCTTATGGATAAAAAACGACCCCGTGATCGCATGGAGCGAGGCGTTTAAAAATACGTCGCCCCGTGCGGCAAAAAGCGCAAGAGAAAGCAAGCCCCACAAAAGCGTGGCGGGAATTTTTACGTGCCAATATTTCGGCTGGAGAAGGTGGCTCAAGGCATAGAACGGCACAATGAGCACCACGATAAGGAGAAACGGAAGCGAACCCAAGAGATAATATGCGATCGAAGTCATCGTGAGCTGTTGGAGGAGCGCGGAGAGCGCATAGAAAAATCCGAAGCGCCCGAGCACCACAAGGACAGCCGCGGCTATTCCGGTAAAAAGAACAAGCGTCGCAGGATGCGGGACCCACGGGAATCCCCGTCCCGAGGCATAGAGCAGGTACTGGCTAAAAATAGTGGAGAGCAAGAGGCCGCTGTGGACGACCAAGCCCCGAAAGAGCGTGCCCGCGCGGTACTGCGGGAAAAAACGGATCACGGAGAGCACCGAGAGGCCCGGGAACATGTATGCAAACAGCCAACCGCCAATCGCAGAGAGCATTGCTTCTGTCTCTATTCTACCAAACGATCACAAAAAAAGCCGGTGGTCTTTGGACCGCCGGCGCGTCAAGGAAAAAACGCGAAACATGAGAGTGCCGTCGAGACAAAGAACATTCCGGTCAAAGTCGCCGCGACAGCTCCCCTCCGAATCCGTATCCCCAGCCATTTCTCGAAATTGCGGCGAATGAACGAGTCGCCTGTTGCCTCGGCTCTCATTCCACCCTTCGCACGAAGCGCGTCCTCGAAAATAGTAAGGGGACATCGCTTCCAGCGCGCCTGCGAGGCAAGCGTGAATGCGAGCGCGATCGCCTCGACCGGCGCATACTGCGGGGACGCCCACTGCACGAAGAATCCTCCGAAAAGCACAACGGTCCACGCCCAGTGAAGCCAGAACACGGCGTACGCCGCGATCCGATAGATATTCACCCTGCACCTCCTTTCCCCGGGTTCTAAGGGGAGATTGTAGAATACTCGCGCGTATTACTCAAATCGGTGGAGAATTCTTTCCTCGCGGAATTAAAAAATGGGCTCGCCGTTCGCGTTTTCACGCGACTCGGCGAGCCCTTATCGGGAGATCTCTCCCCTACTACCTTCTCGCGACGTCGAGGACGGGCGAGACACTCCCACCAACAAGGAACGTGCAGTTCGCCTTGCCCTCCGATCCGCAGACCTTGTCCTGCATCTTAATGGTCTCGAGGCGGAGAAACTGATCGGGTGAGAGCTGCATTGCCTCGCGATAGGCGTTGTCAGCAGCAGCTCGGCTCTTCTCTGCCTCCCTGCGCTGATCCTCCGCGAGCTTGCGCCGCTTCTCGGTGTTGCTCCGCTGGTCCTGGGTTGCCGTCGCCACCCGCTCGTTCTTGATCTCATCCGGCGGAGTGGCGCGTCCGATGGTAACGTCGACCAGCTCGACAGGCAAGTCAATCGACTTGAAGTACGCGGCCATCGTCTCGGAGACCGATCTGTCAATCTCCTCAATCGTAGAGCTCTCCTTGCCTTCGGCGATGGTGTCCGCGACAAGTTCGCTCATGCCGTAGTCCTTCACGGCCTGCCGGATGGCCCGTTCCCACGGCTTGTGGACGTTGTTCCAGTACCAGGCGGGCATGGTCGTATCCTTGCCGGTAGGCACGTTGTGCGTGCCGAAATCCCTCACCAGCTTGACCGGATCCACGATCCGCACACGGAGCGCGGCGTTGAAATCGAGCGGCACGTTGTCCTTCGAGAACATGTCGTCGATGTACATCGTGAACTGCATGGGCTTCACGTCAACGAGCAACGCGGACGTTGACAGAGCAAACCATTCCCGTCCGGTGGCAACAACCTCGACTCTGACGCCGCCGTGGCCAAAAATCCACGGCTTCTTGACGATCACGGCGACCTCGCCGGGGTCTGGCGCGGCTGCGGTACAGCCGAGCCCAAGCACTACCACGAGAAGAACAGCGAGCAACGCGGCCTGCTTCATGCGATTCCTCCTGCTATTTTTGGGCCAAAAGCCCGTGGCATAGCTGCCTTACGAAGTTGTAGAACAACTAATTGGGAAGTATAGCACCATTTCTAATAAAAGTCAAGCCCCTGCCCTTCATGTGAGAATTCTTTCCCCGCGGGGGTTGGCGATTAAGTTTAGAGTTTTCTACGTCGGTGAATCTGATTTTCCCATTTCGGGAATCTCTCCGCTGAATTCTGCGAGTGCGATAAATGCTCTTGTCTTAATTGCTTTCCCCTCTTGCTTCGCAAGCGCCAACGCGCAACCACGATGCATGCCTTCCAGAATAACAATGCCCGCGCCAACATCAAGTCCAACAAAGTATGTTTCTGCAGGAAAATTGGAAAGCATTTCGTTTATTATCGCATTTCTCTCAAACCCATTCACGCGCACGATTTCCGAGAAAGAAGTTACTTTCTTTCCTCTATAATACTTGCGGACCCAAGCACGAAATGGTCCGCCGAGAAATTGTGGGATCTCTTCGCGTGGACTCACTATCTCAAACAACTTCCAGCTTAATGCCGAAATGTTGAAGTCGTTCAGAGTATTTCTTCTCCACTCATCCCATGATGAGAAACCACGCCCCCGATAATGATCTATCCAGCGAGGAATATTTTTCTCATTATTTCTCCAAATAGCAAAAACGTCATCCCATGTGAGTGACTTTATATGTTTCAAAAATGGTCTATCGGGCATGCGATTCAATCGTAATTGTTATGAGTAGACTACAAAAATCTTTTCCTCGCGGGGGGTTAGATGAGATTCAATCTTTAACGTAGCCGCGCACGGCTTCTTCAAAAGCTTTATATCGCCATGCCTGCAGTTTCGGCACTTTCTCCATTCTTACTACCGACCACACCGAACGGCAAAATGTGAAGTCCGGCACAAAATCAGAAGGTTTTTGAAGATTGTGTTTTTCAAATAACGCGTCCGCCATAGAAAGGTATTCTTGCATCTGCTCTCTCGAAAAATCGTATAGTTGAAGATGCTCATAATCTCCGTGTTTCGGAAAAAAGGAGGGCTGAACCATAGCGGTCACCGCGTCATAACCCGCAGGCCCCCAAAACGCATATTTGCTATCTGTATCAATTACTCCGTGTTCCAGCTGATTGAATGCGTTAAAATCTCCGTGCGTAAGCACGGCCGGAAATACCGAGATCCTCTGCCAAGATTTATTGAAAGCCACCCGAAGCATGTCTTTCAAGGCGGGCAGTTCATAAAGCGCATAATCCATATGGATACCCAGCCAAAAATCTTTTTCTAACGCCGCATCTCTCATGCTGGATAACTGCGCGTTTATAAACCGCTCACCGAGCTCTAGAAATTTTTTGAAGTGCTCGCCTGATATTACACCGTGTTCGGCGATATCGGAGCGAAAAATCTCGCCAAAGTGCCTATCGCCCACCGATTCTTCGATGTAATAAGAATACCCGCTTATCGTTCCTTCTCTGATAATTCTGGGACAAGGAAAACCGAATTGAAGGAATTGTTTGTGAATAGCCGCGTCTTTCTTAATGAGCTCGGCTGTGCCAATCCTAAGGTAGCTTTTTTCACCCCGATAGACGGAAACCGGAACATACATTCTCGTCTTCACAAAAGTGAAGTTTTCTCCGTCGATACTGAAAGACTTCTCCATGCCCCTTTAATCAGTATATGCGTTTTCGAGAATTTTTCCTCGCGGTGGTTTGGAAAGATTATTTTATTGTAAAACTATGCCCGGATTACTGATTAGTTTTGTGAGTTTTTCAATATCCCCCGAATCGGTCAAGAAAATACCTTTATCGGGCTGGAGCGTGTAAAGGGTAACGTGAGTAGGTGGGTATTCAATGCTTAAACCATATTTTTGGTTCACGTGCATGAAAAAACTTTCAAGGTTTGAGACATCGCACATCGCTATAATTGCTTTCCTCTCGTTTTGAAATGCAAATCTAAATTCGTCACGATAACGCAAGAGATCAACATTATTCTTTTGGGTAAATTCGCAAAAGTCAGCAACTATCTTATCTTGGAAATTTGGGGTGGAAACATTTTGTTTCTCGATAATCTTCCCGATACACACCAAGCTCACGTGAAACGAGGTTTTTCGAAAAAGAGAATCTCTTTCAATCGTTATTGTATCAGGTAACCCCGCAGGAAATATCGGAAGCGCAATCGTATCTTCCTTTGGCCCACCAATTACATATTTTTCACCTCCACAGATAAATTTTTTGCCCATTACTTGAAATTAGTGACCCGTCTCGGTCGGGGGGTCAAAAATCTAAGTTAAGAACCTTGCCAAGCGGGGGGTTTGAAAAGTAGGCAAGAACGTTAAATCCGGGGTCGGCAAGCTCAATCATTTCCATATTAGGCCGTTCGATAATTCTAAAGCCGGGCTTACCGAAATATGTTTTCTTAAAGGTCAGATAATCGGTAACGGTAAAATCTGCATCGCCTCGTTCCGTTCGTTTTGGATCGGGTTTCCGGATTTTCACGAGCCGAAGATCGCCCGCAACGGTATCGAGCGGCTCAATATAAAACACTGGGCCCATCGCTGTTTCTTGTACTGCTTTGCCAAGTTGCTTCGCAACCGTAAGGAGCAATTCGTACTCCTCATCACTTTGAGAAAAGACGCACGCATAATTTACCGGCGCTTGATGTTCAGTCGTCCGCGCATCGCGAAGTTTAGCGGCTTCGGCGACGATTATCTGGATGAGAGTTTTAAATTCTTTAGGGTTCATTTTTTGCCCAACGTAAGTAATATACTAATTACAGCGACAATTAGAGAAATGAAAGCAATAAAGCGTATTGTTCTATTATTTAGTGCTTCTCTATGACTGTTAATTCGATTTTCAGCGTCACGCAATAGATTTCTTAAAGTTTCTCTGTGCGCAGAAAGATGAGATGCATAAATTGATAATAAAGTATATTCATCTAGGGTTGGGAGTCGAACAAATTTTCCGTTTTGATCTACTGCTAATGCCATCGCAAGTGTTTCAGAAAAAAGACCCGTCTCTTTGTCAAAGTTCAAAAATTTTCTATATAGCTCGGAGAACTTGTCATCGGATTTATTTACCAAGTTTTTGTAGCCAAATAATTTAGGTTGAAAACCTTGAATATTTTGCAAAAGAGCGGTTGCTTCTTCTCTTATGCCGTTGCCGTCCTGAATAAACTTTACCAACTTGTCTCTTGCTTCCATAAATTTATTCATAATTTATATCTTTCATTATACTCTCCGGTCCGCCTCGACCTGTGGTGAGCGAAGTCGAACCATACTGCGCTGACTCGTGCTGCGACTATCGACGATTCTAAAATCTCTCCGGCTCAAATTTATTACTTAAGAATTTTTCTAGCAGGCTAATTTTTTCTTCATCTGAGTGTTTAGTTAAACGATACCCATCGTGAAGTGTAAACTTATAGACTTTCAGATACTGCTTGGCACTAAGTTCCTTAAAGATAACCCCCCTAACTACTGTTTCATTTAAATCTTTAGACACTAAATCTATGTCTCCTAACGTTTTATCGCTGGCAAAGGCCACAATCTCTCCATTTCTAATAAACTCATGCTCTTTTAAATCTTTTAATTCGAATTTGAGTTTCTCCATTGAATCCTTCAGATCTTTCCATTTGTTGTTAACAAATTTCTGCGGTACTAAAATATCCACGTCATTTACTGTCATTCTTTTTTTTAATAATGTGCGTAAACCTAATGAACCATATAGAATAGGCGTAATAGCAAAAGACCTATTTAGTTCGCCGGCAACTTCTAAAAATATATCGAACTTTTCCATAACTGCGTGATTAGGATTAGAACTAACCTATTATAACTCCCCCACCAAATATTTCGCTTCGCAAAATATTTTTAAAACCCAGCGGTTTTAACCCGCTCATCCGCCCATAGGCGGATGAGCTTTTCCGCTTCACCCCGCCCATTGGCGGGACCCCTTTCCCAGGCGAAGACATTATACGATAACACCTCCGCCGAGCATTTCCATGCCTATACCCTCCTTCGCCAAGGCTACGGAGGGCAGGTAAAACACCGCCGACTGGCCGGGGGCGATGAACTTCTGAGGTTCATCAAAAATCAGCTTCGCATTCCCCTCACTACTCTCCAATTCGCGCGAATTGGAGAGTAGTAAAGTCGCCTTCGCGAGCGGCTGCCGGTACCTCACCCTCGCAAAAACCTGTGTTCTAGACATACCAACATACTCCAGTATGTTGGTATGTTTTAGGTTGATGAAACTTACGCTCGTGAGAGAAATCTCCTTCCTGTAGAGCGCGGGGTTTTCGCTTCCCTCGGCAACGGTAACGGTATTCGAGCGTACATCCTTACTCGCAACATAAAGCGGTTTCGGATCCTTACCCTTTGTTCTTTGCTCTTTGCTATATGCCATCCCCGACGCTTCGGTCGGGGCCCCGACTTTACGTCGGGGTTGCCATTTGCTATTCGCCACCCCAATGTGCCTTTGCCCGATCGTATAAAACTCCGCGCCCGAATGTTCGCCAATTTTCTTATATTTCATCGACCCTTCGACATCGCTCAGGGCAAGTAGCACCTCGCCGCGCTTTTCAGGAATATATTCCCGAAGGAAATCTCCGAGCGTGACCTTGCCTAAAAAGCAGATCCCCTGCGAATCTTTCTTTTCTGCCGTGGGCAACCCCGCCTTCCTCGCCATCTCCCGCACTTCGGGCTTTGTGTATTCCCCTATCGGAAACAGACAGTGCGCGAGCTCATCCTGCGTGAGCGTCCAGAGGAAATAGCTTTGATCCTTTTGCGCATCCCGCGCGGCATAGAGCTTATAGCTTATAGCAGACGGCGCATTTTTTTGACTATTTGCTATATGCTCTTTGCTCTCTGCTCTTTGCTCTCTGCTCTTTGCCACCTGGACATAATGCCCGGTGGCAATATAGTCCGCACCCGCTTCGAGCGCACGCGCGAGGAACAACCCGAACTTGATTTCCTTGTTGCACATCACGTCCGGGTTCGGAGTGATTCCCTTGCGGTATCCATCTACCATATACTCCACCACCCGCTTTTTGTATTCCCTCTCGAAATCCCAAACATAAAATGGAATACCTAAATGCCCCGCCACGCGCCGCGCATCCTCTGCGTCTCGTTCCTGACATCCGTCAAGATTGAAGCAGCGCATAAAAACCCCCACGACGTCATAACCCTGTTCCTTTAAAAGCAACGCCGCGACGGAGGAATCCACGCCACCCGACATGGCCACGAAGACCTTTCTCTTAAGAGGGCTATTTGCTTGCTTATGTTTATTCCAAATTCTGGCTATATTCATTTTATCTTACTTCCTCTTTCTTAACATCCTTATAAACTCCAGTTTGTAAGGATGTTTTTATATCTTTTGGAATGATTGCAAAAAGCGAACGAATACTTTGCCGTACGGCGATAAGGTATGTTCAACAAATTTACCACGATATTTTTTATTGAGTAACCCCGCGTGATACAACCGACGCGTATGCTCGCCGATGGTTTTCTCATTGGCGCCAAGCGTCTCGACAATATCTTCCAGCGTTATGCCGTCGCGTTCTGCAATGAGAAGAAGGATTCCAACGCGGTAATGATTCGCCATCCCCTTCAAATGCCGCTCCATTTGTTTTGCTGTCTTCATTTTCGCCATAACCGCATTATACACCATATCCTTACATTCTCAAGTTTGTAAGGATGTTATTCGTGGTTGGGTAATGTGCTAATAATTTCTCCGCCGGGGAGATGCCGCCAAGAATCTTATTGGGACGCTCTTATTGTACGACGTTTTTCGCGCGCCCTGTCGCATAAAAACCGTGCGGGGACGCACGGGGTCACCGGTATGAGAACCTGGTTTTATTGGAACGCGCGGGCAACTTCCTTTGTCAGTTCCTTCTGCTTCCAAGTAAAAAATATCTTGAGCGATCCGCTGGTTGGCGGAGAATCGAAGGATAACATTATAGTAGATGCCGCACCGCACGCGGTGCGGCAGTTCATTTGCCCGTGCGCAGCCGCCATTTTCAAAAACATTTTCATTTGCTATAATGGGATCATGACGAAAGCAGTTCTATTCGCAGTTATCGCCGCGCTCATCCTCTGGGGCGCGTATGCCATAAGCAGGAATAACGAGTTTTTCAACAAAACGGTTTCGGACACCGAGCTTACTATTACAGAAGACAAAATGAATCGAGGAGAGGAATTAGTAAAGGAGGACATCGCGCTCGGCACGGGGCGCGAGGCAAAGCGCGGAGACACGATCTCCGTGCACTACGTAGGGACGCTCACGGACGGCACAAAATTTGACAGTTCCCTCGACCGCGGAGAGCCGTTTGAGTTTACGCTCGGCGCGGGGCGGGTGATCAAGGGGTGGGACGAGGGGCTCCTCGGAATGAAAATTGGAGGAAAAAGAAAACTTACGATTCCGCCGAACTTGGGGTACGGCGCCTCGGGCGCGGGCGGAGGGAAAATTCCGCCAAACGCTACGCTTATTTTTGAGGTAGAGTTATTGGACATCAAATAATATGCAGGAACACGACACAAAAGCGCCGGTTCAGAAAACGTCCCCGAGGGACTTCTTCCTGCACCTGCTCGCCGTGATCACGCTCTATGTAAGCGCGGTGTCGTTTACCACGCTTCTCTTCCAGTTCATCAACTATTTTTTTCCCGACCCGCTTCTTGAAACCTATTACGTGCGGGAGTCAATCGTTGGACCGATCCGCTGGGCCGTCGCATCCCTCCTTGTAATCTTTCCGGTATTTGCGTTCACCACGCGATTCCTCAACAAAAATTATGCGAAAACGCCGTATCTCCGTAACCTCCGCATTCGAAGGTGGCTTATTTATTTCACGCTTTTTGCCGCTTCTCTCATCATCATCGGAGATCTTGTGGCATTGATTTTCCGCCTCTTGGGAGGCGAAATCACCGCGCGCTTCGTACTTAAAGTATTCGCACTTCTTGCCGTGACCGGAAGCATCTTCGGCTACTACCTCTGGGATCTCCGCGAAGAAAAGAGATTCAATATCCGGCCGTTTGTATACGGGTTAATCGGCGTGATTGCCGTTGCCATGATTGGCGCGTTTTTTGTGGTGGGCTCACCCAAGGAAGCGCGGCTCGTAAGAGCGGATGAGACACGCGTGAACAATTTAAGCCAAATTCAGTGGGAAGTCGTAAATTACTGGCAGAGCAAGGAAAAACTGCCGGATACGCTCGCATCGCTCCGCGACGACATTCGCGGTTTTATGCCTCCGCAAGACCCCGAAACCGGCGCGGGGTACGAATACCGCACGACCGGCCGACTATCGTTTGAACTCTGCGCGACGTTTAATCGGGCAACCCGCAACCGTGAGTATTCGCGTTTCTACCCTACGAAACCCATTCCCGCTCCGGAATTCTCCGGCTCTTTCATCGAAGACACCTGGGAGCACGGAGAGGGCCGCACCTGTTTCGAGCGCACCATTGACCCTGACCGCTATCCGCCGTTCAGCAAAAATAGAAATTAGCTATTAGGACTTAGCAAAATATTCGCACCCACACGGGATTTGTTGTTATCAGTCGCCCGCCTCTCACCGAATATTAACAATTCCTACGAGCGTAGGAATTGTTAATATCCCTATTCAAAAGAAAAAGCCCCGCAAAGATCGTGGGGCTTACAGTGATCGAACATCAGCGAATCGAATAGGACTCGGCTGTGGTCTCTAAATTTTTGCCGCTGGAGCAAACGCGATGCTGGTTCTCAAAAATAAAAATTGAGCTATTTTTTTTCCACCCTTTCCACCCCGCACCAAAAAGGGCATTGCGTTCCGCACACTTTCGTGCGGAACGGACTAGATAAAATGCTCTTTTGGTGACGGGGCAGGCGTACTCCCCTTAAGCTTTTTCCACCCTCTCTACATATTCTCCGGTTTCGGTATTGATGCGGATCACGTCTCCTTGGTTTATAAAAAGCGGGGCTTGCACCGTGGCGCCGCCTTCGATCACCACAGTTTTTGTACCTCCCTGCGCGGTGTTGCCCCTTACTCCGGGCGGCGCCTCAATCACCTCGAAATCCATTTTGATCGGCAGAGAAACCTTTATAACCTTGCCGTTAAACAACACTGTATTCACCGTCGTGTTGGGTTTTAAAAACTGCGCCTGTTCGCCGATCACTTCGCTCGCGAGCGAAAAACGCTCTTTGGGATTGCCTATTTCATGAAACCAGCACTCTTCTCCGCCTTCCGTACTGCGAACCGATTTTTTATAAATAAACAATGCTTCTTTTCTCTCCACCTCCGCCTCCTCAAACTCATCGCTCGCCTGCCAGTTGCGGTCCAAAATCTTTCCGCTCACTAAATTGCGTATCTTCGTCTGCACCACGGCTTTACGCTGCTGCATGCGCAAAAAACTCGACTCGATAACTTCGTAGGGCTGACCCTCGTAGACAAAAAGCACTCCTTTTTTGAGATCGGTGTAGGAAAGCATGCCAATTTTATTTGCGAAGA
This sequence comes from Candidatus Liptonbacteria bacterium, assembly GCA_016204385.1. Taxonomy (GTDB): domain Bacteria; phylum Patescibacteriota; class Minisyncoccia; order UBA6257; family 2-01-FULL-56-20; genus JACQKW01. Next base: position 8,792 of record JACQKW010000007.1, on the reverse strand, counting down.
CCAGTGTACCTTATTCGGACTGTTTGAGCAAATATAAAATTGAGCACCCCGCACCTTTCGCGAAAGGTGCGGGGTAAGGTGTGGCGTCGCGCTCGCAAGCCAAGTCCTTAAATCAAAAGAGCTCCCCGCGGGAGCTCTTTTCTTTCCATTTCAAATTATTGATCCCGCCCGCCGCCCATCGGCTCTGCCGGCATCTCCCGCCGCTCACGCCGTTCTCTCGTTCCGCCTTCCGGCTCTTCGATTTTGAGATTCACGCGCGCGTTGTGGCGAATACCCACAATGCGAAGAAGGGAGCGGATGGCTTTCGCGGTGGAACCCTGCCGCCCCACCACCTGCCCCATGTCGAGCGGGTGAACTTTGAGCGAGAGGAGTACCCCCATCTCATCCACCTTCCGCAGTACCTTCACCTCATCGGGATGATCCACGAGCGACTTGATAAGAAATTCAAGAAATTCCTGATCGGCACCTTGTGACTGCGTCATGTTTCGCTTCACTGCACAACTATCGTTGCTCTCGTTTCGACCTTTCCGCGCACTGTAGTGCGAGTACTATATGCTGAAAATCGAGGACGGTCAAATCTATGCGCGTGTCTCTCCTGTTCCCGCCTCCGCGGTTTTCGCTCCCGTTTCTCCTTGCGGCGCCGCAGATGCGTTCGCCGCCCCCTTGGGCGGCGCGGATTCGCCTTCGGGCGCGGATTTCTTTTTCCGCATCTGCACGCGAATTTTTGAAGTCGAGAGTATTCCTTCCTTCACGAACACATTGTGGACAGTGGGAGTTGGCTGTGCGCCGATACCCAGCCAATACGCCGCGCGCTCTTTTTTTACCGCCGCGGATTTCGTGAACGGATCATAGTATCCCAAGTCCTCGACGGGCGGGCTCAAAAGTTTCGAACGCTTCTCCGCCACCACGATCCGAAAACTCGGCTGATGTTTTTTTCCGATGCGCTGGAATTTGATTGCAAGCATGTGGGTAGGGATTAGCCAATAGGGTATAGGATATAGGATAAAAAATCAAGCGTTTCTCTTTCTCATTACCCTAATGGCTATACCCTATTGGCTAGTGGCCGGCTCTAGCTTCAGCGACAAGACTTTCGATGTGCCGTCCTCGTTCATTGTAATTCCATAGAGTATATCCGCGGCCTCCATCGTCACCCGGTTGTGGGTTACCACAATAAACTGCATGTGCTTCGAAAACTCCCGGAGCATATCAGAGAAGCGGCGCGCGTTCCGCTCGTCGAGCGCGGCGTCTATTTCGTCAAGGACGAGGAACGGCGGGGGGCTCACGGAAATGAGCGCAAAGATCGCCGCGATGCCGACTAAGCTTTTCTCGCCTCCCGAGAGGACGTCGAGCGACTGGATGCGCTTCCCCGGAAGATGAAGCTCGATATCCACGCCTTCGCGGAGTTCTTGCGGTTCCTCGTCTGTGGACATTTCTTTGACCGTTTTCGCCCCGTCAGAATCTGCGCCCTCGGCATCGAGCTCTAAACGCTTGACCTTTTCTTTCTTCAACTTCATTTTTCCCTGACCTCCTCCGAACATAAGATTGAAGAACGTGTTGAACTCAACGTTTATTTTCTTCATCGCCTCGCTGAATTCATCGGAGATCTTACGCGTGAGTTCCCCGATAAGCTCCGCAAGATCTCCCCGAGCTTTCTCGAGGTCACGGAGCTCTCGCCCGAGAAATTGGTATCTCTTCTCGGTTTCGCGCGCCTCCTTCACGAGCATCTCGTCAACGTCGCCCATGCTCGCCAGGTGCCCCCGCAATGTAAGCATGCGCTGTTCCATCCTGGAAAGTTCGCTCTCCGTAAACTCTTTTTTCTTCTGATAGCCGGCAAATTCTTCGCGGCGCCTCCCGGTCTGCGCCAATTGCCTCTCAAGTTCCTGCGCATGAATATCCAGGCGTTCCTTCTCAAAACGCTTTTTTTGATGTTCCCCTTCCCACTCCTCGAGCTTTTCTTTCGCGCGCTGCCAATCCGCGGTCGCATGCTTGAATGCATCATAAAATTGCTCCTGATTCTTCTCGAGAATTTTCTCCCGTTCCGCAAAGGCGGAGAGCTCGCGCGCGATCGCCTCAAGCTCGCCGCGTATGCGGGAAAGCTCCCGCCCGAGCTCCGTGGGAACCGCGCGGGCGGCGGGAGTGAGTCCTCCTGATAATACGGCCCGAAGATCCTCGAGCACGCGGCGAATCGCGGCACGCATGGAGTCCGCATCGCCTTCCGCGATCGCCTCAAGCTCGCGCTGGATCTTCTTTACCACGCGCACAAGCTCGTCCGGCGGAGCCGCGTGCGCGTGTGGCGCGCGCGAGCTCATTTCCACCATCGCCTCGAGCCGCCCGATCTCTTTTTCCAAAACGCTCCGCTTTTCCAACACGTCCTGCATCGTGCGTTTGAGCGCCATACGCTCGCCGCGCTCTTTGGGATGCGTCGCTTCCACTTCGTCAAGCTTCGCTTTCGCCGCCGCGCGCGCCCCCTCAAGCGACCTGCGCAGAAGCTCGTGAGACTCGATGTCCTCCTTCGCGCGGCGCAATTCGCCCTCATGCTCGAAAAACTTATGCCCGAAGAACTCGTATTCAACCGACCGCAATTCCTCCTCAAGCGCTGATTTCTTTTCCCACCGGTGCGTCTGGCGCTTGAGCGACCGGAGGTGCGGGAGGATTTCTTCAATGAGCGCTTTTACTTTGTCGAGATTCACCTGCGCGTTTTTCATCTGGCGCTCCGCATCCGCCTTCTTCACCTGATATTCGCGGAGTCCGAGCGTCTCTTCTATCATTTCCCTCCGCTCGACGGGCGACGCCTGCACAAACACGTCGCTGTTCCCCTGAGTCACCACCACAAACCCCTTCGTGCCGAGGCGCGCGCGCGCAAAGAAATCAATGATATCTTTGAGCCGAACCTCCGATTTATTGAGGTAATAGCGGCTAAGCCCGTCCCTCGTCACCTGCCGGAGCACCGACACTTCCGTAAAATCCACGGGGAAGAGATTGCTTCGATTGTCGAAATGCAAACTTGCCTGCGCAAGGCCAAGCCTCGATTTCTTGGGCGTTCCCGCAAATATGAGGTCCTCTGCCTTCGCGCCGCGAAGGTTCCTTGCCTCGCGTTCCCCTAACAGCCAGCGAATCGCGTCGATAATGTTTGATTTTCCCGAACCGTTCGGCCCTACGATCGCGGTGATCCCCTGTTGGAATTCAAATACCGTTTTCTGCGCAAACGATTTAAAGCCATTCAACTCAAGTTTTCTTAAAAATACCGCCATGGTGGTGAACGGATGACGTCTACTTCCGATACGCTTCAAGGGCTGCGCGCGCCGCTTCCGTTTCCGCTTCCTGTTTCGAGGAACCCGTTCCCTCCGCCGCCCGCTCGCCGTCAAAAAAGACCCCTACGCGGAACGTTTTTTGGTGTGCAGGCCCATGCTCGTCGAGCACCTTGTAGTGCGGGGTGAGTTTCATTTTCTCCTGTACGATTTCCTGAAGCTCGCTTTTTGGATCCCGATAGGTTTTCTTCTCGAGCACCTCGTCAATATGGGAGACCACGAACTTTCGCACGAGTACAAATGCGGCATTCATGCCTGCGTCAAGATATATTGCGCCGATGACTGCCTCAATCGCGTTCGCAAGGATGACTTCGCGCGCCTTCCCCGTGTCGCGCGCTTCACCGCGCGACATATAAATGTGCTGTTCGAGCCCCAACGCAAGCGCGATGCGGGAGAGCATCTGGTAATTCACGAGCGCGGCGCGGAGCACGGTAAGCTGCCCTTCGGGCATTTGGGGGAATCTGCGGAACAAGCTGTCGGTGACCGCAAGCTCAAGCACCGCGTCGCCGAGATACTCAAGCCGCTCGTTGTGCGCATGCGGCCAATCCGGACGCTCGTTCAAATAGGAACGGTGCGTGAGCGCTTCTTTAAGAAGATCGCGTTGTGAAAGCTTGACTCCGAGCTTCTTTTCTAATTCATCTTCCTTCATGATAGCTTCAGAATATGGTTATGGCTTCGCGTGATCTTTTTGCAGTTCCCGATACACGGATCCGAGGACGCCGTTTATAAATCTCCCCGCGTTCAATCCGCCGAAGTTCTTCGCCATCTCCACTGCTTCATTGATTGCCACCTTGGGCGGCACCTCGCTCGGATCCGCATAGAGCAGCTCGTAGAGGCCAATGCGGAGCACGTTCCGGTCAATGATCGCGATCTTCTCGATCGGCCAGTCGGGAGCGGCCTTGGCGATAATAGCGTCTATCTGCGGAAGATGCTCGGCAACGCCTTTGGTGATAAGCCATGCGAACTCTGGCTCGTCCACCCCGGGGGAGAACTCGCTCATATTCCGCTCCAAAATCTCCGTAAGGTCGTGCGTTTGCTTATAAAAATCCCATTCGTAGAGCGATTGGAGGATTACGGTGCGGAGTAGGTGCCTTGTTGCCATGAGATTTCCAAAGAACAATTACGATACAAATATACGAATGGTACTAATGATACAAATAATACGAATCTCTCTGATTCACTCAATTCGTATCATTCGCATGCATTCGTATATTGGTATCGCATGGTTATTCCTTCCCGCACTGAAGGCACGCCCGGTGCGCCATTTTTGGCCCGCCGCAGCTCTTACACACGAAAAGCCGCCGCTTTTTGAGCGCCAAATGCGACCGCCTGCGGCCGACTTTGCCCTTTGAATGATGTTTAACCGGTACGCCGCCCATAAGAATATGGTTTTAGGACTTAGCCATTAGGGTTTAGGGTCTAAATTTTTCTTACACACCAGACCTTAACGGCTTCGCTTGAATCATAAAGCACGATCAAAGAAACGTCAACCGGTGCGCCTCGCTCGGGCCGTACTTTTTAATAGCTTTGAAGTGTGCTCTGGTGCCGTATCCCTTATGGATTTCAAATCCGTAGCGAGGGTGTCGTTTCGCGAGGCGTGTCATAAAACGATCCCGTGAAACCTTCGCAAGAATTGAAGCGATTTTAATTGCCGAAATCTTCTCGTCGCCCCGCACCACCGTTTTCGCTATTTGCCGTCCCCGACGCTCCGGTCGGGGCCCCGACTTTACGTCGGGGTTGCTATTCGCTCTTTGCCATCCGCTACTTTTAAGATACAATCCGCCATCCAGATAAATTCTCAAGGACTTAGGACTTAGGACACAGGACTTAGAAAGTCTTGTAAATGCGCGAAAGGCGGCGAGATTCGCGGCTTTTGTAATGTTCATCCGCTCAATGCCGCGCGGATAGACGCGCGCAACAGCATAGTTAATGTGAGGATGAGCAGTAATATAACAAAACCATTTCTCGCGCTGTCGCGCGGTGAGCTTTTTTGAATCTTTCAATATTCCCAATTCTCTATTCGTAATTTTTAATTCTCTCGGCACGAGCGCCGCGGCAACCACGACGGGCCCCGCGAGCGAGCCCCGCCCAACTTCATCTATGCCAACAAGGTAACGCATTACTTAATTGTACAAAAAATTTATGCCGCCAACGAAAAAGTCGGTCAATTTTCCGAAAGTCAGATTTTGGTGCGCGGGAGAGGTAATCGAACATCATTCCATACTCTTCGGCTAGTGCACTCACGGCTATTAAGCAAAAACAAAACCGCCCGCAACGTAGAGCGGGGGTTTCATGGAGGGCGGCAACTTTTACGGGCGTATTGGAAGAAAATTTTCTTCCGCAACCGCCAAATAAGTACGCTCTTTTCCAAGAAGCCCAGCTAGTGGATTACTCCACACATAGGCAGTAGGTCGATAAATCAACTTTGCTTGTCGGGGGGTGCCCTTTCGGGATACCCAGCTACTGATTATTCTAATCCCTAACCGACCGATGTCAATATATATTTTTGTGCGCCGCCAATTTTGCCTTACAAAATTGGTGCGGAGGGTGGGTCGGAGGGAGAGTATAAGGATCCCTCCGTGTAGGAAAGAGCCCCGCTTTGCGGGGCGAGTTAAAAACCGAGGGTTTTTAAAGCGCACACTGAGCGATCCGCCAGCCGGCGGAGAGTCGAAGTGTGCGCGGGAGAGGATTCGAACCTCCAAGCCCTTGCGGGCGCTACCACCTCAAGGTAGTGCGTCTGCCAGTTTCGCCACCCGCGCGAATAATTCATCTACTTTTTGGAAAAATTGCCGCCACTCCCGGGAGCCGGTTGCCTCCCGCGACAACGCGGTCTTGGTGAATCGCGTCTCCCCGGGAGTGGCGGTACTAACGAATTCAAGTATATAGTTCGGCACCGAAAAAGCAAACGACCAGGGCGAAGGGTCGTTTTCGAATACTGCGGGCAACAGGTGTTATGCCTTTACGGAGAAACGCCGAGCTTTTGCTGAATCCTTTTGCCGGACATCTTGCGGATAAAATAGAGTTTCGCGCGATGCACTTTTTTCGGGGCGCTTATCACATCCACTTTTGTGATGACCGGCGAATGTAGCGGGAATACTTTCTCAACGCCTACTCCTCTCATAATCGCGCGCACGGTAAACGTGGCGCCCTGCTCCGAGCCATGTTTTCTTCCGATGACCACCCCCTCGAATGAAGAACCTTTTTCGGATACGCGTACCCGCGCGCCGGATTTTATTTTTTTCATCGCCTCTTCCGATATCATGAAAATGAGCTTTGGTTATAGCCGATTATATCTCGTGCGTCAAACACTACACCTTGACGCCAAGGTTCTTGACTGCTTTTACGAGATCGTCAATGGACGTTCTTGCCTTGATGAAATATTCCGCAACGCCAAGCTGTTTCGCGCGCTCCATGTCGCTCTCCTGGCTCAAGTTGCTAAGCACGATTACCGGAATACTGGAGTATTGGGGATCAACCGAGAGCGCCTCGAGGACCTCGAACCCGGAAAGGCGCGGCATAATGAGATCGAGCACGATAATGTCCGGCTTGAACGCTTTTAAAATTTCGAGCACCTCCTCGCCGTCAGACGCGATTTTCACCTCAAACTGATCCTTTTCAAGCCGCGCCTTAAGAAGCGAGGAAAGGAAGCGGTCGTCTTCAGCGATTAAAAGCTTAGGGGTTCCTAACATACGAAACCTATCATACCATAGCTCCTTGGGAATGCGAAGAAGAAAGCTTTTTTGTTGTCCCAATGACGTACCTCGCTACCGCTCGGTACCCACATAATGCGAATCCTACGAATTTTTGTAACGAATACTGCGAATAAATTCCATTCGTGGCATTCGCGTACCCATTCGTTGCATTCGAATTACATCAGCACTGAGCGACAGCGAAGTGCGCTCGACGTTTTAGTTTAATTGATCCACGCACAGCTTCCGCTACGCGTGCCTTGTTACGACTTCTGCCATGTCACCGATCCTACCCTAACCGAGCACATACGCGCCGAACGCGTTCGGCTCCGCACGTATGTGCTCGGCTTTAGGTATTACCGGCTCCCTTGCAGTGACGGGCAGTGAGTACAGGACTCGAGAACGTATTCACCGCAACGTGGCTGATTTGCGATTACTAGCGATTCCGGCTTCACGAGGTCGAATTGCAGACCTCGATCCGAACTGAGGGGCCGTTTAAGGGATTTGCTCAGCTTTGCAGCTTGGCGTCCCGTTGTCGGCTCCATTGTATCATGTGTGTGGCCCAAGATATCAAAGGGACACGCGGACTTGGCGTCATCCTCACCTTCCTCCTGATTGTCTCAGGCAGTTTCCTGTGACACGTAAAACACAGGATGAGGGTTGCGCATGTTACCTGATTGAACAGAGCGCCTCAAGGTACATGCTGACGACCATATGCATCCACAATCTCTTGTGGTACGGACTATACCATACTCCTTGCGGGAGTTCGGCGTTTAATAGTGGTTAAACCCGCTATTAGCTTTCTCGAGAAGAGAAAGACAAGTCTCTACGGGGTACAAATGCCAATTTATGCAACTTTACTGAATGAGGAGACAGTGCTTCTATGAATTTTCCCACTGACTAGAGGTGCGATAGTGATAGATACTTACTTTATCTATTCCAATCCTTTTCAAGAGCATACTATCAATGATTGCTTCTTGTTTTTCGGATTTTTCATTGTAGACTATTCTACAATCTCGCTTTAAGTCTCCATTAATACAACCATCTCCATCGAATCTTCCTGCAATATAGGCACTTATTATTCTTGGATCTTTTAACTTTCCTATCTCTTTAAGAGCAGATCTATAAGCTCTCAAAAGTGGGCGACTATTCACGTAAATGTGATTTCCACTAACACTTTTTTTAATGCGTTTTGGAGGAAATCCCAGTTTTAGCGCAAATAATCGAAACTTATTTCGCAGGTCAAATTCAGTGCTACTCAAACCTATTGAACTTGACCACCAGTACGAATCTGCTGCTAATAATCCAAGAATATAAGCATTCTGCTCATCAGCAAAAAAGTTACAGAAATTGACATTTGTACTTCCCACGGTATTGCCCACTCCTCTATTATACAACAGAAGAGTTTGGGTTTCACCGTTATGAGCCGATTTTACCTCGACACGACAAGGTCGTCTTTATCGAGGCGGTGATACTCTGAAAATTACTTTTCAAAGGGCCGTAAGTCCAGCCGTGCATCACCTGGGCTAGTGTCCTTGTGGGAGGCTCCAACTTTCATCGGAGTTTCACTAGCTTGTCAAACCTTGGTAAGGTTCCGCGTTTACTGTCGAATTAAACCACATGATCCACCGCTTGTGTGGGTCCCCGTCTATTCCTTTGAGTTTTAATCTTGCGATCGTACTTCCCAGGCGGGATACTTAACGCGTTAGCTTCGCCACGTGAAGGGTCGACACTTCACATAGCTAGTATCCATAGTTTACAGCGTGGACTACGAGGGTATCTAATCCTCTTTGCT
>JACQKW010000005.1 GCA_016204385.1 Candidatus Liptonbacteria bacterium | reverse complement strand
TTTGAATTTAGAATTTGGAACTTGAAATCCGGATATATTCTAAATTCTAACTTCCGCACGGCGCTATTTCACGATGAGATTCAGCTGGCAGAAATTGGTCAGAACCTTGAAGCTTTGATCAATCTCCCGATACACCGCGACCACGTCAAACGAGCCGCTTCCCGCACTGTCCGCCGCAGTAAGGGTTAACGCGGGTGTGGAAGAGCCGACACCGCTTTTTGGATCAAAAACAGCGGAAACTCCCGGCGGAAGATCGCCTGTTTCCAACTCAAAATGAAGGTCTTGGGAGGAAGGCGTAAGAGTAACCGTATACGTCGCCGACGCGCCTTTTTGTATGTTTTGGGAGAACGGCGTAATCGAGCATCTATGCCGTGATTCCGGGTCAAAAATCTTTACCACTGGCTTTTTCGGAGCCGCTTCTCTCGGAGCACTCTCCGGATTTTGAGGTGGAGGACTCAACACCGGAGGCACCTCGTAGTGGACCTCAACGAGCATGCCGTCGAGATACGTCCTTGGGATAGAAGTGAGCGCGGTGTCTATCCCCTCGATGCCCACCTGAAGCTTTCGAAGGTCTTCCCACGCGTTCACGGGAATCGTGAGAGTAAAGAATTCCCAATTTCCCGTGTGCACCCTTGCGAGCTCCTCCCACGATTGGCCATCGAGACTGTAGGTAACTTTAAGAAAATTCTCGTCCGGCGGCTCCTCGATGATTGGTTCCGGGATTGTGGATGTTGCGGTGGTGCTTGTGGCGTTCTCCTCCCCTCCAAGGGGCGCGGTGCTCGAGGATGCGTCGCCGTCCTCCTCGCCGCCTTCGGGCGGAACCGGGTCGGGGAGCGCGGGCGGTTCCTCTATTATTATCCCCTCTCCCGTTCCCGCCTCTTGCGCGGAAGCTGGTTTAAAAAAGAATTGGAGCAAAGATGCGGTACGCTGTTTGAGTATCTCGAGTTTTGAAGATTCCGGAATCGGGACAGTTGTGGTGTTATTGGTCGGTTCGGGAATTTCGCCGCTCGGCGGGGGTTCTGGTTCCGCCGGCGGCGCTTCCTTTATCGCCGGTTGCGGAGGCGCCGGTGGGAGCGACCCTTCGACGGGTTCGACAGGCTCACCGCTTGCTGGGTCAGGGTCTTCGAGCGGCGTCATGTCGTCTCCGCGAGAGGTCGAGGTTGAAATTTCTTCGGCGGGGGCGGCGCGCTCCCCTACTTGCCAGAGGAGCGTGAGGCCCACGTTTTGAATGTTGCCTCTCGCCTCAAAATCATCCGGGACGAAGTTCCCGCAGAAGACTTTATGATTTCCTCCGGCATACACGCTCGAATTTTCATCAGAAAACAACCCCTCCTTCGAGTTCAAATTCTGCGGTTCTCCCTGGGCGAGGTGCGGGTTTTGCCACTCGCCGAGGCAGGTCGCGGGGTGGAAATCCGCAACTTCGGCTCTTGTCAAGAACTTCTGGGCGAAAAAGAGCCCGGCGCCAGCGACAACGAGGGCAAGAACTACCCCAAGCGGATAGCGCTCATAGAATGTCGGTTTTAAATTGACCACGCGGTGATCCTCGAGCCACCTTGAAAGTCTGCGGAACCGTTTTGGCCGCGCGATGTGAACATCCAAATACCTTCTCCGCTTGTTGGTTCGCGGCGATCTCATTCTTTCTATTGTAGCATTGAAATTGCGCCTTCCGTTGTGGAAAAGCTCGCGGTTCCAATGCACGAACCCGTTCAGACTGTAGTTGAGAGCGTAAAACCCTGTGCGCGAATCGCCGCGCTCCAATAGCTAAGTCCTCCCGCTAAGTTCTCAACTGCTGCACTACCCGGTCCACGGGGTAGTGAAAGTTGGACTGCTCCGCCGAAGGCGGAAAATTGTCCCCAAGGGACAAGTCCAACTTCTACTACCCCGTCCAATAAAACATCATTACGGAGGCGTCGGGGAAATCCACCGTGCTGTTTCTATTGAAGTCGTAGCGCGCGATTGCCGAGCCGGTTCGATTATAGAAGAAGAGCAGGATGGAGAGATCTTGTATGTCAACGCGCCCGTCGCAATTCACGTCAATTTGTGAGAGCGGGGAATCTGCCGGGTGGAGCGAGCACAAAGGGATCTGCGAGGGCAGCGCTCCGGGGCCGGAGACGAACCCGGAGTTACCGCCCGTGTCCCCTGCGCCCGCCGAGGTTGCGGCGACCGCGGAGACGGGCGCCGGGAACTGCAAGAAACCGCCCCGCAGAATAAAATTGGAGCTTGTCGAAATTCCGGTTGCCGGCTCACCGATGCTCGTGTTGAGGTTGAAACCGGACGAAGTTGCCCTGCTCCCGCCCGCGTCAATCACGCCGGTATCAATTTTGAAACTCGTTGAAGTTGCAGTGTCGGCAAGCGAGAACACGGGGAAAAAAACTGCGATGCCGACCGCGAGGATTGAGGCAAGCGTTTTCATATGCACGAAGCCGGGGCACGCCTACTGTTGTGCGTTTTGCGTTAAATAGTTATTGATGGCTTGGAGAACTTGTGAATCCGGCTTTATATTTTCCCAAAACAGTATATTCGCTTTCGGGATGTACATCAGATCCTCCGGACCGTGCAGTTCGCCGCCGAGTTTCACCAAACTGATGGGGGGAACTGCGGGATTCACGCCCTGCTGGAGCGGCTGGTTGATTCGCAGGTAGAAGATGTTGTTCAACGTAACGTATTCCCGATTCATATTCTTCAAACGGCCGAAGTAGACTTGGTCGTTGTTCAAGAACACTGCCTGCCACTTGCTCGAATCCACCCTTGGGAAATCGCCCGACGCCGGATTGAACGTCATAAAGATGAGTATGGCGAGGGCTGCGGCGAGCAGAACTCCGAATACCTTTGGCGCGTGCATTGTGTGTTTTACTTTTGCATCGTTTTCGACCCCTTTCTCATAGCTGATATCGCTCAACACTTTCTGCTCCATGGATTTGCTTCAAAACATTCTATCATATTGTTCTCGTTACGGCGAATTTTTGTGCTCGACGGGAACCGGTCTTCGGCTGAACTCATACTCAATAATTAACGACGTCCGACGTCGTAATATTGGTAATATTGAAAGCCGAATCCTCAAGGCGGCGTCGCGGGTTCCGGAGAGGGCGCGGGGACCGGTTCTCCCTCGCTCGGTTCGGATGGAGTGGGTTCGGCCGGAGGAGCCGGGCCGTCATCATCCGGGGGTTTTTTAGAATTATCGGGCGGGGTCGAAGAAGGCGGCGTATCGGCCGGCAAATCCGGATCATCTTGCCGCGGCGCGGGAGTTGCGCCGTTATCCGGCGGGGTATCGGCGCCATCGTCCACCGCACCCTCCCCGCCAGGATTATTTTGATTTTCCGGCGCTGGATTTGGCGGTGAACACGCGCCCGGCGAGGTCTTAATCGCGCCGTTCTCCACAAAGACGCACGTGGGCGCCCCCGTTGCTCTGTCGAATATCGTGAATCCCGAGGGTTCATCGCTTGAGCCCACGGTGAGGTTCTGCACTTTGAGATTTTCGAACGAGTAGGTGTACGACGGGTCTACGTTGAAGTTTTGAATGAAACCGGTGAACTGCGAGCTTTGTATGGGCGGTATGCTGCCGCCCTGGGGCTCGGCGGTCACATACCTATGGCCGAGGTTCGCGAATGCAAGAATCTTTCCGAGGTCGCGTGCGGTCCCTCCGGCGAATGCCTCCATTGCAATCGCGACTACCCGTCCCGTGCCGGTTGCCTTCATCGCGTAGCCGGGGCTCTCCGATGATGACGTAAGCGCGTCCCCCACGGCGATCGCGCCGTTCTCTCCGGTTACTTTAATCGGCAATCGCCCTGCGAGCGCCATAATTACCGTGCCGCGGTTGTCCACGCCGCCGCCTGCCACAAGCCCCGCAGTTTCCGTCACGATTCCCGCGAGAAGCGGATCGTACGCGAATTTCGATTTTTGAAACTTGCCGGGTTCGGAAGTTGAAAACGAAAGCACATCGCCCGCCGTGTAGTCGCTCGGGTTTCCCGTAACATGCACGAATTCACCGATGTCTTCCATTCCCCCCGTGATCGTGCCGCGCGCCGTAATGGAAGTTGAGGTCGTGGTGCCGCGCGTCGAGGCAAAGAACGCGACGGTGTCGGTTGAGGTCACGGCCGAGGGGAGCGTACAGTTTGAGTTTGCGCAGACGGTAAGGGTTGACGTAGTGCTTACCTGCGAACTTGTGGCAACCGTGAGCGTTCCCCGGAGCGTGGTGGTGGCGACGACATTCAAGGTCGAAGAGACGTGGAGCGAAGTCGTTGTCGCGTTCCCTGCGTTTTCAAGCTCCGTGAGGTAGGAACGGTCTCCCAAAACGTATAATCCATATCGTGAAGATGTTGCTATATTGCCTATTCCTGTGTGATAAAATCCATACGAACTGCTTACTCTATTTGCACTTATAATTCCTGCGGTGGAATAGAAGTTTATGACTGATGAGGCGTTTGCCCCTCCTGCTATAGTTTGACCTGCCCAAAACCCTATCGCATTTTTAAGCGACATCACCTGTGCGGGCGAGTTTCTCACCTCCCCCGTTACCCCAATCACATCGCCCGAATAGGAGGCGGAGTTTGCGCCAGTCCCCAATATGTTCACCCTGCCGCGCACCCCTATCGTCGCCGCAGACCGAGTTGAAGTCATCGCAGTCCCGAATCCAAGATCAAGCGCGACGACCTCCGTAGTTCCCGCGGGCGCAAGCTGTTCGTTCACGGAAATAAACGTGTTTGCCGACGGCCCTCCCAGCGCCCCCACGCCAAATCTTCCTTTCACCTGCGCGTCGTTTTGGAATACCGCCGCAGTCCCCGCTCCCGTGACATTCAAATTTGCCCCTTGCAAATATCCGCTCGCAGAGAGGTTGGTAGTGGAAGCGTTCGTGCTTGTGGTGTGCCCCGCGATGGTCGCCCCCCCGCCGAAGAACGACGGGTCGCTAACGGCATAGAACGCCCACGGGTTCTGTGCGGGGCTCGAGCCCGAATGGTAAAACCCATAGCTGTTCGTGAGCGTTCGGACAGTAAGCCCCGATGTATTCTGGAACCCGTAGTAGTTTGAGAGCGTCCCTGCCCCCGCCCAGTCCTGCAGGTCTGCGCGGTATGCGATAAGGTTTCCCGTGGTGCTTGCAATGTTGTTCAACTCGGTCGAAAGAACCGTATCCACCCCCACAATTTCATTGGTGATGGGAATGGTGGTTGAGGAGTCCAGCGCTATTTTAATTCCGTACTTCGCTTCGTTATCCGAGAATGTCCGCGCAACAGTAATCAGCTGGTTCGAGGCGGGAAAGAAGGGGGCGACGCTGTTCGTCGTGCCCGTGCCGACGTTCAGATTTCCCGTAAGCGAGAGATTCGTCCCCGAGGCGTTGGTGAAGGTGAGCGTGGGGAACCGGCCGTAGCCCGAAGCAGTGATATTCGTCGAGGAAACGGAAGTGAGCGAACTCTGCCCTGAAATGTTGAGCGTCGCGCCTTGGAGGAAGCCCGATGCGGTGAGGTTGGTGCCGGAGGCGTTTGTAAATCTTAAGGTCGGAAACAATCCGTACCCGGATGCGGTAATATTGGTGGAAGACACCGACGCGAGCGTTGATTGGTCTCGCACGAGAAGCGTAGAACTTACAATTGTCTGGCCGCTTTTTGCGACTGCAAAGTACGTTTCGGTACTCGATCCGACCTCGAATATGTTGTTGGTGGGTGTTCCGGGGGTAATGGTAAGGATTTTATTGTTTGACCCGTCGGAAAACATGGAGGTGCCGCTCGAGCTCACCAGAAAAAAGTTGTTCCCGGAAGATGAGGCGACCGAGAGAATGTTCCCCGTAAGTCCTGCCGTTCCTTGGAGCATAAGGGTGGTTCCCGTCGCATTCGTGAACGTGAATCCTTGAAGCGCCGAGATGCCTGATACGTTTAAGTTCGCCCCCTGGAGAAACCCGGAGGCGGTAAGATTCGTGCCGGAGGCGTTTGTAAATCTTAAGGTCGGAAACAATCCGTACCCGGATGCAGAGATGTTCGTCGAGGAGACGACTGCAAGCGTGGTGCTCCCCGTGATCGTGACGCTTCCCGTAAACGTGGAACTCCCGCCCGGAAGGTTGATGCCGCCGCTCGGGTCGAGTTTTAAGACGTTGCTTGCTCCCGTGCCGGCGTGCGCGCCGTCTACGGTGTCGGCGTTGATTGCAAAACCGGTTGAAACGATCGGCTGGCGCGGCGCCAATGTCTCAAACGCGGTTGAAGTGACATTCCACACCTCGACCTGAAGATAGAGTATGCTCGAGGTGTTGAAATCGAGATCAAGCGCCGCAAATCCCTGCGCGGTATCCCCTATCCGCGCATCAAAGACGCCCTTCGTGATTGTGTGCGTGGTT
This sequence comes from Candidatus Liptonbacteria bacterium, assembly GCA_016204385.1. Classification (GTDB taxonomy): domain Bacteria; phylum Patescibacteriota; class Minisyncoccia; order UBA6257; family 2-01-FULL-56-20; genus JACQKW01. The sequence goes on along the minus strand of JACQKW010000005.1, from coordinate 19,022 downwards.
GATGCGGGCGCAGACGCGGGCCAAAGGCGCGTGCCGCTTGCGACCGTTGCCGAGTTCCATATCGAAAACTTAAAGTCGAATGCCTGCCCCGCGCTTCCGCCCACAAGATTTCCGTCCGAATTCTCAAGGCGCCCCTGATAATTGACAATAAGAGGCGTTGCGGCGCGGGCGATAGGGAAAAACCCCGCGGCGACGAAGGTGATTGCGGCGAGCGCCACTGCAACAAAGACAACCTGAACAATGCCGTTGTGTGTTATTCGGCTGTGCATAACCCGCGATGCTTGTCGTGAAGCATCTTATTTCATTGTATACGCTCTCGAGCGCATATTCGAGAGCGGCTCTTGTGCACATCTCGCCTCACCGCTGCGCGCAAGGCGCAATGAGGCGAAAAATAGGGGAAAAATTGGCTGATTCTATTATTGGATCCTCACGCTCCCCTTGCTTCCGTCGATCACGGTCGAACCTTTAGATTCAATCCTCACGTGCGGCCCTTGGAACGGCGTGTAGGTGACGGTGATGCGGATATGGTCAATACTTGCGGTCAGGTTCGCGCCCGCTGACCCTACAAATTGGGCGCTGATTTGAAAACCAAAGTCCGTTGCATTGATCTGTGCGGGGGTCCACGTAAGGCCCCACAGGTCGGTTTCGCCTCCGTAGCCCACATACGCCTCGGTGATGCTCCAGTTTACGCTCCCCGCCTTCTCGTCGCCCTGCGCGGATCCTGTTTTTATAATTTTTGCCGAGAGGTCTTGAATGTTCCTCCCGTTAATAGTATTTATCTTTCTTTCCACCTCAACTTTAATGCCGACAATTGTGGCGTCCGACGGAATCGCGAAGTCGAAGTCAGTGGCTTGCAGCGACTCGCTTTGTAAGCTAACCGAATTGAGCACGACGGTCGCATACACGTTGTTCGATGTGGAGGCGTTTGCGGGATTTGACCACGCTATAATATCCTCGCCGCTGCCGGTGGTCGTCGCGAGCACGTCGGCGTTGTTCGGGCCTTCGGATGCGGCAAATACCTGCGCGCTGAACCACAGGGAGAAAAGCGCAAGCGAGAGCGCTCCGATCGCGGCGGCGAAAAACGCAATTCGTCTTTTTTGTGCGGTAGTGGCCATCTGCAAATGCTCCCTGTAATTCTAACACCGCGCGGCACTCGGGCAAATCGCCGCGGCGCAATGAAGGCAAAGAAACCCCGGGAAGATGCTAATTTTTGAGATATCTTCGGACGGCGATGAAACTCGAGAATCCCCCAATGAGCGTGCCGAAAAGCATCTGGTATCCGAAAAGAACAAAAATATTGCTGAAGAAGAACTGATACGTGCCGGTAAGGCCGAGAAGCGACAGGGAAAATTTCAAACTGGGAAGCGCGAAACCGATCATGATGAGGATGGCAGAGATGAGAACGCTTGCGATGGCGGCGAGGACACCCGCAAAAATTCCCTGGAGTACGAACGGGCCCCGCACGAAGCTGTTTGACGCGCCCACGACGCGCATCACGCCGATTTCCTCTCGGTTCGAGTAGATTGCGAGCCGCACCGTGTTGAACGCCACAAGCCCGGCGACGAGCGCCATCACGATCGTGAGGAACAGGCCCGCCTGATTCAAGCCGTTGATCATCGCGGTCAAGCGCTCGATCACGACGTGATTTTCCTGATAGCTTACTTCATCAATGAACGTGTTCAGGTTGGGGCTGCTCAAATATTGCGCGATCGAGGCGTACTGCTCGGGATGATTCGCCTTGATATTTAAAGATGCCTGAAGGGGGTTTTCGTTCAGTTCGCCGAGCGCCTGCGTGATGGTCGGATCGTTTTTATGGTTTTCCTTGAATATCTCAAGCGCTTCATCGCTCGAAAGATATTGTACGGTTTTCACCTCGGAGAGATTTTCAAGAGATTTTTTTATGCTGAAGATCTCGTCTTCCGGCGCGTTATTTTTGAAATACACGCTGATGTCAATCTTATCCTGAATGGACGCGACGGTCTGCTTGGTCACGACGTTAAAAATAATGAGCCCGATCGATACGAGAAGCGCAAGCGTCATGATGATGACGGTGGTCACGGAGAGCCAGCCGTGCCTCCAAAAATCCTTGAGTCCGTAATGCACTAATCTTGAGATGACGGTGAACATGTATTGGCTTATCGCTTATAGCTTATCGCAAATCGTTTTTTTATCCTACGAACCATTTGCTATTTGCGCTTTGCTACACGAGTATGTATTTCCCTTTCTCCTCGTCGCGGATGAGCCGTCCGTGGTCAAGGGTGATGACGCGTTTCTCGATGGCATTGATGATTTCCTTGTCGTGCGTGGCAAGAAGGATTGTGGTGCCGAGCTGGTGTATCTTTTTGAGAAGATTAATAATCTCCCACGTGTGGAACGGGTCGAGGTTGCCGGTCGGTTCGTCCGCAATGATGACTTCGGGGCGATGCACCATGGCGCGCGCGATTGCCACTCTCTGTTTTTCTCCCCCCGAGAGCTCATGCGGAAAATTAAAGGTCTTGTCCGAGAGCCCCACCATGTCGAGCACTTGCGGCGTGAGGTCCTCGATCTCCTTCTGCGGGCGTCCGGCGACTTCAAGCGCAAATGCCACATTCTCATACGAGTTCTTGTTCGGGAGCAGGCGAAAATCCTGGAAAATGACGCCGATGTGGCGGCGGAACAATGGCAGGTCGTAATCCTTGAGCTTATTCACCTCGTACTGCCCAAAGTGGATGCGGCCCCTCGTCGGCTTTGCTTCGCCTATCAAAAGGCGTATGACGGTTGATTTTCCGGCACCCGATTTTCCCACAATGCAGGCGAACTCGCCCGGACGTATCTCAAAGGTGATGTCCTCGAGCGCCACTGAATTGCCGTTATATACCTTACTGACGTTTTGAAAAGAGATCATTGTCTTACGATGCGCAAGTACTCTGTAGTATACGAAAATCGCTGCGAAAGTAAAAGGGCGGATATGCTATGCATGCGCAGGGCGTTCGATATACCCTTCGATAAATATATCAATGTCTCCCTCGAGCACCCGATGCACGTGCGGGGTTTCGATTTCGGTCCGGTGGTCTTTGACGAGCTGATAGGGATTCAAAACGTACGAGCGGATCTGGTTCCCCCATTCCGGCTTCACGTCGGTCTTGAGTTCGCGCAATTCCCTGACCTGCTCCTGTTCCATCCGCTGGTAGATCCTCGCCTTGAGGATCCGCATTGCCTTTTCGCGGTTCGATGCCTGCGAACGCTCGACTTGGGAATGCGCGGTGAGTCCCGTGGGCAGGTGGACCACGCGCACGGCGGTCTCAACTTTGTTCACGTTCTGCCCGCCGGGGCCGCTTGAGCGGTAAAACTCGAGCTTCAGATCTTTTTCCGGAATGACGATTTTCTCGTCTTCGAGCCTGGGAAGGTCCGGGACGATCTCGACAAGCGCAAACGAAGTATGGCGGAGTTTTTTTGCCGAAAACGGCGAAATGCGAACGAGCCGGTGCACGCCGATTTCTCCTTTGAGATACCCGTACGCATACGCTCCCCGAATCTCGAGCGTGCGGTGATTCGGGGCGTCGTCTATGACTTTCGCGTCCCATCCGCGGTTCACCGCATATTTGGAGTACATATCGAGAAGCATCTTCGCCCAGTCACTCGCGTCTTCTCCGCCTGCGCCGGGATACACGGAAAGGACGGCCGATTGCTTGTCGTAGCGGCCGCCAAAGAGCGTCTCGAGCTCGAGCGCGCGGAATTTCCGCTTCGCCTCAAAGAATTTATCCTCGCTGAAATTTTTATCAAGCGCCGAAAGGTCGCGCGTGATCGCGCGGAAACGGTCGGTCAGGTTTTTAAGCTCGCCGAGCGTTTTGATTTTCTCGTCCGCCGCCGCGCGGTTCTCCCAAAAAACGGGAGTCCCGAGTTCCCGCTCCAATTCTTCGATCTGCTTTTCTTTGTCCGCGACGTCAAAGCCGCCCCGCGAGGCGGGGCAACATTGTTTTTAATTCCTTAAATTCGTTCGTTGAATCTTGCAATTTCATGGATTGAATGATACCATTCTCGCGGGCCTTTTACAAGGAGACAAAAATGGTAAGGGAATTTTTGTTGCGGTGGCGTGCCGCGGCGGCCGGAATGACTCTGCTCTGGGCGGTGTGCCTTTCGCTCTTTTTTCTCTTTGGGGTGAACGCGATCCTGCCCCAAAGGATAACGGGGGAGGAAATTTTCTATTCGCTCATCGGTGCGCAGGTCGCAGGGCTTATCATTGCGTTTGTCTTCACGCTCCCGCGGGATGATGAGCTTCCCCCTCTCGTTTAGGATTTGGTGGTACGTGCCGCGTTGCGGCACGTTTTTTTTCGCTCCCATCTTTTTTTCTGGAGCCGGAGAGAGGAATCTCACGTCGCTCTCCGCCAGCCGGCGGATCGCGCCTTAAAAACCTCTCGGTTTTTAACAATTTTCCTATACGGTGAAACCTAACTTTTCCCCGACCCCCTTTCGTGTTCGACTCCTCTTATCTCAACTTTAAAATAACAAAAAAAGCTGCCGTGGTGGCAATGTTCTTGTTATTTGAGCCGGAGAGAGGAGTCGAACCTCCAACCTCTGCTTTACGAAAGCATTGCTCTGCCATTGAGCTACTCCGGCATCACGAAAACCCCGACCCCCGCGTAAGACACCTTCAGCCGGCGGAGAACTCACGATACCCTTTCGAGTATACCGCATTTTTCCCGACTTCTACGAATATCAGATTTGTCAAGAAGTCGCAATCCCATCTCATGGCGGAGGGTACAGGATTTGAACCTGTGAGGGGATTTCTCCCCAACCGCATTTCGAGTGCGGCGCATTAGACCACTCTGCCAACCCTCCGCCATGCTGCGGGACGAGTGCGGCGCCTTCGGCCAACTCAGCCACCCCACCGACACTCTTCATCTTACTCGACTCTCAAAAAGTTCTGAAGCGCACCCTGTGGTGCGCTTCGGAAAGGATGGAACCGTTTGGGATTGTTTCGCCAACGAAACGAGGAGAACTTCGATCAGATCAGGTTCTCTGTGCCTTGCGCTTGCAGGGCGTGCAGCGGAAGTCGCCGGTTTTCTTGGCCTTCCTGATTTCTGCGAGGGAGCGCTTCGTCCTGCAATCTGGGCAGAAGACGTCCCCCACCTCGCAGCGGCCCTCGAAATGCGTGAGCCGAATTTCTTCCTTCACTACTGCTGCACCGGGCAGTTCCCCCAATCTTGTTCCGGTGGTCATTCTGGCTCCCCTTCTCAATGGCAGATTTACCTCAAACAAAACTTACGGCGTAATCCTTTCTTTGTCCCTCCTTTTTGAAACGTGAGGTGCAAGGTTCCGGTGCTAATTATATACCTCTAACCCTTCCCTGTCAATAATCGAAATATTCGGTAAACCCCCACGCCAAATTTGGTGTGGGGGTGAAAACGAATGTGCCCCCACTAGGAATTCCGCCAGCTGGCGGATTTGCCACCCACCGCCTTGGCGGGGTCCCGCTAAAGCGGTGATAAGCTCACGGCGAGACCCTCTGGTGCCCCCACTAGGAATCGAACGTCGCTCGCATCCACTCGCTCCTTAAAACCCAGCGGTTTTAACGTTTCCGCTTCACCCCGACGTACGTCGGGGCAGGCAGGAAAACTCTCCATCTTCCGTAGCAGTACTACTGCGGAGGACGGGCCGTTTTCCGGCCCACCCGCCTCTGGCGGGACCCCTTTCCCGTTCGATTCCTGTAGAGAAGTAAAATGTTCCACCACGAGGGTGGAACATTTTACTTTTGTGCCCCCACTAGGAATCGAACCTAGATCAACTGCTTACAATCGGCAGCGAGGAGAAAATAATTCTCATCTATCGTGTCCCCCCACTAGGAATCGAACCTAGATCAACTGCTTAAAAGGCAGCTGCTCTACCATTGAGCTATAGGGGGATTTATTTTCAACGAGCGAACCGATTGATAGAGCGGAGCTTTATTAAAGGCAGCTGCTCTACCATTGAGCTATAGGGGCTGAGTTCTGATTATTGTACCTTTCTATCAACGCCTTAACTTTAAATCCACCTCTCTGTTTTTTCAACCACACTTATTTATTGCTCAAAAGTCCGCCGGCCCTCGGCCCCGCTATAGCGGAGCCTCGCCTTCGGCGGGGCGTGGCTGGCGGATTTACCATTGAGCCCTGCCTGCCGGCAGGCAGGTATAGGGGCTGAGTTCTGATGAACGAACCGATAATTCAATATAATATGACAAATTGAAAAAAAATCCAGCGGAGTTTCCCCCGCTGGCGGTGCATGTGTTCGAATGGCGAGGACGGAATTACTCCCCGAACCACCTGATCCCTGCTTCGTGGAGCATCACTTCGGCCGTGTGGCGCCGCCGCAGGTCTTCGAGGACAAATACCCTCGAAACCTTGAGGGTTGGTTTCCCCTCTCCTCGACGGTTGACTACTCCGGCCATGACTATCGTGTACTGCGGACTCCTCGGTTTTTTCGGCACCAGGTCCCCTCCATACGAAGTTCACGCCCATCTCGAGCGCAAACGAGGATGCATTCTACCCTGCGCTAATACGCATGTCAATAGGAGAGATTATCCCCGAGTTCTTCGAGGAACTTCTTCGCCTTTGGGCCTAATTTTTTGGGCGATTTGACAATAAAGTTTACCATCAGATCGCCGCGTCCGAAACTTCCGAAATGCGGCATCCCCTCGCCCGGAATTTTAAGATCTTCTTTGAGGTTGAAGTGCGGCGGTATTTCGACCAAGACCTTGCCTCCGCCGAGCGTAGGCACCCCCACCTTCTTTCCAAGAAGGAGTTCAATGAGGTTCAGCTCATGCCGGACAATAAGATTGTCTTCGCGGCGCGCGAAAATATTGTGAGGCAGTATCCGCACGCGAACGTAAAGGTCTCCCTCTCGCGTGCCTCTCTCCCCCGCCTCGCCTTTGCCCTGCACTTTAATCACCTGATTGTTCGGGATGCCGGGCAGAATATCAATTTTGACGCGCGCATCGCCCTGGACTCTGCCGTGGCCGCCGCAGGAGGTACACGGCTTTTCCGGGATTTGGCCCGTCCCGCGGCATGTGGCGCAGGATTTTACCTGCGAGAAGCTGCCGAAGAAGGTTTTTTTCTGTTCGCGTATTTCTCCCTGGCCGCCGCAGACGGCGCATGCGGTAAACGTGGTTCCCGCTTCCGCGCCCTTCCCTTCGCATTTCGCGCATCGCACGTATGTCCGTACCTTTATTTCCTTCGCAGTTCCCCGAAACGCCTCTTCGAGCGTGATTTCGAGAAGCACTTCGATGTCCGAGCCGCGCTGATACGTGCGCCGCTTCGGCTTTACGCCGAGTCCTTCGAAGAAATCATCGAGGATGTCCCCCAAATCCCCGAGATCGGAATAATTTTGCGCACCGAATCCGCCGAAGTTTCCGAAATCCCATCCGCCGGCGAACGGTTCGCCTCCGGCAAAGCCCGAAAAAGGATCCGCCGAGCCGTACTGATCGTAACGCTCACGCTTCTCGCTGTTCGAGAGCACTTGGTACGCTTCGTTGATTTCCTTGAATTTTTTCTCATCGCCGCCGTGCTTATCGGGGTGATATTTATGCGCGAGCTTCCGGTACGCTTTCTTTATTTCTTCCTCGGACGCGCTTTTCCCGACTCCGAGGATCTGGTAATAATTCTTCGCCATGACTTTTCTATCAGTATTCTAACACTTCCTGGCTTCTGCTTTCGCTCGCAATGTGGAATATATTCGTGGCGATAAGAAGCTGATAGACTCCCCACGCGATCATGAGGACGATCCAGTAGAATCCAACCGCGGCGGCGCGGAGCACAAGATACGCAAGAATGATTGATCCAATGAACAATTGCTGTTTGAGCGTCTCTCCGGCGTTCGCGGTGAAAAGCGCTATCCCGTTGTAGAATACGTCGCTTGCCCGTTCCTCTCCGGTCAAGGCGAGTTTGAGCGTCTCTCCCATGCGACCGACAAGCTCATCCGACGCTTTCTCGAGAACCGCCTCCTGTTCCGCGCCCGATAGGCGCGCGAACGATGCATCATTTTTTGCCTGAAGCTCCGCGATCTGCCGCGCGACGGATCCAATGGGACCGCCGAGGTCGATACCGGGGTACAGGTTCCTGGTGAATCGCGCGCCGCTTTCGAAAAATAACTGGAATATATCCCGCGAGATGAACATGCCTTGCGAGCCCACGCGGGGAACGTAAAGGATTATTATCGCGAGTACAAGGCCGCTTACCGCGCTTGCGAGCGTGACGCGCCCGATCCTCAAAAACCTTATGGTGAGGTTGTTATTCAAGACCCGTCGTCCCCGGAGCGTGCCCAACGTGAAGAATGCGATAGTTGCGATCACCGCGAGTGCAACGATGTTCAAGGGTTGGTCGTAGAAGAATGCCGCGAGCGAAATGCCTTGTGCCACAAGAAGGAGAAAACGCTTCGCCCCGTCCTTTGCAAGCATGGCGTTATAGAGTGTGAGCATAAGGAACACTGTCACGCTTGCGAATAAAAGAGCGATGCCGGATTTTTCGTCGAGCAGCTGCCGGTAGAAAAAACTCGCGGCGAGCGCAGAGAGGATGGTGAACACATTCAAGACGACCGGCGTATAGTAACGCGGCTGCCGGCTTGTCTCCGGGTTCAAGATCTGCTTAGTGAGAAGGCTCGGTTTTTGGATTATTTCCATCGTCTTTTTGCCCTCCGTACATCGCCTGGCCTATTTTCTGAATTTCCGCGGAGAGGGCGGCGATGGCGGATTTCACGGCATCTATGTCGTTTCCGTCTTTCACCTTTTTCAAAGCTTCAATTTTTTCGGTGACCGCATTTTTGAGGTCCTGCGGGACCTTATCGCCGGCGTCCTTCAATGACTTTTCCGAAAGATATATAAGCTGCTCCGCCTGATTTCTCGTTTCGACCATTTCCCTTTTCGCGGCATCTTCCGACGCGTGAGCGACTGCGTCGTTTTTGAGTTTTTCAACTTCCTCCTTTGAGAGTGCGGTCGTCGCCTCGATTTTGACCGATTGCGATTTCCCGCTCGCCTTGTCCTTCGCGGAGACATGCATAATCCCGTTTGCGTCAATGTCGAACGTCACTTCGACTTGCGGGACGCCGCGCGGCGCGGGCGGAATGCCGTTCAGAATAAATCGCGCGAGGGTTTTGTTGTCCGAGGCCATCGGCCGCTCGCCCTGGAGCACGTGGATTTCGACCGACGGCTGGTTGTCCGCCGCGGTCGAGAACACCTGCGTTTTCGCCGTGGGAATCGTGGTATTTTTTGTGATCATCGGCGTCGCAATGCCGCCCAATGTTTCGATCGAGAGCGAAAGCGGCGTGACGTCCAGGAGCAGTACGTCTTTTACGTCTCCCTGGAGGATGCCTGCCTCGACCGCCGCGCCCACCGCAACCACCTCATCGGGGTTGATGCCTTTGTGCGGCTCTTTGCCGAACAGTTTTTTGACGGCATCAACCATCGCGGGCATGCGCGTCTGGCCTCCCACGAGAATTATTTCGTGGATGTCCGAAAGTTTGAACCCCGCGCCTTTTGGCGGTGCGGACGTCACCGTTTCTTTTACGAGCGCTATCGAACGCGCAATGTAATCTTCGACGAGCGATTCGAGCTTCGCGCGCGTGAGTTTCATAAGAAAATGCTTCGGCCCAGATGAATCCGAGCTTACATAGGGAAGATTGATCTCCGTCTCAAGCGCGGTTGAGAGTTCATGCTTCGCGCGTTCTGCGGCTTCCTTCAAGCGCTGGAGCGCGAGCGGATCTTTTGAAATATCTATCCCCTCTTGTTTCTTATACTCCTGTACGAGGTATTCATTGATGCGTTTGTCGAAATCGTCGCCGCCCAAATGCGTGTCGCCGCCCGTGGCTTTTACCTCCACCGTGTCGTCTCCTACTTCGAGCACCGAAACGTCGAACGTCCCGCCGCCGAAGTCATAGACCACGATCTTCTCATTTTTCTGTTTATTAAATCCGTAGGCGAGCGCCGCGGCGGTCGGCTCGTTGATGATGCGGCGCACTTTGAGCCCCGCAATTTCGCCCGCGTTTTTGGTTGCCTGCCGTTCCGAGTCGTCGAAATAGGCGGGCACGGTGATGACCGCTTCTTCCACTTTTTCGCCAAGCCGTGCCTCCGCATCCGCTTTTAGTTTCGCGAGGATCATCGCGGAGATCTCCTCGGGCGTGTGCCACGACTCGCCCATTTTGATCTCGACGCCGCCCGAGGAAGAAGCGCGAAGCTCGTACGGAAGCCATGCCCTGTCTTTCTGCACTTCAGGGTCGGAGAATTTGCGGCCGATCAGGCGTTTCGTGGAAAAAATAGTGTTCTTTGGGTTCGTGATCGCCTGACGCTTTGCGAGAAGCCCCGCGAGCCGCTCATTCGCTTTTGAGAGTGCCACGATCGAGGGCGTAGTGCGGTTCCCCTCGGTGTTTTCGAGTATCTTCGGTTCTCCGCCTTCCATCACGGCGACGGCGGAGTTTGTGGTGCCAAGATCTATGCCTATAATCTTACTCATAATATTTTTTTATTGACTAATTTTGACCGTTCGTTGCCTGCCCCGTCACCAATGGAGCATTTCATACTACCGCCTCGCGCGGAAGCGCGTAAGGCGCAATGCTCTATTTGGTGCGGGGTTCCCAGGTCTATTCCTATAATTTTTGGCATGATGTTGATATCGACGCTAATACGCTGATTTACGCGAATGACGCTAATATTTATTCTATCCGCGTCATTAGTGTGTATTTGTATATTGGCGTCGCGTTGATTATTTTTGCTTTGCGACTTTCACTCTCGCGGGTCTTAGTATCTTATCATAGAGCCGGTAGCCGGGCTCGACTTCTTCCACAATGGTTCCCGGCGGCTCGCCTGATTCCACTTCTTTGATTGATTCCATGGTGCTCGGATCAAATGCATCTCCTTTCTTCACCCTGATCCGTTCAAGCCCTCGTTTTTTAAGCGTGTCCTCGATCTGCGAGCGTATCATGTAGATTCCTTTCTCGACCCCGACGCCTTCGTGTCGGGGCTCCGACTGTAACGTCGGAGCCGGATTCTGCCTTTCCGTATACGATATTGCAAGATCGAAGCTGTCAAGCACGCTAATCATTTCTTCCACCAATTCTTCGCTTCCGTATCGGGCAACATCCTGAAGCCGCGCCATTTCGTCTTTCTTATAATTGATGAAGTCCGCTTTTGCCCTCTGCCAGCCCGCGAGATACTCGTCTCGCTGTTTTTTAAGTTTTTCCATCTCGTCGCCGGGCTCTTTCTCTCCGCCCGCCTTTTGCGGCGGTGTCTGATCTTTTTCTTTTATCGTTTCGTCGTTCATTGAATATGTTGAAGTGTTTTAAATACGCCGACCACCTTTTGATAGTTCATCCGCTTGGGGCCGATTGCGACGAGCGTAACTCCCCTCCCGCCTTCATCCTCATATTTCCCTGCCACCACCGAGAGTTCAGGATTTTTCGTAACAGGGCTTTTCTTTCCGATGAAAACGCCAATGTCTCCGCCCACCTCAAGAATATCGTTTAATGCGTCCATCCGCGAATCGAGGTGCTCGATGTCGCGCACGACCATTTTGATTTCCTTCGGTGAATCCCAGTTCTCAATCAACCGCTCAAGGCCGTCTTTATAGACCGTATCGTGTTCCTGATCGTCAATGAGGCTGAAAAGCTGGAATCGCGTCGAGATGTTTTCTGCAAGATTCGGCCAGGCGGATTTTTTAAAAAAGTTTTGGAATTCGGCAAACATCGGACGCGCATCCATGGCATCTTCAATACATTGCGTGACGAAGTGTTCATAGCCGCGGTCGGAGGGGATCCTGCCCGCCGAATGATATGGTTGGTCCAAGAATCCAAGCTCGGTGAGTTCCTGGAGCTCATTCCGTATCTGCGCCGGCCGGATGCCAAATTCATGACGCTTGTAGAGCAGACCCGAGCTCACCGGTTCGCCCGTTTTGATGAATTCCTGAATCGCCGCCTCAAGTATGTGTTCCAATCGTTCTTCCAACGGCATACTCTTTTTAGTATAGTCATATTAGCAATCATGTCAAGGGATTGCTAATGTGGGATTTTCCTATAAAAGATACGCCTCGTGCATGATTTTTTCGCTGCCGAGCTCCTTGGCCGTGCCCGCAAAGCGCACCTCGCCGTTTGAAAGGAGATAGCCGCGGGAGGCGTGGCGGAGGACAAGCCGGACGTTCTGTTCCACGATGAGCAATATCGTGCCGCTCTCGTGCAACTCCATAAGTTTTTCATACACTTCCTCGGTGATCTTCGGCGAAAGTCCAAGCGAGGGCTCATCAAGCATGAGGAGCTCCGGTGTCATCATAAGCGCCCGGCCGATCGCGAGCATCTGCTGTTCGCCGCCCGAAAGAGAACCGGCTCGCGTTTTTGCGTATTTTTTGAGCGCGGGAAAGCGGCCGAGGACCGATTCCAGATTTTTCTCGCGCGTTTCTCTATGATTTAGGAGATAGCCGCCCATCTCGAGGTTTTCGCGGACGGTGAGCGAGGGAAACACGAGCCGTCCCTGCGGCACGAAGCCGATCCCCTCTTCGAGAAGCGCGTGCGTGGGAAGCTTTGATATGTCTCGTCCCTTCCATAGAATCTCGCCGCCGGTTTTGGTCGCGAGCCCCATTACGGATTTTAAAACTGTGGTTTTCCCTGCCCCGTTCGGGCCGATGAGACACACGATCTCGCCTTCGCCCACTTCGATCGAAACACCGCGAAGCACCTCAATGTCGCCGTAGCCGGATTTCAAATTTTTGATTGAGAGAAGCATTTATTCGTATTCGATGGTCGCGGGTGGCTTTTGAGTAATATCATAGAGCACGCGGTTTACGCCGCGCACTTCTCTTACGATACGATTTGATATTTGTTCGAGCAACTCCGCTGGCATTTTATGCCAATCCGCGGTCATGCCATCAACCGAATCAACTGCCCTCAAGGAAATCATATATTCATAGGTTCGCGCATCGCCCATCACGCCCACAGTTTTAAGTGGCAGGAGTACTGCAAACGCTTGCCAGATTTTATCGTACTCCTCTCCTCGCCGCAGTTCCTCAAGATAGATTGCGTCTGCCTCCCGCAGAATCGAGAGGCGTTCCGAGGTGATTTTTCCAACAATCCGCACCGCGAGTCCCGGGCCCGGGAACGGATGTCGCCAAAGCAACTTCTTTGGTAAATTCAGACTCTTTCCGATTTTTCTCACTTCATCTTTGTAGAGGTCTTTAAGGGGCTCGATGATTGTGAATCCAAGTTTCTCTGGCAACGTCAGATTGTGGTGGCTTTTGATTTTTGAAACGTGTTTTGCTGGTTCTGCGGATTCGATACGGTCAGGGTAGATCGTCCCCTGCGCAAAGTAGCGAATCAGATGTTTTTTTAAACTCTTTTTTATGACGCCTTCGAACACCTCAATAAAAGTATGACCGATTATTTTACGCTTCCTTTCAGGATTGCTCACTCCCTCGAGCCGCTGGAGAAATGTCTTTTGCGCTTTTACTATGTGAAAATTTTTGAAGCGCTGTTTTCGGAAAACATCCCTAACGTCGCGAGTTTCGTTTTTTCGAAGGAGACCGGTATCAATGAATACTGCATGGAGTTTATTGCCGATTGTGCGGTGGAGTAAGGCGGCGGCAACCAAGGAATCAACGCCGCCGGAGACACCCAAGAGCACGTGTTCCCGGCCTAATTGTTTCCTGAGCGACTGAATAATGGCATTTTTAAGAGAGCTAATTCTCCAATCATGCTTTGCTTTACAGATATGAAAGAGGAAATTTGATAGAATCTTCGTTCCGTGTATAGTGTGGCTGACTTCAGGGTGAAATTGAATGCCATAGAGAGATTTATCTTTATGAGCAAAGCCGGCATTAGGACATTCATTTGTTGAAGCGGTGCGTTTAAAACCCTTGGGAAGGCTTACTACTTGATCTCCGTGAGAGAACCAAACAATTTCTTTATCCCTCAAACCTCTAAAGATTCCATCCCTTGAACGTAGGTTTACGATTTCTTTTCCAAACTCACGTTTCTCATTTGCTTTGACTTTTCCGCCGAGCATCTCCGCCATAACTTGATGACCGTAGCAGAGGCCGAGTACGGGAATTGCGAGTTCAAAAATCTTACTCGTGGGCCGAGGACTGCCGCGTTCTGTAACCGAGGCGGGACCGCCAGAGAGAATAATCCCCGCAGGGTTTAGAGCAAGAATACGATTAACCGACACGTCAAAAGGTAAAATCTCGGCTTTGACGCCGAGATCCCTTACTCTTCGAGCGATGAGGTGCGCAAACTGACTGCCTAAATTTAGAACGATTACCATATTGCATTATAGACCATCTTTATTTAAGGGTTCAAACAGCTTGTGTTGCTTATATTTTCCTATTCGCGCGAATTAGAAAGTATGATATATGGTAGTTCATCGGGACTTTTCTGCAGTGGTGCCGAGGTAGGCATCAAGTACACGCTTGTCTTTAAACGCTTTCTCAGGTTCGCCTTCGGTCAAGACGCTTCCTTGATCCATCACGATCACCCAGTCGGCGACTGCGCGTACGAAATCAATGTCGTGTTCGATAAGGAGTATCGTCTCCCCGCGCTCTTTTAGATGTTTCATTATATCTTTGAGCTTTTCGCGAATTACGGGATTTAAGCCCGCGACTGGTTCGTCGAGGAGCAATACCGTGTGAGGATTGAGGAGTGCTCGCGCGAGGTCGAATAATTTCTGCTGTCCGTAGGAGAGGTCGGTGACCGGAGTATCTATATCCCTATGGAGTTCTACGAGCGAGAGAGTCTCCTTGATTTTCTCCTCGATCCCATCTTCGGAACTGGCACGCAAAAAACTTTTCCAGAATTTGTCGTCGTCCTCACGGAGCGCTAAAGCCAGATTTTCCCGAATAGAAAGATTTTTAAATACTCTTGATTGCTGAAATGTCCGGCTCATGCCGAGACGGGAGCGTTCCCATACGGGCGATGCCGTCACCTCGCGGCCGTGCAGGAATACTTTTCCTTCATCGGCCGAAATAAAACCGTTCACCACATTAAAGAGCGTTGTCTTCCCCGCGCCGTTCGGGCCAATTAATGCAGTAATTTTTCCTTCGGCGATCTCAAAACTCGCGCCGCGCACCGCATGCACCCCGCCGAAGGATTTGGAGAGGTTTTTTATCTCAAGAGCATTCATTTTTGCTCCAAAATCTTTATCACGCCTTTATCAGCATCAACTTCGACGATATCTCCATCTTTCAAGACCGACGTCGCATTTTTAGTTCCGATGATGCAGGGTATGTGCAGCTCGCGTGAGACAATCGCCGCATGTGAAGTCACGCCGCCTTCATCCGTAACAATAGCGGCGGCGAGCTTCATTGCCGGAACCATTTCCGGCCTTGTCATGGACGAAACCAAAATATCCCCTTCCTCCATATTCGCCATGTCATGAATTTTTAGTATCTTTTTCACCCGACCTCGAACCTTGCCAGTTGAAGCGATCATCCCTTTTAGTTCTTTCTGATCGCCAACGTCTTTTTGGAAAAATTCGAAAGCGCGCTCGGCATCGGCTCCATAGATAATTTTGAAAGAATCGCCGACATGAACACACATACAGATTTTCTGCCGCTCCACCAACATCTCCGTATCAATTGTTCCTTTTAGCACATCACGGAATTCGAGATAAATCGAGTATTGCAAAAGGTTGAAGTTAACGCCGCTTCTTCGCTCCGCCTCTTTTAAAAATTTAAATTGATAATAGCTTGAGATGAGCACATACTTTTTTCTCGTATCTTGAAGCTTGAAAAATTCATCCATTACATACAGCAGGGTCAGGTGCCATGAAGAAAGGTTGTACTTCTTGATGAGTTGTTGTTTTTCGATTAACTGCTGCTTTCTCGTGTCCTTGGCGGATTCGACATTCTTCTCAATATCTTCTTGGATCATTTTTTCAAAGTCCGCCGCGGCGAGGTAAATCCCTTTCGCATAGTTGTTGTGAATATAAAAGAAACGGTTGGCATGTTCTTCGAGAGCCCTCCAGTCTACAGAGCCCTTCTCTCTGATGATATGAGCTAGCTTTTCTCGTTCCCTACTCTCTTCTTCGATAAACGAAAGATATTGGGGGACGATTAGTTTGGGGAATACAGCAGTAAATTCCCTGCCAAGGATTTTTTGAAACTCTGGTACGAGATATCTATCCGCATGCATAGAAATAGCGTCTCCCAAGGTCATAAAATATTTATATTCGTCAATGTACTTCTTATAAAAATCATCATAGAGAGAAGCAAGTTCTTCGTCTTGAAGAAGCGAAAGATCTACGGCATCAACACGTTTAAGTATTTTTTCGAAGTCCCCGACTTTATTCATCCATTCTGCCTCGAGTTCTTTTAGATAGTTTTTGTTTTTCTTTAAGCGGTCGAAAAACACCTCACGAATTCTGGTTAGTTCGTTGTCGTTCCAGTACCAATGGATATAGTTGTCTTTTACAAAAAACAAGGTGATGCGGGCGCCATCTCCGAAAAAGCCTATCATCGCAAAACCAGTTAACCTCCCTAGAGGGAAAAAAGTATGCAACACCCCATGAAGCCCTTTGTATGTCCATGTGGAACGGTTTAGTCCATATTCTTTTACCAAATCTCTTTTTCCTTCAGTTGCCTTAGTCTGGCCTAATGTTGTAATTGGTCTGCTCTGCACAATGAAGAATGTGTTTTTCTCCCTCGCCCATTCGATATCCACGGGGAATCCATAATGCTTTTCTATTTTGAGGACTATTTCCGCAAGTTCCATTATTTCTTCATCGGTGAGCACCTGCCTCTCTCCTATTTCTTTTGGAATATCGCGCCACTCGTTGCCTCCTCCTGCAGCCCGGTAAAGGCCTCGTGCTTGCACAAAAACATTTTTATCTATAATCTGTCTTGGCTTTTTTTCGACGACGTAACTATCCGGCGTGATCTGCCCCGATACAATCGCTTCGCCAAGCCCAAATCCCGCCTCGATGATAAGTTGATTTCTATCCTGTGTAACGGGATGGACTGAAAAAGCTATGCCGGATACTTCACTCTCAACCATTTTTTGAACCACTACCGCAACAGAAATTTTTTGCTTGTGTAGTTCTTTCTCAAAACGGTAAAAAATAGCGCGCGGCGTAAAGAGCGAAGCCCAGCATTTTTTTACGTTCTCAAGGAGACTGCCCTCTGTCGTATTGAGATAGCTTTCAAGTTGTCCCGCCCACGCTGCCGTTGAAGAATCTTCTGCGGTAGCACTGGAACGTACCGCAACCCATTTCGCGTCAAGTTCTTTGAAATATGCCTGAACCTCATTTGCAATGTCCGCAGGCATTTCCGCGCCCATTATCAATGCCTGTATCTTTTCTGCGGCTTTTTCTGTCGTATGAATTTCTTTGTGATTTACCGAATCAAGAATTGCGTCTATCTCAACATCCAAGTCCGTCTTCTCAATTAAGCGTTCAAAAGCAGTTGAGAGGATAACAAAGCCAGGCGGCACCGGTATACTTGCTTGTGTCATCTCGCCCAGGGAAGCGCCTTTTCCTCCGGCGAGTGCTGCCTGGTTCTTATTGATATTTCTGAAATCTCTGATAAATTCCATGGCTTCTTTATAGAGTACTATTCTAATTGCGCGCGGCCTAATATTCCGCGCGGGCGCATAAGGACGACCGCAAGAAGCGCGATGGAGAATACCGCAAGCCGGAGCGCGCCTACAAGATCGAGCGGAACTGGCAGGAAGCGCACGGATTCGAAAAGGGCAATGATAATGACAGTGCCTACAATCGCGCCGGGAAAGGACGCAAGGCCGCCCACCACAAGCGCGGCGAGGAGCCAGATTACAAGGTCAAGTGAAAATATCTGCGGATTGATGAATTGAATGAAGGGCGCGAGGAGCGCGCCCGCGATGCCAACGATCACCGCAGAGACCGAAAGCGAAATCACGCGGAGTTTCGCGGTCGGTTTTCCGAGCGACTCCGCCACAAGGTCGTCGTCGCGCACGGCTTCAAGCGCTTTGCCAAAAGGTGAGTTTACGAGCCGGCGGACGAAGAACGCGGTCGCCGCGAGCACGATGAGCGTGAGGATGAGGTAGCGCTCGGGACTTATAAATCCCTCGGGCCGCTCGATGCCCGTGATGCCCAAGGGCCCGCGAGTGAGCGGCTGCCAGTTTAAAAGTATGGCGTTCACTACGAAGACAAATCCCAACGTCATCAGGGCATAGTAATCCCCTTTGATTCTCCGTGCGGGGAGCGCAAGGAGAAAACCGGCGATGCCGGAGAGAAGCGCCGCGAGAGGAAACGCGAGCCAGAACGAATAGCCGCTCGTAATAAGGATTGCAGAAGTATACGCGCCGATTGCGAGAAGCCCCACGTGGCCTAAGTTCAGCATCCCCGTGTAGCCCACGGGAATTGCGTACGCCAAGTTTACGATGAGATATATCGCGATGAAGGTGAGGATGTGGATGAGGTATGGCAGGATTTGGATAAGATATGGCAACATTTAAAAATGTAAAGATTTAAATACGAAAATATTTAAAGATTTAAGCATGATAAGAGTGGAACATTTAAAAATTTAAATGTTTAAATACAGTGGTGTGTTATGGTTCTTCGCCGTACTTTCGCCGGTACGCTTCGGGCGCATAGTGGCGGAGAATCTCTTTATCAGAATCTGGCGGCGGAATGTGCTTGAACTGCAATCCGCGGCGGGAGCCGCCTTTTACTCTTTCGATGAAGCTTTGGAGCAAGCGGGAACATTCCACGGCAAGGCCGTGTAGAGATTTAAATGTTCCAATATTTAAATATTGGTTATCGAGCGCGACGTAAAGCTGTGAACGCACTTCTCCGGCAGAGCCCTTTGCGATAAAAAGATAATTCAGAAATTCCTGCGCTGTGCCACGCTCAAACCCTTCCGCGATATTCGACATCACCGAGACCGCGGCGCGCTGGATTTGGTCCCGGAAGCCGTAATCTTTAGAGTCCTTGAGCGCGCGATACACTTCCTTCACGAGTTCGCGGGATTTTTGCCAGCAGATCAGATCTTCGAATTTTTCTATTGTGGACATGGCTTTTGCAACATTTAAATATTTAAAGATTTAAACAATATTTAAAGATTTAAGCA
>JACQKW010000008.1 GCA_016204385.1 Candidatus Liptonbacteria bacterium | reverse complement strand
TCTATCCAATTGAGCTACGAAGGCAAAGTGTTATCAAACTTTCTATAAAATTTAATTCTCTCGTTCGTATTTTTCTTTAAATTATACTCCCTAAATCTTGCCTCCTCGCGAGTTCCAAACGCTTCACGCCCTAAAAACATCAGCGGCCTTCGGCGTTTCGTCGCCACCACAAAACCATTATTATGGCGGTTTAATCTGCCGACAATATTGTCAGTCTGACCTATGTAATATCTGCCGTCAACTAAGGACTTGAGGAGAGGGAGATATTCTATCCACTCCGACGCTCTCCGTCTTGCAGTCGGAGAGGTCGGAACCCCGACCTTGCGTCGGGGTTGAATCCCGACGCCCTGTGGGGTCGGGAGGCCGACCGAAGCGTCGGCCCTACGAGGACATTAAATCACTGTCATTATTCCAGCTTGATGGCGGATTGGCAAATTAAAGAAAAAATTCCCCCTGCCGCGCGACGGGGCGGCAGGGGGCAGTACGGTTTTTGAGTTCTTTGGGAGCTTGGGTCTCGCGCGTATGCCTCTGCATACATCCGCTGGCGTGTAGGGCCCGACCCTACGAATGTCACCCCCCTTCTTTTCCTGGTTTATCTCCTGTATGGCGAGAAAACCTAGGAATTAGATTTACTAGGTATCATTATAGCATGTGGAAAAATCCTGTCAAGTCCTATCGAATAAAGTAGAAAACCTCGTACGCCGCGGCGGCGAAAAAGAGCCCGATGAGCGCCGCGCTTAAAAGCCGTTCCCATGGGGTAAGCGCGAGCGCTTTTTTGCTTACGAGCACGATAAAAACGTACTGGAGACTCAAAAAAACGCCGCCCGCGAGCCCCAGGACGGCAAGGAAATTCTGAAGGCCGAGAAAATAGAGAAGCGGCGGGAGGAACAGCACGAGCGCGGCGGCGGACGCTTTGGGCCAATCGAGATCTCGGACGAGAGAATTCCTCACCTCGAGCCCAATGGGGACATATGAGGTAAGAAGCGCGAAGAGCCCGAGCCATGCAAGGAGAGAAGTCTTCCAATAGGGCCATGCGGAGAGCCCCGAGAGGGTATCCGGCACGATGTCTGCGCTGGAATTAAAAATGCCGACCACAAAAAGTATGTAGAGAACGCTCACGAGCGCCGTGCCGAGCGCCGCGCCCACCCGCGCGGCCGTTCCCGCCCTCTTCTGCGATTCAAGTATCGGCTCAATCGCCGTCCATCCCGCAAGCGAGAATATGATGGGACCGAACGGAAGAAAAAACTGATCGAGGCGGACAAATGAAATGCCCTCAAGCCCGCCGCTCGCGCGCCCGGAGAGGAAAATGATGAAGATAATGAGGATCATAAGCGCCCCGCCCAAAAGTTCCGCCCCAACGAGGCGCCGGAGTTCTAAGAAGATAGGGAGCGAACTTGCAAACCAAAAAAGCACGGTCCCCGCTCTCCCCATGCCGGGGAAGATCGCTTCAATGAATGGGCCCGCGAGGATGAGATAGATGACGAGCGCAAGGACAAGGCCGCCCAGGATCACGAAAAACGCCGCGCGGAAGGCGGCGGCGCCCAAGTATCGCTTCGTAAGGCCGAGGAGCTGGTGGCGGGAGGTTAGTTTCTCAAGCGTCTTCGCGAACAAATCGTGCGCAAAGAGAACGGCGATTGAAAGTGCCGCAAGGTACGCGAGACTAAGTCCCCATCCGGCCTCGCGCGTGACGAACGGCAACGCAAACATCCCGGCGCCGAGGGTCGTGGCGGCCATAAGCCCCGCGGACCGGAGGAAACTCATGAACGTTTGACTCATAACCTACAATAATAATAACAAAAAAAAGAGCATGTCAGTGACATGCTCGGGTCAGTTCAATCGCGACGTGCTTCCCAGCAGCGGGACAAATTTAATCTTCTTCGGACGGAGGATCCTCCTCTTCACCGATGGTTTTTTGTACATCCGCGAGACAAGAGAAACACATAGGGTGAGGTTCTGCGCGTGCGGCGTCAGTGAGAGGATTCGGCTCGCCCTCGCATTCCGGACAAAATCCCAGCCGCAGGCGATCTCTTTTGAGAAAAGCCTCTCCGACACGCCGCAGAACCTCTGGGCCGCAGTAACCGATTCCGGCTTGTACAATCACAGCCCGATCTCCGCTGCCAGGACGCTTTTAGGTGCCTTGAGCTCAAAGAGCTCAACCGCCCTCTTGAGGCGATTTTCCAAACGACGCTCCTGGAGCTCCGAAAAACTCAATTCTGCTCCCCTCTTTTGGTCTGCCATGACGTTTCTCCTCCCGAAACAATGCAGGAATGGCTATGGAATGCTGTCTGTATAAATACTACCGCTCATATAAAAAATCAAGCATTGAGAAACGAAGATGCTAAACCCCCTCCAAAATCTGACGCAGCTTCGCAGGAACTGCTTTTTTGCGGAAGCTCTCGGGAGCGTTTATAGCTTGGTATCTTTCTCAAAAAAGATTATAAACGCTGAGAGGCAGCGGACTCCGGCCGCTGGAGCCGGAGCACCGCGGTTCCGCAAAAAAGCAGTTCCTGCGCCTAAGCAAGGAAGACCTCGTCTCCTTCCCTCACCTTATCCCCCACTTTGATTCCCACCTCCTCACCCTTTTTCGCCTTCTCAATCGGCTTGTGGTCAAACTGCATGGAGGAAATGGTGTGCGTAAAATCCGTGGTCGCTCCCTTAAAGCGGATTGATGCGCCCTGGGAAATTGCTTTCGTAAATTTCACTATTGCGACGCCGAGATTGGAATAAAAATGAGTGACGACGCCGATGGGTTTTGGTTCTCCTGATTTCCGTGGCATGTGGCACACATGAAAGTATTCCGACCTTTTTGCCGGCAAGGAACGCGAATTCCAAGGCCGGCCTTGTTCACTACCCAATCACTATGCCTCTTTTTCCTCTCTCTGCACAAGCTCGATAACCTTATCAAGCAATATCACGGGGTCGCGTTCAAACACCACCTTCCCGGGACCGCGATGCGCTTTTTTGATAATACCTTCAAGTTCGTCCGCGGTGCCCCCAGTTCCGAGGAGTACCCCTTGGGGTTTTTTGTCCTCAAACGCGATGGTAAATTCGTTCAATGTTCCTATCCTCCCGCAGATGGTAATCACCGCGTCCGCTGCGCGCGTAATCAGAAGGTTCCGGCCGGCGTAATCAAAACCAGTATAGATGATAAGATCATGGTAATCGATTGGTAAACGGTAGGTTGCGGTATGGCTTGCCTTTGAGGCGGCAGGGGAAAACCCGATCACGATGCCGCCCGCTTCCTTGGCGCCCTTCGCCGACCAGTACGGGAGCCCTGTGGTTGCGCCCGTCACGAGGATCATATTGTGCTGGGCGATGAGCCGCCCCATCTCTTCCGCCTTCTCCTGTGCGTCCGGCGCGCAGTGTCCGGACTCCGCAGCACCCGAGACGCAAATTTTATATTTCAAGTGATACATCCCGCCCTCGTGTGCATGCGTGCGCACACCTCCGTTTTTTTTCATTTTCGCTCGATAATTATAACACAACCTCCTCGTTCTGTTCCGGAATGTGCGCGGAGACCGCGAGATCGTCCTGAATTTTTTGCGCAAGCGCGCCGCTCGATTCTCCTTCGCCCTGCACCACAAATATCTTTTTGAGCGTCCCGCGCATGGGCCGGAGCCATTCGAGGAGGCGCGGCTGGTCTGCGTGCGCGGAATAGCCGCTAATGGCGCGCACTTTCGCGCGGACAGGAATTTCATCGCCAAAAATCTTTACGGTCTTCGCGCCTTCGAGAATCATTCTCCCGAGCGAGCCGTGCGCCTGGTATCCGATAAAGAGAATCATGCTCTTGGGATCCGGGAGGTACGCATGTTCATGATGCAGGATCCTTCCCCCTTGGGACATTCCGGAGCCGGCAATGATGATCTTGGGCGAGGGGACGCCGTTAATCTCTTTCGACTGTTCGGTGGTCAAGGTGAGACGAAGCCCCGGGAAATTCAAGATGTCGTCGCCGGATCTTATTTGGCGCGATGTTTCTTTATTGAAGTCCTGCTCATATTTCTTATACACCTCGGTGATCTTTATCGCGAGCGGGCTGTCAATATAGACCGGGACTTTCGGGATTCGGCCGTGCTCCACGAGATCGTTCAGGTGATAGAGAAGTTCTTGCGTCCGTTCCATGGCAAACGCAGGTATGAGGAGTACGCCCCGCGATTTGACCACGTCTTCAATCGCATCCTCCAGGTGTTCTTTTCTTTCATCCACGCCCTCGTGCACGCGGTCGCCGTAGGTTGATTCAATGAGACAATAATCCGCATCGTCGAGCTTCTCCGTCGCCTGAATGATGGGCGCGGGGTAGTTGCCGAGGTCGCCGGAGAACACGATTGTTTTGCCCTCCGCCTCGATGCGCACAATGGCCGACCCGAGAATATGCCCGGCGTTGAAGAGCGTTGCGCGGAAGGGGCTCGTGGTACACGGTTCGTGATAGGGAATCCCGCGCCATAATTTGAGCGTTTCGTTTACGTCGCGCGTGTCATAAAGCGGAGCCTTGTGTTCCCGCTCCGCCTCTTTCGAGAGGATGTGCTCGGAATCCAAAAGCAGGAACTCGGAGAAATCTTTGGTCGCTTCAGTCGAGTAAATCACGCCGCGAAAACCGTCTTTATAGAGCTTCGGGATGCGGCCGATGTGGTCAATGTGCGCGTGCGTGATAAAGACCGCTTCGATCTCCGCGGGGTTATAGGGAAACGGCTCGAAATTCTGCCGCTCCGCAAAGTGGCTTCCTTGATTTAGTCCGCAATCAATAAGAATCTTATGCCCTCCGGAATCCAAGAGATAATTCGCTCCGGTGACTGTCCTTGCCCCGCCGAAAAAAGTGAGTTTCATATAGCTACCCGAGCAATTATACTCGAAATGGGCCATCGCGTCTTTGTGGTCGAATAACGTCCTCCGCGCCGATAAACACCCAAACTTGACTTTTTTGCGCAGCAGTATTAAAATGTACACGGCAGGTTAAAATAACAATACGTCGTCGCGGAGGTCCCCGTGGCCGAAAAGAAGCGATTTCTCATTTCCGGTTACTTGGACAGGTCGAGTGTCGCCTTCGAGGAAGAGGTGTGTGCGTACAGCGAGAAGCAAGCGAAACGGTTTCTGTACCACCGCATGAAGAGCCGCTATCCGGGAGAATACATATTTCTCATCTATCGCAGCGTCCACACGCTCCCGATGCGCCCGCGCCGGATCGCCGAATCCCCTCGTCCGCATTCCCCTCTCTTCCACCGCTCCTAAGGGGCGGTTTTATTTTCGCGCAGTATCGTCTCGACTGTTTCTTTTTCACTCCAGGGAATTTTTCTTCCTCCCGCAAGATGGATCCACGATTCGCTGCCTTTCCCTGTAACGACCACAATATCGCCCGCGACCGCAATCGAGACCGCAGTTCTAATCGCCTCGCGCCGGTCCAAAATCCTCCACGTCATGCTCGCAAGTTGTGCACTTTGGAAGCGGGGGTTTTCCCGGGCGCCGTTTTCAATGTCAGCGACGATCGATTCCGGATTCTCGTCGTACGGGTCCTCGTCGGTAAATACGATCGCGTCGCAATAGCTTGCGGCAATTCTCCCCATCTCGGGGCGCTTCCATTTGTCTCTCCCGCCGCCCGCGGAACCGAGCACGCAAATCAACTTATGACTAACAACTGATGACTCGTGACTGTTGGTCATTGGTAATTTGTCATTAGTCATCTGGCCGCGGAGCGCCGCATACACGGCGCGAAGCGAATCCGGCGTATGGGCATAGTCAATCACTACAGTAAACGGTTCTTGCTGCTTGCCCGCAGAAGTTTTGACGAAGGCAGGGATAAATTCCACCCGCCCGGGGAGACCTTCAAACCCACCGAGTGCGCGCAGGACAGTGCGGTCGTCAATCCCGAGGTTTGCGGCGAGCGAGGCCGCGGCGGCGGCGTTTTCCCGGTTAAAATCTGCGGAATAAAATTCGCTCGGCTTCTCACGGGCTCCTCTCTTTATGTCCCGGGAGGCGGCCCCGAGCCGCGCCGCAAGCGATTCGTCTTTCGAATAGAGGGCGAGGTGCGCTCCGCGGAGTGCGCGCGTGAAGAATTCGCTCTCCCGGTCGTCTCTGTTTATAAATATCTCCGCGCCTTTCGACACGGCATATTTCAGGAATTCCAACTTCGCCGCGCGGTATTTCTCGTAGGAGCCATGCGCCTCTATGTGTTCGGGGTGGATATTGATAAGAAATGCGGCGCTCCAGTTAATGAACCGGTGCCGGTGCTGTGCGACGCCCTGCGAGGTTACTTCAAGGAGCGCATAGCGGCATCCCTCGCGGACCGCGCGGCGGAGGAAACGTTGGATAAAAAACCTGCCCGGCATGGTGTTCTCCGAAGTATTTTTCTCCTCGCGATCCCCGATTTTCACCCTAAGTGACGAGAGAAGCGCGGTTTTCTTCCCCGCCGCGGAGAGAACCGCATCCATAAGTTCAAGCACGGTGGTTTTTCCTTTCGTGCCCGTGACCCCGATCACATGGAGCTTTCTGCTCGGAAACCCGAAGAAAAGCGCGCCCAACAAGGAGAGCGCGAAGTGATACGAGAAAACAAGCCCGGGGACGCGGTAGAGAATGCGCCTCATGACCGCCGTGGTGCGCCGCCTCCCAGTGACTTGAGTGCCGCCTTCAGCCGATCTTCGATATTCATAATCTTCTCATCCACCTTCTCAAGCGCCGCGCGCGCCTGGTCGCGGCGGTATCCGAATTCCACGAGCGTTTCCACAAGATCCGCGTCGGTTTCCATCTTCTTGACCGCCGCCTCTGATTTCTCGACTTCTACCTTGTTTTTAAGCTCCAAGATAATCCGCTCGGCGGTTTTTCTGCCGATGCCCGAGGCGCGCGTGAGCAAATCCGGCCTGCCTTCTTTGATCGCGGCGGTTAGGCTTTTGAGTTCGGCGATTTCCATGATCGAGAGGGCTGATTTCGGCCCCACGCCGGAGATGGAAATCAGGAGCTCGAAGAAGCGGAGTTCCGGCTCGGTCTTGAAACCGTAGAGCTCGAGCGCGTCTTCTTTTACATGGAGATGGCAAAAAAATTTGAGTGTTGATCCTACCGCGGACAAGGATTCCACGGTCCGTGGATTTGTGAACGTCTTGAGCGCCAACCCGTTCATTTCTAAAACCGCAAAATTTTCACCTTTCGCAACCAGCCTTCCGGTAACGCTATAGATCATTTCTTTTCAAGTATATCGCAAGCGCTAAACGCTTGCTATCGTTCCGCATTATTCGTATCATTAGTACCATTCGTATATTAGCATCAATACACTCATGCCCATCATCCAATCCGCCAAAAAGGCCCTGCGCCAGAACATCCGCCGCCGTACGCGAAACCTCTTAAAAAAAGAGGCCTATAAGGACGCTATAAAACGCTATAAAAAATTCTTAGAAGCTAAGAAAATAGATGAGGCCAGGGTCGCGCTCGCCAAGGTTTATAAAGCTCTCGACAAGGCGACGAAGACGAACGTCATCAAAAAGAATAAGACGAGCCGATTGAAATCGCGATTGAGTCGGCTCATGCGGCCAAAAAGTCAGTAGATGCTGGCGTCTTTGTGCTATACTAAAATTATGAAAGAGAAATTTCCAGAAGTTTCCCCGCAACCGACGGAAGAGAAAAGACCTAAAAAGAAACTTTCGAAATTGAAGAAGACGCTGACTGCTGGCGCCTTGATTGGAGCCGGTGCTGTTGGCGGCATGCTCTACGAGGAGGGTCAAAAGCCATCTTCGCCTCCACGAGAGACTCAGAAAATTGAAGAGAAAGAACACAAAGAAACAAAAGAGCTTACGCGGGATCAGGTTGTGGAGCTTGTAGCTCAAGATGAACTCAAAGAATACGGTCCTCTGGAGAAAAGGCAGGGTTTAGAAAAAATAAGTTTTGTGAGGCTAGAGGAAAACACCTTACTCATGGACGATCTAGATGGGGACGGGAGGA
This sequence comes from Candidatus Liptonbacteria bacterium, assembly GCA_016204385.1. Lineage (GTDB taxonomy): Bacteria > Patescibacteriota > Minisyncoccia > UBA6257 > 2-01-FULL-56-20 > JACQKW01. The sequence continues at coordinate 17,340 of JACQKW010000008.1, read as the reverse complement.
AAGATGCCGCGTTCATTACCAGTGAGAATGAAGGGGGAAGTAGCGGCATATTCTATGATCTCAAGATAGCGCTCAATAGACATGGTTCACCAAGGAAAATCGGGTTAGCTCTCCTTGGCGACAGAATCAAAATTGAGGGAATAAAAGTAGAGGGAGGAGAAATCGTCGTAAACTATCTCGATCATGGCGAGGAAGACAGTATGGCAACGGCTTCAGTGCCGGTTGAGAGGACGTTTAAGGTAATTGACGAGACGCTCTACGAAAGAGCAGAGGAGAGGCAACTAGCGCCTCACTACAAAGAAATTGAGGGTAAAATTTATAGAAAAGTTCAATAGAAGAATATAGAAAATTTTAAGCTGTATACACCGGTCGTAAAAATGGTGTTGTACAACTTTCATTTGATATCGGACGATCGTCCGATATCAAATGTGAACGTGGCACATCGTTTTAGATAATTAAATCAACTAGTGCTTCCTCGTAATCCATCTTTCCCGACTTCACCGCCACATCGTAATCCGCAAAATCGCCGAGCTTCTCCGGCCACTGGTAGGCCAGGATGTTGAACACTTTTGCGGCTGGTTCGTTTTGATCTAAAACTCCATCAAGCGAGATCAGGCGTTCCTTTAAATCGCGACTTTTTAAGCCATGTAAGAGATTCCAAAAGTTCGGCGTAATCTCGATATCAAGTTTTTCAAGATCGCTTTTTTCTATGGTTTTCTTATCAAGGAAGCTGATTTTTTGAATTTCTGTCACGAGCCGCCAGGTATCACCCTGATACGCTTGGGCCAAGAATTTTACGGCGGAATCGCTCAAGGCAATGCTTAAATTTTTTACTTCACTCTTCACAAACTTCTCCCATTCCTCGCCTTCGAGATATTCAAATTTTTCCGTGGAGAACGCTTTTTTTAAAACCGTGTTTAACTCCTTCAGCGCGGTTTTTTCTTCTGAAATAAGAATGGTGATTTCTTTTACGTCCGCGAGCGCCTTGAGTTCCTTCGCCATTTCTCTTAGAACCGCTTCCGGCGCTTCGAAGAGAGACCCCAGCACCGTGAGCTTGTACGGCTCGAAAATCGAGCGGTTCTTCACAAAATTCTGAAATTTCTCAAGCGCGCCCTCCTCGGAAAAATCGAACCGTCCCACGCCTATCCCCGAGTGCTTCTTTGCAAACTCGGCAATATAGAATTTTTCCTTTTGCCGGCGGCGAAAGTCGTCCGGCCCGTAGAGAGCAATGATCATTTTCTTGCGATTGCCGCTTTTATAAACTCTCTAAACAGCGGATGGGGATTGAGGGGCCGTGACTTGAGTTCCGGGTGGAATTGCGTCCCCACAAAAAACGGATGTTTTTCCCGCGGAAGCTCCATGATTTCCATAAGCCGCCGATCGGGCGAGACGCCCGAGAACACCAATCCCTTCTTCTCGAGCCGCGCGATGTATTGTGGATTCACCTCATAGCGGTGCCGATGGCGCTCGCTTATTCGCAAATCGCGAATAGCGAATGGCTTACGGCTCCTTTTCTGCCCTTTGCGATTTGCTATTTGCCCTTTGTTATACGCCATATGCGCTATGCTTTTTGCTTTGAGATGCGCGGGGTATGCCCCAAGCCGCATGGTGGCTCCGTAATTTTTCTCCGCCAAATTCTTTTTTTGTTCAGGCATCACATCAATTACCGGATGCGGGGTCTTCTGATTGATTTCGGTAGTTTGCGCCTTGTCGAGCTTCAACACCGAGCGCGCGTACTCCACGACCGCAAGCTGCATGCCGTAACAGAGGCCTAAAAACGGTATTTTCTTCTCGCGCAGGTAGCGAATCGCGCTCACTTTCCCCTCCACGCCCCGCTCGCCAAAGCCGCCTGGCACAATCACGCCATGATACCCTGAAAGCTCCTTGAGCTTGTCGTTGTCTTTTTCAAACGATTCGGAATTGATCCATTCAATTACCGGCTTCCGCTTCCAAAAATGCGCGGCGTGTTTTATCGCTTCGATCACGGAGATGTAGGAATCGGCGAGAATAAACTCGCCGCTCCCGAAGTATTTCCCCACGATGCCGATTTTTACCGGCGTGCGCGCGCTTCGAATAAAGCGAATGAGCGTCTGCCAGTCCCGCAAATTCCGCCTTCGCGGTTTTACTCGGAGTTTCCCGAGTATAAGCGAACTTAGACTTCCTTTCTCAAAATTCACCGGTATTTCATAAATGCTCTCCACGTTCGGCGCCGAAATAATGTCCTCTTCGCGAAGATTGCAATTGAACGCGATTTTTTCTTTTCGCCTCGCATCGAGCGCGGCGGGGGCTCGTGCGAGGATGAAATCCGGCTGGAGTCCGGCGGAATTGAGCGTGCGAACCGCGTACTGCGTCGGCTTCGTCTTGAGCTCGCCCTGCCCCGTGGTTCCACTCTCAGCGGAACTCTTCGGGGTCTCCGAGCCCTGAAGCGGGAGGTAGCTCACGAGCACAAGCAATACGTCGTGCGGCTGTTTCACCTTGAGCATACGCACCGCTTCGAGAAAGAGGATATTTTGGTACTCTCCCACGGTGCCTCCGATCTCGATAATGGTTATCTCCGCTCTGTGTTTCGCCGCCGCCCGCTCAATCTTCCCGATTACCTCAAGCGGAATGTGCGGCACCACCTCGACGCATTTCCCTCCGTATCCCATGCTCCGCTCGCGATTGATCACCGCCTGATACACGCTCCCGGTCGTCATGTAGTTTGCACCGGAGAGGTCGCAATTCAAAAACCGCTCGTAATTCCCCATATCCTGATCGCATTCGGTGCCGTCATCCAACACAAACACTTCGCCGTGCTCGGTGGGATTCATCGTGCCCGCGTCCACGTTCACGTAGGGGTCGATCTTCATCGCGGTCACGCGAAATCCGCGGGACTGGATAATTTTCCCTATTGATGCGGTCGCAACGCCCTTCCCCACGCCCGACATCACGCCACCCGCCACAAATATATATTTTCTCATCGGGATGTTAGTACTCGAGAGGAACCTCTTTCGCGGGAACAAGCTTCGGGTCCGTCGCGAGCGTGAAATAGAACGTGGTGCCGCGGTTCGCCTCCGATTCAAACCATATTTTCCCCCCGTGGGACCGCACCACGTTTTGGGCGATATAGAGGCCAAGCCCCGACCCTTCGGTTTCATATTTCAGGGCGTTTTGGGCGCGGAAAAACTTGGTGAATATCTTTTCTTTTTCCTCGGGCGGCACGCCGATCCCCGTGTCTTTCACGCTTACAAGGATAAACGACTGGCCTTCGAGTTGCTCGACCTTCACGACGACTTCCCCGTTTTTCACGTTATAGCGAATGGCGTTGTCGAGAAGATTCTCGAAGGCCATCTTGAGCTTTTCCGCGTCCGCAATGACCGGGGGGAGTGCCTTCGGCTGATCGAAATAAAGCTTAATGCCAAGTTTTTTTGCCGATGGAAGAATAAGCGTAAGCGTGTTCTTAATGAATTCGGCAAGTACAACCTCGCCAAAACGGTATCCGAATCTTCCTTCCTCAATCCTCGACACCATAAGAAGATCTTCCACGATATCAAGCAATTGCTTCCCCGCGCTTGCGGCATTCTTGACCACTTCTTTGTTCGCCTCGCCTATTGACGGGTCGCTCACGAGCATGCTGAGCGCCCAATTCACGCCGGTAAGGGGCGTGCGCAGCTGATGGGACGCGATGGTCACAAATTCGCTTTTGGATTTCAAGATCAGGACGTCCCGGGTCCGATCGCGAATGATTTTCACGAACCCCAGCGGGTTTCCGCCCCCGCCCAAGAGCGGCGTGGTGATAACGCGAAGTTCAAGCAATGGGTCGTGGAATGAAAGGTCGGTGGTCTGGGGATATTCGCCCGCAGGGGAACGGTTCACTACAATTGGCGCAAGCGAAGGATACACCACCTGCGCAAGAAGGCGGCGGTCGTTCCGCTCGGCGTCCTTGGGGACGATGCGCACCCCGCCGATCGCCTTCGCGTCGAGAAGAAAAAGGCGTTCGGCGCCCGGATTAAAAAAAAGGATCTTGAAATCCCTGTCGTAGACGATCACGGCCTCCTCAAGGCTTGAAACGATTCCTTCGAGTTGATCGTGCTCGAGCCTTGTCACGAAATTTGATCGCGCGAGGCTTGCCGCATAGAAAAACACGATAATGCCGATAATGAGCACAAATCCCGTGGTGGCAAGAAGAAGGAATGGCGAGAGGAAGAAGAAGTTGATGACGACGATCGTCGCGAGGAACGGGACAAGAATCCAGAAGATTTTCATCTCCGCCATTCCCAAAAGCTCCTTCGCATTCCGCGTGTATCGCGTAAACTGCTGCATTCGTCAGGGTGTGATCTTCTCTACCTTTCCCCAGTCCATCCCGCGCGAGACGTGCACTACGAGCCGCACGCCGAGCGCAAACGCGCCCTCCATCGCGTTCCGAACAATCTCGATCGTTTCATTTATCATACTATCCGAAACCTCAAACAACAATTCGTCGTGAATGGAAAGGATGAGTTTCGCCTCCCGTCCCCACCACCCTTTTTCCTGAAGCGCCGACTTCGCGCGGATCATCGCGAGCTTGAGAATGTCGGCGTTCAGGCCCTGAATGGGGTGGTTTACCGCCGCGCGTTCCGCCTCCGCCGCCGTTCGAGGCAATTCGGATAGGATGCCGGGCAGGGGCCGCCTCCTTCCGGTAAGCGTTTTCGCAAAACCCAAGGTTCGCGCGTCACGCTTTGCGCGTTCCTGCCATTCGCGGATTCCGGAGAATTCTGAAAAATACGTCCGGATAAACTGGCCTGCGCGGTTTCTCCCGAGGCCGCTTACCCGCGCAAACGAGGCGATTCCCATGCCGTACACCAACCCGAAATTCAATATCTTTGCCACGCGTCGCATTTCCGGCTGTACGTTCTCGAGGGGGACGTCGAAAATCGTCGCCGCAGTCATCCGGTGTATGTCGAGATTATCCTCGAACGCGCGGATCATCTTTGGGTCCCCGGAGAGAGACGCGAGAATGCGGAGCTCTATCTGCGAATAATCGAATGCGAGGAGAGAATGACCATGGGGCGCCTCGATCGCTCCGCGAAGTTCGTTCGCCCACTCCGAGTCCCGCGGAATGTTCTGAAGGTTCGGCTCGTGCGAACTTATCCTTCCGGTTGCCGTTCCGGTCTGGATGAATTCCGTGTGAAGCCTGCGGCGTGAGTCCGCGCGAGAAAGGAACGGCTTCACGTAGGTAGTAAGTATCTTTGCGCCGTCGCGGTATTTAAGCACGTGCTTCACTATCGGATATTCCTGCCTAAGTTCTGCAAGATTCTGCGCGCTCGTGGAGAATTGGCCTCCGGGCGTTTTCCGGATAGGCCTCCCTCCCCGGGAAGGGAGTTTTTCAAAAAGGATTCTCGAGAGCTGTTTGGGAGAATTTAAATTGAATTCTTCTCCCGCTTCGCGAAAAACGTTTTGAGAGAGTTCCTTGAGGCGCGACCCGATGTTGCGTTCGAGGCGCAGGAGCTTTTCGGGGTTCACCCGCACCCCAACGCTCTCCATCTCCGCCAAAATGCGCAGCACCGGCATTTCGATATCGTGGAACACGTGAGCAATCTCCTGCGCCTTAAGTTCATTCATTGCGAATTCCCATGCGCGATAGAAATCCTCGTCGTTTCCGCTCCAGGGACGCCCCAAAAACTCTCTCGATACCGCTTCGGGGGAATAATCCTTCATGTCGGGACGGAGCAGCCAGAACGCCACGCCGAGATCGCAGTAGGGCGGCAGAAGGTCCTCCCCTTCTTTCCACAGCTGTTTCAAGGTCCGTTTCAGATCGAACCCTACCTTTATTTTTTTGGACTCAAAGCCGTCATAGCCGTGGGTTTTCTTGGGGGCTCCGCGCACAAGAAGGATTTTCCCAATGCCTTTTTTGGGAGGTTTTTGATCGGGAATCTTCCCGCGCTCCGGATCGCTCCACATCGCCTGCTGTAAACCGGCGGTTATTTCATGCCGGGGTTGCGCTCCCATCCGCCGCACGAGACTCTCGAAGCCAAGTTCTCTAAAATACGAGCGGAGTGCCTTTTCGTCCATCGAGGGTTTCAGCGTTTCGAGGTGGACCGCCTCGATCGGCACGTGCCGCTCAAGAACCACGAGTTCTTTTGAAAGCTTCACCTGCGTATCCGTGCCTACAAGTTTTTTCTCAAGTTTCGGGTCGTCGTGAAGATGCTCGTAAATATTTTCGAGCGTGGCATATTTTTTAAGAAGCGCGCTCGCCGTCTTCGGCCCGATCCCCGGCACTCCTTTGATATTGTCCGACGGGTCGCCGACGAGGGCTTTGTAGTCCGTTATCTGTGCGGGCACGAGGCCGTACCGTTCCATGACCGCGTTGTCGTCATAGGTAAAGGTCTCCGAGATGCCTTTTTTGAACGTCCGCACGACAACCTTGTCTCCGTGGACGAGCTGCAGCGTATCCATATCTCCCGTGAGTATCACCACGCGCACCCCGGGCTCGTTCTTAAACCTCTCCGCAAGCGTGGCAATGAGGTCATCCGCCTCGAAACCAGGTTTCTCGAACGTCTTCACGCCGAACTCGGAGAAAAAATTGTGCGCTTCGATAATCTGGGAAACGAGTTCGTCGGGCGCGGGCGGCCGTTGCGCCTTATATGCTTCGTATTTTTTCTTGCGGAACGTCGGTTCCGGCCGGTCGAAGAGCGCAGCGGCGTACTCCGGCTTCTCCTCGCGCCAGAGCCTTAAAAAAATACCCGCGAGGCCGTAGATTGCCTGAATCGGCTTCTTGTCCGGCGTGGTCAAGGGCGGGAGGGCATGAAATGAGCGGTGGATAAGTGAGTTTGCATCGATCAAGAGGAGGGTTTTCACCCTTTAATCATAGCAGAATATTGAAACGAAGATGTTTCTTGGCTTCGCTTGCTGGACGTGTTCACTTGTCTTGAGCGGAGTCGAAAGAGAACTGTGGATTGGAAAATGGTAGAAAAGGAATTAACAATTTTGCCTTTATAAAAATGAAAAACCCCGAACAGGATCGTTCGGGGTGCCTGCTTTTGCCTGCAGGCGGAAGGGCTTGGAGTCATGCCACGAGGCGGGCGCGTAAGGAAACCACCTCGCGTTCGACTTCCTTCCATTCGGACGGAGGAGTGTAGAGACCTCCGTCGTGGCGCTGGAAGTAGCCGATCCGGGCGACCGCCCAGAATGACTCGTTGTCGAGGTCGTGTCCGTCGATCTTGATTCCGACAAGATCGACGGTGGCGACGTGGGCTCCGGCATGGAAGAACTCGATTCTTCGCTCGAGTTTCCAGTGGCCTAGCCTCTCCTCCGTGGGCGCAACCCGCGTCTTCCGCCGGACAGGAGATGCCTTGATCCGGCTGAAGAAACTGAAGTTGCACCACGATGGCCGCGCCGCCTTGACCATCTCTTCCACTAAGCCCACGGTTCCTTTTGGGTGAACCCAAAGGTTTCCGTGCGCCAGCTGAAGTGCGCACTCCACGGCCTCGATCACGCTTGCCGTGAACTTGATCTCCATGTGTGTTCTCCTTTCCTTTCCGCCCGTGAGGGGCGATAAAGCTTATACAGGATGGAGGCCTTGTATAAGCGTGCTAGGAACAACATAGCATATATTCTATCTAGTGTCAAGTATTTGCTTCCCCGCAAGGGCTCGAATTTTTAAATCCTGATAGTGCGTTCTTTTTCATGCCTGCCGTGCGAAAGCTGAAGCCATAAACTTCGCTTCGGTAGAATCTTTTTTATCTTATCCGCCCATTCAATGAGAACAATATTCTCCGGGTTACTTAAAATCTCTTTGAAACCGAGGCGTAAGAGTTCCCGGGGATTTTTCAGGCGGTAGGCGTCGACGTGGTACACGTTCCTGTATCGCGTATCGCGAAGCGCTGACCGCCGAAACAAAATGAATGTCGGGCTCATTACGCGCGTCCGAAGGCCAAGGCCGCGGAAAAACCCTTGCACGAACGTGGTCTTCCCGCTTCCAAGCGGCCCGAAAAGCCCTATGACGAGCGGGTGTTTCGCGGTCTTCTTCGCGGCAAGGCGCCGCGCGAGGGACTCAGCGAATTTTTTCGTCTCTTCCGAAGAAAAGCTCCGATAAACCATGGTGTGTTTTTAAGGTAAATACGCACGCAAGGGAAATGAGCGCTCCAAGAACGATTGCGGAGAGGAAAAACTGCGAGGCGGACAGGTTCGCGGCATACAGCGCCGGCGGGTTCACGCTTGAAAGAAGGGTGTGTGTTTCGCGCTCTCTGTTCGCGGCTCCGGGCGTTGGGAGGGCGCCAAAGAACGCCTCACCTTGCCGGCTTATGCTTTTTCCTTCCTCGGCGCTTCCACGCATGCGAGACGCATCAACAAGAACGCCGTTCGCGTAAAGCGACAATTCCTCGTCCTGATTCCGAAGCGTAAGCTTTGTGGTTGCGCGATCAAGCACCAGATATCCTTCTCCCTTAATGCGGTACCCGTGAAGGGCAAAAGTCTGCCCGCGCCCGTTCGAAAGCGTGTATCCGGAAAGCTCGATTTCGTGCGGACTCGAGTTCCACAGCTCGACCCATTCCCCTTCCGCGTCCTTGCCGGGCGGATTCGGGAACCATTCGTTGATAAGAACCATCTTCTATATGAGCCGTCCGGGGTGCATGGCGTGGAGATGCTCGTAGGCGGCCGGGAGCACCACTCTCCCCGCGGGGGTGCGTTTCAAGAACCCGAGCTTCATAAGGTAGGGTTCGTAGATATCCTCGATCACGCCCCGCTCCTCCGAGAGCGCGGCGGCGAGCGTGCCGACCCCTACGGGACCCCCGTTGAACTTCTCTATGACCACCCGAAGGAGTTTTCTGTCTTCCGGCTCGAGTCCGACGCGATCCACCTCAAGCAACTCGAGTGTTTTTTGCGCAATTGTTTCGTCGATCGAATGGGTGCCCTGTACGTCCGCAAAATCTCTTGCCCGTTTTAAAAGCCTGTTCGCAACCCGCGGTGTCCCGCGGGACGCCCCCGCAAGGATACCGACCGCGCCTTCCGATATGTTCGCCCCGAGAATCCCCGCAGAGCGGGCGAGGATGCGCGCAATGTCATCGTGGTCATAAAAATCCAGGCGAAGCGTTGCGCCGAATCGGGTCCGGAGAGGCCCCGAAAGAAGGTTCTCTCTCGTGGTCGCGGCAATGAGGCAAAACGGGGGGAGATTGATGGTAAGGCTCCGCGCGCTCGGCCCTTTCCCTACCATAACATGGAGCGCTCGGCTCTCCATCGCGGGATAGAGCACTTCTTCGATTACGCGGTTCATCCGGTGCGCTTCATCAATAAACAGCACGCTTCCCGGCTCAAGGTTCGTAAGGATCGCGGCGATGTCGCCGGACTTCTCAAGCGCGGGGCCGGACGTAGTCTTCACGATCGCGCCGAGCTCCTTCCCCACAAGATACGCGAGCGTGGTTTTCCCGAGACCGGCTTGCCCCGAAAAGAGCACATGATCCATCACCTCTTTCCTCTTTTTCGCGGCGTCAATGATGATCCTTAGATTCCTCTTGACCTTCTCCTGGCCGACGTATTCTGACCACGCGTGCGGTCGAAGCGCGTGATCAATGTTTCTGTCCTCTTTCTCCAAAGCTATTCGGGAAGCGGGCATGGAATATGCGTGGTGTATGTTCCTTGACAATTAAAGATATGTGTGCTAAGATAGCACCGGTTCCGTACACGCCTCGTTCGGAGCGGACTGCGGCGGGAACGCCGTCTCAAATCTGGGGGCAGGAATTACCTCTACGCATCAGGACGGTCTGGCGTTCGCGAGACTCATCCTCTGAGTAATTCTAACCTCTTTTAATTTATTTAAAAGAGACTTTTATTCCTCCCAAGGACTTCGCCCCCAGATTTGAGGCGGTTTTCAAAGAGTTTCTCCATCAACCTACCACGAAATCGGGCCGGTTGCTTTTTCGACCTCCTCGAACGAGGTAATTCCCAAGATCACCTTCAGGACTCCGTCTTCCTGCATCTTTACCATTGCTTGGCGCTCTGCGATGTGTTTGAGCGAAACTTCCGAAACCTGCTTCAATATTGCCTCCTCAAATTCGGGGCCGGTCTCAAGAAATTCAAAGACTGCGACGCGCCCGCGATATCCCGTGTGGTTGCATTCGGCGCACCCCGGGGCCTCGAATATCTCGGGGTGCGTATACTTTTCGCGGTTCACTCTTGGCGGAAGACGGGAAATGAATGTGTCGATCTTTCTTTTGAGTTCTTCCGAGATCGAAATTTTCTTCTTGCACGAAAGGCAGAGCCGCCGCACAAGCCGCTGCGCGATCACAAGGGTGAGCGCGGGGCCCACTGAGGTTGCCTTCACGCCGAGGTCTACGAGCCGAGGCACCGCGCCTACCGCGTCGTTCGTGTGGAGCGTGGAAAACACCAGGTGGCCAGTGAGGGACGCTTGTATCGCAATCTCCGCGGTTTCTGTGTCGCGAATTTCGCCAACGAGGATGGTGTCGGGGTCTTGGCGGAGAATCGAGCGCAGTCCGTTTACAAACGTGTATCCGGTCTTGGGATCCACCTGTGTTTGTTCCACGCCCCCGAGATGGTATTCAATCGGATCTTCAATGGTGATGATTTTTATGTCGGGGCTGTTCACGCGCTTTAAAAACGCGTAGAGCGTCGTGGTTTTTCCCGAGCCGGTTGGTCCGGTGTTTAAAATAAGGCCGTTGGGCTTCAAAATTTCTCGCTCCACGATCTTGAGATCGTCTTCTCGAAGCCCGAGTGTTTCAAGGTCAATGTTGATGGTATCCGGATCGAGAATCCGAAGCACGATCGTCTCTCCATACTCCGACGGAATGGAAGACACCCGCACCTCCACATCTTTCTTCGTAAGCTCAATGGTAAATCTCCCGTCCTGCGCTTCATTCTGGACGTTTATTTTGAGTCCCGAGAGGAGCTTGATGCGCGACGAGAGCGCATGATAATTTCGCGGCGGGAGGTTGTCATAAATGTCGTGGAGGATCCCGTCTATTCTGAACCGGATCTTTGCCTGCTTTTCTTCCGCTTCAAAATGGATGTCCGACGCGCGGTTCGCAAGCGCACCCGCGACCACAATCTCAAAAATCTGGAGGGTGAGAAGAGCGGTAAAGTCGAGTTTCCCGAGTTCCCGCTGTACCGCCTCCATGGTGGAGAGGTCTTTGGAATATGCTTCAAGCCGCCCTTTCTCGATTTCAAATTTCCCCGTGATTCCCGCCGTCTCTTTCGCAACGTGGGTATATGAACGCCACGCCTCTGCAAGGCCGCTCTCGCTTACCGCATACCGTTTTACTGCATATCCCTCTTGTGCAAGTTTTTGAATTATTTTTTTTGACTCCACGGCGTCGGGGCGGGATAGAATGACCGCAAGCTCTTTCTTTTTTTTCTGTACGACCGCGAGATGGGCTTCTTTCGCGTCCGCCTCGGGCAGAAGCGCAAGCGCCTCAAGGGAGACGGGTGCGGTCCGCAGGTCGAGGTAGAGAATTCCCTTCTCCGCCGCAAGCCGCTCTGCTTCCCGCTCTTCTCCTTCCCTTCGGATATCCTTAAGTTTTTTCGTGATTATATCTCCGGCCCCGGGTTCTTTGGACATAAAAGAAGTAAAGCCCTGTTTTTTCATTCTACGACGCGCGGAGGGGCTGCGCAATACGCGAGGCGACCATGCTATTGACAAACTTAAATCCGTGGTGTATAATACACTTAGCAGTATTGACGCATTTTTCACCACGCCCAATGCCCGCGCACGCGCGCGATGGAGGAAACAATGAGGATTCTGAAGATCTGTTTCTCTGTGTTCTTCGCTGCCATCTTCTGCTCCGCTGCGGCCCACGCCCAGTACGTTGAGCAACACCTGTGGCTCTACGGGGACGCGATCAAGGTCGTGAACACGACCACGAGACCCGCCATGATCCAGGTGGGGATTCAAGAACTTCCGGTTCCTAAGGGTGAGCGCGGCGTCTGGCGGCTCGGCGCGGGGTTCTTTCTCTCATATGGGTACTCTTCGCAGCTCACGGTCGGAGCGAAGGTGTGCGACGGGCTCACGGTCATCCGCTTCGGACCGCCGGAATGGGCGGGAGACGTTTCGCGCTTCGGGGAGGACGCGATCACCCAGGGGTATATGGCAAGCGACCCCTCGGCCCCTGAACTAAGGGAGAAGGTGGAAGACCTGCGAGGCACGCTCCGCTCTCTCCAACCTTTGGGTTGGAGAGAGATGGGGCGGGAACTCCGTTTCTGGTTCAAGGAAATCTCCCGCCATGGCGTGGTCGAGCGGGTGGCCTGTTCGGGCGATTACAAAGTCGCCCGCGGTTACCCTGTTCACGTGTATCACAACAATCAGCAGCGCAGGATCCAGACATTCTTCCTGCGCGAGCGTGGAGGAGAATATTTTATTTCTCCGTACTAAGGGGGTGACACGCAAAGGTGCCCCAGCGGGTTCGCTCGCTGGGGTTTTTCTTACTTAAATAGAATGCTTCTCGCGCTTCCCGTGCGGTTCCTGTCGTCGGTCGCCTCTATCACAAGCTCATTCTGCAGCAGGGTGCTCCGCGGAGAAAATATCCATACAAATTCATGGTTCGCCGCGTACGGTCCCCTGAATTCTTGCAGGGGCTCGCCGTTAAAAAGAACCCTGATCCGCGAGAGGGGCGCCGAAGCGCGCATGGTTGCCCGTACTTGCACGGGGTTATTTCCCAAGGATATTCCCGGTTTCGGCTCATGGAGGTCAATCTGCGGAGCGCCCGGAGTCCCGCGCATGGTCTCTCCTCCGGCTCCCGGGTTCTCGCTCACCCACCGGCGCACTCCTTCTTCCCAGTTTGAAAACTGGGGGTCTTCCGCGGGGTTTTGGGGTGGCGGCCCTTCGGGATTTCTCCGGTCAACGTGAAAAAGGATCGAATGCGCTTCCCCGCCCGAGAGATACTCTCCCCGGAGTACGGGCTTTTGCGCCGTGGCGGGGCTTGGTCTTAAAAAGGTATCGGCCGGAAATTTCGGAAGGGCTTCTTTCATGAACGCGCTCCATATCGGAATCGCCGCAAGAATACTCGATCCCCGCCGCTGCATTGGCGCGTTATCGTTATTCCCCGCCCACACCCCGACCGCAAGCGAAGGGGTGTACCCAAGCGCCCACGCGTCGCGATAGTCGTTTGATGTCCCGGTTTTTAAGGCAACCTCGCGGTCAGGAAACACGGTAAGCGCAAGACTCCCCTGAAAAAGGCCGCTGCGCTCATCAAGGTCGGTGAGGATATCGTTTACAAGGCGGACGTCGCCCGCGTCTGCCGCAACGCTCTCTGAATCGTGGTACGACTCAAGGATTCTTCCGGCGCTGTCTTTTACCTCGAGGATTGTCGCTTGCGCGTGGCGCGCGCCTTCTTGCGCAAGCGCCGCGTACGCGCCCACAAGCTCTATGAGTTTTACTTCCCCTCCTCCGAGCACAAGCGAGAGGCCGTAGCGGCTCGGGTCCACGAGCGAAGTGATTCCAAAATTCTTGAGCGTACCCAGTGTGTCCACAAGCCCCGCAAGATACAGCGCTTTGACCGACGGAACGTTGATCGATTGCGCAAGCCCCCTCCTGAAGCTCACCGGCCCTCGAAAGCGCTCATCAAAGTTCTCCGGATGAAAGCAGGGCGTTGTTTCCTCTTCAAGGTAGTTGGGGGCGGCGGGGCACTGCGGATTATTCGCCACAAACTCCGTGGGCACATCGAAGACCACCGTGTCGGGGGTGTATCCTTTTTGAAATGCGGTGAGATACGCGAACGGCTTCAGCGCGGAGCCGGGCTGGCGAAACCCCTGCGTCGCCACGCTGAAATTTGGCTCAAACTTGCAGTTATTGCCCGGGATGCATCCCTCGGGCAGCGAGCTTGAAGCGAAGTAGTCCCGGGATCCGACGAGGGCAAGTATTTGTCCCGTTTTTGGGTCCTGCGCCACAAGTGCGGCATTATACCCCTGGTAAAGCTCCTGGTTCTTCTCGGCGCCCTCGCGCACCGCTCGCTCCGCAAGCGCTTGTAATTCGAGATTGAGGGTGGTCTTTACCTTCAAGCCCCCGGTGCGCACGAGGTCCTCTCCGTACCTCGACACAAGGTAGTCTTGCACCGAGAGCGTAAAGTGCGGTGCAATGATCGCCTGTCCCGGGGGCTGAAAGGTGAGCGCGGTACCGAGCGCTTCCTCAAGCTGCTGCGGATCGATTTTCCCCGTCTCGCGCATCTTACGCAGGGTGAATTTTTGCCGGTTCAAGAGTTCATCCCGGTGGTTGCCGTGCGGCGAGTAATAGCTTGGCGCCCGCGGAAGCGCGGCAAGGAGGGCCGCTTCTGCGAGATTCAGTTCGCTCGCAGATTTTCCGAAAAACGTTTTGCTTGCCGACTCAATCCCGTACGCGGTCGGCCCGTAGGGAATCTCGTTCAGATAGAATCCTAATATTTCGTCCTTTGAATAGTTTCGGCTGAGCTGCGACGCAAGGATCCACTCGCGTATCTTCCGCGTGACGGTTCTCTCGGGGGAGAGAAAAGCGTTTTTGGCGAGTTGCTGGGTAATGGTAGATCCCCCTTGTACAATTCTTCCGTGTATGAGGTTGGTGAGGAACGCGCGGAGGATCGCGCGCCAATTCACGCCTGCTTCCTCATAAAAGTTTTCGTCCTCGATTGCGATGGTCGCGTCTTTCACGAATTGGGGAATTTCTTCGAGGGGGATCACGGTTCGCTTTTCTCCGCCGCTTACTTCATAGAGAAGCGTGTTCCCTTCGCGATCATAAATTTTCGTTGATTGATCAATCTGACGGGACGCGATCTGCTCAACCGAAGGAAGGTTGTTTGAAAGGTAGAGAAATGCGAGTAATAAAAAAACGGCGCCTCCCGCAACCGCGAATAGCACAAGCGATGCGAGCGAAAGTAAAATCTTTTTTCTTATCATGTTTCTTGCGCGGCGGAGCTTCTTTTTCACGGCCCACTCATTATGAAGCGAAAATGCCCCGCCTGTCTACGTTGGTTGGGGCGGGGCATCTTCGGCTTGAAGAATGCTTAGAAGCTATTCTTCCTCGATTGAATCCGTGTCGTCTTCCTCTTCCTCCTCCTCTTCTTCCGGCTCCTCTCCTTCAACCTCGTCGGGGCCCTCGGCGTGCTCATATCCGATCACGTTCAATTCTTTTTCTAGTTCCAGTGCGCTCGCCATGTATGGTTCCTCGTTAAACGACCTTTTGTGTGTCGGGGATTCCCGGATACATTCTTCAAGAGTATAGGGGGGTGTTTTTCTTTGTCAACGGCGCGCGGAACATGCACATATTGCAAGCGCAAGCGCGTCGGTCGCGTCATCCACCACCGACAGGTCTGGTTTTTTAAGAATGAGTCGGACCATTTTTGCCACTGCGGTTTTGCTCGCTGACCCGTGGCCGGTAACCCCCATTTTCACTTCATTGGGGGTAAACTCGAGCGTGGCGGCATTCGCCTCTGACGCGACCAGGAGAATGACTCCGCGGGCTTCAGCGACCGGGAGCGCGGTGCGCCGATTCTTCGAAAAAAATAATCTCTCTACGGCAATTACGCGCGGATGGTAGCGATTAATAAGGCGCCTCGTTCCGTCCCGTATGGCCCGAAGCGCGCCCGCGTTATCTTTTATTTTTATTTCAAGCGTCCCCGCATCAATGAACTGAAGCTCTTCTGCGGCGTTTCGCACCACTCCAAACCCCACTCGTCTCGATCCGGGATCAATTCCTAGGATTACTGGGCGGGAGCTGTCCTTCATTGTTTATTGTTTTGCGTTGTGGAACACGCTCTGCACGTTTTTTTGCAGCCGAAGGGCGCAGGTAAGCGCTGTTAATTTCTTTAATCCATCCTCGCTTATCTCCCGAAGGAATTTTGGGGTCTGCTCGTCCGTTCCGTGGGGAGATTTTTGAAATATCCAGCTGACGCTCCCCGCCTCTGCTATTTTCCCGCTATTCGTTCCTACTGCGCGCTTTATCTCTTGAAAAGTTTTGTTTTGGTTTTCTGTGTTCGCGATAATCATAATCGCGACGCCTTCCGGCCCATACGCTTCAACCACAAGCTGCGAGCTGCTCTTGGGGGGCTCTGTTACGCGTTGCGTAGCGCGAAGAATATTTTCTTGAGGAACTCCTTCTTTTTTTGCCCGCGTAACGGCAGCCCGCAATTTCACATTACTCCCGGAATTCTCGCCTTCGTTCGCGGCGGTTCGTATGGACTGAAGGAGTTTTGAAAATAATCGTCCGCGCTTTTGGTCGTTGGTGTTTTTTTTGTGTTTTATCTGCGCCCACCTGCTGTGTCCCGCCATATTCCTGTTTAGATTTTCAAAATCGGCATGAGAATATAATAATACGACGCATCACCGGGAGATTTTATGAGCGCGGGTTTGTGTTCTTCGTTTATTCCGAAAAACACGCTTTCGGTTTTAAGCGCACGCAGACCGTCAAGCAAATATCTCCAGTTAAAACCGATTTCTTTTTCCTGTCCTTTGATTTTTGCCGGGAGAAGGTATTTGTTTTCTCCCACAGTGTGTTGCAGTGAGGATATTTCAACCGCTTTTTTTCCGCCAAGCACTTTCATTTTTATCTCGTTTGTTTGGCCGCTTAACACGCCGGTAAGCTTCACCGCTCGGGTAAGCTCTTCTTTGTCCAATAGGAGTTCCGACGAGAATTCTTTTGGTGTAATTTTTTTGTACTCGGGGAAGGTTCCTTCGATAAGGCGCGAGATGATCTCTATAGACTCGGTTTTAAAAAACACCTGGTGTTCGTCTTTAAAAATCTCAATTTTTTCTTTTTCCCCCAACACAAAAAGGAGCTCACGAATTGTTTTGATTGGTATAAGGATTTGAAAATTCTCTTCAAACGAGGAGGTGAATTGGTTTTTTTGGATTGTTTTTTCCGCAAGCCGAAAACTGTCGGTGCCCGTACACCGAATCGCGTCTGGTGAAAAATCGAACAAAACACTATTGAGTTCCGGATGTAGTTCTGTTGATTGGGTTGCAATTATGGTTTGTTCGAGTGCTTCACGAAAAGTGTCTTGAGATACAACGATTTGGTGGGTTTTGTTTTTAATTTTTGGAATAAGGGGGTATTCCTCGGCAGGAAGCCCTTGTATGTTTGCTTCATAGTTTTCGGTTTTCACGTAAAGCGTGGTGTTTTTTTTCTCAATATGTATCCGCTCGCTGTTTATGTTTTGGATGAGGTTTGAAAAGATTTTTATTGGGGCGGTAAGCCTTCCTTTTTCAATTATTTTTCCGTTCACGCGGAACGTTGCCGCAATTTCGAGGTCGGTGACGGTAAGGTTTATTTCGTGGTCGCTGACGTCGAAAAGAAAATTTTTTAAAATCGGGAGGTGGCTGGTTTTTGTGTGGGTACGATCCAGCGCGCCTAAAATGTTTTTTATATTCGTTTTGGTAACTATAATTTTCATATATATATTATTTATTGTT
>JACQKW010000004.1 GCA_016204385.1 Candidatus Liptonbacteria bacterium | reverse complement strand
TTTATCGGCGGCGCGCCGCTTTTTGGCGACTGGCAGAATCCGCGCACGCTTGGCTCGATTGATCTTGGCCCCGGCAATGAGGGAACCGATCTTAAAGTACGGAACGGGATTGTGTATATGACCGGTATTGCCTCTGATGCAAAGAAGAACGACTTTTTCATTATTGACGCCACCGCGCCGGTAACACCGGTGATGCGAAGCCAGATTGACACGGGACCGGGCTTAAACGTCGTTGATGTCAAGGGAAATTACGCCTATGTGGGGAATAGGGCCGCGACAGCCCATCTTCAGATCATTGATGTCAGCAACATCAATGGTCCTTTTCTGGCAGCCTCAATACAGCTCCCGGGCGTTTCGGGCAGCGTGTTCGTAAAAAGCGTTCTTATAAAAGACGATACGGCGTACATCGGCACGGACAAAAATGCAAGCGGCACGGAGTTTTTCATCTACAACGTTTCCGACCCGTTGAATCCCCAACAGCTCGGCGCGCTTGAAATAGGGGAAACGGTGAATGCCGTAGCGGTGCAGAGCGGCGCCGCGTTCCTTGCGATGTCCGGCAACCCCGAAGTGCAGTCCGTTGACGTAAGCAATCCATTGAACCCGTTTTTGATCGGCACGTTGGATCTTGCCGGTACGCAGGGGGGATTGGATCTGTATCTTATACGGGCAAGCACCACCGCGTATCTCGGACGCACAGTCGGTACCAATAAAGAATTGGTGGTATTGGATCTCGGCGATCCGTCGGCAATGGAAGTAATCGGTTCAATAGACATCACCTCTGACGTGAATGCGCTCGTGGTAAAAAATCCTCTGGCATTCTTGGGAACTTCGGAAGCGAACAGCGAGTTCCAGGTATACTACATTGACGATCCGGCAAACATCACGTTTTGGTCGTCGTTCAATTATCCGCAGGCGGCGAGCGGCATGGATTACGAAAACAACACGGTGTACATGTCGGTGCGGAGCAATGACGCCCTCCGCATCATCACCTCAAGCCCGTAATGAGATAAAAAGAACATGCGGAACGAATACCCCATCAAAAAAAGAGACGCGTTTACGCTGATTGAGGTTTTAATTTATATAGCGCTTTTTTCCGCGACACTTTTCGTTTTTGTCATGGTATTTTATCAGCTTATTGATTCGCGGGATCAGAATCAGCTTCGCGTTGAAGTTGAGGAGGAAGCCAATTTTTTAATGAAGAAAATTGAGTGGGGGCTTCTCGGAGCGGACAGCATCAACGAGCCGGCCCCGGGTTCCACCTCAACGGTTCTTTCGGTCAATAAATTCAATTTTCCCGACAACCCGCTTGTGTTCACGCTTGCCGGAGACGACATAACGCTGTCGCGGGGAGCGGGAGCGCCGGCGGCGCTCAACAGCGAACGCATTACGGTGAGAAAATTGGAATTTGCGCACGTTGCGGCATTTGGATCGAGGCCGTCTGCGGTTTCCGTCACGCTGCAGGCGTTTGCAATGGCTCGGGAGGGAAGATTAAGGGCTTCTACGACGATAGAGAACACTTTTTACACGCGAAGAGATGAATAAGAACAGCATGCAGGGACAAAGGAACGGCTATATTGCGGTCACGTCAGCGCTTATCATCAGCGGAATCGTGTTCGTTTTGATTTTTGCGCTCGGCACCACGTCGTACTTCGGGAGATTTAATATCTTGCACAGCCGGCTCAAAGCGCAGAGCCGGGCGCTTGCGGAGTCATGCGTGCAGATTGCGCTCTTGAAATTTGCGGAAGACGACGAATATGCGGGGAACGAAACCGTGGCAATTGACGGGAATACCTGCGACATTCTCCCGCTCATTGTAAACGGCACGCAACGAACCATTCAGACAAAAGCAGAATACAAAGGGACTTTTACGAGCCTGAACGTTGCTCTTGATAGCGATACGTTTGAGCTCTTAAACTGGGAAGAAGTGGCGAGCTTCTGACCGTGTGGATAACTTTTATTCCACAGCTCTTCCTTGTGTTAAAATAAAACTAATAATGCTCAAAGGTCGAAATTCTTGCATTAATCTCATGAAAGCAACGAAAGGTTTTACGTTAATTGAGCTCTTGGTAGTTATCGGAATTATTGCAATTTTAGCAGGCGTGGTCATTGTCGCGGTAAACCCTGCCCGTCAATTTGCGCAAGCGAGAAACGCTACGCGCGCAGCGAACGTAACGGCAATCTTGGACGCGATTGGGCAGAACATGGCTGACAACAACGGCACCTTTAACTGTGCGGCAGGAGCCATTCCGGCGACACCGACTAATATGGGCGCCGGAGCCAGCGGCGGCGTTGGCGCTTACGACATCCACAACTGCATAGTCACGACGTACATGTCTCTTCTGCCGGTTGATCCCGATCCTTCTCAGGGAAGCTTTACGAGTGCCACGGACTACGATACTGCCTACAATGTTTCACAGGACGCAGGCGGACGCGTGACCGTAGCAGCTCCTAACGCCGAATTGGGAGCAGTAATCTCTTCAACACGCTAAAGAGTTATACCGTGAAATAAAACACCCCCGCCGAGGCAGGGGTGTTTTATTTCTTATCCAGATGTTCCACGAGCGCAATTTCCAAAGGAATCATTGCAAACGGACTATAGCGCATTTCGCTGTATGCCCGAATGAGCGCGCGGATGAGCGGAATTCCCGTTTCGGAGTCCATGAGAGCCGAAAGTTCTTTTACTTTCTTGATTTCCTCGCCGGTAAGCTCGGTATGGAAATATTTTTCCAGGGAAGGATTCATTTTGAAGGCGATAATCCTTCGCAGGTAGTGGATGAGATCTTTTGCAAGCTGAACGACGTTATGGCCCTCCTCGTTCATTTGTGAGAGGTGGTCCAGGCTTCCCCGGAGGTCTTTTTTGAGGATGAACTCCGCAAGAGCGGTTACTTTTTTAAAGCCGACTCGTCCGGTAATCCGCTCAACCGCCGTAAGGTTAATTTTCGTTTCAAGCGAGCGTATCTGATCAAGGAGGGATTCCGCGTCTCTCACGCTTCCTTCTCCGGATGCGGCGATGAGTTCAAGCGCTTCGGGGTCAACGGCGATGCGTTCGGCATTCGCAATTGCGTGCAATTTTTCCATAATTTTTATCTTTGAAAGTTTTTTGAAAAGAAAACGCTGGGTTCGCGATGTTATGGTCGCCGGGAGTTTTTCGTATTCCGTGGTGGCGAGAATAAGCACTGCGTGCCGGGGCGGCTCCTCAAGTGTTTTTAAAAGCGCGTTGAACGCCGGGCCGGTGAGCATGTGCGCTTCGTCAATGATGTACACCTTGAAGCGGCCGCCGGTCGGGCTCGCGTGGATGCCTTCTTTTAAATTTCGTATTTCATCAATCCCGCGATTTGACGCGGCGTCAATTTCTATAAGGTCAAACGCCATGCCGCCGTCAAT
This sequence comes from Candidatus Liptonbacteria bacterium, assembly GCA_016204385.1. Taxonomy (GTDB): domain Bacteria; phylum Patescibacteriota; class Minisyncoccia; order UBA6257; family 2-01-FULL-56-20; genus JACQKW01. The sequence goes on along the minus strand of JACQKW010000004.1, from coordinate 612 downwards.
GTCCCTGCATGCCTGACAGGCGTTGCACGGCTCTCCGATTTTCCGGAAATCAGTGTCAAGATGCCTCCGTTCGCAATTGAGGAGTTTTGCAACGAGGCGCGCCGTGGTGGTTTTCCCCGTTCCGCGAGGGCCGTAGAAAAGGTATGCGTGCCCCAATCGTCCCTGGCCCGCCGCACTTCGCAGTATTTCAATCGTAGATTCCTGCCCGATGACCTCCTCCAGCTTTTTCGGCCGATATTTTCGATAAAAGGCTAGCGCCATCGCAGTAAAGTATAGGCAAACCCCGTCACCTAAGCAAGTTTTGTAATAAATTAAAATATCTTCATGTTATATATCGGCATGTTGTTGGAGATATATTCAAATAATTTTAGGTGAGGGGCAAGAATGTTGCCCGCGGCAAACTTTGCGGCTATGATGAGAAGGGGAATGCGAGCACCTTCCTTTTGCGAAGGTGTTTGGTTCATAAAGTGGATGCTATTCTATAGCGACACGATCGTCCTGTCGCATACCCGCTTTCGGAGTGCGCTCCAAGGCCGCTAGGCCAGTCCTACCCTCCTCAATCGGGTATGCGACAAGAAAACCCGGTCATTATGTTGTAAAGGAATAGACGCG
>JACQKW010000006.1 GCA_016204385.1 Candidatus Liptonbacteria bacterium | reverse complement strand
GTGCAGTACGGAGTGCTCCGCGCCGCCGATATACATATCAATGGGTAGCCATTTTCTAATCCGCGGATTAGAAAATGGATTTGCGATTTGCGATTTGCCTGCCCGCTTCGCGTTGCGAAGCAAGGCGGGCGGGCGATTTGCGATTTGCGCCAGATAGGCGATGTAGTACCACGCCGAATCCAAAAAGGTGTCTGAGACGTCCGTCTCACGCCGCGCCTTCCCGCCGCACGAAGGGCATTTCACTTCGTAGAACGATTTCTCCGTCGCAAGCGGCGACACCCCTTTTCCTTTCGGCCGGAAATCTTTTATTTTCGGGAGCGCGACGGGCAGACCCTTCTCCGGAACCGCATACCAGCCGGGCATTTCCTTTCGTTCTCCTTTTTTCGCCGCGAAGCACGCTTCGCAGAAAATCATCGGGATCGGAGGACCCCAATATCTCTGCCGCGAAATCAGCCAATCCCGCAGACGGTACTGCACCTTCCGCTCGCCCTTCACGAATTTCGTGATTTCCAATGTGGCGTTTTCAGAGTCCTGTCCGCTGAACTTTTCCGAGTTTATCAATACGCCGTTTCCCGCATACGCGCCGCCGCCGGATTTGAACCAATTCCAAATGAACGGTCCGTCAACGACATTCACGAATGAACCGACTTTCCCCTCGTCTATCCAAATCGGTTCGTGCTTCTGCAGTTCTTCAGGCGAAACCTTATCATGCTCATCAGAACCTAATTCAAAATAAAGGACATTAATTTCTGCATAACGATTTTCATCTTTGTGCGCGGCAAAATATTCTGTATGAACTTCGAGATCTAATCGTCTCACGAATCGCAGGTTTTTATACCCGGTTTCTTCGTATATTTCTCTCCTGGCGGATTTCACGACGTCTTCCCCCTCTTCAATGCCGCCAATGATAAAAGTGCGAGGCGGATTTTTCCCCCACATTTTGCCCTTCCACTGCAACATAAGAATCTTATTGTCTTTTACCCTCCTCACGATCGAGTGAACCGTCCGGCGACGAATTGTTCGTTTGCCCGGGCGAGGAGGATTACCCGGTTCGGAAAATTTTGGAGCAATAACCTGGCGGATCGGCAATGCATGCCTTTTCGCAAACTCAAAATCCCTCTCGTCGTGCGCGGGGACTGCCATAATCGCCCCCGTACCCACGTTACCCAATACATAATCCGCAACCCAAATCGGAATTTCTTCTTTGCTCGCGGGATTTATCGCTTTTATACCCTTCAGCTCAACGCCGGTTTTCACTTTGCCAAGCGCGAGTCGTTCGTCACCCTTTTTTGCCCGCGCTTTTTTAATGTAGCGGATGACTTCCGGAAAGTTTTTAATTTCAAGTTCTAATGCGGTAATCAGCGGATTCTCGGGAGCGAGCACCACGTACGCCGCGCCAAACAACGTGTCCGGCCGCGTGGTAAACACTTCGATATGCATGCCGCTTCTCACGTCCAACTTCTGACATCTAACTTCAAACTTAATCAACGCCCCCTCCGATTTTCCTATCCAATTCCGCTGGGCAACTTTCACTTTTTCCGACCAGTCAAGTCCGCCTAAATCTTTGAGGAGGCGCTCGGCGTAGTCGGTAATCCTAAAAAACCATTGTTCGAGTTCTCTTTTCACAACTGGTGTTTCGCATCGTTCACATACTCCGGTTTTTGCTATTTGCCCTTTGCTATTTGCTATTTGCTTCTGTACCACTTGCTCATCTGCAAGTACGGTTTTGCATGAAGGGCACCAATTGACCGCCTGCTTTTTTCGGTACGCGAGCCCGCGCCTGAACATTTCTGTAAAAATCCACTGCGTCCATTTGTAATAGTCGGGGTCGTAGGTCTCGAGCTTTTCGTCCCACGCAAAGCCATTCCCTAACGCCCGAAGCTGGCGGTAGAAATTTTTTTCCGAGATTTTCGCCTGCTCGGCCGGATTTTTTTTGATCTTAAGCGCATAATTTTCCGCGTGAATGCCGAAGCCGTCCAAGCCAATGGGCTCAAATACGTCATACCCCTGCATCCGCTTAAACCTTCCGTAAATGTCCGAGCCCGTAAACGCATACATGTTCCCGACATGGAGCCCCTCGGCCGAGGGGTACGGGAACATCATGAGGTTGTAAAAAGGTCTCTCGGCCTTTTCTAAATCGGGCTCGTAGATTTTCTCTTCAAGCCATTTTTTTTGCCACCTCGGCTCAATCTTCTTGGGGTTGTATTTCATTTAGATATCGGGTTGTAGTAGAATTTTACCGCAAGGAAATTATGAAAACAACGAGACAGAAAACGATTTATATAGCTGCGCGTTTTGGGGAAAAAGACAACGTGAGAGAGATATACGAACGGTTTACTGAGAAGGGGCACCGCGTTGTGGGTGATTGGACAAACCATAAACCTATCAAGCCATACCAGGAACACGGAGAACTTGCAAGAGAATATGCGATTGAAGATATCGAAGCGGCCGCAAACTGTGACGTGTTCATCCTACTGAGTAGTGAAGCAGGAACGGGTATGTATATTGAGCTTGGCGCAGCAATGGCTCAAAAAATTGCCTATGGAAAACCGGAAATCTATGTTGTTGGCAAACATCTTAATCGTTCAATGTTTTACTTTCATCCTACTGTGAACCGACGACAGAACATTGATGAGGTAATACGGGAGCTATAAAAATTGCGCAGAGCACGTTGCCTGCGCAATTTAATTTCCGAGCCCCTTGAACTCGTTAAGGAGATTTAGCATCTGATCCCCGAGTCGCCGGATTCGTTCCTTGCCTTCTTGTACTGTGTCTATGTCGCTTACGGTCGGCGGTTCGCCGCGGTCCATGATGCCGTTAATTCTTCCGCTCTCTGCCTCAATCCGAAACATCAATTTCAGGATTCTGTTTGTAAGCTTCTCTTTCCGCCGCCGACGTCGTTCTTCCGCAGTGTGGATACCCACGCATCACCCCCAAATAAGAAGCCCGGTCTGTACTGGAGAAAATTGTAGTTCATTTCCATTACAATGCCAAATGAAAGAAGACCGCGCTGGCTTGCCCCTCACGCATTGAGGGAGCGAACCGGGTGTTCAGAAAGGCAGTTTCTCAAGCACCTGACCCTCCCGACAACCTAAAGTCATCTTAACGATCGTTAAGATAACTTTAGGTAGGCGCTTTATGCAAGTTCAAACCGGTCTCGTTAGATTTCCTTTCACAGTGCCCAGGCGACTGACTTCAAAGATATGAACATACGGCATCATTCTCTTCTCTTGAAGATCCTCCAAAAAATCTTGGGGAATTTTTCGCGCTCCCGCCCACACGCTCTTCTGAAGCAGAGTGAAACCGAGAGACAAAAGCGCCGAGCGAAGCCAGATTCTCTTCACGCGTTCATCCTCGGGAACGTCAAAGACAATGATACGAAGTTTGTCGTCTTCCTTCCCTTCGTAATGCGCAACGCTTCTTTGAAGCTGGTTCTTCTTTTTCAGAATAGAAAATTTCTTTAGCCCTTTCCTCGTAATGTGCCAGACGGACGACCGGCTCGCACCCGTCTTCTCGATAAAACCTTGCTGCTTTAAATACTGCAGGAGCGAATAAAATCGCTGTGCTTCCCGATAATTATCCGCCCAATTTGATTGAAACGACCGCGGGCCGCTGCGAATGGAGCGCCTCATTTTCCGATACGAGGTTGCATAATCGGAAGCCATGATATCCAGGAGATCAGCGGCTGTTTCGGCGCCCGCTTGGAGAATCTCTAAAACCTTCTCGATGATCATGAGGGTCCGTTCATAAAGTCAGATTAACGATCGTCAGTTTAACTTTAGTATAGCATAGTAAAGGAATGATTATGATATCTGAAAAACTTTTCTTGCGTTTTCGAAAATCTGTCTCGCTTTGCTTCATAAAAAAGTCCCGCGCATGAGCGGGACATACTACAGAAACGTGTTCCGGAGAGCGCTTGCTATTGCTTCAGGTAGGAAAAGACGTTCTCTATGGTGGGCAAAATTCGGTAGAGCGTGCGGTAGGAACCGTGAGCGAGGCCCCGGGCGTAGAGACCCTCAAGAAGTTGCTCGAGATTCGCGTAAAAACCCTCCCAGTTCAAAATCGCGATTTTCGCGGGAACAACACCGCGCCTCGAATCAACGACGGCATCTGCCAACTGCGCAATGAGCTCGTCAAGCGTACCTATGCCCCCAGGGAGAGCAACAAATGCATGGGAGAGCTCCTTCATCCTGAGCTTCCGTTCTAAAAGGTTGCTCACCACAATAAGCTCGTCGGCCTCTTCGTACGCGAGACCCTCTTCCCGCATGTAACCCGGAATGATCCCGACGGCCCTACCGCCGCGAGCTCGTACTCCTTGTGCAAGAGCTCCCATTGCTGCAGATTTGCAGCCGCCCCAAACCAAATCAAAACCCTGTGCCACGAGTTCCGAACCGAATTGTTCTGCAAGGGTGATGTATTCAGATGGGGTGCTGCTTGCCGAAGCGCAAAACACACAAATCCTTCTTGCCGAGCCCATAACCGCAATCCTCCTATCAAATTTACTGCCTATATGTTAAAGATATTTTTCGCGTTTGTAAATATCTGACGTTCCATTTTTTCTACTGGAACATCTTTAAGCTCCGCGAGTTTTTTGACTACTTCAATCACGTACGCCGGTTCGTTGCGTTTCCCGCGGTAGGGCACGGGGGCGACGTAGGGCGCGTCGGTCTCCGAAAGAATTCGGTCGAGCGGGATCATTTTAATCGCCTCGTCATAATTGCGGGCGAAAGTGATCACTCCGCCGAAGGTGAACGAAAATCCAAGCGCCAATAACTTTTTCGCGTCATCGGGCGCGCCGGTGAAGAAGTGAACTACACCTGGAGAGTTAGATGTGAGCCGTTGGATATTAGAGGTGAGAATTTCAATGAGATCAGGAAAGGCATTTCTACAATGGATCATGAGTGGTTTCGCCACCTCGTGAGCAAGTTCAATGTGCTTTAGAAAAACTTCTTTCTGCTTTTTCTTTGTCTCCTCGCCCAATCGGTAATAATCGAGCCCGCATTCCCCTATCGCGACGACTTTCGGATCCTGTGCAAGCTTTTTATAAACGTCGTAATCGAAGTCCTCTCCGCGACTCGTAAATTCACGCGCCTTGTCGTCCATTCCCAGTTCTTTCACATCGTGATACGACTTCTCGGTATGAATCGGATGGAGCCCTACCGTGGCGTAGACGCCCTCCTCGTACTTGTGAGCGACTTCAATCGCTTTCTCGGAAGTATCCTTTTGCGTCCCCACGTTTATCATCCACACGTGCTCACGCAGGGCACGGTCAATTACCTCTTTCCAGTCATGTTCAAAGGCCGCAAACTGGGCGTGCGTATGGGCATCAAAGAATTTAGCCATTAGGACTTAGTGGTTAGCACTTAGAGAAGCCGCGGGAACAGGGGCTTAGGTGGTATTTTGGGGTTGCCAAATTTGCCATCTGCATAGGTCGGATTTTTCATTGTTTCAACTTTTTTAGCAATTTCATCTGCGGTACCCGGGAGGAACGGCATAAGCAATTCTGATACTTTTTCAGCAATAAAGATTAGGTTCCACGTTACTTTACTGGCATCTGAAAGCGGAAGTTTCCATGGTTCTGTTTTGTTCACATAACCATCTCCGAAACGGATGAAATCCATAATAGCTTCCAATGCCTCATTAAGCTTGAATTCTTGTATTTTTTCATCAACCAAATGCGCAGTGGCCTCGGCTTTGAACTGAACATCTTTTTCTATAATCTTTTCATCACTTCCGGCTTGAAACATATGTGCAAGTTGATAAGTTCGCGAGATGAAATTGCCGATTCCGTTTGCAAGGTCCGTATTATATCGCTCCTTGAATTTTTTCTCGGAATAATCGCCGTCTTCGCCCGAGGGAATCTCGCGGAGAAGATAGTAGCGCACCGCATCCGTGCCGTATTTTTCGACCAGCGCCGCCGGATCAACGACGTTCCCGATTGTTTTCGACATCTTGCGGCCGTCGGCAGTGATAAAGCCGTGCACAAAAAGCGTCTTTGGGAGCGGGAGCCTCGCCGAGAGAAGCATTCCCGGCCAGATCGCCGCGTGAAAACGCAAAATATCCTTGCCGACCACCTGCACATCCGCCGGCCACCATTTCGCATATTCTTCATTTCTGCCGTATCCGATCGCAGAGAGATAGTTCGTGAGCGCATCAGCCCACACATAGATCGTGTGCTCCGGATCTCTCGGAACCGGAATCCCCCACGAGAGATCCTTTCGCGGCCTCGAAAAACTCACATCCTCAAGCCCGCTTCTTATGAGTGAGAGAATTTCGTTCTTGCGGCCTTCAGGCACAATTTGGAATTCTCCGCTCCGAATCCTTTTGCCTATTTCCTCCGAATACTTCGAGAGCTTGAAAAAATAATTTTCCTCCTCCACCACTTCCGGCTCTTTCTCATGATCGGCGCATTTCCCGTCCACAAGATCCTTCTGTGTCACGAACGCTTCGTGTCCCACGCAGTAGAGCCCGCGATATTTCTTCTTATAGATGTCGCCGGACGCCACGAGCTTCTTCCACATAAGTTCCACGCCGGGAAAGTGGCGTTTTTCGTCCGTCGTCCGAATAAAATCGTCGAAGGAGAGATTAAGCACCTCCTTGAGCGCGGCGAATTTCTCCGATGTTTCATTTGTAAAGACTTCCGGCTTTTTCTCCGCCGCCTCCGCCGCACGCGCGATTTTCGCGCCGTGCTCATCGGTACCGGTCAAAAACCATGTTTCATCGCCGCGTGAACGGTGGTACCGCGCGAGCACGTCGGCTTGCAGCTTCTCCAGCGCATGGCCGATGTGCGGCACGGCGTTTACATAGTCGATCGCCGTCGTAATATAAAACTTTCCCATTCGAGGATTATAGTTACTTCAGGAGTTATTTACCAACGTACCGAAAGCGCGGCACACGCTCCCCGTTCCGTTCCACTTCTTCCAAAAACATACTGAGCGGCCGCACCCACAACTCGTGTGCTCCATAAAGAGCACGATAGACGACCATTTCTTCGAGGGTTTCGCTGTGCCTCGCAACGCCGATCAGTTCATATCTATTCCCTCTAAAATGCTCGTAAATCCCTGCCTGCAGTTTTCTCGCCTTTTCCGACCAGTCCTTCATGGCCCATTATGCGGCGGTGCGCACCTTCCGGCGGCTTGCCCACTCGTCAATCACCTCCTGAAACACTGCCGCCGCAGGCACGGCGATCACAAGCCCGAGGAAACCCCCCACTTCCGCGCCAATCAAGAGCGCGGTGATCACGATTACGGGATGGAGCCCCACCACGCGCTTGGTAAGAAGCGGCAGAAGGACGTGGTTTTCAAGCTGTTGGATCACGAGGAATGCAATGAGCGTGTAGACGGCAAGGGGCAACGAACTCGTGAGCGCCACGAGGAATGCCGCCGCGCCCGAGAGTATTGGGCCAATGTAGGGCACTATCTCGAATGCCGCGGCAAGAAGGGCGAGCAGAAACGCATGCTTCACGCCCAATATGGTAAGCGCGAGCCAGACAAGGAACCCGATAATAAAACTCAATACGATCTGGTTCTGGAACCAAAGCCCGATCTGCTTGCGCGAACGGTCGTGGATCCGGATCGCGAGCTCCTCGTGATCCGCGGGGAAGACCGCGCGAATGAACCGCGGCACCCCGTCGCGCGTAATGCTCAAATAAAATGAGCTGATGAATACCGAGAGCGCGAGCCCTATTCCCCCGAGGAATTCGGTTACGATTCGAATTGGGGATGCTTCGAGTATTCTCAAAAACGTTTCCGTCGCCTGCGCAATAAGCCTGTTTATCTGTTCAATCGCCTCCGGATTCACGACCTGCTCAAGCCCGAGCGTCTGCACCGAGGCGCGGAGTCCCAACGCAAGGTTGATGATGTCCGCGATCACCACCGGCACGATGGAATAAAGGAGCACGAACATGAAAAATATTCCGATGAGAAATATCACGATCACCGCAAGCGTCCTCGGCAAGCCGCGATTTTCGAGGTAGGTGATGAATCGGTCGAGCCCCGAGGATATGACAAGCGCCAAGAAAAGCCCCAGGAGTATGTTCCTTCCCAAAAACATCACCGCCACAAACAGCACGAAGAAGAGCACCCTCCACAGGGCCCCCCATGAAACTTCGAGGGTAACCTTCTGCATCAGAGTGTAAGGCGTTTTTTGAAGTGGCCTGCGTGCTTGTAAGGACCGATGATCGCGAGGTTGAGCTCGCGGGGGCGAAAAAGCGCGCGCGCCACCCTCTGCACTTCCCCGGAAGTCACGCGCTGTATCTTTTGGATGACCTGTTTCGGGGTGCGCATCGCGCGCGTAAGAATTTCCTGGCCTCCATAGAAACTTGCAAGTTCGTCGGCGCTCTCGAGCGAAAGCAGGAGGTTGCCCGCGAGGTGATCTTTTGATTTTTGAAGTTCCTCGCGGCCCACGGGCTCGTCGCACACCCGGCGAAATTCCCCAAGTATCGCGTCGATCACCTTTTCGATCTTCAGATGGTCCACTCCGCTTGAAACCTCGAAATACCCGTGATCGAGATAGAGGTCGGCGCCGGCGCGGATGTAGTAGGCGGCGCCTAATTCTTCGCGTATCTTCCGAAAGAGCCGGGAGCTCATTCCGCCTCCCAGCACGTCCGCGAGCACATCGAGCGCAAACCTCCGTTTGTCGAAGATGTGAAACGCGCGAACGCCAAGCACTAAGTGCGATTGGTCGGACGTCTTATGCTTCAAGAGCACCGCGGGCCCTCGCATGCGCAGGATCTTTGTTTTTGCCTTGTGCACGCGCGGGCGTCTGGGCAAATGCGCAAAAATAGTCTTGATCTCTCGGAGCATTTTGCCTTCCTTAAAATTTCCCGCCGCCACCACAACCGTTTTTGGCGCCACATAATGCTCGTTGCGGTAGTCCACAAAATCTTCGCGGCTCAAGTTTCGGATCACCTCCTTGCGCCCCGCGATATCCCATCCCGCGGGCTGGTCTCCGTAAAGCAGGGTCGTAAATATTTCCTGCACCCTGCGCATGGGCGTGTCCTCGTACATATTGATCTCTTCGATAATGACGCCGCGCTCTTTCTCGATCTCATCTGTATTGAATAGGGGATGTAGATACAGGTCGGAGACGATTTCTAAAATCTTCCCGAACTTGCCGCTTTGCACCTTCGCCCAATAGCCGGTATATTCCTGGTTCGTAAACGCGTTCGATTGCGCGCCCAGGCTGTCAAGTTCGTGGGAAATCATGCCGGGCTTCGGACGGTTCTTCGTGCCCTTAAACGTCATGTGCTCAAGGAAATGCGAGAGTCCGTTCGTTCGCTTCGTCTCGTATTCGGATCCCGCCTCAACCAAAATAAGCACCGTACTCGCCACGCTCGAGGGCTCTGGCACAAGAATGATCCGCAATCCGTTTGTGAGCACTACCTTCCGCACCATGGATGAACTGTTGCGCTCCCGAAAAGAAGCGCGCGGCACACGCACCGCAAGACGACACTTGTATTGTATCCGTTCCCGAATCAGCCTGCAATCGTGTTGATATCGTCCTGAAACTTGATTGCGCGGCTTATCACCGCTTCCCCGTATGTCCAGAGATATCTGCTCCACCGGCTCCCCGCATAGTACCGCGCCGCCGCTTCCCGTTCCTTCGAGGTCGGCGCGTTTGCTGCGCCCGCGTCTTTCAGGTACAGCGCGGTCGCCGCGAACGCGTCCGCGTTATTCCACGGAGAAGCCGGGGAGTTTCCGGTCACGGCGGATATCTTGTCCTTGTACAATATCCACGTCGACGGAACAAACTGCGCCGGACCCATTGCGCCTCCATAGACCCCGTCCGCATTCGGACACGACACCAGCATGCTCTCGGGGTTGATTCCCAATTCCCGCGTGATCTCAAGGAAAATTGGCTGGTTCTTCGGGCTCATCGCCGTCGTATATTTGCATCTGCCCACGTTCTGTCCCAGCGCCGACTCCCTGTCAAGCACCGCGAGGACAAGCGCGGCGCGAACTCCGGTTGCACCCGATGCGAGCTTGGCATAGTTATACGCTTCTTCAAACGTAAGCTCTCCTCCCCCCAAAAGCCGGAACAATCTGCTCCGGATCTCGGAAGCGGATTTTTTTGTTTCTTTGAGGAGATCCTGGTACTTCGACTCCTGGCCTTTCGTCTCGGTAAGCAAGGTGTTTTTTGTCCGCTTCGCCTGCTCCGTCTCGCTCTTCTGCGACTCTTGATAACGCTTGAGCGTCGCTGCGTCGGCGCGCGAGAGCGAGAGCTGGGTTTTCTGCTCGGAAAGCTGCTCATGCAAATTCTTCGCGTCAATAAGCGACGTGCGGAGGCGGTCCTGGAGAAGATCAATGCTATTCAAATCGTCAAAGAAATCTGAAAGCTTCGGCTGGCGAAAAAAGATTTCGAGAAGACTTAATTGCTCGTTTTGGTGGATATTCCTCAAAAGATCCCTCATGGCGCCGCGGTTCAGCTGTATCTTCTCCTCGGTAGTCGTGATATTCGTTTCCGTCTCATCAATCTTTTGATCGAGTTGCGTCAAGCTTAAATTTACCGCGCGAATCTGGAGGTTCAACTTCGAAACCTTGTCATTTAACTGGTTGATCTGTCCCTTGAGCGTGTTCCCTTGCTTTTGATAGCTCACGATCTGGTCTTCGTACCGATCAATCTGCTGCTCAAGGTTCTGCAATTCCACTTCGAGCGCTTTGCGCTCCTCCTCGGTCGCCGCAGGGGACGCGGACGCAACGTGAAAGAGATCCGGCGCGCGCACGGGACTCCCCGTAAACACGAGGGTCGAAACTACGATCACCCCCCATCGGAAAAGAGACGCGATGCAGGGCGCCGGCCGAGATGACGGATAAAGAGATACCCGTCCGAATACCTTCGAACACATCCGCCTTTGTGAAGGGAGGATGTCCACGACGGTATTCGGCTTCTTATTCACGTTCGTGCGCATGAGGATCAGAAGAACGTCCGCGGCTGCGTACACCGCCATTCCACAGTATAAATGATACGGACACTATTGCCGAATGTGCACTCTGCAATGCCCGCTGATTTATTCCTATCCTTCTTTTTCCGTCTCCTTCGTTTTTGCTTTCTCCGCGTCCCGTTCCGCCTTCTTTTCTTCGCTTTCCACTTTGACCTCCGCAACGGCAACTTCCGGCGCAGGCACCTCTTCCTCCTTCTGCGGCGGCGTGACGGTGACAATCACGCTTTCCGGATCCGTGAGGATTTTTACCCCGCGCGGCGCGGCAAGGTCTTTTACATAAATGCTTCTATCCAAATCGATGAGCCCGCCAAGCTCCACCTCAAAATTGTGCGGGAGATCGCCGGGGAGAGACTCGACTTCCACCGCGTCGAGCGCTTTATTCAAAAAGCCGCCTTTCTCCTTTACCGCCGGAGCTTCCCCGCTCAAGTGAACGGGTACGTGCGCTTTTAGTTTCTCGTCCATTCGCACCTCATAAAAATCCACATGTGAGATATCGCCGCTCAGGGAGTCCCTTTGGATATCGTGGACAAGCACCGGACGTATTGTACCTTCAATTGAGAGATGTATCAGGGTATTCTCTCCTGCGTCGCGAAACACCCTCAAGAACGCTTTCCCCTCCACCGAGAGGTGGAGGTTCTTTACGCCATGCCCGTAAAGCTCCGCGGGAATTACTCCGCTCTTCCTTAGGGCACCCGTTGATTTTCCGAATGCGGTTCGTTCCGCTGCCCGTAATTCCATTCGGAGAGCTTAGCAAAAAGCCGCGCGCTTTACAAGCCGTGCGGGAGGGGCAATCAGGAAATCCGGTTAAAAAGAGCAAGTCTTGCCTTGACCACTTTTTTTACTGCGTCAACCGCCGAAGGCAGCACTTTATGCGGCGAAATTTCATCGGGATGGCGTTTGAGCCCTTCTTCCAATCCTTTTCTCCACGCGACGCGGATCTCGGTGTTGATATGAACGAGCGATATGCCCGCATTGATCGCACCCAAGAAATCCTCGTCGAGGATGCCGGAACCGCCGTGGAGCACGAGCGGCACGCCGGCCGCAACCCTAATCTCCGCGATGCGCGCTATATCGAGGCGGGGATTCGGGGCGTTCGCGAACATGCCGTGAATATTCCCGACTGCGGGCGCAAGGAGATCAACGCCGGTTTTCTCAACAAATTCCTTTGCCTGCTCGGCCGTCGTCAAATCCTCCGGCCGGATCGCCGCCCCTTCGGGAATTTCCTTAAACACCTCGGATGATGAACCGATATATCCTATTTCACCCTCGACAAGGATAGTGGGGTTCTTTGATTTCACATATTCAACAACTTTTTTTGTCTCGCGGATATTTTCCTCAAGCGGGAGTTTCCCGCCGTCAAAAAGTATTGCATCGTAGCCCGCCGCGACCGCTTCCTTCACTTTTTCGAAGGAATGCGTATGGTCGGCATTCAAGAAAATCGGAAACTCGTGCTCCTCGCGCAAACTTCGTACGGCTGCGGCGGCTTGCCGGGCCCCAAGAAAACTCCGCTCTCCTTCCGACGTCCCGATGACCACGGGAACCGCGAGCTCCTTTGCCGCTTCAAATATCGCCTTGAGCCCCGCAAAATCGGATATGTTAAAGTGGCCCACGGCGATTTTTTTCTCCCGGGCATCCTTTAAAATCTTCTCAAGCGCCTGCGGCTTCATTCGTATCAATGATACCTTAAAATCTCACGACTCCTTCGCCGAAGTTGTGAATAAGAAGTTTTTCCGTCTCGGCCTCCCCGCCCGCATACTCCGAGAAAATTTTCGTCCAAAGCGCCTCGCGCTGGTGGTAATTGAATGCGTGGGGTTTTCGTTCGTGGTGGGACACCGCGGACATTGCGTTGTCTTCCAGGTCAAAACTCACGAGCTCGCCATCCCCAAAAAATCCCGCGGCCCAATCAAGATCACGCCACATTTCAAGCTCGATCGATGCTTCTTGTTCCGCAAATTCCACAAGATCGCGTTCGCCCCTGCCCCAGTGGAGCGACTCGGGATTCACCCTTGGGAGCAAGAGGCGCGGGTCTTCAGGGTTCTCTTTGAAAAGATACCGTTGCACGATAAGCCATTCCCCTTCTCCCTGCGCATGCGCTTCCCGCACGTCCCCCCGGAGAAACGCTTTGAAACGGGACGTGAAGTCCTTTTCCTTCGAATAGCGCAGGAACATCTTTGAATAAAATTCGATCTCGTGGAAATAGTGGAGGAGGAGCGCAAAATCGCGCAGAAATTTCCCGGGGATATCTTCTTTAATCGGGTTTAAGAATATCACGCCGAATTCCTTGAGGTGGCTCACATTGTGATGTTTTTTTGCCACGAACTTTGCCGCCACGTCGTTCCATTCGGGACCGAGCACTTTTACCTCGATCGGCCGCTCCTCGAAATCCGAGGCGGTGAAATTACTGTATGCCTTCTCAAACGTCTCGTGCATCCATTCGTCGGATTCCATGAACCGCAGGGCGCTCATCGCCTCCATAATGCCGCTTCGTTTGAATAACTCCTCCACGTCTCGATATCCCAAATGTGCGAGGAGGTTCTCCGGAGGCCGCTTCCTTAAAATATCCCTCGCAAACTCCCGCTTCAGAAAAAATCCATCTCCCACGCGCGCGACGTTCTTTGCAAGCATCGCGGCGCGTTCAAATTCCGTGGCACCCGGGAGTTTGGACACATAGGCGAGCAACTGTGATTCGTGCTTCTCGATTGCCGCTCGCAGACCTTTTTGAACGTCTCCGGCGCGAGCCCCGCGGACGTTGAGTTTCTCGAGCGTGCGCCCGATATTTTCTTTGTTCTCTCCGGCAATGCGCTCGAAGACACCCGACACGCCGGTTCGGCGCGCCATGGCGCGCGCAAGCGCCTCGAGCATCGAGCCAGGGACGCCCAAAACCTTCCCGAGTGTTTCATAAGGGTTCATAAGTCCCGCACGCCTATTTTGAAATTTTTCCATCGCTCGTCCCCTTCGTACGCTTCCCTTGTGAGCACCCCTTCGGTTGCGCCAATGCGTTCAATCACCGAGGTCGCGTTCGCCGAGGCAAAGCGGATCGCCTCGGGAATAGTTCCGCCGCGCGCAATCGTCGCCACAAATCCGCTCCCGAAGCTGTCTCCCGCGCCCGTCCGGTCGGCAACCTTCTTTTCCTTAAATATCCCTGCCTTGTAGATCTTCTTTCCGTCCGAGACCGTCACGCCTTTTTCTGCGTCGGTCACGACCACAATCCCGGGGCTCATGAGCTCATCTATCTTTTTAAATACTTTTTCCTCCTCATGGAAGGAAATGCCCGTGAGCTCCGCCGCCTCTCCGGCGTTTACCGCAAGAATCGCAATGTCCTTGAGCGATGCGAGGATCTCATCTTTCCGATGATGGATGTGGTGGCCGCTCGGATTGAATGCGACTTGGATATTTTTTTCTTTTGCAAATCGCACGAGTTCCAGATACATCTTGTCGGATTCGCCCGCAAGCGACACGTACCACCACCCTGCTTTCAATTTTTTCAAATTGAGATCTTGCAACGTAAACGTGTCGGACGCGCCATGATATCCCAAGATCGTGCGCTCCCCTCCGCGGAGAAGAAGCACGGAATACGCAGTCGGTCGCTCGTCGGTCTGTGAAATATGTTTTGTGGATACGCCTTCTTTTTTGAACCGCGCGAGGAGCTCTTTCGCGGGGAGATCAATGCCTACCTTCGCCGCGCACGCGGTTTTAAACCCATGTCTCGCGAAGGTGATGGCAGCATTCACCGCATTTCCGCCGACCGTAAAATACGCCTCCTCAACGCCGAGTTTTTCCCCGAGCGGGAGAACCATTGCTTTCCCAAGCGGCGTTTCGGGCCAATCAATCAACATATAATCCCTTTTCAGAAAATTGTCCCGCGTCGCCGAACCGATCGCTACCATATCAAACATTCCATTATTATAACAAATAAAAAGCCCGTGTCGTTCCTAGTGACACGGGCGGAGGACGGGAAAACACCATTAGCGCTTCCCCATCACGATGTTTCGGAACCGCTTGGCTTCGGCTCGCACGGCTTTTCTCAAAGCGCTGTTCTCCTCCGTGAGTTCCTTGTTCTTGCGTACGAGGGACGAAGCCCGAAGAGCCGCCACAGAGAGCCGCCGCGTGAGCGAGAGGAAACCAGTGAAGTCGCGCTTGAGTGCGCGAACTAAGATGGCCATCTCGCCGACGCTCGCGTCGGTTCGGGACCCGCGCCCTGGCTTCGCCCTTGGCGCGGCTTCCGGTTTCTTTCCCGACACCACATGCCGTGGCGTCTCGAGAGGAACCATCCGGGCCGGTTCCTCGGCAGGAACTGTCCGCCGAGCTTTACGGCACGCGTAGAAGGTACACGTGAGACTCGCCTGCGTGGTCCGAATGCCGAGAGAGTTCGCCTTGGCGAGGAGTCCGCGGATGTGTTCTGTCACGTTCCGGGCGTTGAAGTCCGCGTGTGCGAGCACGAACGGCTTGAGCACGCCGGCTTTCCCACGTGTGCGGGGAGGGGGTAAAGGTTCGCCCGTTTCGAGAGAAGGTCCGTTGAGCTTTCCCTGGCCATTTCCCTTGGAAGTTCCGAGGGTGCTTTCTCCTCGCGGGGCCTCTGGATGCAAGTCCGGGAAGACGTTCCCCAGGAACGAGAGGGCGATGTTCAGGTTGGCATTCCCATAATTCATGACCTGTATTCCCCGCTGCTCCGCCGCGCGCTTGATTTGCCCAAAGGCCAAGGGATTGATGCCGTCTCCCACAAACATCACGAAGACCGTTTTTCCGTCAAGCGGCGGAAGGTTGCCCCGCTTGAAATCATCGCAGTACTGAACTTGCGGCCTGCCGCGCAAAGCATCTATGGCGCCTACCCCCGACCCCGCGACGACGACAATCCTCTTTGAGGGGTCGGCGGCGAGGGCTCTCTTCAATACATCAGCCGTCATCACGTCACCTCCTTCGCCTCATGAGGCGCTCTGATTTTGGGTTCCGAAAACGTACTACCACAAGAGTATCAGAAATCTTTCTCCAGAACAAGCCTTAGAGAAAAAGTGAATCGGTCGGACAAAATTTCTGATTGCGAATTATTTCCTCTTTATCACTTTCTTCACCGCGTGTACGATGTCTCTCACGTCCATGTTGTATTTTTTAATGAGCTCTTTGGGCGAGCCGGACTCGCCGAACATGTTCTCCATCCCCACGAATTCCATTGGCATGGGCGCGCGGCGCGCGAGGAGTTCCGCGACCGCCCCGCCAAGTCCCCCGGTTATCTGATGTTCTTCAACCGTAACCACCGCGCCGGCTTTTTTGGCAAGCAAAAGAATTCTGTGCTCATCGAGCGGTTTTACCGTATGGGAATTCAAGACATATACATGGATTTTTTCCTTTTCGAGTTCGCGCGCGGCAAGGAGCGCGTTATAAAGGAGCGAGCCGCATCCCGCGATGAGCACGTCCGCTTTCCCCTTGGGAGACCAAAACACCTCCGCTTTTCCGGGCAAGAAGGGCGTTTTCTCTGTTGTAAAGACCGGGGTTTTTTCCCTTCCGAATCGGAGATAGATCGGCCCCCAAATTTTTGCTGCCGCAACCGTGGCTTTCCTCGCCTCAATCGCATCGCACGGCACCCATACCTGCATGTTTGCCATCACGCGCATCGTCGCAATGTCTTCAAGCGCCTGATGCGTCGCGCCGTCCGGACCCACCGAGATTCCCGCGTGGTGTCCCGCAATCTTCACGTTCGAGTCGTTATAGGAAATCGTCGTGCGAATCTGCTCCCAGTTCCTGCCGGGAGAAAACGTCGCGTAAGAAGAAATGAAAGGGATCTTGCCCGAAACGCCCAAGCCCGCGGCGATCGTCGCCATATTCTGCTCGGCAACGCCTACCTCAAAGAACCGCTCGGGAAATTTCTTCGCGAACGACTCCGCGCGCGTGGATTCCGTCAAATCCGCGCAGAGCGCAACGACGTTCTTATTCCTCTCTCCCGCCTCAACCAAACCCAACCCATACCCGTCGCGCGTGGGTGCCATTTCTATATCCTCTTCAAAAATTTTTGGGTTCGGTTTTGTATCTGGATTTAACATGTTTATATACACGATTGTTGGGGGAGACAAACATTTTGACCTTCTACCCAACAGGGACATTGTTCTTTGGGTAATTTTTTTACACGCTCAATTTCTTCTTGAGTTGGCTCGGGTGGAAATAAAAGAGGTGTATCTTGAATGAATTTAAAGGTGGAGAGGATCTGTTGAATCGTTTCTGTTTCCACAAAACTCTTATAAAAATTGATAAAATAGATTGAACCTTGAATTTCAAACCTTACTACGACGTTATTACCAACCCCCCAGTCTACTTCTACCGCATTACCATCCACCGAAAGAAATTGGCATCGTGTATCGGGTGCTTGGGACAAACTATGTGCTGCACAGTAGGAAATGCCGATATTTGCGGAGTTGCTGGCTGAAATACTTGCCACCACTTGATCGTTTGCATTCTTAAAAGTATCACCTTTAACTGACCAATCAGCCGGGTATTTAAATTCGAACCTATGCGTCTCATTCCGGTAGGTTTTCCAGTCAGAAGTATCCATTTCTGATGAAACCTCAATGTCTCCCGGTGGAGGCAATGTCCTTTTAGGAAAACTATCAGGAAAACCAAAAAATCTTCCTGCGATAAAAATCCAACCAACTATTATCACTACGACGACGATCAATAAAATTATTGCTTTTTTCATTATTCTCTATCGTACCATTTATAATTATCCCCCTAAGTCCTAATAACTAACTGCTAACTCCTAGTTATTGGTGCTCACTCTTTATCCTATCCCCCAGTGTTCTTAGTTCCCTTAGTGCTTTCGCCGCCTCCTCCTTGTTGGGCGGTTTCCCGTGCCACTCGTACTTTCGTTCCATAAAACTCACGCCCTTGCCGGGAATCGTGTGCGCGATAATCATGGTTGGCTTCTCAAAAATGGCAATCGCCTCCGCAACCGCATCCACAAGCTCCTCCGGGTTGTGCCCGTCAATCTCCAAGACGTGCCAGTTGAATGCTTCGTATTTCGCCTTGAGTGGCTCAAGCGGCATTATTTCCTCGGTGTAGCCGTCAATCTGGATATTATTGCGGTCTAAGATCGCCGTGAGATTTGATAACCGGTTTTTCCCCGCGAACATGACCGCTTCCCACGTGTTTCCTTCCTGATGCTCGCCGTCCGACATCAGGCAGTAAATCCGCTTGCGCGCATGGTCGAGCTTCGCGGCAAGCGCCATGCCGATTGCCTGCGAGAGGCCCGAGCCGAGCGGGCCCGAGGTGGTCTCGACTCCCGGGAGCGATTTGCGGTGCGGGTGCCCCTGGAGACGCGAGTTTAGTTTCCTTAACGTCATCAACTCCTCAAGCTTAAAGTACCCCGCGCGCGCAAGCGCCGCATACTGGATGGGGCAGATATGCCCGTTTGAGAGCACGAGGCGATCGCGCTCCGGCCACTCCGGTTTCTTCGGATTGTGGCTCAATATATGGAAATACATAGTCGCGAAAATATCGGCCATGCCCAAGGGCCCCGCCGAATGGCCGGAACCGGCTTCGACGAGCATCTTAATCACATCCTCACGCAGGACGTTCCCCATTTCTTCAAGATATTTTGTTTTCTCCTCGTGTAGGCCTTCCATAGACAACGCGGCGCTAATACGCGAATACGCGCGAATGTTGCGAATAGAGAACCATCCCTACCACATTATCATACGACATTTTATTGGCGTCATTCGCGTGCATTTGCCCACCCGCCTGAGTTGCTTCTCAAGCAAGTCGGGCAGGTATATCGGCGTCGGTTTCACAAGTGAAGCAGTTCCTGGTACGCTCCTTTTGGATTCATCGCGCCAAAGACATACGATGCGGCGACAAGGATATTCGCCCCGGCGTCCTTCGCACGTTTTCCGGTTTCTGCATTGATTCCCCCGTCTGCCTCGATTTGCATTTTTGGATATTTTTCCCGAAGCGCTCTTATCTTATCTATCACGAGCGGATAGAATTTCTGGCCCGCGAGGCCGGGATGCACCGCGAGCGTCTGGAATCCCGAGAATTTATTTGCAAACGCGTAGAGGCGCTCGACTGGCGTTTCCGGATTGATCGCGAGGAATGCCTCCGCATTCCGCTTTTTACATTCGCGCAAGATGTACTCCATTGCTTCGGGGCGATTGAGTGAGAGTGTCTCAAGATGGACGATGAGCCGCTCCGCTCCCGCGTCGAGCCACGAATCTATCACCTTCTCCGGTTCTTCCGCCATAAGATGCGCCTCGAGGCGATAGCCGCAACGTAATGCCTTCCACTCTTCCGGATTTCCCCACGTGCGGTTATAGGTGAACCGCGCGTCCGCGACATCAAGATGTATCCATCCCCCCTCCGGCAGAAACTCGTGCGCGAGGTCGAGTGTATCCTTCACGCACTCCAGGTTTTCGCAATTTATCGCAGGGATAACCGCGTGTGCCATGGTTACTTTAGCGCGAAGGGCGCCTTGCTTTCAATCTGCGCGATCTTCTCAAGCCGCCGCTCGTGGCGCGCTTCGCCTCCAAAAGGAGTGGTGATAAACACCTGCACCATCTTCTGGGCGTCGGGTTTCGCGGTGAAGTCCGATGAAAGGCAGAGAACGTTCACGTCATCGTCGTGCCGCGCGTCGTAGACTTGGTCGGTCGAGAGGCCGAGCGTCGCACGCACGTTCGGATATTTGTTCGCCACGATGTTCACGCCCGCGCCGGAGCCGCAGATGAGCACCGCGCGGCTTCCTTCGTAGTCCAAGCTCACCTGCTTCGCGGCTTCTGCAGCGAAATCCGGATAATCATCGTTCTCGTCATAGACCGCGTTTCCCGCGTCGAATACCTCGTACCCCAATTCCTGCACCACTCCTTTCAGGAATTCCTTCATTTCAAACCCTCGATGGTCTGCGCCGAAATAAATTACCACATTTCATATTATACCTCATCGCGCGTAAACCGAAAAACGCCCCCGCACTGCGGGGGCGTTTTCTAACTGACGCCTTCGCTACCTCAAACCCTGGAGTTGCTCAAGAATCGCCTCGAGTTGCGTACGAATCGCATTGAGCTGGGATTGGTAGATTGCGGAGATGGTTGGGATGAGCGCTCTTGTGTTGCCCGTATCAAGCGTGCCGCCGGTTGTGGGAGTAAAGACCGGTTCAGGCTGGGGCTGGGGCGTGATTGTTGGAAGCGGGGCAGGAGCAATGAGTGAGAAAGGTAAATCGCTTGTATCCCTCGCAAGCACTTGGTTGGTGGTGAAGGAGTAGAGCGCGGCAACAATACGATACTGGCTTCCCGGCAGAGCGGTCGCGACGCCGCCCGTTCCCACATAATCCCCTGCTTTCCATGTGTACGAACCCGTGGTGGGCAGTCCGCCCGCGCCAAGGAGCACGCCAGCCGCGCCCGGTACGAACGGAGAATCGCCAGGCTTCTCGAGTGCAAGGTACACGACGTTATTTCCCGTGGGCAACGTGCTCGAGGTTCTCCAATTTATCGTGGTGTTGCTTCCAATTTGGAGTTGTTCGCCACCGTTCGGAGAGAGCACATTAATCACGGGCCTTACAGAACCAGCAATAGTAAAAGTGTTATCGCTATCGTCACAGATTTTCCTCGGCGTCTGCTCGTCGCACACCCTGACGCGATATTGTCCGTCGGGCACATTCGATGCTTCTGGGGGCAATGTTCGCTCGTTGTTGCCATTCAAGCCGCTTGCCGGTCCCGAATAATACATGAGGCCGTTATCGCCGAACATGCGGATGACAAGCGAACTCACGGAATAGTTCTGACTCCAACGAACAGTTATGGAGCTGCCCGTCAGATATTTCTCCCCTCCGTTCGGCGAGAGCACGGTAATAGTGGGCGCGAGCGGAGTAATCTCAATCGGCAACGGTTGCGGCGTTGGGATAACCGGCTCGAGTCGCCGTAGTATTGGCGCAACTGGTTCAAGTGCCGTAGGCGGAGGCGTAAGAGTCGGGGGGAGAGGAGATATGCCGACCACGCCCGCGTTCGGCGCATTGCATTCAGGAATCAGATACTTGTTCGCCTCAATGCGTTCCTCGAGCTTCGCGCGCGTTTCCGGATCGAGCTTCCCCGTCACTGGCAGTTTGTACTTTATCTGGAACCGCTTGAGCGCCGCATCCGTAAGATCTCCGTAATAGCCCGTGACAAATCCCTCGGGATAGACCGTGGGATCGATTGCGAGAAATCCTTGCAGTACTTTTATCTCATTCCCTTTTAAACCCTTCGCGACTGCGCGAGGCAATTCGCACGCGCGCGGCTGTTTCACGGGAAAAATAGGAACGCTCACGGGATCCGTGGAAGGCGCAACCGGACTAATAAATAATGGGGGGCTCACGGGCGCGGTGCTCGTGACGGCGTAGAGCGTCGGCGGCTCAAGCGGCGGAGGCGGAGACACTCTCTTTACCTGCGCTTGGAGCGACTCGACGAGCGACTGGAGTGAGTTCACCTGCTCAAGCAGCGCTCGTATCTGCGGGTCACTTGCGGCCTGTGCGTGCGAGACGCCGAAACCGCCCACGAGCACGGCTCCGGCGAGCAGAAACGAGAGAAATGTTTTTCTCATATTTGTTTTTTTTGACCTTGGTTATTTCCTATTCAGTATTGCACTGTGTGAGACGTATTCATAGCATCGTAGTGTGAATAACTACTATCGGCGCATGGGTTAAAAAGGCAGGCTCTACGCCCGTTTTTTTCTTATTCAATCAGCTTTTCTTGGCGTCAGACGAACAATCTCGCGCTTTAGAAAGACCGAGCACATTTTCTAATCCTTATTCCAATTCTTCTTTCCCAAAACTCTCCGCTCTTGTTTTCAGTGCCCTTAGATTATTCTCCGCGTCGTGGAATAAACCGAGACTTTCGTTTTCGTGTGTGATCCTCTCTCTCTTCCATCTTCTCTTCAACGTTCCACCGAGCGTTTCACCTTCCTTATTCCCGGGATCAAGCGCCCCGGCCATGGAAAAAGTTTCTATGCCAATCCCCAGTGCGCGGAACGCAAGTTCAATACCCGCTGCTGCTTTAAGGGGAAGGTCTTTAAGCTTGTTAATAATCCTCTCGGCGCCTGGTTCTTCGGAGGCTATCTTTCTTAGCTCTTCGATTGCCGCAAGGGCGTTATCATAATCCTCCGCAGTCGGTCTCTCGCCGCTCTCCCTAAACCTGCCCCGCATATCCACTCCAATGTCTCCAGTCTCGGGGGACACCTCTAGCTTTGCACGAAGCATATTTGCTTCATCGTGTGCCTCGTCCTCGCTTAGCCGTTCCTCCGGCTTTTCAAATTTCATATACTTGTAAATATGAGTAAGCAACGACCTTTAATATATTTACATTATACACCATATTAAGAAAATAGTGGGGGTAAACTTACCCCGTCGCGGTTCGCTATACAGCAAACCGCTCCTTGAGAACCGGCGGACAAGTCGGCTTTAAACTCTCCTCCCGCTTGCCCGTCCGTAGCGAAGCGAAGGCGGGACCCCTCCTTCGCAGGATACATTTCAACTTATAAAAACTTCGCGACTGCCTGAACGTGTTTCAGTAATGTTGAAACGTATCCCGCTTCATTGTCGTACCACGAAAGGACTTTCACGAGATTCCCGTCCACGACTTTCGTGAAACTCAAGTCCACGATTGCGCCGTAGGGTTCTCCCACTATATCCGAGGATACAATAGGGTCACTCGTCACTTTCAATATCCCCTTCCATCGCGGGCTTGCCGCCGCCTTTTTGAAGATGTCGTTTATTTCATCCGCAGTCACGTTCCTCTTTGAGAGAAATGTGATATCAGCAATAGAACCCGCAACTACCGGCACGCGGAATGCGACGCCGTCGAATTTGCCTTCAAGCGAGGGAATTGCGCGGGTGACGGCGATCGCGGCACCGGTGGTTGAGGGCACGATATTCTGCGCCGCCGCGCGGCCGCGGCGGAAATCTTTCCCTCGCACGGGACCGTCCACGATTGATTGCGTCGCCGTGTAGCCGTGCACCGTGGAGAGGATCGCCTTCTCTATGCCCGGATTCTCGGACATTATCTGGATTACCGGCGAGGCGGCGTTTGTGGTGCATGAGCCATTAGAACTTAGAACGATAGAACTTAGCGCATATTCATTTACTCCCATCAAAACGGTTTTTCCCTCGTGGCCGTCAGAGTCCTTCGCGGGCGCGGTCAAGACCACGCGTTTCGCGCCTGCATCCACGTGCACTTTCGCTTTCTCGTACGACTCGAGTACTCCCGTGGACTCAACTACAATATCAATCTTTAAATTTTTCCACGGAAGTTGTGCGGGGTCTTTGATTTGCAAAACCTTGATGCCTTTCCCCGCAACCACCAGATTTCCCCCCTTCACTTCCACTTCTCTCTCATACGCGTCGTAGACCGTGTCGTACTTCAATAAGTATGCAAGATTTTCAAGATTGCCTAGGTCGTTTACGGCAACAATTTCAAGGCCTGCTTGGCTCGCCGAAGGTTGACCGAAGGCGGCCCTGAAAAATAATCTTCCGATTCTCCCGAAACCATTGATTGCAATTCGAGCCATGATAAAAAGTTAAAATTGAGTCCGACTTGCCCCGTACCAAGCTCTGCTTTGGTGCGGGGTCCGCCCAAAGCCATTGATCGCGATGCGCGTTGCATTTGCCATATAAAATAATCTTCTCTTACATTATATACGCCTACCTCGCGCGCTCCAAGAGAGCCGCGTCCCCTGCACGCACGCCGCGCGCGTGTGCAACCCCTGCGTTTACCTCGAGCACTTTATCCACCGCCTCCGGCGGATAGTATACGGTGAGTTCCAAAAGGCTCTTCCCCGGCTCGGGCACCGCATTCTCCGTTACCCCCACGATTCGATCGTTCCGGATCCATATGATATCGAGGGGAAACTTCATTTCCTTCATCCAAATGCCGTGCCTGCCTTGCATGCCGAAGAGAAAAAGCATGCCCTTGTTCTCCCCGATGCGCTCGCGCCCCGAGAGGCCGCGCATAAGCGAGAAAGCGTGTTCTGCAATTTCAACGTCAAACACGGCATTGTTCCCCTCTCGTGAGATAACGAACTTCCCGCGAGGAAGGTCTCCTTCTTGGTTCTTTGATGAAGATGCGATCGCAAGCGCGAGCGCGAGAACGGCAAGCACAGCGAAGAGCGCACCGTAAAGAATAATCTGGTTTTTCATCGGGATTCTCATTCTACGCCTGAGCGGAGCAACAGGCGATATGCGTTCAGGTATTCGCGCGCGGACTGCTTCCAGCTGAAATCCTCGGCGCGGCACCGTGCGCGCATCCGGAGAAATTCGCGGCGATCCCGATAGAGTGCCGCCGCTCGTTCGAGGGCACGCTCGAACGCCGCCTGTTCTTTCTTTACAAAAAGGATCCCGGTATCGCCGTCGCGAATCGTGTCTTTAAGGCCTCCGGTCGCGCGCGCGATCGGGACGGTACCGTAATGCATTGAGATCATTTGCGTGAGCCCCGAGGGCTCGAAGAGCGAGGGGATAAGGAAAAAATCGCTCGCGGCATATATTCTTTCTGCAAGCACTTCATCGAATCCAATTTTTGCATGGACGTTTCCTCGAAAGCGATGTGCGAGCTTGCGAAGCGCGTTTTCAAAATATGTCTCGCCGGCGCCCAAACACACGAACTGCGCGCGACACTCTTGTATCATCCGGGGAATCGCGGGGATGATCCATTGTATCCCCTTCTGTTCCACGAGCCGCGCAACAAATGAAAACAAAGGCGCTCCCGTGTTTTGGCGCAAACCCGCGCGCGCCAAAAATAATTGCTTCCGCTTTTCTTTTTCCGCATCCCCGGCAGATTTTGTGTCGAGCGCGCGGTAATCGAATCCGTTTATGATGCCGAGGGGTTTTCTTGATCGAAGAAGTTTTTCGAGGCCGTATCCAAATTCTTGCGTCTGGATTTCCTTGGCATACGCCGGGGAAACCGTGGTCACGCGGTCAGCGTGCCGTATTCCTTCGCCCATCAAATTTTCTTTTCCCCATATTCCCTGGTTCGCGAGATTATGAATGGTAAAAATTGTTTTGACCGGAAGACGCTTTTCCTTCACCCCGCGCACGAGGCGGGCGGTATGCCAGTCGTGCGCGTGGAGCACGTTCGGCACGTAAGGGAACGCGCCGCGCGCGAGAAGTTCGACGACGGCGCGGGAGAAGAACGTAAAGCGGTCTATTTCTTTCCGATGGCTCGCTATGGCGGTTTTCGAGAAATATATGCCGCCTCCCGAGAGATGTTTTTGGTTCTCGAGAAAATATACGGGGACGCGCGAGCCGGGCAGACGGGCGCGGTAGATTAAGATGTTACGTGCCGCATCGCGCCCCGCGAGCGTAAGGCGATATTTTTTCTTGTCCACCGTCTTGTATCGGGGCGCCACGACTGCCGTCTCCACGCCCAACGCATGCACCGCCTTCGGCAATGATCCGATAACGTCGCCCAGTCCTCCTACTTTTGCGAACGGAGCGACTTCGGACGCGGCAAAAAGTATTTTTGGCGTTACGGATTCCATGCACGCGAGCCTTCCGCAGAAAAATGCGCCTCTTTGCCGTCTGCCGCATATTTTTTGAGTTCGCGGATCCGGTCGCGAATCTGCGCCGCGCGTTCGTATTCTTCCTTCTTTACCAAAAGCGAAATTTCCTTCCGCAGATTCGCAACCATCTTGTCTATCTCTTTCTTGGGAAGCCGGGGGAGGCCGGCGTCCGTGCGCTCGCGTATCTCCTCGTCCTCCGTGCTCGCAAGTGCTTCGACGACTCCTTCTCTCTGCCAGTCGAATGCGGTGAAGAGTATCGATTTATACAGTTCGTCCGCGCCTTGTGTTGCTTTGCTTGAGACGCCGGGCGCGGAATGCACCGCATCGTGAAGCTCCTTCGCGCCGCGCTCGATCATCTCGATGCTCCACCACGGCCGCGCGGATGCCCACCAGTACTGATCCGAATGGAGCGCCTCGTCAAGCTTTTTCCTCGCCTCGCCATATCCCCGCGCGTCCTTACGCGCGCCCGCGACAGTCTGAATCGCGAGCTCCGTGAGCTGCCACTGCATGGCATGTATCGGGTTTTCCTCGTCCCGCCACCGCGCAAATGGCCGCTTCCGTTCCAAATCCTTTTCCATGAGCGCCCAGGTTGACGGCCCGGGGTTCACCGCCCCTCGCCCGTTGAATAGTTCGGAAAGGTCCGAAATCAAAACGTTCTTGAGAATCTTCGAATCATAGATCTCAAAGAGAAGCTGCTCCAAGCCCGCGCGATGGTGTCCGAATGTTTCCCCGTCCATTGCCGTTAAAAGATATTCGTTCCTTTTGAGCCGGTCCCCGAGACCGGCGAGAAGAAGCGCGCCGGTGCCCACCTGTCCCGAAAGTATGACCCAGCTTGTCCAGCGCTCGCGGAAAAAAATTTTGAGATTCTCCAGCCCCTCGACGGCATAGATCTTCGAGTAGTCGATCGGCGCGGTTTTTTTCATTGCTCCGGGGTGAGAAAGCTCGTCTACGACAATCCATTCATACCCGAGTTCGGAAATCGTCCGCGCGACGTTCATATCAAAACCCATCTCGGGAGGAAAAAATCCGCGGCGGGTCCATGCATCGCCAAAAAATTTTTTGAGCGTCTCTTCCTGAAGTTTTATCTGACGCACCGCCTCCTCTTTCGGGAGGAACGGCAGAAGCGGATGATACTTCGCGCTTCCGGTAAGCTCGATCTGTCCCCGCCGAAGGAGCGCGCCTAAGTCATCAATCACGTCACGGGCATCGAACCGTTCAAACTGCTCAAGAAGCACGCCGTTTACGTTCAGCGAAAGTTTCGCGTGCGGGCGGCTTTTTAGTCCGCGCACGAGCGGACGGTACGCCTCATCGGTGATGCGTTTTATCCAGTAGGGCTTCTGGGTGGGCGGCTGATAAAAATGCAGGAAGTTCGCCCAGATCATG
Source organism: Candidatus Liptonbacteria bacterium (assembly GCA_016204385.1). Classification (GTDB taxonomy): domain Bacteria; phylum Patescibacteriota; class Minisyncoccia; order UBA6257; family 2-01-FULL-56-20; genus JACQKW01. Next base: position 9,304 of record JACQKW010000006.1, on the reverse strand, counting down.
TGCGTTCGGGCTGCTCCGCGTGCGCGAGGTCAAAAAGCCGCCCATATTCCTTTGCGGAGTGTTCCCAAGAAAAATCTTTTTTCATTGCGCGCCGAACCAGTTTCGCCCATTCATCCTTATTATTGAACGCCTCGCGGGCGCGGACGACAGCGATGAGTAGCGCGTAGGCGTTGAATTTCTCGAACATGAACCCAACTCCATTCGCGCCGCTCACGTTCTCTATCGAATCAGCGAGTCCTCCGGTGCTCCGCGCGATCGGGATTGCGCCGTAGCGCATCGCCTCCATCTGCACCAACCCGCACGGCTCGAAACGGGACGGAATGAGCACCGCGTCCGCTCCCGCAAAGACGAGCCGCGGAAGATCCGCATCAAAAAAATAGTGCCCGCCGAACCGGCCCGGATATTTCTTCTCAAGTTCCTGAAAAAAAAGCCGATACTTGTTGTCGCCGTCTCCCACTGCCACCATTTGGAAATCTAAGTTCTCAAAAAGCGCGTCAGCGATCTCCATGATCAATTCAAAGCCTTTCTGTTCGTCCATTCGCGAAACGATGCCGATCGTAAACGCGTTCGGATCCTGCGCAAGGCCAAATCGCTCCTGGAGCTTGGGTTTATTTTTTTGCCGCTCGGGCAAATTTTTCTCGCTGAATGGATGCGGAATGTGCGGATCGGTTGCGGGATTAAACTCTTCATAATCAAGTCCGTTCAGCACCCCGAACAGTTTTGAACGTTTCTCCTGAAGCAATTCTTCAAGGCCCTCGCCGAATTCCGGCTTCAATATCTCTTTCGCATACGAAGGAGAAACGGTCGTAATAAGATCCGCATGAAGAATCCCCCTCCGCATGCCGTTCAACTGCAAGAGCCGGGGATCCGAGAACTCCGGGATAGTACTGTGCCCCGTGTCGAATGCGGTCTCGGACACGAACCGGTGGTCGAACATGCCTTGATAATAGATGTTGTGGATGGCAAACACCGTCTTCACCCCGGAGAGCGCGGGGTCGTGCGCGTACTGCCGTTTCAGAAAATCGGGGACGAACCCCGTCTGCCAGTCGCTCGCCACGATCACTTCCGGCCGCCACGATGACTGTTTCAGAAATTCGAGCACTCCTTTCGAGAAGAGCACCCATCGCACCGGGTCATCCGCATAGCCGTACACATTCGCGCGTTTTTCAAAATATTCCAGGTTTTCGAGAAAATACGCCCCGTTTCCGTTCTTATGCTCGTACGCAAGCACGTTGCACACAAAAAGCCCGTGCGGATCTTCCGCGTCCGGGACGAAACGGAGGTTTTCGACGATGCGCGTCATCGGAAATTTCCCGAGGTCCATTGAGGCGTATTTCGGAAGCATGACGCGCGCATCGTAGCCGACGCGCCCGAGGGCGCGCGGGAGTGATCGCATCACTTCTCCCAATCCTCCCACCTTCACGAACGGCGCCGCCTCCGTGGCGACGAAAAGTATTTTTTTTCCTTTTCTGTTACGCATCGCGCACAGCCGTAATTATACCCCGCGATGCGCGGGTATTCCACTTTCCCCTGCGTGCAGAAAATGAAATAGCGCTATCCCCGCCGCAACGCTCACGTTCAATGATTCCTTTTTCCCTTGGAGCGGAATATCCATTACCTCGTCCGCGTTTTTCCACACCGATCGCGGAATGCCGCGCACCTCATTTCCAAGAATGAGCGCGCATCGCCGCGGAACCCGCCGCAGTTCGTAATACGGCTTCGAGCGATCCGTTTGCTCAACGGCGTAGACGCGGTAGTTTTGTTTCTCGCGGAGTTTCTGCATGAGCCCATTCACATTCGAAATTTTCTCCCACGGGAGCGTTCGCTCCGCGCCGAGCGACACTTTGCGAAATTGCGAACGAAGCGCGCCCACGCGGTCGACGGGCGAAGGCGTGAAACCGGCGAGATAAATTTTTTTCGCGCCTGCGGCCTCGGCAGTTCGAAAAATCGAGCCCACGTTGTGGATGCTCCGGACGTTGTGGAGAATCACGACAAGGTCGCGCATTTAGTTCTGGGAGTTTCGCGGCGTCGGCGCATCGCGGACCGCAAACGCGCCGTTTTCTCCCTCGCGCTCATAGCTTTTGCCCTTCGGAATTTCCATCCAGTGAATTTCGTCGATCAAAGCTCCTGCACGATAATCTCCGCCGTAGAGCACGAGCGAGTTTTCAGTGTACGCAATGTTCGCGGACGCGGCGGAATATACGAGATCTGCTGCAGGCGCGCCGAGGTACGAAGGACTTGCGATGAGAAAATATCCTTTCCCGGGAATCGTGCCCGTGAATTTCGCGTCGTCCACAAGATTGCTCTCGCTCCCGGAAGAAGATCGCTTCCGCAATTCCCAGCCCGAGAGATTTACCGGCGCATCGCCTGTGTTGTAGAGCTCGATGAATTCGTAATCTGGGTTGCCGTCGATACCCGCAAGAATTTCGTGGATCACCACCGCAGGTGCGCTCGCCGGGGACGGCGGAGAGGGGGGAGACGGGTTTACGGGCGGCGCTGGTCCGCCAGATGGCGGAGGAGGGGGAGCGGGCGGAGGAGGTTCTGCCGCGCTGGGCGCGGGAGGATTGTTTTGAGGGGATTCCCCTGAAACCGCGGCGGGTTCGGAATTTTTCGCGCCGGGCGTGCCGTGGGTGAACGCGCTCGTATGCCACCCAACGCCGTCCTGATTCCGTTCAAGCGTCTTTTTCGAGGCGTTTTCGCCGGCAGGCCATCCCGAACTCGCGTCAATTTCATCAAGCAATGCGCACTCCGCAGTAAAAAGCCGAAGCCACGCGCCGCTATTTGAGAGGTTTCCTTTATATATGAGGTTTGCCGTGATTCCGGGGACGCTCGAATCGTCCGTCCGTTCAAGAAGAAGGTATCCTGAAGGCGCGGGGTTTTCTTTTTCGAAGCGGACATCAATTTCTCCGCCCACAACTACGAGCCGCGTGCCGTAGAGCGGTACGATTTCGCTTCCCGGCGAATAAATTTCCACCCACTCGTTCTGCGCGCTCGCGGACGTTCCCATCCACGCAATTTCATTTATTCGCGCGCCGCCCGTGGGAGTGAACGGCGCGCCAATGTCGCATTCTCGGATCGCCGGATCGGGAACACCCGGGGGTTCTGATTTTATTTTCTGAATCGCCGGCGCTCCTTCGGAAATCTTTTTTTCGCCGTGTGCCGCCCTACTGCCCCCGAGCGAGCGCGCGGCATCCGGCTCGTCTCCGCGCACAAGATCAATTTCTGCAGCGAGTTTGAAACGGTCTTCGCTGCGGAAGGCATCGCGTAAACTTTTCGTCGCGATCTGCGGCGCATTTCGGACCGAAGCGCTCTTCGCGCCGATAATCGCAATCAACGCGACGGCGCATAGTCCCCCAAAAAGAACCCACGGCAGGTACGCCGCGCCGCCTCTCCGGTGCTTCGACAAAAATCCTTCGCGCCGATCCATGGGAAAAATCAATTCTATTTTATCAAACGCTCCCGTACTGCACAAACCGCCATCCGCAGGACAAAAAATCCCAAAGGAGAGCGGCCGTATCGCTCATCAAAACCTTCGCGGTAAAAAAGTCCGCGCGGGGCACTTGCAACGCCGTCGCGTGCGCGGCCTCTCAATGCGGCGTGCGCACTGCCCGCCCCCGCTTCCGAGCGAAGAGATGCGTATCCTTCTCCGCCGCATGAGCGCGCGCGGGATCGCACGGGAGGAATCGCGGCGACTTCGAAATGCCGCACTCCTTCACCGCATGCGCTTCGCGGCGACACGAGCCGGCACAATGTGCCTCTCGCGGGACGATATCAGAAACTGCTTACACGAGGGCGCCGAAGGGCTCCGTGAGGCAATTGACTGGCATCAACCCGATCGGGGCGCCACGCTCACCACGTGTGCCGCCCGGCGCACCCTTTAAGACGTATTTTTGGAGATCGAAGCGTGCGGCATGAACCATGAACGCTCGCATGCGCGTTTCTCTCCCGCGTACGACAACTGCGCCGAAAAATCGAGAACGCGATGCCGCGAAAATCAGCCCGCAATCGCTTCGGCGTGTCGCGCCGGGAAGGGAGAACTCCTTGTTGCTCCGGGAGCTCGGCCAAAGCGCCTTCCCAGACCCCTCTGGGACGCTTCACCCTCAAGCGCATGTCTCGATATGCCTTCAATTCGATTTTTCACCCGGAAAAAACGGCGGCGCGGCCCATTTCGAACCCAAGACACTCATGGAAATCGGAGTTTTGCCCGGTTTCTCCCGTGAAGAAGCGCGCAGGATCGAAAATAAAGCCGAATGGAAACTTCGCTGTCCCTTCGTTTCGCAAAATGGCGGCCGAAGAGGCTTCCCCCAATCCGCGTCAAGCCGTTTGGCGCGGTTTTTTTCGTTACAATTCATATTTCCCTGTCATGGAAGTCCGGGGGTTCGAGGTTTTTAGCCCTGCGACCGCCGTGAGCCGCCCGCGCAGAGCCACAGCAAAACGTTTTTGCGTTTTGACAAGTCTTTATCCACATTTGAGAAAAAACTGCGGTGGTATACTTGTCTTGCGCAAGAAAAAAGGTCATCAAAAGAATAAAAATCGCATGGGAGAGAGAAAACAAGTTCGCGGGGTCGGCAAAGCGTCGGAGTACGAAAAAATCAACGCCTCGTTTTCGGAAAACGCGCTCAAAATGATGCGCAAGAGGTATCTGGTAACCCGCGACGACGGCTCACAAGAGACTCCGGCCGAGATGTTCGCGCGCGTCGCCCATGCGCTCGCGTCAGTCGAGAAAAATTACGGCCTCGATGACCAGTTCGTCCGCAAAGTAGAGCGCGATTTCTTCGAAATCCTCTCGAAAAAAGAATACACGCCCGCGGGCCGCACGATGACGAACGCCGGCGCGCCCACGCCGCTTATTGCAAATTGCATTGTGCTCCCCGTCCTCGATTCGATGGAGAGCATTTTTCAAACATTGAAGGACGCCGCGCTTCTCCAGCAGGCAGGTTCGGGACTCGGATTCGATTTCTCGCATCTCCGCCCCGCGTATACCCCCACAAAAAAATCCCGCGGCGTTTCCTCGGGCCCCGTATCATTCCTCAAGGTGTACAACGAAGCATTCGGCGTGATCAAACAGCAGGGGCGGCACGGCGCGAACATGGCGATGATGCAGATTGACCACCCCGACGTTTTGGATTTCATACGCGCAAAAGAAATCGAGGGCGAGATCCGCAATTTCAATATTTCAATCAAAGTGACGGACGAATTCATGCGCGCGCTCACCGAACATCCGGACGAACCGTGGCTCTGCGAATGGAATGGGAAAAAGATGAAGCCGCGCCGCGTGCTCCGCGCCCCGAGCGGTTCGGTCACGGGCGTCGAGGAGCTCGACATCACGGTCGGCGAACTCTTCGACGAGATCGTCACCTATGCGTGGCTGAACGGCGAACCGGGCATCGTGTTCATTGACGAAGTGAACCGCACGAATCCCCTTCCGGGATTGGGCGCGATTGATTGTTCGAACCCGTGCGGCGAACAATTTCTCCACCACTACGACAACTGCAATCTTGGATCCCTTAATCTCGCGGCGTTCGTGAAAGACGGGAAAATAGGCTGGGCACGCCTCAAATTTGCGACCAAAACCGCGGTGCGCCTTATGGATAACGTCATCGATCTTTTCGATTTCCCCGTAAAGGCGGTCACCGATCTCGCGCGGAAGAATCGCCGGATCGGGCTTGGCATCATGGGGTTTGCCGACCTTCTCTATCAGTTGGGAGTCGGGTACAACACCGCAGAAGGCCGACGGCTCGCGGAGCGCATCATGAAAACCGTAACCGACACCGCGCACGAAATGTCGCGGGAGCTTGCAAAAGAAAAAGAGCCTTTTCCAAACTTGAAACTCAGCATTTACATGGACGACCCGCACCGCAACGCGGCGCTCACGACTGTCGCGCCCACCGGTTCAATTTCCATGATGCTCGACTGTTCATCGGGGGTGGAACCGAACTTCGCGCTCGCCTACGTGAAGCAGGACAAGGACGGCCACCAATACCGCTACTTCAACCGGTACTTCGAACACGCGCTCACGCACGCGGGTCTTTCGGAAGAAAAAATATCGGAAATAAAAGAGGAGGTGGTCCGCACGGGCACCATCCAGCATTTGAAGGACATCCCCGAGGAACTGCGCAAAACCTTCGTGGTTGCGATGGACATCTCCGCAGAGGATCACATCCTGATGCAGGCGTCTTTCCAGAAACACGTTGATAATTCGATATCGAAAACCATCAATTTTCCGAATTCCGCCACGAAAGAGGACGTGCTCCAGGGCTATGTCCTTGGCTGGAAGATGAAATGCAAGTGCACGACCGTCTACCGCGACGGAAGCAGGAACGTGCAGATCTTGAACATCGGCACGGGAGAAAACCTTGTGGCGCCTTCGGAAATCGGGAAAGGCGGCACGCTCACATCGAAGGACGCCGAGTCCTCCGCCCCCGCGCAGGTCTTGGTATCGAGCGGCGGCATCGAGCCCCGCGTGCGGCCCGAGGTAATGGCCGGGAAGACATATAAGGTGAAAACCGGATACGGCAATCTCTATGTGACCGTAAACAACGACGAGCGCGGCGCGCCGTTCGAGGTCTTTGCCACCATCGGGAAAACCGGCGGCTATTTCCAGGAACAGAGCGAGGGGATCTGCCGTTTGGTCTCGCTCTCCCTCCGCTCGGGCGTAAAAGTGGAGGAGGTAATCGGGAATTTGAAGGGCATCCGGGGGCCGATGCCGGTCATGACAAACAAAGGAACCATACTCTCGCTCCCGGACGCGATCGGTCAAGTGCTCGAAGAACATGTAAAGACGAACGGAAATCCCAAGACCCCCGTGCGTGAGGGTGCGCCGGTCGAAGCAGTGGCGGAAGTGCATGCGGCGGCGGGTTCCGATCTGCGCTACAAGAAAAAAGCCATTGCTGATTTCGGTTTCATGCCGGGCTGCCCGGACTGCGGGGGCGCACTCCAAATGAGCGAAGGGTGCATGAGCTGCAATAACTGCGGGTTCTCACGGTGTATGTGAAAAATAGCTGTTAGTAGTTAGAACTTAGAAATTAGATACGAAAAAACGCTCCGCACTGCGGGGCGTTTTTCTTTTTCCGCACGCCGTAGTACTATCAAGAAAACGATGAAGTTCGAGTTCGTGCCACCCGAAATCCACACCGAGGAAAGCGATGACTTCGAGGCCTCGCGTGAACAGCTTGCGCAGAGATTGGACAAAGAAATCGCCGACGAGGCGGAAAAGCTCCGGCTTCAGAACGAACTGCTCACGCTTGAGAATCAATATCTCTCTCGCGAGAACGAACGCCTTGCCAAGCTATCCACGAAAGATCCATTAACCGGCATCGCGAACCGCCGGGGCTTCGAGGAGGAAGTCGAAAAAATTCTCCCCGTCCCCGAAGATGAGATTCCGGAGCGCCGTCATTCGCGGGGAAAGGTAAGCTTCCTTCTCCTCGACGTTGATGATTTCAAACATATAAACGAACGATACGGGCATGCGGTCGGCGACAAAGTCTTAACGGCGGTCGCGGAACATTTGCGGCGGGAAACCCGGGGCCGCGATGTGGTGGGACGCTGGGGCGGGGAAGAATTTTTGATCGCGTTCAATGATGCGGAAGAAGATATGGTCATTCACAAATTCACCGCAGAGGGAGAGGAGGAAGCGAAGATTAGTTTTGAAGTGGAGGTGGAGGGCAAAAAAATCCCGGTCACCTTAAGCGGTGGCCTCACGGGTTTCACTCCGGGCGAGACGGTGGAGGATTCGCTCAAACGCGCGGATGAGGCGCTCCGGCAATCGAAGCAAGCGGGAAAAAACAGAATCACGCGATTCGCGCCGGAAGAATAATGTGAATTTCCTGCTCCGAATGCTCGATATCAAATGTGGCTCTCCCTGCTGGACGCGTTTAGAACAGTAGATTGGAGAAAGGTTGGGGAAGAATTGCGTTTTCTGCAAATCCCTCGCTTGAGCTTGAGTTAAGAAGCGAGAGGGGCACCCGCAAGAATAACGCCCCAGTGCTCTAAAATGGATACCACAAGGAAAGAGATCGGCATGCCAACCAACGTAAGTCCCAGATTACTTGCCTCTCTGCGAGTTATCAGCAAACGAACACCCGTCATAACAATCAGCGTGCCAAGAGCGTGTACTATGATTGCGCCGCCGAAATTTGAGATAAAGAGGTAATATTTAAACATCGGAACTATGCCGCCAAAATAGTGAATGATCGGCATGTCGACACTGCTGAAAAGTGCTGTGAAAACGAGGATATTTAATCCTACAAGAAAACCGAGGATAGAATTACAAAAAACTATTGCGCGTCGGTTCATAAGCCCATTATATCAAATAAATACCCTCGGCAAGATTTGAACCTGCAACCTTGACGATAGAAGCGTCCCGCTCTGTCCATTGAGCTACGAGGGCGTGTGCCTTGGGGAGGAGTCGAACCCCCAGCCTTTCCCGTATCAGAGGAATGCTCTGCCGTTAAGCTACCGCAGCAGAAATAAAAAACCGCCAAAACGACCGCGCTATGCGGTTGTTGTTGGCGGTTTATTGTCTAATAAACGATTGTAGTTGCATTGTTTGTAATAATAGCAAATATGCCCTTGATACGCAATTACCCCACCCTCCTACTCCTCTGTCCCGCATCGTCAAGATCGGGGGTATCAGCGGTATGGACGCTGTTTTATAGAAACAACCGACGCTGTGCGCCGATTCAGATTATTTTTGGCGATGAATACAGCCTGCCCAACAACAGGGCCGGCGCTTTCCTTCCGTCAACTCCGCGCGTGTTCTCTCGATCCGGCGATTCCTCGTCTCGGGCTTCTTCGCGGAAGTAACCCAGCATATCCACTCATTTCGCGCGAGCGGCGTAATATCCTCCCATGCCGATCGCGCCGCTTTAGCGGAGACAAGTGCCCTCCGCAAGTCGGCCGGCACGCTGTGCACCGCTCCTTTTTTGGTCATATAGAATACTGCGACTTTTTTAGTTTATGGAAATAAGACCAATTTTGCGCCGATAACAAATAGAAAAACAGCCACTACCATACGGAATTTGTTTTGCGGTATTTTGTCTACGATTTTCTTCGCAATTTGCGCTCCCGCAAACGAGATCGGAATAAAGAGGAGCAGTCCGTACCAGAGTTCTTTTGGAAGCGTTGCGCCACCGGTGAAATAAGTAATGATGCGGGTTGAATCAACCATAATTCCGATTGCTCCCGCAGTAGCGATATATACCGCTTTCGGTAAATCAAACGCGGACAAAAACATACTGCGGATTGCCCCGCCAATGCCGAACATACCGGCAAAAAATCCCGATAGCGCGCCGCCGGAAAGAGC
>JACQKW010000003.1 GCA_016204385.1 Candidatus Liptonbacteria bacterium | reverse complement strand
CTTCTGGTTCTTGCCCATACTCGCGGCCATAAAAGTCTATCTCCGCGAAGAGCCAGCGGGCAGCATCTTCTTCCGTTTCGCATTTCATGGCTTCATTGAATTGTTCGCCGTATATGTCTGCAATTCAACTCCGCTCGCATCAACAAGATATGGCGCTTGCTGTGCCGCCGCCGTTCCGATTGTAAATATGAATACAGCGCATTGGATCTCAAGGATTCTTACGACGGCAATGGGATTTTCCAAAATCCACTTTCGTGCGAGTTGGTTGACTGCAATGTGGGGAATAGGAATTTTGCCTCCAGCACAATCTATAACTCGAGCGATATTATATATTCCTTAAATTGCCATGCTTCATCGCATCTTTTCGGATGTGTGGGGCTCCGTAGCAAACACTACTGCATCTTGAACAAGCAATACACAAAGGAAGAATATGAAGCGCTTTTGCCCAAAGTGACCGCACAAATGAATGCGGTTCCGTTTGTTGATAAAAAGGGCAGAACCTATAAATATGGGGAATTTTTCCCAATAGAGCTTTCTCCATTTGCCTATAACGAGACAATAGCTCAAGAGTATTTTCCTCTTACGAAAAATGAAGCGCGTGAGGGTCAGTATAACTGGAAAGAACCGGAAGGGCGCAATTATCAAGTTACCAAAATGTCCAAGGACCTACCGGATACAATTCAGGCAGTTGGCGAATCAATACTCAAAGAGGTTATAGGTTGTGATCATGGTGGATCTTGCAACGAGCAGTGCACTACTGCATTCCGCATTGTGCCCGAGGAGCTGAACTTCTATAAGAATCTTAATCTGCCCCTTCCACGACTTTGTCCGAATTGCCGGCATTACTCGCGTGTCCGCCAGAGGACGCCAATGAAACTTTGGCACAGGAGTTGCATGTGCAATGGAATCAAATCTGAAAGCAATGTTTACCAAAATACCATCGTACATTTTCATAAAGAGGGCCACTGTCCCAATGAATTTGAAACCTCCTACGCGCCCGATCGCAAAGAAATTGTCTATTGTGAACAATGTTACAACGCGGAAGTCGTATAAATGATTTGCCTTGAGCATCGCCGAAGGGCTAGAACGCGGAGGTTGTCTAGCTCACACTGCCGCGGTATACTTATACTATGAGCACGGTTACCATACCTCAAAAGATATCCAAAGAAATGCGAGCCATTATTGCCCAAGCTCTCTATGAAATTGTGCATGATCCCGATTTTGGGTTGGAACTAAGTGAAAAAGCTAAGAGGAGACTCCGGGGAGCGCTTCAGTCAAGAAAGAAAACCATGCCATTTAGAACCATCAAAGCACGATACAACTGACATGGCGGGGTGGTCGCTCGAGTTTTCCCGTGAGGCCGAAGAGGATCTTGCGCGTCTTGATCGCCCAGTGCGGCGGCGCATTATTGATAAGCTCGACTGGCTCACGGAACATTTTGATACCGTGGTGCCCGTTGTGTTGAGTTACGAATTCAAAAATTTCTACAAACTGCGCGTTGGCGATTGGCGGATTATTTATGCGGTCAAGTGGCAAGAACATGCGATTGTCGTGCACTACATTGATCGTCGAGACAAGGCATACAAGCTGTAGAATTTTCTTGTTCCCCAAATGAAATTTCTCATTCGAGGCGGGAAAAAGCTTGAGGGAGAGATTAAACTGCAGGGCGCAAAGAACGCGGCGACGAAACTCATGGTCGCCTCGCTCCTCACCGAGGAGCCGTGCCGCTTGGACAATTTCCCAAGGATAGGGGACACCGACATCACCGCGGAATTTTTGAAGCACATCGGGAGCAAAGTTGTCCGAAACGGATCAACCGTCACAATCGAGACCACAACCGTCAAAAACAGCCGCGTAACGCTTGAGCAGAGCCGCAGGAACCGTATTCCCATCCTTGCCTTAGGACCTCTTCTTGCGCGCGTGGGCGAGGCAGAAGTGCCATTTCTAGGAGGCGATAAGATTGGCGCGCGGCCGGTTAATCTCCACATCAAAGCGCTCGAGGCGCTTGGCGCAGAAATCGAAATTGAGGAGGGGAAATGCTATCGCGCGCGGGCAAAGCACGGCCTCCGCGGCGCGGAGATTCGGTTTGATTTCCCATCGGTCGGCGCGACGGAGAACGCCATTCTTGCCGCGGTCCTCGCCAAAGGGAAAACAGTGCTCCGGAACGCCGCGCTTGAGCCCGAGATCATGAGCGTGGTCAAAATGCTCCAGAAGATGGGTGCTATCATCGAGCTTGGCGCGAACCGGGACTTTTATATCGAGGGCGTGCCCCGCCTGCGGGGCGCGCGGCACAAGGTGTTGCCGGATAGGAACGAAGCGGTATCCTTCGCGTGCCTTGCGATTGCGACTGGCGGGAGAATACTCGTGAAAGACGCAATTCAAGATCATCTCATTACGTTTTTAAACACCGTGCGGCGGCTTGGCGCGGAATATGAGATTTCGCCGGAGGGCATTGCGTTCTGGCGTCCCTCCGTCGCTCGCGGGTCGGCGGGCACGTCAAATTCTTTAAGGCCCCTCGAGGTGGAAACCGCAATTCACCCCGGGTTTATGACTGATTGGCAGCAGCCGCTCGCAGTGCTTTTAACTCAGGTCGAGGGAACATCCACAATCCATGAAACAATTTATGATAATCGTTTCGGTTATACAGATGATCTGAAGAGAATGGGAGCAAAGATCGAGGTAGGGGATTCATGCCCGCCCTCCGCGCCGTGCCGGTTTTCAGAGAAGAACTTTCCGCACGTTGCGACTATCCATGGCTCCACCCCTCTTCGCGGTGCAAAAATGGTCGTTCGCGACCTTCGAGCGGGGATCGTAAACGTAATTGCCGCGCTCGTCGCGAACGGCGATTCGGAAATCGACGGCGTAGAGGAAATTGACCGAGGGTACGAACGGATCGACGAGCGGCTACGGAATCTTGGTGCTCACATTGAACGAGTTTGACTCTCTTCTATCCCGCGCTTTATACTGCTAGGAGGTTTTTAACGCGACGCCAATATACGAATGCATGCGAATGGCGCTAATGATTCATCCGCGACATTCGCGTCAATTAGCGTATTAGCGTCGGAACATCTTTCATGCTCACTCGCAAAATCGGCATTGATTTAGGAACCGCGAACACGATCGTCTTCGTGCCGGGGCGCGGTTTTATCATTAATGAACCCACGATCGTCGCGCTTTCAAAACCCGACAATTCCGTGCTTGCGGTGGGCGTCGAAGCGAAGGAAATGATAGGACGGACGCCCGAGGAGATTGTGGCGTACCGGCCGCTCAAAGATGGAGTGATCGCCGATTACTACATCACGAAGGCGATGCTCACCTATTTCATCGCGAAGGCGGTCGGGCGCTTCAATATATTGAAGCCGGATGTCGTAATCTCGGTGCCCGCGGGCATTACGCAAACCGAGCGGCGCGCGGTTCAAAATGCCTCGCGCGAAGCCGGCGCGGCGGAGGTCTACATCGTAAAAGAACCGATCCTTGCCTCGCTCGGCGCAGGAATTCCCATCAACGCCCGCTCGGGGAATATGATTGTGAACTTGGGCGGCGGAACCTCCGAGGTTGCCGTGATCTCTTTGGGGGGAATCGTATCGTGGACGAGCCTGCGCGTCGCGGGCAATAAGTTCGATCAGGCGATCAGCGACTACGTCAAGAAGCGGTACTCGCTCGCGATAGGCGAGCAGATGGCGGAGACGGTGAAAATCCAGATAGGAGCGGCGCTCCCGGTGAAGGATAAGATGGAATTCCAGCTTCGCGGCAGAGACCTTGTGTCGGGGCTTCCCAAGGATATCACGATCAGCGGGAACGAGATTTCGGAGGCATTGAATCCGCACCTTATGGAGATCGTGGGTTCCGTCCAGAACGTGTTCAATGCGACGCCGCCGGAGCTCGTGGCCGACATAATGCAAAAAGGCATCATCCTTTCGGGGGGCACGGCGCAACTCCATTACATTGAAGATTTTTTTAAGCGGCACTTGGGAGTTGCCACGTATACTGCGCGCGAGCCGCTTTTCTGCGTGGCGAAGGGCACGGGGATCATATTAAATCACCTCCCGGTATATAAGCGGACGCTTTTGAACAAGCGATAAACGATGAGTATTGGACACGAGCGCACGATCCAGCTCTTCAGGAACCTTGCGCGCGACGGGAAGCTTCATCACGGATATCTTTTTTGGGGTCCGGAGCGGGTAGGGAAAAGGACGGTAGCGCATGAGCTTGCGCGCGAATTTGAAAGGGGAGTCCGCCGCGCCGACCCGAGACACAGCCGCGCCCCTTTGAGCGATGCGTTGTGTGTGGGTCCGGACGAGAAGGGTTCAATCGGCATTGATACCGCACGCGCCATCCAGGGTTTTTTGCGAATGACCCCGTTTCATAGCCCGTATCGCACGGTGGTGGTGGACGACGCGGACGCGCTCACTTCGGAGGCGCAAAACGCGCTCCTCACTATTGCCGAGCGTCCGCCGGCATCAAGCATCATCATATTGATCGCGAAAGGTTCCGAAGCGCTCAAACCGACGCTTGTGTCCCGCCTCCACAAGATCCCGTTTTCGCATGTCGCTCCCGCGCGCATCGCAGAGTGGCTTTGCGAAACGCACGGCGCGCTGCCGGAGGTTGCGCGGCGCATCGCGGAGAGATCGTTCGGCCAGCCGGGACGGGCGCATGCAATGCTTTTTGATGATGAATACCGCGCGCTCGAGCGCGCCGCGCACACGTTTCTTTCCTCTTCCCCCGCCGCGCGCCGCGCGTTCCTCAAGGACGTGTTTAAGGAGCAGGACATTCGATTGCATAAGTTTCTTGACGCGATCATCGCAGAGCTTGCGGCAGAGAAGAGTTATGGCGCATGGCATGAAGTGCTCCGCCTGCGGCAGAACGCGGATTTTTTCAACTTGAACCCGCGGCTTCAGCTCGAAAGTCTCGGCGCGCTCATTTCTTCAAGGCACTGATATGGACGAGCAGTTTAAGAGACTTGAGCTTGATTTGGAGGGGGCCGTCGGCCATTTCACGCAGGAACTTCAGGGCGTGCGGAGCGGCAGGCCTTCCACAAAGCTCCTCGAGCACGTGAAAGCCGAATATGCCGGACAGATGCTTCCTATTCGAGAGCTCGGGTCGCTTACCGTGAAGCCCCCCCGGGAGATTGATATCGCCGTGTGGGACCAATCCGCGCTTCAAGGGATCGTGAAGGCGATTGAGAGCGCGAATGTAGGGCTGAGCCTCTCGAGCGAGGGAAATATAATACGCGCGCTCCTTCCGCCGCTTACCGAGGAGCGGCGGAACGAACTTGCGAAGCTTGTGAGAAAAATGGCTGAAACAGTCCGGATCAACATTCGTACGCATCGCGATGATGCGCAGAAGAAATTAAAGGCCTCGCACGAGAGGAAAGAAGTGAGCGAGGACCAACTGTTCAAAGGGAAAGAACGTCTCCAAAAAATAACGGACAAGGCGAACGAGGAAATAGATTCGCTTGTTGAGCGCAAGTTGAAGGAATTGCACGAGTAGCGTATCATAGGACGTATGCTTACTTTGATTTTTGTCGTCGCGGGGCTCTCCGCACTTATCATTATCCATGAGGCCGGGCATTTTTTTGCGGCAAAATTGTTCCGTCTTCGCGTCAATGAGTTCGGGTTCGGGTTCCCGCCGCGCCTCTTTGCGAAGAAAAAAGGCGAAACGGAATACAGCGTGAATGCGCTCCCGTTCGGCGGTTTCGTGCAGATCGCGGGCGAGAACGATCATATGGATAATGGAAAGGACGTGCCGTCCCCGGAAGAGAAAAAGCGTTATTTTTCGGCTCAACCCGCGTGGAAGCGAAGCGTCATAGTGCTTGCGGGAGTGTGTATGAATTTCGCCGTCGGGTGGCTGGTATTTTCGCTGATCCTTGCGATCGGCACCCCGCCGCTTGTGTTTGTAAGCGGCGTGCAAAACAATTCGGAGGCGTTCCGCGCCGGTTTCAAAGAGGGAGATCTTCTCCTCGGAATGAAGAGCGTCGAAGAATTTTTGAACGCCGCGAATCCCGGGGTGGGGAAGAGCGCGTCGGTCGAAGTTTTGCGGGAAACCGAGAAGAGCACGATCATATTCTCCCCGCGCCCGCGCGAGATCACGGAAGAGGAGGTGATTTTCGTGCGGGGCATAGAGCCAGGCTCTCCCGCCGCGGAGGTTGGCATCACGGAAAGAGATGTCATTCAAGGATTCTCGCGCGGCGACGCATTCGTCAATTTTCTCGAGTCGAACCGCGGCACGGCGGTCACGATTTCCGTGACGCGCGGCGGAAAGAGGTTTGAATTGAACCCCCGCGTGCGGGCTGACGAGTCTCGGGCCGCCCTTGGCGTGCTTCTCTCTCATGGGCGGTTGGTGAAGGATTTCGGCCTTGTGCTGCGGGAATACGGGGCTCCGCCCCGGGGACTTCTCGCGTCTCTTCAAGGGGGCTTCGCGCATACGAGGGATGCAACATGGCTCACCGTCACGGGCGTATCCGAGCTTGCGCGGAGCCTTGTGACCGAAGGGGCGCTTCCCGAGGGGATTGCGGGACCAGTCGGGATTTTCACCTTTGCGTCGGAGGCGAGCCAGGCGGGGTTCGTGTTTCTTTTAAACCTCCTCGCGGTCATATCAGTAAATCTTGCAGTAATAAACCTGATGCCTTTTCCGGCCCTGGACGGCGGGCGGTTCTTCCTTCTCATCATAGAGAAACTCAAGGGTTCTCCGATTTCCCGCACGGCAGAGGCATTTGTGAACACCGTCGGGTTTGCCGTGCTCATTTTTCTCATGGTAGTTATTACCATTCGCGACATTATCAGGCTTTAGCCGCCGCTCTCTCACACATACGATTTTTTAGTCGCGGGAATATCCTCTATAATAGAAGGAATGACGCTCCTTATTACGAATGTCCGTGTGATCGGAGGCGGAAAAAATCTGCCGGAGGTCGCGGACGTATACGTGAACGGGGATAAAATTTCCGCAATCGGGAGTTTTGGAGATAAAAAAACGGACGAGGTGCTCTCTGGCGAAGGAGCGTATCTAAGCCCCGGCTTCATTGACGTAAACACCGACTCCGACCACTATCTTTCGATTTTTGACCATCCGGGCCAGGAAGATTTTCTTCGGCAGGGAGTGACGACCATCGTGGGGGGAAATTGCGGCGCGTCGCTTGCGCCGCTCCTCTACGGCAGTTTGGAATCGATACAGAAATGGACGGATGTGCGGAATATGAATGTCGGCTGGCATACGCTCGAAGAATTCTTTTCGCTCATCGAGAAACGGCAGCTCGGAGTGAATTTTATGACGCTCATCGGGCATTCGACGGTGCGGCGCGCAATGTTGGGGGAGGCGATGCGGGATCTCACCTCCAATGAACTCGTGGTGTTCGGCGAAACGCTTCGCCGCGCCCTCAAAGAGGGCGCGGCGGGGTTTTCAACCGGATTGGGGTACGTGCATAGCCGACAGACGCCGTATGCCGAGATAAAGTTTCTTGCGAAGATCGTACACGAGTACGGGGCGGTGTACGCGACTCACTTGAGAAACACCGGGGAGGGGCTCGGCGATTCCATTGAGGAGACGATAAAGATCGCGAACGAAACGGGCGCGCGCGTGGTCGTGAGCCATCTTTTACCGCTCAAGGGCTTTGAGAAGGAATACGAAGCCGCGCTCGATCGGATCGAATCGCTCCCGCGCGACGCGGATTTCCACTTCGATCTCTACCCGTTCGATACGAGCGTCATTCCGCTCTACGCGTTCCTTCCGCTCTGGGTGCAGAACGGCGGAATCGAGGTGATGATGAGCAACGTGAAAGATTCGTGGCTTCAGCCGCGGATCGTGAAAGAGCTTCCCAAAGTCGATCCTCACGGTTTTGTGATTGCGTGGGCCTCGGGCGACCTCACGCTCTCGGGCAGGTCGCTCCGAGAGATGATGGACATCTACGGGCTTCGAGATCCGCAGGAGACGCTCATGCGCCTCATGGTTTCGACCAGCCTTCGCGCATCAATATTTTACAAGAACATCAACCCCGCGCTGATTACGAGAGGACTTCTAAGCAAGAGGTCGTTCGTGTCCTCGAATGCCGCGAGTTTGAGCGATGCGCGGAAGGAGGAAAAACTCGAACGCGCAGTTTCGACGTTCCCCAAATTCCTTTCCCTGGTGCTCAAGGAGAAGCTCATGCCGCTTGAGGATGCGATAAAGAAAGTGACGCAAGAGCCCGCAAGAAAGTTCAATCTCCGCGATCGCGGAGAGATTCGGGAGGGGAATTACGCCGACCTCGCATGCTTTACCGATGAGGGACACGTTAAATTTACCGTGGTGAACGGCCGCGTGGCGTTCAAGGACGGCACGGTTCAAACTATTCTCGCGGGGCGCCCGCTTCGGCATCATGGGTATTGAGGCGACGATAAAAAGGGGCCATCGCCCCGAGTATGTCATCATTGCGATCGTGGCGCTCCTCGTGGTGTTCGGACTCGCAATGCTCGCAAGCGCATCATCCGAACTCGGGAAAATACGTTTTAATGATTCCTACTATTACCTCAAACAGCAGCTCTTGAAGGGCGTCCTGCCCGGTCTTCTCGGTTTCTTTCTCGCGTTCTTTACGCCCTATAAGGCGTACAAGCGCTTTGCGCTCCCGCTTCTCCTTATGAGTCTTGCGCTGCTTGCGCTCGTATTCACGAGCTTTGGTTACGTTGCCGGGGGAGCGGGGAGATGGCTTTCGCTCGGACCCCTTACGTTTCAACCCGCGGAGTTTTTGAAAGTTACCTATATCATCTATCTCGCCGCGTGGCTCAGTAATCCGAGGAAGAGCAGAGAGAAGAACCTGATCGAGGGCTTTATCCCGTTTCTTGTGGTAAGCGGGATCGTTGCGGGCACGCTGGTATTTCAGCCCGCAACGAGCACCGTGGTAATCCTCATCACCTCCGGCATGGCGGTGTATTTTTTAAGCGGCGCAAAGTGGAGGTATATTCTCGTCACCATCGGGGTGGGGCTTCTCGCGCTCGGCATCCTCGTGCTCTCTACCGGCTATCGCCGTGATCGGATTTCTTCTTTTTGGGAATCGGAACGCAATTTGAATGACAAAGGGTACCACTTGCGCGAGGCGCTCATCACGCTTGGTTCGGGGGGCCTTTGGGGATTGGGGTACGGAGAATCGCTCGCGAAGGTGCGGAGGCTTCCCGCGTCGATCAACGATTCCATTTTCGCCGTCATAGGTTCCGAACTTGGATTTGTGGGCGCGGGGGCGCTCGTCGCTCTTTTCGGCTATCTTTCTATTCGGATACTGTGGATTGCAAAGGACTTCCGTGAGCGTTTCGGAAAATTTATCCTCGTCGGATTCGGGAGCATCATAGGGCTCCAGGCTTTTTTTAACATGGCGGCAATATCAGGGATCATTCCCTTGACCGGCGTGCCGCTGCCGTTTATAAGTTACGGCGGAACCGCGCTCACCGTATTTCTCGTAATGTCCGGAATCGTCGCAAATATCTCGAAGTATACATGAATCAAGCGACGGGCGGCGGAATAGCCCCCTTCCGCGTACTCATCACGGGAGGCGGGAGCGGGGGACACGTCTATCCGCTGCTTGCCGCGGTCGAGGGCCTCCAAGACGCGGCGGCAGCCGCGAACGTTTCGCTTGAGCTGTTTTATATCGGTCCGGACGACGAATACCGGAACGTGATTGCGGGCGCAGGGGTGCGCACGGTCGGAGTCGTCACGGGGAAGCTGCGGAGATATTTTTCGCTCCTTACCGCCCTCGACGCGCCGAAAATGGTGATCGGGTTCGCGCAAACATTTTTTCATGTGTTCCGCCTTATGCCCGACGCGGTGTTCTCGAAAGGGGGCGCCGGCGCGCTTTGGGTGGTCTGTGCGGCGTGGGTATTTCGCGTCCCCGTGGTAATCCACGAATCCGACGTATTTCCCGGCCTCACGAATGCGCTCTCGAGCCGCGTGGCAAAGACGGTTCTCGTGAGCTTCGAATCCACAATGGAATATTTTAAGAGAACGCGAGTGATCCACGCGGGAAATCCCGTGCGGCGCGCGCTTCTTTCAAAGCGCATCGAGCCGGAAGAGGCGAAACAACAGCTCGGCTTTTCTCCCCGCACTGCCCTGCTCCTTGTGCTCGGGGGGTCGCAGGGTTCAACGCGCCTCAATGAATTTGTGATTTTAAATCTCGGAGAATTGCTTCGCGAAGCGCAGGTGTTGCACCAAACCGGGCGCGCGCATTTCGATGAAGTGAATATGCTTGCCACCGCGGCGCTCAAGGACACCGGATTTATGGAGCGTGAATCCGCGTATCGCGCCGCGCCTTTCCTCGAGGACGATATGCCGCTTGCGTTGAGCGCCGCGGACCTCATTCTCGCGCGCGCCGGAAGCGGGAGTATTTTTGAGGCGGCCGCGTTCGGGAAACCCGCGATCCTCGTGCCGCTTTCCGAATCCGCAAATGACCATCAGCGCAGGAATGCGTATGAATACGCCGCCTGCGGCGCGGCAATCGTGATTGAGGAGAAAAACCTCATGATGGGGATTGTAAGAAATCAGATCCGCGCGATACTCCAAAATCCCGGGGCGTGGGAGCGGATGCACCGCGCGTCCGAGAGTTTTTTTCGCCCCGATGCCGCACGGAAAATTGCAGAGGAACTCCTGCGCTTTCGGGGGCGCGAGCCCGGAGAACCGAGCAGCGGCCCTGTGGTAAAATAAAAGCCGGAATATGAGAGGAGCAAAAGAAAAAATTCGGGTTCGCCTCGCGCCGAGCCCCACGGGCGCGTTTCATTTTGGCACCGCGAGAACCGCGCTTTTTAATTGGCTTTTTGCGCGCCAGCACACTGGAACGTTCGTGGTGCGCATGGAGGATACCGATGCGGCGCGATCAAAGCCCGAATATGAGGATAATCTCATGCAGGGGCTCTCTTGGCTTGGGCTTTCGTGGGACGAAGGTCCGGATTGGAAGGACGAGAAGGGGAAACGTCACCGGGAAAAGGGGAAGCACGGCCCGTACCGGCAAAGCGAACGGAAAAAGAAATATCGCATGTACCTCCGGGCGCTTCTTGAATCGCACAACGCCTACGTATGCTATTGTACGAAAGAAGAAATCGAAGCGCAGCGTGAGAGCATGCTTGCAGAGGGGCTTCCGCCGCGATACAACGGGCATTGCCGGGCGCTCGAATCTCCGCCCGAAGGCCGCGCACCCCAGGCAATCCGTTTTCGGACGCCGGAGATACGCGTCGAGTTCCGTGACTTGATCCGGGGGAACGTGAGCTTCGACGCCGCGCTTTTCGGGGATTTCATCATCGCGAAGGGCGAAGATTCTCCGCTCTATAATTTCGCGGTGGTGGTTGACGATGAACTGATGAGCATCACGCACGTGATCCGCGGCGAGGATCATCTGCCCAATACGCCGAAGCAAATCTTACTGCAGAGCGCGCTCAAGTTTCGCGAGCTCGCGTATGCCCATGTGCCGCTTATCCTCGGCTCTGACAGGAGTAAGCTGTCAAAGCGATACGCGGAGACTTCGCTTCTTGCATATCGGGAAAAAGGGTTCCTGCCCGATGCAATGGTGAATTTTCTCGCCCTGCTTGGCTGGCATCCGAAAGATAACCGCGAGATTCTCTCGCGCGAGGAACTGGTGAGCGCATTTGACCTCAAGCGTATCCAAAAAAGCGGCGCGATCTTTGACGGAGAAAAGCTGGAATGGATGAACGCAGAGCGCCTCCACGCCATGAGCGACGCCGCGATCCTTGAGGCGATGCTCGAAAACCCCGAGTTTGAGAAACGAATACGGGAAATGCGCGTAGAGAAGGCGAGGCTTTTGAAGATACTCTCGGTCGAAAAACAGCGCATGAAGACGCTCGCGGATTTCTTTGAGCTCGCGTCGTTCTTTGTCGAATTGCCCGGGTACGAGAGCGCGCTTCTTCTCTGGCAGAAAGATCCTCGAAAAAAAACTGCCGCGATTCTCAAGGAACTTCTTGTGATTCTCGAAATGAATGCGGCGACCGCGCCGTGCGACCGCGCGGCGCTTGAGAAAGCCCTCGCGCCCATTACGAAACGCGAGGGGAATGGCAGCGTGCTCTGGCCCCTCCGCGTGGCGCTTTCCGGAAAAGCCGCCTCGCCGGACCCCTATGAGATCATTGGAGTATTGGGATGTGCGGAGAGCGCCGCGCGGGTGCGGCTTGCGATTGAGAAACTTGAAAAAATCGCCTAAACTGACCCTTGCGCAACGACATGCACAAAGCGGCTAAAAAATTAGTTTCAGCTTTTTTATTCTGTGTGCTCACCCTTACCTTGGCCCCGGCGGTGTTTGGCGCGGAACCCCCGGTGGATGCGCAAAGCGGAGAAGGGCAGCTTAATCACTCCACTTCAAGCGAACCCCTCGTACAGGAAACGCTCAAAGGGCAGATCGAAGCGCGTGCGAGGGAGCTCGAGAGGATAAACGAGGAGCTCGAGAGGACCCAAAAAAGCCTTGATACGACAAAGGGCGAACGAGTAAGCCTTCAGAACGAATTGCAACGTCTTGAATATGCGACGAATCAGCTCAAATTAAACATCCGCGCGGATGAGGTGAGCATTTCGAAACTCGGACTCGAGCTTCGCGCACTTTCGTTCGATATCTCGGATATCGAATCAGCAACGAAAAGCAAGCGTTCCGCAATCGTACAGGTGTTTCGCCTGCTTCAGAGGTCGAGCGACGTGAGTCCGCTCATCGTGTTTTTGAGGAACGAAAGCCTTGCCGACGGCGTTCTTGAAGCGCAGGCCTTGAGCGATCTCAACACCCAGCTTGCCGTGGATATCGGGAGCCTGCGGACGCTTCAGGGGGAACTTGCGGAAAAATTGGATGATGCGAGCGTGAAGAAGGACGCGGTAACCCGCCACCGCAAGAATTTAGAGAACAGGACTTCCATCGTGCAGGACCAGACGAGAACGAGGCAGGTGCTGCTTACCGAGACAAAAAGCAAAGAGAGCGAGTATGCAAAGCAGGTTGCAGAGCTCCAAAAGCTTCAGCAGGAAATCGCGGAAGAAATTGAAAGTCTTGACGCGGAACTGCGGACGAAGATTGACCCCAGCCTCCTTCCGGCTGCGCGTCCGGGGGTGCTTGCACTTCCTGTGGATCCGCCCTTGGTCACCCAGAAATACGGGAGCACGAAATTTGCGCAGACCGCCTATCCGGGGAAATGGCACAACGGCACCGACTTCCGTGCTCCGCTCGGAACGCCAATCGTTGCAGCGGAATCAGGGCGCGTGGCCGCGGTGGGGGATCAGGACTCGTTTAAGGGTTGCTACCGCGGAGCGTACGGTAAATTCATTGTCATCAACCACAACAATAATCTCACGACCCTCTATGCGCATCTTTCGCGGCAGGCGGTACGCGTGGGCGAAGAAGTGACCCGCGGACAGCTTATCGGATATTCCGGGAGCACCGGTTACGCGACGGGGGCGCACCTTCACTTTACGGTGTTTGCGCAGCCCACGTTCTATATGGGACCGAGCCGCGTGTGCGGCACCATGCCGTTTGGCGGAGATTTGAATCCGGAGCGCTATCTTTAATCGAGGGCGCGTAAGGACTATACTATGTGCATGGGAACTCGTTTCTTTGCGATCGTTCTCGCGCGCAGGGGATGCCGTTCCTGTGCGCTTCTTATGCTGTGCGCCCTTCTGCTTGCCGGGCCGCGGAGCGCGGAGGCAAGCACGAAAGGAAATTACCGCGCAGTAACGGCGCTTGTCTACGAATCGCTTCGCGAATTCGTTCCGCCGCCGTTCCTGCAGTTTGCCGATAGCGCATATGAAATTATCAATCGCAATGTGATCCAACCGACGCAAGAAATTGACTTTACAGAAACGAGTGCCGAGAGTCTTTGGCAGCGCTTTAACGAATGGTTTGAACGCGTTGCGGGTATTCCTTTTTCGCAGGCGCTTGGCGCCGCAGGGAATATTTTTCTCTGGTTTCTCGATCTGCTTACCAAGCCGTTTCGCTGGCTTGCGTCGTTGCTTTGATTGCAATTGCATGGGAAGCCGAGCCGGGAGCATACAGTTTTTCCTCATAGTTTTTGGCGCGATTTTTGTTTTCATATCTCTCGGCTGGATACGAGCCTCGCTTTTCGACGGGCATTTTCTGCCCACCTCTGTTATCGCGCGTTCTTCGGGCTCCGGGCTCGCGGCGATCGATTTCAATTTTTTTACCCAGGAGAAGAAAAAAAGCTATATTTCGCAGGGGTACGGCATTACCGGATTTTCGAACCGGTATCCCGGGCGGCGGCACAACGGCATAGATATTGCGGCGAAGAAGGGCGCTCCGGTCTATTCTGCCGCGCCCGGCACGGTAATCGCGTCGCGAGATCAGGATATATTCTGCCGACGGCGCGGGTACGGGAAATTCGTCGCAATTAAGAACGCGAACGACGGACGGGTGCTTCTGTATGCGCACTTGAACGACATGAAGGTGAAGGCGGGCGAAGAGATTGCGCGCGGATCGCTCGTGGGGCATGTCGGCATGACCGGCCTCGCCACCGCACCACATCTTCATTTTTCGGTGTTTATGAAAAATTCATTTTCAATGGACGAGAAAGACGGATGCGGCCTTACGCCCGTCGGGGATGACGTGAATCCAATACCTTATCTTGAGAAATTATCGCTTCGGTTTCGAGTTTAAATCATCCGTCATAAAAGACATAATGTGCGACAGATAATGTTTTTGATGACCGCTATAAATCGTTTCTACCCCCCGTTATTACCAGAATGACACATAAGTCTTCTAAAAAGCCCCTCGTTCACTTTGTAGGTATTGGCGGGATTGTGATGAGCGCCCTTGCGAGGTGGTTTATGGCTCAAAATTGGGCTGTTTCAGGGTCAGATATAGTGGAGAGCGGAATTACCCGGGAACTCAAGAAAGAAGGCGTAAAAGTCAAAATTGGGCCGCATAAGGCCCGGAACCTGTCTGCCGGCAGGCGGGCGTCTCCCGATATGGTCATCTATAGCTCCGCGGTTCCAAAATCTAACCCCGAGCTTCGCGCGGCGCGCCGCCTAGGGATCAAACCGCTTTCATATCCCGAGGCGATGGGACGTTTCACTGCGCGCTATGAAACCGTCGCGGTCGCCGGGAGCCACGGGAAAAGTACGACCACAGCCCTCGTCGGCTTGATGCTAAAGAAAGCGAACTTTGAGCCAAACATCATCGTCGGCACGAAACTCCGCGAACTTGACAATAAGAACTTTTATGCCGGAAGGCATCCATGGCTTGTGCTTGAGGCAGATGAATGGAAGGCGGCTTTTTTAAACTACCGGCCGTTTGTATCGGTCGTGACCAATATTGATCGCGAGCACCTGGATTTTTATAAGAACTTGAACGACCTCAAAAAAACGTTTTTGAAATTTCTCTCACAGACGAAAGATCGCGGATTTTTGGTTTTGAACCGCGACGACAAGAATCTTTATTCGCTCCGCTCCCCTATTTCGCGTATCGCGAAGCGCCCGCCTGCCAGCGCCTCGAGCGCAGGCGAGTGGCGGGCAGGCAAATTGCTAAGCGTGTTTTGGTTCAGCGTGCGCGAGAAAGAGGCGCGGGAAATCAGAAGCATAATTAAAATACCGGGTGAGCATAATGTTTCAAATGCGCTCGCAGCGCTCACGGTTGCGACAAAAATCTTTGGGGTAAAAAAATCATTGGCGCTCAAGGTTGTGGGCGGCTACCGCGGCGCGTGGCGGAGGTTCGAATATCGCGGCGAATGGCATATAGCGTATAGCAAGGGGCAAATAGCTAAAAGGGGGAGGAACCATAAGCCATATGCCATACGCTCTCTGCCAGTACCAGTATACGACGACTATGCCCATCATCCCACCGAAATCAAAGCCACTCTCAAAGCGTTCCGCGAAAAGTTTCCGAAATCAAAAATCGTCTGTGTATATCAGCCGCATCAGGCGAAGCGGCTTCAGGCGCTCTTCGGAGAGTTCCGGTCGGCGTTTGATGACGCTGATATCACATTGATTATGCCTGTCTATGAGGTCGCCGGCCGCGATAAAGTGAACGTCAATCCCCGCTTTACCTCCGAAGCGCTTGTCCGCGCCATACAGAAAAAGCATCCCAAGAAACTGGTTTTTTATCTCCCGAACCCCAAAAACTTAAAAAAAGCCCTTACCACCCTGCTGGCAGCTGGCAGCCGGAAGCAGAAAGCTACGATAGTCATGATGGGCGCGGGAAATATTGTGAACTATACTGATTCGCTATTAAGATAAATACCCACACACCAATTTTGCTCTGTTATGCTACGGCAGTGCACTCCCCGCCAGTTGGCGGATTAGGTCTATTCGACCTCTGCACCGATGGGGTAATCGCGTTTGCTTTCTTTCCATGCTTTCATTCGTTTATCTTCGGCAAAATTGGTGAGGGGTTATTTTTTTGTAGATAAAATAAAAAACTCCCCGCAGCTTCACGGGGAGTCGTGGACACCGGGCTCGGAGCCCCTGCTGTTCTCGAGCGAGGCGCGGAGAGCCGCATCACGCCTCTTTATGGCGCGGTCGATAAGATCGCATGCGCGCCATTTTCGCTCTTCTATATCGTCATAGATCACCCCCCACTCCGGGCTTCCGATGTACGTCTGGAGTTTCCGCTCGGTCAGCACGAGAAGCTCTACTCTTCTCTCTGAATTGGCGCTGTCGTCCTCTCCTCTCTCGACGATCCCAATGCTTTCCCGGGAACGATCTTCGTACTCCGTGAGCCACTTCTCGATTTCGTGGTCATCCATCTCGCACCCCCGATGTTATATGGAATGAAATGCTGGGGTGATTTATAGCATAACGCCTCAAAAAAAGCAAGCCAACCGTAAGTCATAATTGGTTAAAACCCTGCCAGCGCCCAGCCGATGGAATTCCCCTCCTCCTTCTGATAGTATCTAATAGAAGATTCTAAGTCCTAATAACTAAGTCCTATCTCCTATTCTGATGTTCGACTTCTACAGAGATGCCGAAAGCTTCAAGAGCGCAAACGGCTACACGCTCGACGGCGCGTGGTTTCCGCGGGTGACGAAGATTGTCGGGATCAAGGCCAAGCCGGCGCTCCTCCGGTTCTACGGCGAGGCGGAAAATTATAAAGCCGCGCAAAGTGTTTCGACAAAATCTGCCGCCGAGGGCACCCTTGTCCACGAGATTGCCCAGGCGATATTACTGGGAAAGACGCCTGACATTGATCCCACGGTTGCCCCCGCAATCGAGGCATTCAAAGTATTTCTCGATGAAAAAAATATCCAGACCGCGGAGGAATACATTGAGCGAAGGATTGTGCACCACGATCATCGCTACGCGGGCACGATTGACGCGCTTGCCTTGATTGACGGCAAGTTCGGGGTTATGGACATTAAAACCTCGCAGGGCATCTATCGGGATTACAATCTTCAGACCGCCGCGTATATGGAAGCGCTTAAGTCGGAGTTTCGGAATCTCCAGACGAGGTGGATATTGCGGATAGACCAAGTTCAAACGTGCGTACGGTGCGGGGCAACGCTTCGGACGAAAGGCGGGAGAGAAAAAATAAAGACCATGCGAAACGGCATTCCGGCGTGTGGGGTGGGCGAACACGGCTGGGGCGAGGTGAAGGGCGTCGTTGAGCTTAAGGAATTCCCCTACTGGAACGACGACTTCGAGGCGTTCCTTGCGGCGAAAAAATTATGGGAATGGGAAAATGAGTTTTGGCTCAAGAAGATCGGGTATGTATAAAGAAAAGACCAGCCGATGTGCATGGCTGGTTGTCAGTGAGTGCCCTGGACTTCCTGCGTGGGTACCGCGGGGAACGGTGCGCCGCAGAAAGGGCAGAATCCCGGATTAAAGGGAAACGCAACCTCGAAAATCGCTTCCTTTTCTTCGATATGGTTATCGCGGCAGTTACGTCCCATCACTCTCTCGAAAGGTTCATGGTGGTAATCCGTGAATTCTTCGAGACTGAATGCCGGATTTTCGGCGCCGCACCATGTGCAGAATCGCTCGAGCGATGAGGTACATTCTGCGCAACGTTCGCACACAACCTCGAGTGCGGAGAGTATTCGTATATCCCGCTTAATCTTCTTGAGTAATCTGTCTTTCTCTTCTCGGTTCACGCCCCCCACCTCCTTCGCAAGGTTTCTAGCTCCCACAATACGCAGGTGTATGAACTTTGTCAATTACTCTGTATTTCGCGCAGGCATTATGATAGAATAAAAACGTGGAAGGAATGGATGAAAACTTTCTGGGGGTTGATCAAAAACGCGAGAAACAGAGGGCAAAAACAGTACTTACCCTCCTTGTCGTTGACACCGTGCTTATCGGCGTGGTTGTCATCATTCTTCTTTTGAAGAGCTGAAGAGCCTTGAGCGAGGCGCCCCGCCATACGGCGGGGCGTTTTTCTTTTTCTATCTGAATATCGGCGCTGTGTATGGTATAATTGGATGAAATGACGAAAGTACTGCTCGAGGAGCTCTCCGCCCCGGGATGCGTGCATTGCGCCGAGTTTGAGCGGTTCTGGAGCACGATTCAGAAGGACTGGCCGAACGTTGAGTATAAAAAGATGATGGTCACGACACCCGAAGGACAGGAACTGGTGCAAAAATACATGATTTTCGCCTCGCCGGGGATCATCATAAACGGCGAGCTTTTTTCGACCGGCGGATTTAACAAAGAAAAACTTGTCGCAAAGCTCAAAGAAGTGTCAGGAAAGTGATATGAAATTTTTAATGAGAATTTCCCCTGAATGGTCGCTGCGAATCACGCTCGGCGCGATGTATTTGTATTCCGGCCAGGACCTTATCCGCCATCCTTCCGCGTGGACGTGGGCAATCCCCTTCTGGCTCCGCGAGCTCATCTCAAAAGTCATGACCGTGGACGCATACATTCGTTTTCAAGGCGCGGTGGAGGTTGTGTTTGCCCTCGTGCTGCTCGCGTGGTTTGCAAGACCCGTGCTCGTAAAGTGGATTGCGCTTCTCTCCACGCTCGAGTTCGCAGCGATTCTTGCACTCGCGTTTATGCCCTTTAGCGAAGCGAATTTCCTGATTACCTTCCGCGACATCGGGCTTCTGGGCGCCTCGCTCGCACTTTTCTTCATTCTCCTTGCGAAGGAGAAACCGCTCACCAGCACTATGCAATAATGGGAGAATCCGGATCGAAAAAATTTCTCATCGCATTTCTCTTCGCGTTTCTTGCGATTATCGCGTTCGGTTTAGTTTGGTTTTTCTTCGGCGCGGGCGCCGCCGCTCCCGTGGGCTTTGGATGGTATCTCTTCAGCTTCGCGGCAGGACTCTCGATGATCGTGCTCCCCTGCACCCTGCCTTTGGCATTTGTGATCGTGCCTCTCTCGATGGGTAAGGGGCCGGCGAAGGGATTTCTGATTGCAATCGCGTTTGGGTTGGGCGTGGCCGTCACCCTTAGCATGTATGGGGTTATCGCTGCGATCGTTGGGAAGGTAGCGATCGAGGGCTTGGGCGCCCCGCTCGAGACGGTAAAGAACTGGCTCTATTTTGTTGCCGGAGCGTTCGCCTATCTTTTTGCGCTGGGCGAGCTTGGGCTCGTGAATTTCCACATGCCGTCCTACAGCGGCGCGTTCCCCGGATTCATTCAGCGCCAGCAAGACGTATTCAAGGCGCTTCTCTTGGGATTGTTCCTCGGCAACATCGGCGTGGGATGCCCCCACCCCGCAACGCCCGTGATATTCACGAGGATCGCCGTCTCCGGAGACGTGTTCTACGGCTGGCTCCTCTTTTTCGTGCACGCGATCGGCCGCATCCTGCCGCTTCTTTTCCTCGCGATCCTGGGCATTATCGGCGTGAATGCGCTGAATGCTTTGGTGAAGCACAAGGAAAAAATTTCGCGCGCGACCGGCTGGGGCATGGTATTCGTTGCCGGTTTCATTATTGTCTTAGGACTCTTTACGCACGATTGGTGGGTGCTTTCGGGACAGCACACGCTTCTTGAAGAAATTACCCAAGAGGAACGGTTTTTGGGAGCCATATCGGAACGCTTGGGAGCGGCGGCGCCCCATGCCCACGGCGGGGAGGAACTTGCGGGCCACACGGGGCTCTTGGGGTTGCCGCTTGCGTGGGGCACGTGGGTCCTGCTGTTCCTCTGGATCCTGCCGTTTTTCTGGCACTATAAGAAGAAAAAGAAAGAAGTAGAAGCTATGTCTGAAACGCCAGAAAAAACTACCGCAAGGCGAACGCTACCATATCTTTTTTGGAATTTCGTTACGCTTTCCCTCCTCCTTATTGCGGTGTTCGGCTATGCTCTGCCGGCTCGCTTTCGGCACCAAACTGCGGCGCATGCCGCGGAAGAGATGCGCATGGAGGGCGGCATGATACCGGACGGCCATAACGAGGCGCACGGCGGCGCGCTCTACCACGAGGAAGGGGAAATCACGGAAGGCCTTGCGGTGAATTTCAATATCACGCCTGTTCCTGTCCTCGCGGGGACCATCGCGCGGCTCGATTTCTTTGTGAATAAAAAACCGGGGAATGTTCCGGTTACCGACCTTGAGATTGAGCATGAAAAGTTCATTCATGTGATTGGTGCCCGCGACGACCTGAATGAATTTTTTCATATCCACCCTGAACCACGCGGGGTTCAGGGTAGCCCCGCACCCGACGTGGTGCTGGGGCACCCCCAGCAGACGGGCTACTGGTCAGTGCCCTATGTGTTCAAGAAGCCGGGTACCTACAAGGTATGGTCTGATGTGAGGCGCGGTGGCGAGACACACTCGACTGGCCACCTTCCGTTTTCCGTGGAAGGAGACGGCCCGCGGAGTGAAAAAAGTGTCGAATACCTCACGAACGTAATCGTGGGCGACTATCAGGTTGGCTTCTCTGGCGGAGAGCGGCTTGTGAAAGAGCGGGAAGCAGATTTGGTCTTCGAGATCCGCGACGTGCTTGGCACGCCAGTCGAGGTTGAACCGTACCTTGCGGCGGATATGCATCTTACGATTATCAAAGATGATTGGGGCGCGTATATCCACACGCATCCCGAGAGCGGCGACCATCTCCACAGCCGCGCGCCCGGCATTGTTCCGCTCGCGCGTGCGAACGGCGGTGAACACTCCCATGAGCCGACGGAACAGATTTCATTCCATGTCACCTTCCCCGAGGAAGGAATCTACAAGCTCTTCGCGCAATTCCGCCCGAAAGGCATTGATCTCCCTCCCGACGAGGCGCTCACTGCCGAATTTTATGTAGAGGTGGCGGCCGCAGGACCCGGGCTTTCCCTTTCGCCGTGGTGGATCAATCTCATTTGGTCAGCGATCGCAATCGTGCTCCTGAGCTGGGGGGTGAAGCGCTATATCACGGTTCCTGTGATGAAGAAGCCCTAAATCCGAAATCCTAAACTCTAAACAAATCCCAAATGGGCGAAATTCCAAATTCCAAACGAGGCAATTATAATCTTGAGGAACGAACGTTGAATTTTGCAAAACGTGTGAATAATTACGTGAACAAATTGCCGAAGACCATACCGAATATCGAAAACGGCAAGCAACTTGTCCGATCTGCTGGTTCTGTTGCCGCGAATTATATCGAAGCGAACGAATCTCTAAGTAAGAAGGATTTTCTTATGCGAGCTAAGATTTCCAAAAAGGAGGCAAAGGAGAGTAGGCTGTGGCTAAGACTCGCGGAGCCAGGAGAAGAAAATCGCCATGAACAAGAAATGCTTATTCAAGAGTCAACAGAACTTATGAAAATCCTCGGCTCAATAATAGAGAAATCAAAGTAATGTCTAGAGTTTAGAATTTGTTGCTTATAATTTGTTTAGAATTTAGATATTAGAATTTTGAATTTATGAACAAATACCTTTGGCTCATCATCGTAGGAATTGTCATCATCGGAGGTGGAATCGCCTATACCGCGTTTATCCGGTCGGAAGAGTCCGCGCCGGTTACAACGGGAAACGTCCGCGAGATTACAATTACCGCGCGGAAGCTCCATTGGACATTCGACCCCGAGGAAATTACGGTTGAACGCGGAGATAAAATTATTCTTACCGTCGTCAATGAAGATGATTTTGACCACGGATTCTCGATTGACGCATTCGGCATTTCCCAGCGGGTGCCCGCGAACCAGACTATAAAAGCCGAATTTGTCGCGACGCAGGTCGGCGATTTCCCCTATTACTGCTCCGTTCCCTGCGGCGACAGCTCGATACTCCCGGGCGGCGTGGTGGAGGGCGGAGCATATGCCGGAGAAAAGCGCGGGCATTTTGATCAAATCGGGAAGATGCATGTGAGGAGCATAATTTCGGAGACCCAGTAGATATGAAATACGTTCTCAAGGTGAAAGGAATGCATTGTGCGTCGTCTTTCGACTGCCGCTCAAAACTCCTTAGACACCCTTGCCTGCCCGTCCGTAGCCGTTGGGCGAAGGCGGGGTTTCTAGCTCCCCCGCCGGAGGCGGGGTCTTCCGACACGGGAGGAACTTCATACTTTCCTCCCGACCCCTTCTTCGGCGCAATGCATTCCTTTAACACACAACGATGAGTAAATATATTTTAAAAGTTAAAGGAATGCATTGCGCTTCCTGTTCGGTCTTGATTGATAAATTGATCGGCAAGCAGGAGGGCATCACGTCCATCACGACGAGCTACGGCGCGGAGAAGGTGGCGATCGAGTTCGACGAATCGAAGATCACGCTCACGCGGATTGATGAGCTTATCAATAAGCTGGGTTATGACCTCATCCGGCCGGATGAAGCCGGAGCGACGCCCGCGGACGAGGAGGCAAAAGAAGCGCGCCAGATCGAGGAGGCAAAGCGCCGCGTGATTGCCGCGTTCGTCATTTCCGCGCCCATCATCCTCTACTATATGCTCATCCACATGTTCAACGTAACGCATGTGCATGAATTGTTTGATTTTCTGAATCTCCGCCAGCCGTCGCTCACCGGGGAGGGATTTGCCGCATACGGCTCATTCTTTACGAATTACCTTTTCTGGATCGTGGCGCAACCATCAAAAGCCATCGCGGGCATTTTCGTGAATGTGGCGAATCCCCCGTTTCGGATAGATCTGAACTATATTTACTGGGTGCTCTCCACGCCGATACAGTTTGTGATTGCGTGGCCGTTTTACCGCAATTCCTTCACCTCCATCCGCGTGGGCTCGGCAAACATGGATGTGCTTGTCGCCTTAGGGACCTCTGCCGCGTACTTCTACTCGGCAATCGGATTTCTTTTCTTTAACATTGACCACCCGTTCTGGGAGTCCTCGGCGGCGCTTCTGTCATTCATTCTCCTCGGAAGATTTCTCGAAGCGCGCGCAAAGGGAAGGGCATCGAACGCCATCAAAGAACTCTTGAAACTCGAGGCAAAAGAGGCGCATGTTCTGAAGGGCGGTAAAGAAGAGCTTGTGCCCGTAGACCAGCTTAAGGAAGGCGACCTTATCGTGGTCCGGCCGGGCGAAAAGATCCCCGTGGACGGGATGATCACCGAAGGAAAAAGCCACATTGACGAGAAAGTGGTGACCGGCGAGTCGTATCCGGTCTCGAAAACCGTGGGCGACGAAGTGATCGGCGCATCCATCAATCAGGAGGGTTTGATAACCTTCAAAGCAACGAAGGTCGGCAAAGACACGTTCCTCTATCAGGTGGTGCGGATGGTGGAGGAAGCGCAGGCGTCGCGAGCGCCTATCGAGAATCTTGTGGACAAAATCAGCGAATACTTCGTGCCCGCCGTGGTCCTGCTCTCGATCGCGGTCTTTGCGGGGTGGTATTTCGGGGCAGGTCTCCCCTTCCGTGCGGGCCTCCTCCGCATGATCGCGGTCTTGGTGATCTCTTGCCCCTGCGCTTTGGGGTTAGCCACGCCCACAGCGCTCATCGTGGGCATCGGCCGCGCGACCAATTTCGGCATAATTCTCAAGGGCGGCGAAGCGCTTGAAAAATCATACAGAATTACGACCGTTGCATTTGACAAGACGGGGACGCTCACGATCGGGAAGCCAAACGTCACCGATTTTATGGTGGTTGGGGATATGAATAAAAAAGATGCGCTTGCGATTGCAGGCGCGCTTGAGACGGGCTCCGAACATCCGCTTGCGCGCGCGATCGTGGAGAAAGCGAAAGCGGAGATCGGCGAGCTCCCCAAAGTGACCGATTTCGAGGCGGTGGCGGGTTTGGGCGTGAAGGGAAAAATCGGGAACAAGGAAGTGCATATCGGCAACAGCGCGTTCGTTGAAAGTTTGGGAATGGATATCAAGGAATTCGAGGTGGATGTGGAAAAATTACAGAGAGAGGCGAAAACCGTCGTATTTTTGGCGTCAGAGAAGAAAATTATCGGCATTCTCGCGCTCGCGGATACTTTGAAACCTCACGCGCATGAGGCGATAGAGGGATTAAAGAAAATGGGCAAGGAAATTATCATGATCACGGGCGATAACCCCAAAACCGCCGAGGCAATTTCGCACCAACTTGGCATTGACCGCTATCTCGCGCAGGTTTTGCCCCAGCAGAAAGCGGACGTCGTGAAAAAACTCCAAGCGGAGGGTAAAAAAGTTGCGATGGTTGGCGACGGCATCAACGACTCCCCTGCCCTCGCGCAGGCGGAGGTGGGCATCGCCATCGGTTCGGGCACGGACGTAGCGATCGAGACCGGAGAAGTGATTTTGGTCAAGGATGACCTCCGCGACGTGGTCACCGCGATCCAGCTTTCCAAAAAGACCATCAAGAAGGTGTGGCAAAATCTCTTCTGGGCGTTCATCTACAACATCATCGCGATACCGATTGCGGGAGGCATTCATTTGCTTCTCACGCAATCGTCCTTCGGCGTGCCGTCAGACTGGATACTCGCCGCGCGCAATGCGCTCGGTTCCGGCATCGGGCAGATTTTCTTCAATCTCTCGCAGGCGACCTTGCGGCCCGAGATCGCCGGATTTGCGATGGCGCTAAGTTCTGTGTCGGTCGTCACGAATTCGCTTTTGCTTCGGCGCTACACGCCGCCGATGGAGAAAAAGGCGTAGATTCAATGGTTTCTAACGCCCCCGCCGGAGGCGGGGTCTTCAGACACCGGGAAAACAAACCTTTTCCCCGCTTGCCCGTCCGTAGTCCCGCGGTGGCGGGACAGAGGCGGGACCCCCTTTTGCCCGAAGTGCATTCCGTCTTATAATATTTCTATGGAGAAACTTACGTTAAAGATAGACGGAATGCATTGCGGTTCCTGCGCCGTGGGGATACAGATGCTCGCGTCGCAGATGGGCGGCGTGAAATCAGCCGAAGTAAGCTACGACGATAAGAAGGGAACGTTCGAATTCGATCCCGCGAAGGTAAAAAAGGAAGACATCGTGAAAGCAATTGCGGATTTGGGATATACGGCCTCTTGACAGGGTTTTTTGGCCGGGTATATCATTAAGCCACCTCCCAAGGGAGGCGATTAAAGATCCCTTCCGCCGGGGTACGGCGGCGTGATCTCGGGGCACCAAGCAGCCCTTTGAGGTGTGGTGGCCAGCTACGTCAACGCTGGCTTTTTTCTTTGCGAGGTACGCCCGCCCCGTCACCCACCGAGCGCTTTTATCCTGCTCCGTGCGGAAGCACGTAGAGCGCAGCGCTTGGTTTGGTGCGGGGTCAATCCGAGCTTTTTTATTCTGGAGCACTACTTGATTTCTCGATAATAATCGGCGCGTGGTTGAATTCGCGGTTCGCGAGATAGCCCAAGGCGAAGCTTGTGCTTGCGACGAGGAAAATGATAATGGCGAAGATGATTTCCTTGCGATACCTTAGAAGTTTTTCTTTCATTTTTACTATGTCCTAACGACTAAGTCCTATTCAACTAAAACCGCAAATATGTTTCCCACTTCTCATAGAGTGCCCGCGTGGCGCGGAGATCGCCCACATTGTATTTCGCAATCTCGAGATATTTCTTCTTTTTGAATAAAGGCCCTACGTCGTCGCCGGTCACCCCGCTTGCCTTGGGGCTTAGGATGCCGAATGACCGTGTCCAGAGGTGCAAACTTCCCTTCCGCCGTGTCGCGCCGTAGAACGTAAGCTGTTCCAGAAGATCAATATGGAGCGCATCGGGGTTATGCTGGTAGAGGTATCGGCCGCGGAGGAGGTCTTTGGTCGGCCGGATGCCGTGTACTGCGGAACGGATCATCAAAAACGGCACGTCGAAACCGCGGCCATTGAACGTGATGAACACCTGATAGTGTTTCGCCGCGTCCCAGAATTTCTCGAGCATTTCTTTCTCTGCCATCGGCTTGAAGGTTATCCCCTCTTCCTTGGTTTCCTCGAGCTTTTCGCCGGGCGCCTGAAAGTAGACCGCGCCTTCGTTTTTGTGGTAATCAAGCATTCCGATCGCGACTATTTCTGCGGTGAGTGGCGAAAATCCGAGACCATTCTTCAAGTCCTCAAGCGCGATCTTGTATTCTTCGTCATCCGCGGACTCGCGCTTGATCCACCGTGTGAGTGATTCCTGCGTCGCCTTATCCAAGGAATCGAAATCCTCTCCGACGGTTTCGATGTCGAGCACGAGTTTTTGAGAAATTGACATAATTATGCGATACCAATATACTAATGCATGCGAATGATACAAATAATGTTCATTCGTATCATTAGTACAATTCGTATATTGGTATCATAATTGTACCATGGCACATACACAGTCAGGCGGTTCTACAAAATTAGGGAGGGACTCGCGCGCGAAGCGCCTGGGCGTAAAGATCCAGGACGGCGAGAGGGTTTTGGCCGGCGAGATTATCATTCGCCAGCGAGGCACGAAGTACATGCCGGGAAAGAATGTCCGCCGAGGCGGCGATGATACGCTCTACGCAGGAAAGCCGGGGCTTGTGCGCTTTTTCTCGAAGATGAAATCGCGATTCGACGGTTCCCGGCGGCGGGCTACCGTCGTTGCGGTTGAATAGCGCTCTTTCGGGAAAAAGTCCGCGCTTATGCCGCGGTCTTTTTATTCTTCTCCGGCTCGAGGATGATCTTGAGGCGCGCCGTGATCCCCTTCTCAAATTCGACTTCCACTTCGTGTTCGCCTGCATGCTTGAGCGGATGAATGAGCTTCACTTCCACCCTATCCTTCGTGGTGAGAGCGTGCTCGCGGAGCGCGCGGAGGATCATTGTTTTCGTCACAGAGCCATAGGCCTCCCCGTTTTCGTTCGCGCTGATTTCAAACGTAATTGAGCGGCCACGGAGGGTATCCGCAATGCGGCGCAATCGGCTTTTTGTTTCCTCATCCTCTCTTTCCTCGATTTTCCTCATCGCTTCAAGTTCCTTGAGTGAGGCGGGAGTCGCGGGTTTTGCAAGGTTTTGAGGGAAAAGAAAATTCCGCGCATAGCCGTCGCGTGCGTCCTTCACGTCGAACTTTTTTCCGAAATTCTTTACGTCACGGAGCAGGATCACGCGCATCGGTGTCCGGGAGAAATCAGGAACCAAGTTTTGCGATCTCCCCTCCGAGGATTTCGAGCGCCTTCTCAAGTTGGGGATCTTTCTTGTTTTTGACGTCTTCCTCGGTAAGCGCAACCTCCACGTCCGGCGGAATCCCCTCTCCCTCGAGGATTTTGCCGCTCGGAAGCACCCAATGCGCCGTGGTAACCTTCAAGGACGACCCGTCTTTCAAATTCTCAAGTTCCTGCACCGTGCCTTTCCCGAAGCTTGTTTCTCCCACGAGTTTTACGTTTCGCTGGTCATGGAGCGCGCCGGCGAGGATCTCGGATGCGGAAGCAGAACCCTTGTTTATGACGATCACCACGGGAAATTTTGCCAGGAGCTCGTTCCCGTTCGCAAAGAATTGCTCGTTTTCTCCCGTCCCTTCCTTTTTGACGACGAGCGTGCCGCGATTCAAGAACCAGCCGCTCACGTCAATCGCGACGTTCAAAAATCCGCCGGGATTGTTCCGAAGATCAAGCACCATGCCGCGCGCGTTGTTTCTCCGCATATCGGAAACCGCATCGCGGAGGAGTCTTGCGGTGTTGTCGTTGAAGCTCTGGAGATGCACGTATCCGATATCGTTTTTCATTTCGAATGAAAGCGTAGGCGCGGTAATATCCGCACGAATGATCCGGAATTCGCGGGTTTTGTCCCACCCATCCCTTAGAATGTCGAGCACCACCTTGGTTCCTTGAATGCCGCGGATTCGTTTTATCGCTTCCTGCACCGTGATCCCTGCCGTAGATTCGCCGTCCACGCGCACGATTTTGTCGCTGGGGCGGAGCCCCGCGCGCATTGCCGGAGTATCCGCGAGAGGGGTGACGATAATGAGCTGTTCGTCCCGGATGCCGATCTCGGCACCGATGCCGCCAAAGTGCCCCTTGATGTCTTCTTGAAACTTTTGGTTGTCCTCGGGGTCAAAGAACTCTGCGTAGGGGTCATCGAGCGCGCCCACAAGACCGCGGACTGCGCCATACACTTTTTCCTGGTCGCTTACCTCCTTGTTGTTGAGAAATTTTTCGTTAATAAGCTGCCATGCCTGCCAGAACACGCCGAAATCCCCTTGGAGCGGGGCCTCCGGGTTTATGTTTTTGACGCCCTCTACCACAAGCGTTTGCGGGTGCTCGCTGCCGAGCCGGTATCCGAAAAGAAAGCTTCCGCCCGCGGCAAACGCGATGAGTGCAAGCACCGCCAACCCCGAGAGAATAAAAAAAATGCGCCTTTTCACCATATGCATAATTATACGCAGGAACAGGCACGCGTTCAATGGGTAAAAATTGCGATGTTGCCGTGCCCGGAGATATACTATACGCGTGAGACTCGGCAATCATTATCTGAAGGAGCTTAGGAAGCGAAGCAAAGCGTCGCACGTATACAGGAAATATCAGCTTATCGGGCTCGAAATCGCGGAGCTTCTGAAAGACGAAACACACAAGGCGCTCTATATCAAGCTTGCGAAAGAGGGAAACGCGGATGCGCTTTTGCGCCTTGCAAAAGAGGTTGCCGAGCGGAAAGGAATAAAGAAAAAAGGCGCATATTTTATGAAAGTACTCCACAGCCGCTGATATGGCGCATATTTTGAAAGTTTCCGAAAAAAAAGAGGAAAAATTCCTGCGCAACAAGACGAAGCCGTTTCCTTTCCCGGCGGAGGCAAGGCGCGTGCGCGAGCTCGTTTTCGACATGAAGCAGGCGATGCAGGATGCGAACGGCATCGGGCTCTCCGCGAACCAAATAGGCCTTGAGACCCGCGTATTCGTGGCGCAGGTTCCCGACCAGAACGGCCACCTCAAGTTTTACGCGATATTCAACCCCGAGGTCGTAAGGGCTTCCGAGGAAACCAGCGCGCTCGAGGAAGGGTGCTTGAGCGTTCCCGGGCTCTACGGAGAAGTGGAGCGGCCGGAGCGCATTACGCTTGCGGGATTCGACAAGAATGGACGGCCGATAAAAATAAAGGCATGGGGGCTTCTCGCGCGCGTGTTTCAGCACGAAATAGATCACTTGAACGGCAAGCTTTTCATTGATAAGGCAAAGCATCTTCACGAGGCGCCGACGTCGGAACGGCTCAAGAGGCAGGAAGAAAAAATAGGAGGGACTCGGCAATAAGAAAAGTCCCGAAGTAAAATTACTCTTCGGGACCTGCTTCCCTTCCCCTAGGTGCGGTTCTGCATCTCTCCGAGCGTTGACTCGATCTTCGCTGTCGTGGTCTTGCAGCGCTTCGTCCACTCTTCGAGCCACTTACTCACCTCATCGAGCCAGCCGTCGGCGACGAGCTCGGCGAACCTGATAAGGTGCGAGCGCTCGTTTTTCCAATAAGTGCTCAACCAGAAATCTACGGTTGTTCTTGCCGCGTTTGCGGGGTGGTGTAAAAGTGTATACCGGATCCCGTCACCCCAGTGGTCGACATTGATTTGGCAGTTTCTTGGGAAAATTTCCTCTGTGGGCGCGTGCTCTCCCAACCACCGAACGAGATTTCTCGCTGCCTCGTCGAGTTTCTGCCATGCACTCGAGTGCTCCGAGCCTGCCCGGTGCAACCTCGCGACACTGCTCGTCAAACTTGGCATACCGCACCTCTTTCTGCGCTTAGGGTCCGCTCGACCGTATTGCAGTTGTTGCTACCAAAAAGTGTAGCGTATACTTACGATGAGCGTCAAGAGATTGCGCAATGTATGAAATCATGAAGTACGTTTTCTTCGGTACGCCGGAATTTGCGGCGATTGTATTGGAACGCCTCATCGGAGCCGGGATGCCCCCCGCTACGGTGGTCTGCAACCCCGACCGGCCGGTGGGGAGAAAAAAAGTCATCACTCCCCCGCCGACAAAACTTCTCGCACAAAAATATAATATTCCGGTACTCCAGCCGGAAGTTTTGTCAACCTCCAACCTCCAACTTCTAACTTCCAACTGCGACTTCTTCGTGGTCGCCGCTTATGCGAAGATTCTGCCCCGAGAAATCATTGAATTGCCTCGGCTTGGGACGATCGGCGTTCACCCCTCACTTCTGCCAAAATATCGGGGCACGACGCCCATTCAGAGCGCAATTCTTGCGGGCGATGAGGAAACAGGGGTCGCGCTCTACTGTATGGATGAAAAGGTGGATCACGGGGCGATTATAGCAAAGAGCAAAGCGCAAATGGCAAATAGCAATTACGAAATGCTTCTCAAAAAATTGGCGGCTTTGGGCGGGAATTTACTCATACAAACGTTGCCGAAATTCGTGAAGGGTGAGATTCGGCCGGTGCCGCAGGATGAATCGCAGGCGACGTACACAAAAAAGTTTGCAACGGAAGATGCGTGTGTGGGCGAGAAAGATATTGAAGATGCGCAGGCGGGCGACGCGGAGAAAGCCATAAAAATCGATCGCATGATCAGGGCGTTGAATCCCGAGCCGGGAGTTTGGACGTTTGGAAGCGCACTCGCAAATCGCCCGCCTGCCTTGACTCCCACCCGCTTCGAGTCGCCAGCCGGACAAGATGTCGTTTCTGGCAGGCGAAGCGAGTCGGGCAGGTCGTCAATGCGAAGTCGGGCAGGCAAATCGCAAATCGCGGGTGGGAAGAGGGTAAAACTCCTGGAAGCCG
This sequence comes from Candidatus Liptonbacteria bacterium, assembly GCA_016204385.1. Lineage (GTDB taxonomy): Bacteria > Patescibacteriota > Minisyncoccia > UBA6257 > 2-01-FULL-56-20 > JACQKW01. Next base: position 1,714 of record JACQKW010000003.1, on the reverse strand, counting down.
AGATTCGGGACGGAAAACTCCTACTCAAAAAGATTCAGGTGGAAGGCAAGACGTCCCAGACGCTCTCGTAGTGTTTTGTCATTACGACAACCATTCTCTTATTCGTACGAATTAGCCGATAGAACGATTGGTAGGGGAATTAACGAACAATTGTTCCGAGCGCGTGCGATGCGGGTATCACTCCAAGCTCTTTTGAGGACGTCGCCCACGGGAGCATTCCTTTCACGCGATAGCCCCTCTTTTCTTTTGCTTCTATCTTTTTGACGAGTATTTGCGCTTCGCGAAGCGGATTTCTGAACACAACAAAATCCCCTACCTTAGGGTTCCGGAGATTTGTGGCGAGATAATGCTTCCCGGGGATGAGTTCCGGCCACGCGCTTTCCCCTTCCACCCGAACGACAAAGAGAAGGCGCTTAAAAAAGCTTGTCGGTGATTTCCTTGTAGGCATCATAGCGTTTCGGATCACCTTTTGCGTCGTAAAATATTTTTGCAATGTCGTCCACCGCCGACACCAGCTCTTTCGCGAGCACGTCGTTTACCTCTTGTTTATTTTTTGAACAAAGCTTTAACGCGTTCCAGAACGTTTCGTGGAGGGCAGGAAATTTTTTCACGTGTTCCGGCTTGAAAAAATCAGACCAAAGAATGGAGAGCTCCCGCTTGCAGGTTTCCGCGTGCGCTTCTTTTACGGCAACGCGGCGCATGACCGCATTGTGATACGCGTTCAAGGTGTGCGTATCCATTTCCTCGGGAACTTTGAGCTCGCCGAGCTGCATCACCATTTTCTGCACGGTTTTTGCGGCGATTTTCGCGGGAGTAGGGTCGTAGATGCCGCACGGGATGTCGCAATGGGCCTCGGCGGTGACCGTGGGAAGGATTTTCGAGAGAAAACCGATGAGCTTCATGGTATCGATACTAATATACGAATGGTACTAATGATACGAATAATGCAAATATACAACTCGTTATTCGCTGGTGCCACGGTATTCAATCACAACATTTTGTTTGTCTTTGAGGAGTAGGTTTTCATATTCCGTGCTCGGCTCGCCGTTCACCGTCAGTATGATTTCATGTTTCTCGTCAGCCACGCGGTCGAGAATCTGTGTTTCCGAAAACGGCTTTCCCCAGAGATCGAAGAATTGTCCGAGCGTAAAATCCCCGGCAAAGTCCGGCTCGATATGAATTACTCCTGTCTCGTCGTGCGTGTGGAGCACGCGGTGGCATCCCGCAAACTCTATGCCGAGATTAGCCGGAATGCGCACCTGCTCACCGTTTATGATAATGGTGAGCTGGGGATGCAAATGGAGATTTGGAGAATCTGGTATCGCAGGATTGTTGCAGGGCACGGTGCCCGCGCCGCCCGAGGGAACGAAACTGCGGTATCCCAAGAGCACTATGCCCGCCGCCACGATTACGAAGATGATGACGAACGTTTTGTTGTTTTTTCTCATATTTTCCCGTAGAATGGGGAACGGGATTCATTATAGCATAGGAGGGAAAAAATTGCCGGGTCGTCTAATGGTAGGACAGTACCCTTTGAAGGTATTTATCGGGGTTCGAATCCCTGCCCGGCAGCTAATACTAAAACGCCTGCCAATTTTGGCAGGCGTTTCAGTATCTAAGTTATCGACAGGGATTCGAACCGAAGGGTGGGTCGGAGGGAAAGCCACCGGGTTCCCTCCGTGTCGGAAAAAGTCCTGAGCGAAGTCGAAGGACG
>JACQKW010000015.1 GCA_016204385.1 Candidatus Liptonbacteria bacterium | reverse complement strand
GGAGGGAACCATATTTTAATTTTGCTTGCACCGAGTAAAATCGAAGCGGGGGAAAGAAAAATTTTTAATCATAAAATTCATAAGAGTTAAGTCATTAAAATAGCAGAAATGTCGGGTTTTGTTTGGGCTTGACAGAAGTAATATAATCTGCTATACTGTCAGCAGCAAAATACAGCTCTTTTCCATACGCTGTTTCACGCAATTTTGCCCGTAATTCACGCCACTTTATCGGCAAAACTGCGTGAAATAGTCAAAAAATCCAACTGCCGAAAGGAGGCCCGTCGTGGTCGCACTGAATGGTGCTGTCCGAATGGTCGCACTGCAGTTCAGGTTCTCGAACCCCGACGTGATCCCGCCCTCCGTCAGGCATCTCAACCGGGAAACCCAGGCGGAGTACGCGGAGCGGAAAAACCGCTCGAGCGGCGTCATGATCATCGAGCCGACGGAGAAATGCTCTCTCGCGGAGTTCTTGGGAGAGCTTGAGGCGGCAGGGTACGAGCTCGTTCACACGCTGTATCAGGAGCGTCCCCATAACAGCGCCAAGGACACGGGTGGCAGGTATACGTACCACATGGTGCGTTTCCTCTTCACCCGCTGCGAGTTCAAGGAACCCTCCGACGAGTTCAAGAAGGTACGGAATACGATCCGCGCCGAACTCCGGAGCATCTGCGGGAGCGCGCTGTGGTGTGTCCAGATATTCCTCAATCCGTTCTACAAGAACGGCGAGGAGATTCCCGGAGCGCGCGCCGTGAGCATCAACCTCACCGCGCGTCAACCGCTTTTCCGTCCTGACGGAGAGCCGGTCACGGTGTGGGCCAAGGACGAGCACGATGAGCGCGTGGGCGACGCTCCGCTTCCGCTCAAGGCCGACCGCTGTCTCCGCATCGCGGGGGATGCTGTCCAACTCGTCGCGGCATAGTTCCGAGAATCGGTCGAAGTGGCCGCTCTCCACAGGAAGGGGGTTTGCGATGACGTGAAGCAATAACAGACCCTCTAGTTCAAGGGTCGGCAAACGCCGGTTTGTGTGTTCCGGCGGCAGGGAGCCCAAAAATCTCTGCGAATTAAAGAACACTCCTTAAAGCGGGGAGGTCACCGCTTTGCAATTCACCCGGGTCGGTGCGTGTGCGAGCGCACCGACCCTTTTATTTTAAACACGACGCTTCACCGGGAGCTTCATCGCCGCGCGGCTCCAAAGCGGCATTCTTTATGTATAATGAAGTAATGAGCAAGGAAGAAAATCTTGCGCAACTCGAGAAAGAAATCGCTTCCGACGCCGCACTTCCGCTCCGGGAATCGAATCTCGTCTTTGGCGAGGGGAACCCAGATTGTGACGTAATGTTTATCGGGGAGGCGCCCGGGTTCCACGAAGATCGCCTCGGGCGCCCCTTCGTGGGACGCGGCGGGCAATTGCTTGAGGAAGCGATCCGGGAAATCGGCTGGAAGCGTGAGGATGTCTACATTACAAATATCGTGAAGCGCAGGCCCCCCGAGAACCGCGATCCGCTTCCTCAAGAGATCGATGCATACAAACCCTATCTCTCGCGGCAGATTGAAATAATTCATCCAAAAGTAATAGTGCCGCTCGGGAGATTTGCGATGAATTATTTTCTCCCTGACGCGAAAATTACGAGAGATCAAGGAAGGGTATTTATCGTGGACGGCAGGAAGGTCGTCCCTCTGTTTCACCCCGCCGCCGCGCTCCGGTCGACCGACGTGCTCAAGAAATTCAAAGAGAGCTTCGGAAAGCTCCCCGGCATCGTGCAGGGAAACATTCCGATAGAAAAATTGGTGTCTTCAAAAGCCGCCCCGCACGATCCGGGTCCCGCGCCGCAGGCGAAATTATTCTGACCTAACTCTGATATACTTAAAGAGTGATTGCGTTTGCTCCCGTCTACCTCGCCTACCGGCTTTTCTATCGCATCCTTGGGTTTTTCCACCACTGGTACTTCGACGCATCGAAGCAATTTTTTCACTGGTTCGCCGACTATTTCGGGGCGCTTGAGCACGCCCTGGCGCTTCGGGTGACGATACTCCATTTCTTTCAGCCGCTCTGGAAAGACTATACCGCGGTAGGGAGAGTGCTTGGCGTGATTTTTAGGTCGGGGCGCATCGTGGTAGCCGTTACGACATACCTTGTGCTTGGCGCCCTCTTCTACGCCGCATATCTTGTCTGGCTTGCACTCCCCATTTACCTCCTCTTCGTCATCGCCGGTTTTTAAATCAGAAGGCGTACCTACCTACATGAACCCGCCATCGCCCGCCGAATCCCCATTGCTCGAACTGTATATGAGCGAGCCGCGCCTTCGCATGACGTTCTTCGGCCGCCTCGTCGTGCGCGCCGCAGGCTACATTTGGTATCTTGTAGTGATCGCCGCGGGAATCACGCTTCTTATCTCGGACGTGCCGCGGCTCCGCGCGGCAGGAGCGCTCCTCGCGCTCATGCTCATTGACTACGTTATCCACGCGAAAGAAGCCGACCGGCACCTTACGGAGCTCCCGGAGAGAGGACGCGTGAACGTGGCGCGGTATCTGGCTCCCGCGACAGCCGCAGCGCTCGAGCACGCCTACCAACGGAGCTCTCTCACGCGAGAGCATTTTCTATTGGGCGTGGCTCTCGAGCTCCTTGGCGCGGACTCCGTGCACGAGGGGCTCCGAAGGCTCGATGTTGACGTGAATCAATTCAAGCAAAAACTCAAGGACCTCTCAAGCGCTCATTCGGGCGAATACCGCGAACGGAGGGACCTGTTCCTCGAGGCGGAAAAAATCGCAGTACTCGCGTTCCACGAGGCGCGCGCCCGCGAGCATCTTTTTGTGAGACCCTCCGATCTCTTTTCCGCACTGCCGCGCGCGGGAGATGAGCTTGTGGACCGCGCATTTCAGACGTTTTCGATTGAACCGGACGACCTCGAGCTTGCGCTCATCTTAAGTGGGGGCAGGAACAGTTTGTTTTCCGGGGGACGCCTCCCCATGAATGTGGGAGAACTTTCGTTTGAAACACAGAGGCGATTGCGGCATCGCGTGGTAAATCGAGCGTGGACCTCGCTCGCTACGCCGGTACTTGACCGTTACGGCACCGACCTTACGGACCGCGCGCGGCAGGGGTTTTTGGGCTTTTTGATCGGCCACGACGCGGAATACGAACGGCTTCTTGACGTGCTCTCCCGCCCGGTGAATCCGAATGCGCTCCTCGTGGGGGAAGAAGGCGCGGGGAAGGAAACAATCGTTGCCCACCTTGCGATGAATATTACAAAAGACAAAGTTCCGCGCCCGCTGTTTGACAAGCGGGTGGTCGCGCTCCATGTAAGCAACCTTGTCGCAAACGCGTCGCCCGACGAGGTGCAGGGGCGCATTGAGAAAGTGATCGAGGAGATCTACCTTGCCGAGAACATCGTGCTCTACATTCCCGACATCCATAATCTTGTGAAGACCTCCGGCTCCGCATATCTCTCGGTCGCGGACGCCCTCCTCCCCCTCATTTCAAATAACGCATTTCCCGTAATCGGCGCCACGTACCCCAGGGAATTCCGGGATATCATGGAGAAGCGCAGCGATTTTGCGTCGTCATTCGAGGTCATTCGCGTTGAGGAAGTAAGCGAGCGGGACGCGCAAAAACTTCTCGCGTACGAGTGCCTCGTGCTTGAGCGGCAATCGAAATGCACGATAAGCTTTGCCGCCGTGAAAGAGGCGGTGCGCTTGGCGAAAAAATTCTTTCACGAGCGGCTCCTTCCCTCGAGCGCCGCGGCGCTTCTCAAGGACGGAGTTCTCGAGGCGGTCCGGAGGGGCGAGAAGAGGGTCGGCGCGGAAGAGATCGTTCGCGCCGCGGAGCGGAAGGTCAATGTGCCGATCCACGAGGCGACCGAGAAAGAGACCGAAAAACTTTTGAAATTCGAGGCGCTTGTGCACGAGCGCTTCGTGGATCAGGATGAGGCAGTCAAAGCGGTGGGAGATGCCCTTCGGGAATACCGAAGCGGCCTTACGAAGCGGCGGGGACCTATCGCTGTGTTCCTGTTCGTGGGACCCACGGGCGTGGGGAAAACCGAGCTTTCGAAAATCATTGCCGATCTCCAGTTTGGCTCCGAGCGCGCCATGGTTCGCTTCGACATGTCGGAATATCAGGAACGGCAGAGCCTCTACCGGTTCATAGGATCTCCCGAGGGCTCGCTTTCAGGATCGCTTACGGAGGCAGTGCGCAAAAGCCCCTATAGCCTTATCCTGCTCGACGAATTCGAGAAAGCGCATCCGGACATATTAAATCTTTTTCTTCAGGTGTTTGACGAGGGGCGCCTTACGGACAATCTTGAGCGGGTGATCGATTTTAAGGATACGATATTGATTGCAACCTCGAATGCGCATTCGGACATCGTGCTTGACGCGCTCCGGCACGGCGAGCCGGTTTCCTCGGTGGCGGAGTATTTAAAAACGAAGCTCACCGATGTCTTTCGCGCGGAACTTTTGAACCGCTTTTCGAGGATCGTGGTGTTTCGGGATCTTTCTCCCAAAGATATGCGCCGCATTGCAGAGATCCAGCTCTCGGAGCTTGCCCGGACGCTCGAGGAGCAGGGCGTGAGTTTGGTCTGGGACGAGAATGTGGTGGCGCAGGTTTCGTCGCTGGGGTACGACCCCGCATTTGGCGCGCGGCCCCTGCGGCGCGTCGTCGAAGAGCGCATACGCGCTCCCCTCGCAGGGATGATCTTGCGGAAGGAAATCACAAAGGGAGAACGCGTTACCTTGGCCTCGAGCGGAGGCGAATTTCAATTTGAGAAGTCCGAGCGGTGAACGTAGAATGAACGGAAGCCATGCTTATAAAAATACGCCTTAATTTTCGGACGAATCGCGTGGTCAGGAATTTTATTTTCGTTGACCTCGCGCTTCTCGCGGGCTGGGGGCTTGTGCAGCCGATCTTCTCGATCTATGTGGTGCGTACGGTCTCGGGCGCTACCCTCGTGACGGTGGGAATTGCGGCGGCGATCTACTGGATTTTGAAATCAATTCTTCAGATACCCATTGCGAACTATCTCGACAGGAAGCCGGGCGAAGCGGACGATTTCCGCGCACTCGTGGCCGGTCTCCTTGTCGCCGCGTTCGCCGCGTTTTCCTTCGGGTTCATACGGGAAATCTGGCATCTCTACCTGGTTGAAGTGGTGCATGCAATCGCCTTCGCGCTCTATGTCCCCGCGTGGTCCGCCATTTTTTCCCGGCACGTGGACAAAGACAGGGTCTCCTTCGACTGGTCGCTCGATTCAACGGTCGCCGGCCTCTCCGCGGGCGCGAGCGGTTTCTTGGGGGGAGTGCTCGCGGATCAGCTCGGATTCACCTCGGTATTCATCTTTGCCGCGTTTTTCTCGCTCGCCTCCGCGTTCGTGCTTCTTTTGGCGCCGGACGTGATCCTTCCCAAGAAGCAGGCGGCGCCGGCACTCCGGGATCACACGCCGAAGGACCTCGGCCAGTGAGGTTTCCCCAATTTAGATGCGGCGAGTTTCAAACGCAGATATTGCAAGGATACTTGCCGAGATAGGCCAATATCTCGCGATGCAGAGCGAGGCGTTCAAGCCGCGCGCATACGAGAAAGCCGCCGCCGCAATCTCCGAACTTGACCACGAGGTCTCGGAAATGTATGCGCGAGGGAAACTCAAAGCCCTCGAGGAAATTCCCAGCGTGGGCGCATCGATCGCGGAGAAGATCGAAGAACTGATCCGCACGGGGAAATCGGAATACCATCGGGAACTCGCGAAAAAAACGCCCGTTGACCTTGGGACGCTTTCGCGGATCGAAGGGCTTGGCCCGAAATCCATCAAAAAACTTTATGATGAACTCGGCGTGAGAAATATGAAGGAACTTGAGCGCGCGGCGCGCGCCGGGAAGATATCAAAACTCGAGGGTTTCGGGAAGAAGAGCGAGGATAATATTTTAAAAAGCATAGAATCGCTCAAGCGATGGGGGAATCGTTTCGCACTCGATCTCGCGCTTCAGGAATCGCGTGTGATCGCGGAGCGGCTGCGCTCGCTCCCCGGCGTGGAGCGCGTGGTGGTGGCGGGGTCGCTCCGCCGCCGCAAGGAGACTATCGGCGACATTGATGTGCTTGTGGTTGCAAAAGAAGCCGGGCGCGTGATGGATTTCTTTGTGCATGCGCCGGATGCGGTGCGCGTGTATGCGCACGGCGAGACGAAATCCGCGATCAAGCTAAGCTCTGGGCTTGATGTTGACCTGCGGGTCGTGCCCGAAGAATCTTTCGGTGCGGCCTTAAACTATTTCACCGGTTCAAAGGAGCATAACGTCGCGCTTCGGCAGATCGCACTAAGAAAAGGATATAAACTGAACGAATACGGCCTTTACAAGGGAAAGAAACAGATCGCTGGCAGGATCGAGGAAGAGCTCTATCGCGCGCTTGGGATGGATTATATCGAGCCGGAGATGCGGGAGGATATGGGCGAGATTCAGCTTGCTCAAAAACACCAGTTGCCAGAACTTGTGGGCTACCGCGATCTCATGGGCGATCTCCAAGTGCAGACAAACTGGACTGACGGATCCCACTCGATAGAAGCGATGGCAAGGGCTGCTGCGGAGGCGGGGCTCTCCTACATCGCGATCACCGACCACACGAAGCGGCTCGCCATGACCGGTGGGCTCGACGAGAAGCGGGTGCTCGCGCAGATATCGGAGATTGACCGCGTGAATAAGAAGCTCCGAGGAAAAATCAGAGTGCTCAAAGGGTCCGAGTGTGATATTCTTAAAGACGGAACACTCGACCTCTCCGACAGCGTCCTCGCAAAACTGGATGTGGTAGGAGCATCCGTGCACTCGCATTTTAATTTGAGCCGCGCAGATCAGACGAAGAGGATATCGCGGGCCATGGAGAATCCCCACGCGGACATTTTGTTTCATCCGACGGGGAGAATCATCAATCGGCGGAGTGCCTACGACGCGGATATGGACGAGCTTATACGTGTTGCGAAGAAAACCGGCACGGTGATGGAGATTGACGCGCTTCCTGACCGCCTCGACCTGAAAGACGAACACGTGAGGAAATGCGTCGAGGCAGGCGTGAAACTCACCATTGATTCCGATGCGCATTCGCCGCAGCACTTTCATGTGCTCGAATACGGGATTGCGCAGGCGCGCCGCGGTTTTGCGACTCGCGGAGACGTCATAAACGCGTGGCCGATAGAAAAAATGCAAACATTTTTGAAATAACGACATGCCCGAGGTACAGAAACCACCCCCGCGGATTAAGCGGCAAGTAGTTGCCGGTTTTGTCATTTACCACAGAACCCACGAAGGCATAAAATACCTGCTTCTCTACCGGAGGGGTAGTTACTGGAATTTTCCCAAAGGACATTTCGATCAAGGAGAAAAAAGCTTAGATACCGCGCTTCGTGAAACCGAGGAAGAGACCGGACTCAAGAAATCTGACCTCCGCATCGTCCCAGGGTTCCGCGCCTACGAAAAGTTCTATTTCCGGCGCGGCATGCAGACGATCTATGACACGGTGATTCTCTACCTTGCGGAGACGAAGCATCCGCGTGTCGTCATCTCGCCCCGCGAACACAGCGGATTTGCATGGTTTCTCTACCACGACGCCCTTAAAGTGCTCGGGAGCAAGTACATGGGAACAAAACGGGTTTTAAAACAGGCCAATGACTTCCTTCACCGAAAGAGTCCTAAAAGTCGTCCGCCGCATCCCGCGAGGTAAAACGCTCTCCTATACCGAGGTCGCGCGCCGCGCCGGTTCTCCCCGGGCCTACCGCGCGGTCGGGAATATCTTGAACCGCTACGACAGCGCGAAGTTCAAAGTCCCGTGCCACCGGGTGATCCGGAGTGACCTGTCTGCGCCGCGGCCGGGACAGTATTTTGTATATGCAATTCATTGTGGTAATGACGCTATCTATATTGGTCAAACCACCGATCTCCAAAAACGGTGGAGACAACATTGTAATGGAACAGCATCTAACTTCACTCGGCGATACGGCGCGAAGAAGATAATTCATTACGAACGGTTCGATAGTAGAGAGAAGGTTGTACAACGAGAGAAATGGTTAAAGACAGGATTTGGACGGAAATGGCTGAAGCGAGAATGGAGGGCCGGCCGGACGCGGCAGGCAGGCGGGACGATCGGCGGCTACCGGTGGGGGAGGAAGAGGAAAGAAAACATACTTGTGAGCGAGGGCGTTGTACTATCTTACTTATCTCACGATCGTGAGATAAGATAGTACATAAAAACGCGAGAACTTCTAGGGAAGGAAAAAACGATTATCGCTTGATTTTCCTCACCAGAATTTTATACTTGTATCAGCTCTTATGGAGGTAACAAATGAAAAAGAGAATTGAGCTTTTTATTGGCCCGGTGGATGAAGACAATGTGGCGGCTTACGATGCGCTCGAAAGGATTCCCGAAGCAGAAGTGATCGTGGTGACCGGTTGTCATAACCTCGTGAAGTACGTTCCTATGCCGTACATCGACACATACGGTTTCAAAGGAGTTCTCGAGGGGATGCGGTTCTACGGCCTCCTCTCGATTGGGAGGTTCCTCGAAAGCCTCAAGAGCCATCGGGCGTGTGCCTGACGGTCCTCCGTAGCGTGGCAGAAACCGAAGAGCCGACCATGGTCGGCTCTTTTCTTTATTTTTTTGCGGACTCAACTATTTTCTTGAATACCGCTGGTTCGTTCTCCGCGAGGTCAGAGAGTATCTTCCGGTCGAGCTTGATATTGTGTTTCTTAAGCGCCGGAATGAGTTTACTGTACGTGGTGCCTGCGTCGCGCGCCGCCGCATTAATCCGCACGTTCCAGAGCGCCCGGAAGACGCGTTTTTTTTCTTTTCTCCCGCGGAACATTCGCGGGAGCGCGTGGAGCAATGCCTCCTTCGCGGCGCGTTCTTTCGATTTTCGCCCCCAACGGTAGCCCTTCGTGAGCTTAAGGAGCCTTTCCCGTTTTTTATGAGCTATAGTTCCTCTCTTTACTCTCGGCATAGATTTAGTAGTTTAAAATTGATTTTTTGGGATGATTGATGCCCACCATCTTCCCCTTTTTTCGAAGAAGCTTCTGTGATTTCCTCGTGCGGAAATGATTGACGCCCATCGGGCGCCGTATCAATTTCCCTCTTTTTGTGAAGCGGATCCGCTTCGTGACGCTTTTTTTTGTTTTCTTCATTATTGCGCAGAGATTCCACACGCGAAGCGCCCACGGATTCTACCCTGAACCTCGGGATAGTTCAAGCCCGCGGATTCCCTGAAGCCGTTCCGCGCTATTTTTTTACGATCTGTGAAGTGATGCCGAACCCCCCGAATTTCGGGGACGTCACCGTTTTATATTCGGACGGGATCATTTTCATGAACTCGTCCATTTTCTGGAAGGCCCACTCCTTGTTTCTTTTCTCCCTCCCTCGCAGTCTTAGCCGTATCTCAACAAGATGCCCTTCAGCGAGGAATTCTTCGAGCTTGCGGACTTTGACCAGAAGGTCGTTCTGCGCCGCGCGCGCGCTGATCTGCACGTGTTTCACGCCGGTGGATTTTTGGGCGAGCCGCTCTTTGCGCGCTTCTTTCTCGCGCACGTAGCGATATTTGTCGAAGCTCATGATGCGCGCCACGGGCGGGGACGCTTGAGGAACAATCTCGATCAGATCGAGCCCCCGCTCGAGTGCGGCCGCAAGCGCCTGATCCCTCGACATGACGCCCAAGTTGTTCCCCTCCGCGTCAATGACGCGGAGTTCGCGCGCGATTATTTGGCTGTTGATGCGAGGCGTGGTTATGGTATGGCGAGTAGCTTGCGGACGCGAAGGTGCGAGAAAGCAACTGCAGGGAATGTGTTTCGCGCACCGGGAGTTTCATGAGTATATCGTTTCTCTGCCCCGCGCGCAAGCATGGCTTATTGTCTCACGTAAAGATACACCGTATCTCGAGAGGCGGCGGGCGCCCACCTCGGGAAACGAAAGACGTTCGACGCCACGCGCGCCCCCGGTTTTAGCTCACGCGCAAGCTTTTTTTCGAGAGATTTCATAATATGGGGGATGCCATAAACGGCAACCACCTGAAATGAAGAGAGATCCGCCCTCCAGAAACTTTTCCAGTGTATGAATACGTTGCCCGAAAGCCCTGCGTGCTTTACTGCGGCGCGCGACCGTAAGACAAGCAACGGGTTTATTTCGAATCCGTGCACTTCTTGAGCGCCCGCCTGCGCGAGGGCAATCACCACCCTTCCGTCCCCTGAACCAAGATCCGCCGCGCGCTCTCCGGATTTCACGCGCGCGAGCGACACGATCACCCCTACGTTCCTTTGCGATGTGGGAAAATATATTGCGCCCCCTACGATGGGGCGGAGCAGCATATAAAGGAAGATGAGCGAAACGAGAAGCGAGAAAATGTATGCGGCGAGCACCACGGCGGACCCCATATCCCTATGCGCCGAGCTTCTCGTTCACTTTTTTCAAGAGTTCCTCCGGCGTCCATGCGGTTTTTACAAGGTAGTCCCGCACGCCCTGCAGCCGCACTTTCTCCACGTTCTCAAGGTCGCTTAAATTGCTTAAGACCATCACCGGCGGCCGCGCGTCGGATTTCTTATTGAGCTCCTGGAGCATCGAAAAACCGTCCATCACGGGAAGAAGGAGATCAAGGAGGATGAGGTCGGGTTTTTCGCCAAGCGCAAGCGCAAGGCCGGATTTGCCGTCCTTTGCGGTCAAGACCGTGTACCCTTCTTTTTTGAGCTCTCCGGAGAGCATTTCGAGAAGGAATTTATCGTCCTCGACCACGAGAATTTTCTTTTGAGGGTTCATGATGATGCGCGGAGTGAACGCATTCTCCTCCTTCTCATTGATTCAGCACCTTGAGAGATTGTACCACCGTAGCGATTACATTCAACGCCTCTTCGGTCGGCGCCTCTGCGGATGCTCGAATAATCTGGAACGAAGAATACGGAGGTTCGATGAAAGAAATCGCGCCGTAGATATGTTGGCGGTTCGAGAATTGTCCGAACACGGCGGTGACTTCCTTGTAAAACGTGATGGTGTTGCCCACGGTATCGCAGCGAATGACCTTTGGATCATCGTTCCGCATGCGATCAACGTCCTCGATTGCTTTTCTCACGCTTGTGTTTAGAGAATCGAATGCCGGTTCTGTAAGATCGAGGTGCTGGGTTTTTGCAAGCTCCTCGCAGAAATTAGAGACGGTGAGCGGAGGCAATTGTGCGAGTACGGTTTCTTCAAGGTCTTTGCCGAGTGCGCTTGAGGTGATCGGGTCATACAGCCCTCCCAACGCTTGTATGTCTGCCGATACACGCCCGCGCGTGAGCACTACCTCTCCGCCCAAAACCACCGATTCCTTGCCCGGCCAGGAAAAATCCGAGAATTTGATTGCCGCCACCCGATTGCCGAAACCGCTGCCCGTTCCCGTACTGTAGGATCCGAAACCCGGGGGATAAGAAAACCGAAATCCATTTTCTTCGTCGGTGTAGGTGAGCCAGCCGCTGGGTACCTCCAAAGCCCCTGCCATCTTGCTGGAATCTGCGGGCGGAACAACTTCTCGAGAGGGCGTTCCCGCTATTTTTTCTCGGGATACGATGCTGAATGGCCAATAATTTCGCGCGTACGCGAAAGCGCCTCCGCCTCCGAGCACAAGAAGTGCGAGAAGTATGAAAAGCACGCGTCGTCTGTTTCTTCGCGGCATTACCTCGCGCCCCTCCGCGACCGGCTTCAGCACTCCGCCTCCTAAAGTAATTTGCGCCGGCGCCTTTCTGTCCTGCGCCTCCGGAGAAATAACCTTTCGGAGTTCGGGCGTGGCTGCGAAGGGACGAAGATTGATCTCGCGGGGCGGTGCGGAGCGCAACGATGGCGGGATGGATATGCGCGGAGGCGCAAGCTCGGGTTTTTCTTCGCCCGATTCCCTAAATCCCGCGTGTATATCCTCAAGTTTCCACCCGGAAAGCAAGAGCCGTTCGCGCACCTGCTCCTCGGAATACCCCTCTTTGAGCGTGCGTGTAATATAGTCAACGAGTTCTCGATTTGCCATAAGCGTACCGTATGCCGTCCTTCCCATTATACCAAATAACGCCTTTCCGTTATAATAGGGATAGATCGCACCTTGAAATTTTTCATATTGCCGTACATGAGCGTTGGGACAGAGCCCAAGCAAAAAAAGGTCATAAACGTTATACCTACCACTATGAAGAAAATTTTTATTCTTATTCTTCTTATTGCATTGGGCTTTGGAGTCCACGCAAATGTGTCCCGCGCGCAAACCGCGCCCGCGCCCACGATCGGCCCCGAGCAGGTGAAGGCCCTCTCGCAGGCCCTCGACGCACTCACGGCGCTTCTCAAAGAGATGCAGTTGGTCGTGGCAAACCCGGAGACGCCCGCATCGTATCGGGCCGTGATCCACACGGCGCTTACGGGCATTGAGGGTGAGCTTGCCGCGATTACGGTGGCGATTGGAAATAGGGTTGCGCTCGCGCGCGCAGAAGCGCCTCCTCTGGCACCGGTCGCCGTCGCTGCTCCCCAACCCGCCTCCAAGGAACCCGAGGGAACCCCTCTTGTTTCGGCAGGGTCGGCGGGCGGTGTTCGTAAGGACGGGGAGGAAATGGAGAAGAGCGAAGTTGCCGTCCTGCCGATTACCGAAGAAGAGAGCGTGCGCTCCGGCAGAGCGGATATCGAAGAAGAATCAGGATCCGCCGCAGTTTCGACGAGCGTAAATCCACAAAACATCGTGTGGATTGTGCTCATCGTCCTTGCGGCTATCGGTGCTGCGTTTTGGTGGCGCCGGAGAGGCGATATGGACGAGCTTGCCGCAGAGCCCTCGACGAAGAAAGGAAAAAGGAGCGACTCCCAAGATTCGGAGAAACGCGTGCAGGGCATTCCGTCGGATTATTAGTTCCGGACGCGAGAAAGAAACAACCCGAAGGGGTTGTTTCTTTTTTGTGTGATGCGCGGGAGCCCGGCGTTACCCCCACACCTAATTGAGATTGTAAAACCGCACAACCCCCCGTGATCTCAATTAGGCGTGGGGGTTTATCCGAAGTCGGTTTCGTATACGCGTGCGAGTAATTTTTGAATTCAATTCGGAAAATTTCAAAAAAAATAACCCCGGCAGCTGTTCATGCCGGGGTTCGGTCGCGGGAGTGCCGCGGTTCGGCAAGCCCGAGCGCGCAGAGTGCCCGTATGGCGAGAAGCCCGAGATCAACTTCTCCGAACCTTCCCGTGGGCCGGCTGCGGCGGAGCGAATAGTTGCCCGGTTCGTGGTGGTGGTTGTTGTGGAGGCCTTCCCCTACGGTGATCCACGCGATGAGGCGGTTGTTGAAGGCAACCACCTTCTCGAAATTCTTGTAGCCGCGGGCGTGGCACCAGCCGTTCACGAGGTTGTTCAGGAAGAACAGGTAGAGGAGAAGGTGCGTGAACGCGGCGAGGAGCCCTGTCCAAAAACCCAACACGATACAGAGCCCTGCGGTGCCGATGGCGAGCCCGAGGAACGAGAACCGGAAGACGTGCCGTTCCGCCCACGAGAGCTTGATGTGCTTCGCGTAGTCCATCGTGCCGGGTTCCCGGATCGCCTTCCGATAGAGGAAGTAGTTTCCCAGCTGCACCGCCCAGAGTCCCAGAAGTATGGGGCTGTGGGGGTCGCCTTCCTCGTCGGGGTGTGCGTGGTGCTTCAGGTGCACCGCCACCCATTCGTCGCGGCGGATGCCGGTCGTGAGCCACAGCACGAGGTCCATGAGGAATGCGAGAGCGGGGTGGTAGGTGACCGCCCGGTGCGCCGCGCCCCGGTGGAGGTAGATGGTCGTTACCAGCGAGGCGATCTGTGCGACGAGGAATCCCGAAAGGACAGCGACGAGCATAGTCCATGCCATAGATGCTCCTTCTTTTCGCTATTGTGCCAGGCAATGAAAATGCGATTCGCTTCGCATTCCGTCCCGCAGAGCGGGACACATCGCATTTCTACTCCCCGGTGTGCGTGACAAGAGTGCTGTTCTTATTATACCTCACCTCAATTCGCGTTCCACTCCCGGCGAGAATTCTTTATCGAGAAAATATTTGGGAACATCCCAAATATTTTCTCGGAGGAATGTTTTCCCCGCCGCGCCGTCGCATTTTGTTGTCTATAGTGGTATAAAGTAAGTATCGTGTCGGAACAAAACGGAAAACGGGAGAACGGCAACGGGAAAAAGACGCAGACAAAGTTTCTGTTCGTAAGCATGGAGGCCTTGAGCGGTGACTTGGCGTGGCAACTTAAGAAAGAGGGGCACAGCGTGAAGGCGTACATCAAGAGCGCGAACGATGCCGACGTCTACGACGGGTTTTTGGAAAAGGTGGACGACTGGAGGGCGCATCTCGACTGGGCGGATGTCGTGGTGTTTGATGACGTGGGGCAGGGCTCAATCGCCGATCAGTTGCGGAAATCGGGGAAACTGGTGGTGGGCGGGAGCGCCTATACCGATCGTCTTGAGGAAAACCGTGAGTTTGCGCAGGAGGAAATGAAGAGAGTGGGGATGCTCACGCTCCCGCACTGGGATTTCGAGAGCTACGACGAGGCGCTCGCGTTTATCGAAGCGAACCCCGGCCGCTATGTCTTTAAGCCGTCGGGCAGTTCCCCCTCGGACTTGAAAGGCCTTCTTTTTTTGGGGAGAGAAGAGGACGGCAAGGACATCAGTCAGATCTTGAGGAGCAACAAGAAATTTTTGACCGCGAAGATTAAGCAGTTCCAGCTCCAGAAATTCGTCGCGGGCGTCGAGGTAGCCGTCGGCGCTTTTTTTAACGGCGCGGATTTTATATATCCGGTGAACGTCAACTTCGAGCACAAGCGGCTGTTTCCCGGCGATATCGGCCCCTTAACTGGCGAGATGGGGACCTTGATGTACTGGTCGGGACCGAACGCGATCATGAAAGCGACGCTCGAGAAAATGAAAGAAAATTTGTCGCAGTCGCGCTACGTGGGCTACATTGACGTGAACTGCATCGCGAACGCCCGCGGCATCTACCCATTGGAATTCACCTGCCGGTTCGGCTACCCCACAATCTCCATACAGATGGAAGGAATCACGAGCGAGTGGGGAGGGTTTTTGCACGCTCTGGCAAAAAATGCGCCGTATGAATTAAAAACGAAAAGAGGTTTTCAGATTGGCGTCGTGTGCGCCACGCCGCCCTTCCCTTACGACGACAAATCGGCGATACGATTTTATCGGGACCTCTCAATACTTTTTAAAAAACCGAATCTCGAGGGAGTCCATTTGGGTGAGATAAAGCTCGTGGATAACGAGTGGCAGATTGCCGGCTACACGGGGTATGCGCTCGTGGTCACCGGTTCCGGCGTCACGGTCAAGGACGCGCAGCGCCAGGCATACAGCCGGATTGACAACATCATGCTCCAGGGAATGTTCTACCGGACGGATATCGGCGACGGCTGGAATGAGGACAGCGACAAGCTCCAGACGTGGGGGTACTTGTATTAGGATTTTCGTTGCGCGAGTCGGTTTACCTATTTGACTTCAAGATTCTCACGCGATAAGGTAGAGGCGGTTCTTCGTCAAAGAAGGAGAAATGCCGATGCTCACGTTGGGGAAGATGCTCGATTTCTTGGGCGCGTTCGCGCTTGCAGTTTCGTGGTTTGATGTCTACGGGAGAGTTTCGCGCCACAGAGAGGACACGCTCTGGAGAGATTACCGCGTGCTCTATGGATCGCTCATGAAGGCGATCTGCGATGACTTTGGGTTTACCTTGCCCGCCGAGGTCATGAAACTCCCCCGCGACACCGTTTTGGGATCGCACGCGCAAGGCGCGTTTGAGCGGCTCCTCACACGGTGCCGGAGAATCGTCGAGTGCGGGGAGGATCTCACGGGGCCGCTTTTTGAATTTCACGAGCTCACGCCGTAGGGGTCTCCGTCTGGCTCAAAGCCAGACGGTTTTTTTGGGCGAAGGGGAAGCATGATTCTTGAATGTTGTTTTTGAAGGACACGGCTCCCATCACGTTGTCACGATCTCTTCTCTGTGCTGTAATACCGATAGTTCTTACTTCTTAAGAAGGAGCAGGAATGAAAACAGTTGCAGTGTTTGGGAGTGGAGAGGGAAATCCCGGAGAGTCTCGCTATGACGCGATGAAACTCGTGGGGATCCTCCTCGCGGCGAAGGGCGCGCGTATCATAACCGGAGGGTATGGAGGTTCTGGTATGCAAGCGCCCATTGAAGGGGTGTACCACGGGCGAGGGCATAGTACAGGATATGTGCTCGCGTGCAGGAAGAAGGATCCCAACCCGTACTTGGGCAACGTGGTTGTTTGCGGGAAAGACGTCGTGGTCGAACCCAATAACGAAGCGATGCAGTACTCCCTCCGGCTCGGGCTTCTCCTCCAGGCGGACGGGTTCGTGGTGGACCCGAGCGATCCAACGTTCGGCACGGCCGTCGAGTTTTTCTCGGTCGTGAACCTGAACGAAAAGTTCTGGCAAAAAAACCAGAAGCCGATCGTGCTTTTTTCGGAACGGTACAGGATCGAGTCCTACCCGCTCGTGAGGCTTGTGAAGGAGAAGATACAGAGACCCTCGTATCTCAAGCACACTGCGGACCCGGAACAAGCCGTGCAATGGCTCTGGAGTTGCATGAACCTCGCGAAGTAGACGAACGCCCACCGAAATCGGTGGGCGCTTTTTTTAAATTATAGAAATAAAAATGCCGAATGGTTTACGACCGCTCGGCATTTGAAGTCACGGCACGTGCTTTTCGCGCGCCCATTTGATCACACTCTCAGCGAGTTCTTCCGGCGAGATGCCCGCGATGTCCGCAAGCTTCAGGGTGTTTATGAGAAAGTTCCTCACGATGGGCTCGAATGTTGCTTTGTTGGGTGGCTCAGGGACACTCTTGTGATCGAGCGGCTCGACGATCTCGGAGAGCTTGCCCAATGCTTTCGCCAAATGCATGAGTACGTGGCGGAGGGCGAAAAGCTGTTGCTCGGAATCTGAGCATTCGCGGATTTGCGGGTAATTCGCTTCGTCGAACAGCCAGTTGTCGCGGACAAGGGACATGAGCTCTGATAGGTTCATCACATCCTCCTCGAGGAGTTCCAAAAAGGGCCTTGGTAAGGTTACGCGGCGGGCAGTGTGTGGTGCGGGCCTTCGATACGCGAGTGAAGCCACGCCATTGTGTCGTTTACAATAACGAAAGGCCCGAAGACAGGTACGATCACGAATATGGAGATGAGCATGAGCACCCTCATGCTCCATGGTTCGGTGAGGAATATGCTCACGCCTTCGTGAAAGTCGATCATCCACAAGAACCAGACGAGAGAGACAATCGCGAGGGCGGCGTACACGAACGCGAAACAGTAGAAAATGATTTGTCCGATCATCTGCTCCTCCGCGAGGGGTTATGGGGATGGGAAAGACGCTCCTTATAGCATCTTTTGGATGGGGGAGAATGTCAATTCTGCGGTTTGCGGTGAGTGGGGCCGAACTGCGCGAGTGGGTACACAACTTCGCTACACTCGACTCCCTCATGAAAAGGGCTCTGTGTGGCGTTGCTGCGACACAGAGCCGTCGTGGTGATGGATGCCCACCACCCCCTTTCTTTCGTTCCCTCGGGTCACTTGGACCTTCGGTGGTAGAACGCAGAGGAAATACCCGTGAGCACGAGGAGGACAAAGGCCTCCACCATGCTCTCGAAGTATCCGCCCGGGATCGCGAAGTAGGGTTTGGCCCGGAACCAGTGGTGGTAGAGATTCCACCCCTCCATCCAGCAGAATGCGCCGGTGATGAGGAGGACGAAGATCTCGCCAAAGTGGGCGTCGGTACTGCCCACCGAACTCCACCGGAACGACTCCTTGAGGACGATGTACCCAAAGAGCCAGATCATCCAGGCCGATACCATCTCGCGCGGAATCGCGTCAAGCTGTTTGTGGAACACGTAGAGCTGGATCATCACGTACCCGACCGTGAAGATGCCGAGCAACCTGAAGATGAGCGTCTTCGTTCCATACTTCGGGAGATTCCGTTTGTCCTCCGCGAGCCTGCCGTAGAGAACCCATGCGAGGGCTCGCCCGAAAATGCTTCTCTCGTCTGTCACACGACTCACCTCCTTTCCTGCGCCGCGTATATGTTGGTAAAGCGGCTGATTTAGCTATACAACCAGATTTACTTTTTGTCAAGAAGCCGCCACTGGCCTATTGTCTTGAACGTGAAATACCCGTAGCGAGCAACGGATTGAATAAAAAAGAGCCGCGGGCGCATGGCCGTTGGCTCGAAGTCGGGAACGCTGTTCACCTCGGGATTACGTAGTCCAACTTCTCTTGTAATCTCCGATCTTGCTTGTCTTTCGGTGCGGGAATCTCGGTAAGGTTCGGGCCCCGCGCGATGATGCCGCGCTGACTCTCGCGGAACCAGCGCCCGCAACCCTGCTTTGGGCAGCTGTAGTAGCTGATACCGCCGCAGCGGACGAGAGAATTCCTCCCGTTGTAGATGAGCTTCGTGCCGTCGAACGGGCAGAAGTATCCCTTGCTCATATCGGCACTTAGTTTCTCAATCAGTGCGGGTTTCCGATCAATCTTGCACATGTGAACCTCCTTGCGGTGTGTTGTGCTCCTTTTTGGCCGAGGCGAATTATTGTTGTGCGGTGTCCTCCCGAAAGAATAATCGGTTCCGATTGCGCAAGCAACCGAGAAATTCGATAATTGAGGGAAATGGTGAGCGAAAAGGAAATTTTGTCGGCGGCGGAGGAATTACTTCACGTGAAAGCGGATTCCGCGAAAGCACTCCCCACAAATGGGCCCGACCGGCATTGGAATTTCCGCGTGCGCGGGGGAAGAAAATCCTATCTCGTGCGGGTTGAAAATCCTGTGGCAGTTGCCCAGCGAGGCACGCGATTGGACGAGGAAGCGGAGATCGTCAAATTTTTCTCGCACTACGGACTTGCGCCGCGGCTTCTCGCCTCGGGCATTTACAAGGGGAGGCGCGTGATTGTCGAGGAGTGGATTTACGGCCGCCGCCTCCCGAAGCGGCTCACGCGGGGGCATCTTAAAAAGGTCATCGCTTTCCTCGCGCGGGTAAATGACGTGCCTTATACATCGGGGAAGCGCCTCGTGAAGTGGAAAGAGGATTTTCTCGATGTTCGTGCGAGGAGGATAGTTTTGGAAAAGCGATTGCGTGAAGGAAGAGGGGTTCGGGAGTTTCGCCCGCTCGTCAAAAAACTTGCGCCGATTCTCGAGGAAGGAGCGGAGGCGCTTAGGGCGAAGATTGAACGGTTCCCCAAAACGCTTCTCAAAAAACCGGTCTTTTGCTACCGTGACGTCACAAGCTCGAATATTTTAGATACGGGTTCTCGTGTAGTCGCGGTTGATTGGGAAAGACACAGCGTAGGCATCTCGGACCCTTCTTTTAGCTTAGTGGTGCTTATGCGGAGGTACCGGCTTGGCGCAAGAGAAAGAGAATTCGTCTTTTCGGAATATCGGCGGTGCCGCAGAGCTCCGCGCTTGCGGGAGTTTCTCGAGGTACGGAATCTCGAGCGGATTTTGGGCGAGGCCACGTGGGGACTCTCATGGGTTACGCGGCGGAAGAAACTGCACCTGCCTGTACGAAAACGGGAAATTGCGGGCACGATTGTGCAAATTGAGAAAAACATCCGCGAACTCCGCGGGGTATTGAAAGGATAAAATGAAGGCGGCGCATCCGTGAACGCGACCCGCAAGACTACGCCATTTTTTTGGCGAGCTTTTCTACTTCTGTGTCCACGTACGGAGATTAGGGAAGCTACATTTTGTATGTCTCCTCGCTCCGCCGGTCAATAGCGAGAATAAATATCCGACCCCCTCTTACTTGGTAGAGAACTCTTATGTCGCCCTTGCGAATCCGGAAAATATCGTCCCTTCCCTTAAGTTTCTTGATATTGAGTCCCTGATAATCGCCCGATCGGAGCCTAAGGAGCATATCCCTCACCCACGCCCGCTCTTTCTTGCTCAAGCGCGCAAGGGCTTTCTCGATTTTATCCATAAGAAAATTACAGGCGGGAGAGCAGTTTAGAGAGGGGGATGCCCCCCTTCTTTATCTTCGTAAAATCAGCCACTTCTTCCCAAAGTCCTTCCTCGTCGGGCGGGGACATCTTAAATACCGGTTTTGAGCGCCTGACCACGATGAATGATTTCCCTTTCTTCACTTCGGAGATGTAACCTTCCACATTCTCCCGCAATTCTTTTAGCCCCACGATAGATTGTTTCATGGATTCAAGTTTATCTTAGGGTAAACTTCTCGTCAAGGGCCCGCGGGACCGGGGTGGCCGGGTGAAAAAAAGGGCCCCGAAGGGCTCGTAAATCGCGAGGATCTTAGTTCTTGCGCTTACGTGACCGGCGCTCGTATCTCTTTCGAACCTCGTCGGGCGATAGAAGTCGGGGCTTTCTCGACGTTTCTCCTTCCCACCACCGCCGAACTCGCTCGCGGTTCAAGACAAATGTCTTCTCGAGAATCTTTTCGTCTACCTTCATGCTTTCTCCTTTGTTCTCCTCGGAGTTTAAAGAAGTTTTTGGGTGGGGGCAAATTGAATGGGGATAGGGGATTTCATTACTTATTTACACAAATAAAAAGAGCCTAAGAGGTGGAACCTCTCGGCTCGTAGATGAAGAGATCTTGGGCATTGACCGAAGCCCCGCGTTTGGGGAGTTGCTGAACCTGCTGGCAGGCCGGGCAGTAGGGGTGGCCGACGGTAAGCATCCTCCTCTTTGACCTAGAAGTGTCCCACCAAACACGGCGATCAATAAAACGCAGAAGAATCACGCCTTGCGTTTCCTTGCAGCGCCACACGCCGTCCTTGTCCTTTCTGGCATGCCCCTCAACCCACTGTTGGTGACTTTTCGAAATTGGGGTCGACAGTACAACCTCCTGCAACTCTTGCGATGAGAGAAAAACCTGCGTCATGCCCTTGATAGACTTGCACGTCCGAAGCAAACCCTTCAGCTCCGCGATATTCATGTAACCTCCTTTCGTTCTCCGCAGAGTTTAAAGTAGTTTTTGAGTGAGGTCAAATCGGATGGAAATGGAGGAATTTCATTTCGCTTGATTTTTTTCAAAGAGCGCTGTATAATGATGGTCTTCACAATTACATACGGGGATGACCGGCTTCGATAAGGATGATGCGCGTGTTTGCGAGTCGAGCGCAGTCTCGTTAATCCTGCACAACTTATAACTGCCAACTTTAACGTTGGAAGACCGGCTCTGGCATACGCCTAAAGCCGGGATCGGTTCACTTGTGTCTCTTAGGTGAAATCCGGTCTTATACAAGGAGGCTAAGTCCCGCCCCAGTGATTCGTAGGCGGGATCGAAAACCAAGAATCGCTTTCGTTCAGTTCCTAACTGAAACACGCTCGTAGAGGGCATGCGCGTTCATTCCTTACACGGCGGTTCAATTCCGCCCATCTCCACAACGACTTGCCGCAAGCGGCAAGAAACGCAGCCCAAGGAAACACCAGTAACTACTGGTGTTTTCTAATCTCGCGACCCCCTTCGCTGTGCGAACCGGGGGTACGACCCAAGAGGAATCTAACCGCTAGCCGCGACCGACAGAGGGTCCTCCCTTGCGGTTCCTCCGCTTTTCCGCCAGGAACTCCTCAGGGAGGGCGTGCGCTGTTAGCGCTCATGTAAAAACGCAGTTTTCTGAACACGCGCCGGTCTCGGACCGCGGCCTCCCACTTGGGACTCGGTACATTCCTCCAGCTGCTCGGCGAGTATCCGTCCGCCCTTCCCATGTTTCCTGAAGCAGCGCCCTACGCGATGCTCCGTCTGCCCGAGTGCGGGCGAGACGGGAGGCGGCGATGTCGAGGAAGACCGAAGTCGCGTTGGTGGCCAGGAGACGGTACTGGAGGGAAGCCGATGGGCGGGTCATGGTCGAGGCCTGGCAGAGCAGTGGCGAGAGGCTGTCTGAGTTCGCGGACCGCCACAGGGTGGACCCCAGGCGGATCGCCCGGTGGGCGTCGCGGCTGGGAAGGCCGGAGCCCGAGGCGGTGCACTTCCATCCCGTGCGGCTGGCGGGCGAGGGACCGGGAAGCTGGTCAGGTTCGGGGATTGAGATCCACCTCGTCGGCGGCCGGCGAGTTCGGGTGGCGCCTGGCCTTCGAGGCGGAGGATCTGCGGCGCGTGCTGGCGGTGCTGGAAGAGGCGGCGCGGTGCTGACGCTTCCCGCGTCGGTCCGCATCTACATCGCAGCCGAGGCGGTCGACGACTTGACGCCCAGCCTGTAGGTTTGTAGAGTCATGTCAGTTCTTCAGAACGCCGTTCTGGGTGAAGATCGTGGAAGTCATCTTAAAAGCTCTCGAGGAATGGGCTGAACGCCTTGAGAAGGCGGTTCGGCGAGCAGCTGATCGTGCCCAAGAGATTCTTTCTCGATACGCACGGCGACTGTCTCGATTCTTCCGACACATACTCGGACGGTTGCTCCAGATCGCTTGGCTGCTCTTCAAAATCCTCACTATTCTCGCGGCACCCCTCCTCGTCGGGAGCGTCGGATATGAGATTTCGGTGACTGCATCCAGCCGCATCTTTTGGATCACGGGCTGGTTAATAGCGGTGTTGGGGTGGGGTGGCACGCTTCTCGTAGCGCTCACGCTCACCTTCACTCTTGTTTCCCGGAAGAAGTGGCGTCAGGATCAGCCTGCTCCAGAGGGGACAAAGAACCTATCCTTCGAAGGTCGCTGGAGTCCGTTCTGGTTTGATGTGTTATTCGTGGGGAGCGTGTTCGTGTTCGCGACCTATGTCCAACCCAGCCATGAATTCTCCGACCCAGTTCTCCGGATTATTTATGCCTCTTGCAGGACTCTGCACTCTGAGATTCTGACCCTTTGGCAGTCCTGGCACTCGCAGTCCTCCTAGTGCTCAGTCGCGACGTCTTGGACCGAGACCTTCTGGCCTCGGGGCGTCGCGCTCTGTGCGTAGGGAGGACAAAATGGATGATTGCACCGCACGAGATACCCTCAAGGACCATCTGCGAGAGTTGAAGAACGGCGTCGAGGATGACATCTTGATTCCCTTGGCGGGAAACATGAACTCGGCGCTGGGATTCATGATCTGCATTGTACTGGTTGTCGTTGTGGGGGAGTTCTGTACCTTCTTCACGATGGGCATGGGAACTGATCCGACGGGCATCACGCTCGGAAGGATCCTCACCGGGATCATGGCTGCCTGGCTGGTTCTAGTCCGGCGTCGTTCGTCACGACAGAGGAGAGCAGCGAATCTCCCTGACTCGTCACGTACCTAGTGGTAATGTGCAGAGACACCAGAACGTCGGAAGGCACAAACCCTCCGACGTTTTCTTTTTTCTCTGCCTCACGCGGCAACTTCCGCCCCCTTGGCATCCTCGTCTCGTGTGCCATACTGGAAGGTGATCGTTGGGTTCTCCGCGAACCACCGCCACAACGCCTGAATTAGAGCGGATCCGGTTCGAGGTCTGCCACGATACGCTCCACACCCTAGACAAGGCCACCCGTGCGTGGCTCTTTGCGTTGGCGACATGAAGATGGCGGAATCGAACTGCACGTAGCAGAGGGGACTTTACTTTACTTCCCTTCTGCCGACTGGACGGGGGTACCCATCTTGGCTTTGCCCTGCCTGGCCCTGATCCGATGGCTCAGGAGCCGAAGGCGCGAGAGCTCGCCGACGATGCCGAGGCCGCAGGCGACACAGAGTTCGTAGCAGGCCGCGGTCATGTAGCAGACCGTGAGGCTCTTCGTGCGCAGCCCGATGGGATACCCACATCCATCGCAGATTCGTTCCTTCATGGCGTGGGCACAAATTGGTTTTTCGACCTTTCATGGGACCATCATGGACGGCCCCGGGAGCATTCTCAAGGATGTGAAAGTTGCCGGGGGAGGCAGCTTTCCTCTCGTGGCGAGAGAGGGGTTCAATCTCGCCGGCTTCTTGACACGATAGTCCTAGCCGCTAGGATGAAGGTATATATCCCATGACGCTCGATATCAAAAACATCGATCTCGGAAAACTGGCAACCGAGCTTCGCCGGTACGAGGAGCAGTGGGTTGCGATCTCCGCAGAGAACAAGATCCTCGCCAACGGGAAGACGTACGGGGAGACCGTCGACAAGGTCAAGAACCCGGACCAGGTGATCCTCTTCAAGGTCCCGCAGAGCAGATATTCCATCGCGCCTACGGGGGCATGAAATTTGGGTACCAGAAGTTCATCCTCGGTGCACACGACCCCCGCAAGCCCCTCGTTCCCCGGCCATACATCCCGGTCTACCTGCGCTCAGACGGCACGCGTACGCGAAGCCCCTACTTCGCGCTCTTGGATTCTGGTGCTGATCGCGTGCTCTTCCCTGCCGACCTTGCAATCGAGGTGGGTATCGAGGACATCGAGACAGGGAATCTCGAACCAACCATAGGCATCGGGAATCAGCGCGTCGACGTCTACTACCACCCACTCATCTTGCAGGTTCTGGGAGATACCCGCGCCCTTTCCACGGACGTCGGGTTCTCGACGGGAATCACCCTCCCGATTCTTGGCCGTTCATTCTTCCGGCACTTCAAGGCGGTGATCTTCGCCGAGGCGAAGGAAGAAGTGGAACTGAAACCCTGATCCCTCGGGTTCTGCTATATTGGACGGCATGTGCAGTGTTCTCCTGGTCGGCGTTGATCATGTGTACGAACACTACCGGATCTGGGAGGGGCCGAGAAAGCGGCACCGGAAGTTTCTGGAATGTCTGCACCGCCTCGTCCCGACGGCGACACGGCTCGCGTGCGTCGTGGAGGAAGGAGGGTCCGGGCTCGCCAAGGAAGAGGAGTTGCAGTCAGGACAGGACGACTCTATCCCTCGGGATTTCGCACTGAGTCGCGGAGCGAGGTTTCGCTTCGCCGATCTCGACCTCGTCGAATCTCGTAGGCTTCTGGGTGGGCGACATCCTCGGGATGTAACGCCGCAGGAGCGAAAAGCTCTCCACGCGGCGCGCGAAAGGACGATCGCCAAAGCGGTATTCCAAGAGGCCAGAAAAGATGGCTGCGGCGACCTGATTCTCGTGGTATGTGGAGCGGATCATATGCCGGGCATCCGGAAGGAGCTAGGCGACGATCTGAACGTGGATGAGAAAAGCACGCTCTCGTTCGGCTGGCAGCACGTGAACCCATTCGATCCTGAAGAATGAGACACGGAATGCTGGCTATGCAAGCGGCGTGGATGGTGTTAGGGTGGGATCATGCCAACCGAAGAAGACTCCTTCCATCACATAGTTGGATGTCTCCGCGGTGAGATCGAAATGCCGTACGGCACCCACGAGTACGATCTCTATCTGCCAAATGCGATACCCGCCTTACCTTGGCCCGGGAATCTGGAGGATTTCGTCGCCCGAGCGAACCAGGCTCGTCTCTAGAGACATGAAGTCGTACATCTTCCCGGCAACCATCGAGCAGGCGGGTGATGTTTGGCAGGCGTCTGTTCCAAGCCTCAAGATTACCGCGCAAGGTTACTCCTGGAAGGACGCCCTCCGAAACTTGCAGGACGTCACCCAGGTGGCCGTGGAGGATGCTCTCAAGGCCGGCGCCGCCCTGCCGGCCGACGCCCAAGCGCTTGACCACTATACGGCAGTCGTGAACATCCGTGGACACGAATCGCAAAGATAACCGGAGGGCTTGACAGCTCAACGCGGTCCAAGTAAGCTAACAGTGCGGACATGAAGACCCTCGGCGAGCGGATCAGGGAACTCCGCGAAAAGGAAGATCTTTCACTTCGTGAGCTTGCACGAAAAGCCGAACTCTCGCCCGCATTCATCTCAGACATCGAACTCGGTCGGCGACACCCGTCGCCAAAGGTTCTCAAGAGACTGGCGCGCGATCTCCATACCTCTCCTGAAGATCTGAAAAGATTCGACAGCCGACCGCCGCTCAAGGAGCTGAGGCGCGTAGCGAGCGAGAACCCTCGATTCGCGGTAGCATATCGCCGAGTACTCGATAGCGACGTGACGCCTGACCAACTTCTCGATCTCGCTAAAGGGAAACCTATCCGCGGCAAGAAGCGATGAAGACACTTCGATCAACCATCGGTCCAGTTCGGAATCGTCCGTACTTCACACGAGATGAGATTGAGCGTCTGTGTACCGACGAGCTCAAGGCCTTGGACCTATTCCCGAAAGAGCCTCAACCGATCCGCATCGAGCGATTTGTCGAGAAGCGGTTCGGTCCTGTTAGCTATCAAGATCTTCCTGAAAGCATCATGGGTTTCACGCGATTTGGTCGGGACGGTGTCGAGAAGATCGTGGTCGCTCGCAGCCTTATCGACGCCGGCCGCGCGAGCTCAGAGCGTAGGGCGAATACAACCCTGGCCCACGAGGCTGGACACGGCCTCCTTCATTCGCATCTCTTCGCTCTCGAGACCCCACCGCCATCTCTCTTTGGCCCTGATAATGCCGAGCCGATGAGAATTCTCTGCCGCGATGACGCCTTTACACATCAGCGGCTCCGGTATGACGGCCGCTGGTGGGAGTTCCAGGCGAATCAGGTTATCGGGGCTCTGCTGTTGCCAGCGACACTGGTACAGGAGTGCATTTCGGACTACCTTGAGGGGCGGGGACTCCTTGGGATGAAGGTGCTCCCAGCCAGGCGCCGTGAGGCCGCAGCGATTCGTGTGTCCGAAGTCTTTGACGTGAATCCTGTGGTCGCCCGCATCCGGTTGGAACAGCTTTTTCCGGTGGGTGACGAATCCCAGTTGACGCTCTAAAATTTTTTTGCTAGACTATACGCAGTGTGTGCGGATCCAAGCGTACCCCGATAGGTCGACGGGGAAGAGGAAAAATAAGGAAAACTTAGGAGATTACAATGACACTGGGTAACAAGCAGGGGCCGAAGTTCTTCCTCGACATCGAAGGAGAGCTGAAGCCGTGGGACAAGGGCACCATCACAACCGAGGAGGTTATCGCCCTCGGCGGCTGGGATCCCTCTCTCGGAGCCATCCTCATCGACAAGGACAACGTCGAGCGGCCGCTCCAGCCAGGAGAGGTCATCGAGTTGAAGCCGGGGATGGGGTTTTCGAAAAAGGTGCATTTCAAGCGGGGCTAGCCATGCAGGAACGTATCGATCAGGAACTCAGACTGCTTCGTGAGCGGTTCAAGGAAGTCGAGTATCAACCGGAAGGTCGGTGGGTGAAGGTTTCGCCCTATCCGCTTCCGGAGGGGTGGAACCTCTCATCAACCGAAGTCGTCTTCCAGATCCCGGCGGCGTACCCGGGAGGGCATCCGTATGGAATCTATACGCCCGTGGGACTCCGATTTCAAGGCGCTCCGCCAAATGACTATCGGGAACCGGCGCCGGCACAACCGCCATTTTCTGGCACGTGGGGGATCTTTTCGTGGGATCCGGTTGATCATAGCCAGTGGAAGCCTACAGCGGATATCCACACCGGACCAAATCTCCTGAACTGGGTTCTAGGTTTTGGAGAGCGCTTCCGGCAAGGAAAATGATGAAATGACGCTACTTGAGATACCTGGGAACGCATACATCGCGATTCGACACCATCTATTCCCCGTCCGCTCACACAAGGAACAGGTGGCATTCATCTATGCGAACGCCGAGCTTGTACGCAAGGACACTGTATTTCGGTTCCTCGAGTGGCAACACGTCACCGAGGAAGGGTTCGAATTCCATTCTCGGTACCATCTTGAGCTCACAGACGAGATGAGAGCTGCGGTGATCAAGCGTGCACACGACCTCCAGGCATCCCTCGTCGAGTTCCATACGCACGACGGGTCGTGGGAGGCTGAATTCTCGAAGAGCGATATGGCCGGCTTCGCAGAATTCGTCCCCCATGTAGTGTGGCGACTTCGTGGACGGCCGTATGGGGCGATCGTCATGACCGACACGGGATTCGATGGTCTCGCGTGGTTGCGCAATCCCCACACGCCCGAGCGCCTCCACGGAATCAAGATCGATGGGAAGTTCAACCGCGCCACCGGTCTCACCGATATCACCAAGCGACATGACGGACCGTTTCGATAGACAAGTTCGATTCTTCGGCCAGCCGGGTCAGAACAAGCTGGCCTCATGCAGCGTTGCCATCGTCGGAGTAGGTGGGCTTGGCTCGCACGTCGTCCAGCAGCTGGCACTCCTGGGTGTTCGCAGATTCCTACTCATCGACCCAGGAGAGCTCAAGGCCAGCAGTCTGAACCGTTACGTCGGGGCGCGGTACGATGACCCCATCCCCGGCACTGCTAAAGTTGATATTGGTGAGCGCCTGATCAAGAGCATCGATCCGAATGCAAGTATCGAGAAGGTCAAGGACTCCCTGATGAGTCGGGGGGCATTTGCAAAGCTCCGCAGCGCGGACTACGTCTTTGGATGTGTCGACAACGAGGGCGCTCGACTCGTGCTTACTGAATTCTGCGCAGCATACACGAAGCCATACTTTGATCTCGGAACCGGCATCGAGGAGCAAGGAACCGTGTATGGAGGCCAGGTGCGCGTCGTATTGGAGGGACGCGCCTGTCTCGTCTGTCATGAGGAACTTGACCTCAAGGAGGCGACGCGTGATCTGACGGATCCCTCCACACGGCGCAACAGGGAGGCCATCTATGGGGTCGGGCAGGATGTGTTGGGCGGGATCGGTCCTTCGGTGGTGTCCATCAACGGAGTTATCGCCTCACTCGCTGTGACGGAGTTCTTGGTCGAGCGAACGGGGATCCGAACTCCAGCAGCGGTTGTGCGATACCACGCGCACAAAGGGAGTTCCACTAGGAGTTTCACTTACAAGATGCCAAGTCCTCCCGCACCCGACTGCTATTACTGCACCGTCCTCAAGGGGAAGGGAGACGCAGCCAATATAGAACGATATATTTAGGATGTCGCCGGAACAGATTGTCCGGTTGATTACGGCATCGGTGGAAACGGTCGATCGGTGTTCGTGTTCAACATTTGAGTCGGCAAATCGAGTTTCGGAACTGAAGAATACCTGAGGAAACAATGATACAACTCATCACATACGACCTAAACGCACCGGGCAAGGACTACACGAGCCTCTACGAAGCGATCAAGAACCTCGGGGCGTGGTGGCACTATCTGGATTCGACTTGGCTCGTGGATACACAGATGACGACGAGTCAGGTATCCAACCAACTGAAACCAAAGATGGATCAAAACGACCACTTCCTTGTGATACGGGTCACGAAGGACTATCAGGGATGGCTTCCACAGGAAGCGTGGAACTGGATGAACGATCGCATCTTCTAACCCCCATCGGCTTCTGCTCGGGGGCGTTCTTCTGCCCCCCAAGACAAGTTTTCCCTCCTACACCAACGAACCGAGCGGGCTATGCTGGTTCCAAACCCAACCCCACCCACCATCCCGCGGAACCGCGCCGGGAGTCAGGATGCGAGGAGAAGCCTCGCGTGGCCGTGCCCGGAGCTAGAGCCCCAGGAGGGCAGTCCGCAAGACCTGAGGTGAGAGCTGCCAGTGTTACGCCGCGGCCTCGACTTCTTCTCGAAGCCGGGGTCCAGGACCTGGCGTATCCGAGCCATGAGTTCTTCTGCGGTGTGCGGTTCCGCGCTAAAAAGGGTTCGAATGTCCTGCACGGTACTCCACAACGTGTAGCCTTGACAGAGAACCGAAGTGTGGCGAAGAAACACCAGAACATCGGTGTTTTCTTGCTTCGTCCGAGCTTTAACTCCCCCGAGCCCGGCTGAGACCCGAGCGGAATCGAACCGCTAGCCGTCGTCGGCGGAGTCTCCCCCCTTGTCCCGCCGCTCCTCAAGGAGGGCCTTGAGCAGTGGGTAGGCGGCCGGGTCCTGGCGGAGCCGCTCGTAGATCCGGAGCGCCAGGTCCAGGTACTCGTCCAGACGATCGCCGGCCGCCTGGAGCTCGTCCTCGGTGAGCCCAGGGTAGAGCTTCCGTAGGAAATCCAATTCTTCGTCCCTTTCCATCAGGAGGGAGGATAGCTCCCGCTCACTCGCTCTTCACGTGGCCTGTCTGAAGGAGTATTATTCAGGCACCATGGCTGATTCTGAAGGCGCTCGGTTCTACAAAGCCGACCTGCACACGCATACACCCGCCTCGAAAGACCACTCCGGCAAAGATGCCACCCCAGAGAAGCTGATTCAGGAAGCGGCGAAGAAGGGCATCGACATCCTCGGGATTACGGACCATAACTCGGTCGAGTGGATCGAATCCATGCGCTCCGCCAGCGAGAAGAGCACTGTCACGGTCCTCCCGGGTGTCGAGATTACTACTCCAGAAGGACACATCTTGGCACTGTTCGAGGTGAACCACGATACTTCGAAGATCGCGGATCTTCTGATTAGCGTCGGCATCCAACGAGACACACAAGGCAAAGAAGAGGCGATCTCAGATGATCATGCTGAAATCGTCATAAAGAAAATTCACGAGGCGGGAGGCCTCGCTATCGCCGCTCATGCCAATGAGAACAACGGGTTGTTGAAGGCGAAAGGCCAATACAAGATTGCCCTCGTGCCTCTCCCCCAACTCGCTGCGCTCGAGCACACCAAGGAATCCGATATCGACAAATTTTGCAACGGCAAGCTCGCTCCTACCTATCCCGCGAAGCCTTGCACGCATTCATCGGATTCTCATAGTCTTGCCGAAATCGGGCGACGGGTGACATATCTCAAGATGGATAAGCCATCACTTAGGGGTGTTCGCCACGCTCTGCTGGATCACGAAGTGCGAGTCCGATTTCCTTGGAACTACCGCGAACCTACCCACCCTCGAATAATGCGGCTTTCAGTCGACCAGGGTTTCTTTGGAGGATTGTCGTTTGGCTTCCACGAGAGCCTCAACTGCTTGGTTGGTGGAAAGGGGACAGGGAAATCGACGGTAATCGAACTGCTCCGGTACTGTTTTGATGATGTGTCAGAGTTTAGGGATATCCGAGAGGATCACGAAGGCAAGATTGCCTCGCTGGTGGGCCACGGCGGATCAGTTGTTGTGGAGTATCTTGATGGTGATGGTGAAGTGAAAACCATTAAAAGAGAGGTCCAGCCGTGGGCAACAGATAGAGAGGTTCGTGATGGCACCGGCAGTGTGGCGCAGCTTGAGACATCGCCGGCATTCTTCAGTCAGGGGGAGTTCGTGCAGATTGCCTCAAATCCACTCGCTCAGCTAGACCTAATCGACCGCAGAGTAACCCTTGAAGAGGAGCAGACTGAGGAAAACAGAATCCTGAATGAACTTCGCACGAATGCAAAGGAGTTCGTGAAATGCCAGGATCGGATATCTCACCTTCAGAGCGAGTTGGACAACCCAGAAACCGGGAAGGAAGCGACCCGTACTCAATATAAGAGTCTTGAACGACAGTTGAAGAATCCCGTCCTGAAGGAATTTCCAAACTGGGAGGCTGAACAGGAATATGTCGCCTCGCTGGATGAAGCACTCGGCGAGCTCGGCTCAGCTATGGAAAACGCTTTGGACGATGTTGATCTAACACACGTCGAAATAGCAGCACCAGCGGATGCGCCAAACAAGAAGATCATAAAGGGCCTGGAGGGCGTCCACGATGCTGTTGTCAAAGCCATCGCCTCTGCGAAGCGCGACTTGTTGGGATCGGTCGAGGGGCTGCGAAAGAACATTAAGAAGATCTCAGATGAGCTGACGCCGCTGTTCAACGCTAAGAAGGATGAGCATGATAGCGCATTGGAAGAACTGGGTCAGAAAGATGTTCGGAAGGTAAATGCCCGTTTCCGCAGCCTCGGAAAGCGAGTCGAGACTCTAAGGAAACACGGGGCAGAACTAACGAAGGTAAGGGAGGAAGAACGAACTCTAGACTCGCAGCGGGGCAGACTGCTCGATCGGCTGGATCTGGTCAGGAAAAGGAGATGGGAGAAGCGAAACAAAAAGGCAGAGGAGTTCGAAGTTGGTCTGGGCGGCCTTGTTCGGATAAAGGTTGTTTTGTCCGGAGACCGATCCGAGTTTGAGGAGACTATCCGAACGCTTTCGCGGAGCGGCTATGTAAGAGAGCCTGATATTCGACAGGCGGCTAGGGTACTCTCACCACGGCAACTTCTAGCACTCGTGAGGAAGGGCGACATTAATTCCCTTGCGAAACAGGCTGGGGTAACGCAGAGCGTTTCACAGCGGCTGGTCGAATCCTTCTCGGGTAAGCCCCTTGATGAGCTATATGAACTCGAGTGTGTATCGCTTCCGGACCTACCAGAGGTCACTTACGTTGTCGAACCAGGACGGGAGAAGACGCTTCGTGAGCTATCTACAGGTCAGAAAGGCACAGTTATCATCTCACTGGCTATGATCGAAGGGCGTGGGCCGTTGGTTATCGATCAACCCGAGGAACCCCTCGACACTCAATCCATATACGGGCATGTAGTGAAGACGTTGCGAAGGAGCAAGGAGGACCGCCAGTTCATTTTCACAACTCACAATCCGAACATCGCTGTGGGTGCAGATGCAGAATTGAGTCATGTTCTTGATGCAAGCGCAGATAAGGGCGAAATCAAGAGTAGTGGTGCAGTAGATCATTTGGAGACTAACAAGCTACTACTTGTGCATCTTGAAGGTGGTAAGGATGCTCTAAGGTTAAGGATTCAGAAGTATGACCTATAGATTGTAGGGTGGTCTTTTTTTGCGTCACGCGGCAACTTCCGCCCCCTTGGCACCATCGCTCCGTGTGCCATACTGGAAGGTGATCGTGGGGTTCTCCGCGAACCACCGCCACAACGCCTGGATTAAAGCGGATCCGGTTCGAGGTCTGCCCCGATACGCTCCACTAAAATAAAATACCCCACCGCAAGGGTGGGATATTTTATTTCTGAAGGGTGGAATTGAACAAAAGGAGGGGTCGGGAGGAGATGGAGTCCTCCCGTATAGGAAATTACTCAAAACCGTGGGTTGTGAGGGAGGAGCTTGCTGTATAGCGAGCGACGACGTTCAATTCCCCCATCTCCACTTAGAAAAGCATTCCAGCCTAAAAGGCGGGATTAGATTTTCAAGTGCCCTGAGCGAGCTACGCGACGAAAAGGCGGTTTTCCGACTCCTGAAAATCAGAAGTGGTATAATAAGCGTAGAAGCGATCCAGAAAGGTCGAGGTGGTCATTTTACATTATTATGATGGAAGATAAGATGGGAATGGGGATGATGGAGAAGGGGAAAGTCTGCGGATGCACGCACCACAAAATCATCCCGATCCTCATAATACTCTTTGGGCTCGTGTTTCTGCTCCGGACGGCGGGAACGCTCACGGATGAATTTGCGGGCTACGCGTGGCCGATTCTTGTGATTGCGGCCGGCGCCATGAAGCTCATGGGATCAAAGTGCAAGTGCTGTTAGAAAATTCTCTGCGATAAAATCATCCCCGCTAAGCGGGGTGATTTTATTATGACCGCCGCGTCTTGACAAAAGATGCGCCGCGTGCTTTCCTCTTTTTAGTTCTACGACATCCTACTTTTGTGGAGGAGGTGCTATGGCCGAACTCGTGAGGTCCGCGGCGTGGATTGAGTGGTGCGAGAACTGCGGCATGCACGGGCGCATCATTGCGCCCTCGGGCGTGACGAGTCCGTACTTTGCGTCGCAGGAGGCGGCGATCTTTACGGTGAGGACGGGTGTTCTGCTCGCGCACATCTCGGAACAGGAAATCCATCACCTCATTGCGCAGGTGCGCGAGTCCCGCCTTCCCAAAATCGAGGAACGCGTGCTCCCGGCAGTCCGGTCGTTTGTGTGGGTCAAGAATGCCGCGGAGATTGTTCAAGGGGCGCAGCGCCTTGAACAGCTTCGCTCTGCGGAGGGTGCGTGGCGAAAGCTCAACGAGGAAGACGCCAACCACTGCACCGTGCATTAGGCGGACGCGTACGCGCTCCGCAACGCCCGCGCTGCCCACCGGCAGCGCGTTTTTTTATCCCCATTTCCGGTTTGACGGCACCTTCTCGCGGAGTATAATCAAGGTATCGAGATGAATAACCGTCTCCACATCAATTTCTTTAGCTACCGAGCTTTGAGCGCACGAGAAGGGCTGCGGTAGTTAAAGCACACAAGTAACGCAAGGGCCGCCCCTCTCGGCGGCTCTTTTCGTTTTGCACCTTGAGAACTCTATAACGCAGTATTCTCTGGAAAGGAGGACTGGTATGAGCATGGAACCTCATCCGAAAGAGCGCCGATTTGTCGATGTGTTCAGCATGCCAAACGTGGATGGAACGTGCCCCAATTCTCCCACCGGCTCGCATGTTCGCGACGCCCAAGACCCGGACTACTGCGCCCACTGCGGCATCGAAATCGAAGGGGATGACGCAAGGTGAAGACCACGCGCTCCGACCACACGTCGGAGCGCTTTTTCTGTACCCATTCGCTGGCATCAAAAGGACAATACCGTGCTATTATCATATAAAAGACAAAATGCTTGAAAAAACCACCATTCACGGCTATCGCGTGCAGTACGAGACGGAAGACGACGTGAAAAGCGGTGTTGCGTATTTACGCGACGACCTCGCGCGCGAGGAGGCGACGGTATTTTTCGATCAGGCGCGCCTCAAGGGATCCGCACAGTTCGAGGCGGACAATGAAAACCAATACACGCTCACGTATTCGCGTGACGGCATCTACACGCTTTTACGGAGGCAATCCTCGGGCAGTTTCTTTTAGCGTTCCCGTTCCCTTATTTCGCGTTCGTGGGCGCGGCGCGCGAGGAGTTCGCGCTTGTCGTGCTTCTTTCGGCTCCTCGCGAGACCAAGTTCGATCTTGACCAAACTGTTTTTGAGATATGCGCGAAGGGGAATAAGCGAGAGCCCCTTTTCGTGAAGCTTGCCGATAAGATTTTTTATTTCAGATGCATGGAGCAGGAGCCGGCGCGTGCGTTTTGCGTCGAAATCCTGGGGCGCGTTCTTCGGCTGATAGGCGGGAATTTCTATCCCCACGAGCCACACCCCATCTTTGCGCACAATGGCATGTCCGCCCGATAAATTTATCCGCCCAAGTTTTGCGCTTTTTACTTCGGTTCCCAAAAGCTCGATGCCTGCTTCGTAGGTATCGAGCGTTTCATAGTCGAATTTCGCGCGGCGGTTCTCCGAGAGCACCTTCATTCTTTCATATTAGCGCAAGGTCAAAAAAATTGCGCCTTGGGAGCGCATCATGGATAATGAAAGAGATAAAAAGAGCGACGGGCGAGGATTTGATGAGGTGGAAGGACTAGGGGAGCAGGAGAGAGAAGGAAACGCAATGTGCGGGGTTTCGCTCGAACTCTCGGTTTCGCCGCTACGTTCTTTCGCCCAGGCGTATGGCGGGATCCTCAAGCGCCGTCGCTCAAATCGTTCTCATTTAAGCGTACCCGCAGGAGAAGCGATGCGTCAATCCTCATATGCTTAAAAAAATCATTACACAGCTGCTCGAACAGGTCTCACCTGGGGATATCTCGGTTAGCGTTACTATTCCTGAGCAAGAAGCGCAGGGTCATTATTCAACGAACCTCGCGATGGTTCGCGCGAAGCGCGAGGGAAAAGAGCCGGTTGCGCTTGCGGAGGAGCTTATGCACGCGATCAAATCGCGCGTCCCACGGGATTTTTTCGAAAAGATCGAGGTTGCCCCGCCCGGGTTCATAAATTTCTGGGTATCCGCGCAGGCGCAGCGCGACGCGTTTCGTGATTTCCGTACCGATAAAAAATTTGGCGCGAAGGATGTCGGGCGGGGAAAGAAAGTGATCGTCGAATATTCTTCCCCGAACATCGCAAAGCCGATGCACGTGGGGCATTTGCGCTCGACGATCATCGGCGACGCGCTCGCGAATATCCATGAATTTTTGGGATATACCGTGATCCGCTGGAACTACCTTGGCGATTGGGGCACGCAGTTCGGCAAGCTCATCGCGGCGTACAAAATGTGGGGGAAAGAAAAGGAAGTGAAAGAAGCGCCGATTGACGCGCTCGTTCTGCTCTATGTGCGTTTTCACGGCGAGGAGGAAAAAGACCCCGCGCTTCTGCGCCGCGGCCAGGAGGAATTCAGAAAGCTTGAACATGGCGACGCCGAAAATCGGAAATTATGGGAATGGTTCCGACGGGAATCGGTTCGCGAATTCGGGGAAACGTATGAAAAGTTAGGCGTAACGTTCGATGTGGTGAGCGGCGAGAGCGATTACGAAAAAGACCTCCCTGCGATCGTCGCCGAGTTGCTCAAGAAAGGGATTGCAAAAGAAAGCGAGGGAGCAGTGATTATTCCGCTTGATGAGTTTCACCTCCCGCCCGCACTCATAAGGAAATCAGACGAGGCAAGCGTGTATTTCACGAGAGAGCTTGCGGTTTTGAAGTTGCGCCTTGAGAAATATGCGCCCGAGAAAATTCTCTACGTGGTGGCGAACCAGCAGGCACTCCACTTCTCGCAGCTTGCCGCGGCGGCGAAGCTCCTTGGATGGGATGCGGAGAAAATCGCGCATGTAAAGTTCGGGCTTGTGCTCGGGGAGGATAAGAAGAAGCTTTCGACCCGCGAGGGGAAGACCATTCCGCTCGATGAGCTTGTCAATAAGGCGGTGTCGCTCGCGCGGAAGATTGTCGAAGAGAAAAATCCGGAACTTCCGGAGAAAGAAAAAGCGGAAATTGCGGAAATGACGGGAATCGGGGCGCTCAAATACAACGACCTTAAGGAACACAGGAGCACGGACATTGTGTTCGACTGGGGAAAAATGCTCTCGGTGAGGGGAAATAGTGCGCCGTATCTGCAATACTCGCATGCGCGCATACGAAGCATCGGGCGAAAAGCGGGAAAGATTGGCGCTCCAGATTTCTCGACGCTCGAAACTGACGAAGAACTTTCGCTCATCCGCCATCTTTTTGAGCTGCCGTATGCGCTTGAACGCGCGGTGGAAACGTATGCGACGAACGGTCTCGCGGAATATCTGTTTAAGCTTGCGAACCTCGTAAACGGTTATTACGAATCCACGCCGATACTCAAAGACGAAAATGTGCCGAGGAAAAATGCGCGGCTTTCGCTCTTGCGTGCCGCGGCGGAGGTATTATCAAAAGGACTGGGATTATTGGGAATCAAAGCGCCCGAGCGGATGTAATGCATAAAAAATAAAAAAGCGGCGGCTGTCGGGAACGCCCCAACAGATGCGGAAATG
The DNA here is from genome assembly GCA_016204385.1 of Candidatus Liptonbacteria bacterium. Classification (GTDB taxonomy): domain Bacteria; phylum Patescibacteriota; class Minisyncoccia; order UBA6257; family 2-01-FULL-56-20; genus JACQKW01. The sequence continues at coordinate 154,450 of JACQKW010000015.1, read as the reverse complement.
CCGGTTTCCCCACGTCCTCGATCGTCGGTCGGGACAGAAGAGCGCCGTCGCCATTCCCGCATTCCCCACAAGGACCGCCGCTTATAGGGTATCGCGGATGCGGTTTTTGTCAAAAGGCGGAATATTTTCTATGATGGACATATTGAAAGAAAAAAAAGAACGGTGGGCCGCGGGAACGATTTCCCGCAACCGTGGGACTACGCATGCAGGTAGAACGGGAGTAGTCCCACAACCAATCGGTTCACCGTTTTGGAACTGTTGTATGATACCACACGCATGCGGAATTTTAAAATGAGAGATAACGGTATCCCTACGGGAGACGCCCCGGCGTTTTCTTCTCCGGGAGCGTTCCACCTGCCTAAGGAAGAAGAACAGATTTTGAAGTTCTGGAAAACGCACCGGATTTTCGAAAAAACGATCGCCCTTCGACAGGCTCAGGGCAAAAAACACTTTGTGTTTTTTGAAGGGCCGCCGACTGCGAACGGGCGGCCCGGCATCCATCACGTCCTCGCGCGTTCCTTCAAGGACATCATCCTTCGCTACAAGACCATGCGCGGTTTTTTCGTGCCGCGGAGGGGCGGTTGGGACACGCACGGCCTGCCGGTGGAGATTGAGGTGGAGAAGGCGCTGGGGCTCACATCAAAGAAGGATATTGAAAAATATGGCATCGCGGAGTTCAACCAAAAATGCCGCGAATCCGTTTGGAAGTACAAAGACGAGTGGGAAAAGCTCACCGAGCGGATGGGATTTTGGCTCGACCTTAAGAATCCATATGTGACATACGAGACAAGCTATATTGAAACGCTCTGGTGGACCATCAAAGAGTTTTGGAAGAAGAAACTTCTCTATGAGGGGCACAAAGTGGTGCCGTGGTGCACCCGATGCGGCACGGCGCTCTCCTCGCACGAACTGGCGCAAGGGTACGAGGAGGCAACGGATCAGTCGGTCTATGTGAAATTCAAGCTTAGATCGCAAAGCGCGAATCGCAAAGCGCGAATCGCGCCGAATACATATGTCTTGTCTTGGACGACCACACCATGGACGCTGCCCGGGAATGTTGCACTCGCGGTGGGGAGGAATATTCGATATATGAGCGTTACGGTTCAAAGTATTGACGTCCCAAACCTTCCCTTAAAGGAAGGAGAAACGTATATCTTTGCGGCAACCGATGACGCCGACAAAAGAATCCTTGGCGTTGAAGCGCGTCATCCGCAAGGAAATCAAAGCGTGGCAGATATTGTGATGGCTGGAAAGGTTATTGGGAAGTTCACTAACATCAAGGATTTCAAGGGCAGTGACCTTGCTGGGCTTTCCTACGAGCCGCTTTTTGATGTGAAATCATTGCGCAATAAGAACTCTCACAAAATCTATGCCGCGGATTTCGTGACGACCGACGAAGGCACGGGGGTGGTGCACACTGCGGTAATGTACGGCGAAGATGACTATCAACTAGGCGTTAACAACGATCTGCCGCAGCGCCATACCGTAAGCGAAGAAGGAAAGTTCACAAAGGATGTTCTGGGGCTTTCCGGACTTGCGGTGAAGGATAAAAAAACCGAAGAAAAAATTTTTTCATATCTCAAAAAGCGCGATTTGCTTTTTGCTACCCAACCGTATACACACGAGTACCCATTTTGCTGGCGGTGCGGGACGCCGCTCATCTACTATGCGCGGAAATCGTGGTTCGTCGCGATGAGCAAGCTCCGAGGGAAATTGCTCAAGGAAAACAAAAAAATCAATTGGGTGCCGCTGCATCTTAGAGAGGGGCGCTTCGGCGAGTGGCTCCGCGACGTGAAGGACTGGAATTTTTCGCGCGAGCGGTATTGGGGCACGCCGCTCCCCATATGGAGGTGCGGCACATGCGCGGCGACCGAGGTGATCGGCGGCGTCGAGGAGTTGAGAACGCGCGCCGGGAAAGCAAAAAACGAGTATTGGGTTCTCCGGCACGGCGAATCAGAGATCCAACTCCTTAAACTCATTGATTCCGGACAGAAACAGTATCATCTCACCACCATCGGGCGCGACCAAGTGAAACAAACTGCCGAGCGACTCAAAAAAGCGGGCATCGAAGTGCTTATCTCATCGGACATACTCCGGACGAAAGAGACCGCGGAGATTGCGGCAGGCGTGCTCGGAATCAAAAAAGTTATTTTCGATCCGCGCTTGCATGAAATACACCTTGGCAAACTTTCGGGTTGCCGCAGCGAGGAGTACGGCGCGCTCTACCCGACGCTCGAAATGCGTTTTGAGAAGCGTCCCGAGGGGGGCGAGTCGCTCCGTGACCTCCGGGCGAGGGCGTGGAAACTGCTTTCTGAACTCGAGCGGACACACAAGGGGAAACGCATCCTGCTCGTGAGCCACGAATATCCCATCTGGATGCTTTTCCACGCGGGAGAAGGGTGGGACGAGCGAGAAACGATTTTGAGGAAGGGGAACGCCGGAGAGCCCGGCAAGGATTTTGTGCGCGTGGGCGAGGCGCGAAAGTTGGAACTGAAGGTATTGCCGAGAAATGAATCCGGTCTCGTAGACCTGCACCGCCCGTTTATAGACGAGTGCGGGTTTCCGTGCGGTAAATGCCGCGGCGAGATGCGCCGCGTCACGGAACTCGCCGACGCGTGGTTCGATTCCGGCGCGATGCCGTTTGCGCAAGCGCACTGGCCCTTCGCGCAACATCCAACTTCTCACATCCAACGCCCAACCCTACCGAATGAGTATCCGGCCGACTACATCACTGAGGCGATGGACCAGACGAGGGGGTGGTTCTATACGCTCCTTGCGGTCGCAACCGCACTTGGCCGCGAGCGCCCGTATAAGAACGTCATATCGCTCGGGCTTCTCCACGACATGCACGGAAAGAAAATGTCGAAGTCGAAGGGGAACGTGGTTGACCCGTGGCGCATGATGGAAAAATACGGCGTTGACGCCGTGCGCTGGTATTTCTATACCGTAAAACCCGCCGGCGAGCCGATGAATTTCGAAGAAGCCGATGTCCTTAAGGCATATCGGCGATTTCATCTTCTTCTCTATAACTCGCTCGTGTTTTACAAGACGTATGGTAAGGCGTTCGATGTAGGACGTGAGAAGTTAGATGTCAGATCAAAAACATCCAACATCCAACATCCAACATCCAACAATATCTTAGACAAATGGATCCTTGCGCGGCTTGAAGAAACCAAGAAAAAGACGACCGATTCGCTCGAATCCTACGACGTTCGGGGCGCGGCGCTTGCGCTCGAGGCGCTTGTTGATGACCTCTCGCGCTGGTATATCCGCCGTTCGCGCCGAAGATTCCAGCCGGAACGACAGGGAGCCGGGAAGAATATGGATAAAGGAAAAGATTTTAACGATGCCTCGGTTACGCTTGGCCATGTCTTGCATGAGCTCACGCTTCTCATTTCGCCTTTCACGCCCTTTTTTGCGGAATTCCTTTACGGTGAACTCAAGGGGAATGTGAAAACTGCGCTCTCTCCGCACCTTGCGGACTGGCCAATACTTCGCAAAGGGCAAAGGGCAAATGGCAAAGCGCTTATCGCCGCGATGGAAGAGGTGCGGCGCATCGCAAGCGTGGCGCTCGCCAAACGCGCCGAGGCAGGCATAAAAGTGAGGCAACCGCTTGCGGCGCTTCGCGTCGCGGCAAATAGCAAATGGCCCGCCCGCCTTGCTCCCGCCAGCCTTCGAGTTGCCGAAGGCAAGTCGGGCAGGTCGCAACGCGAAGCGGGCAGGCAAATGGCAAATCGTAAGGAACTACTCGAAATTTTAGCGGATGAAGTGAATGTAAAAGAGATCAAATTTGATCGCAACACGAAAGAAGATGTTGCGCTTGATACCGCAATCACGCTGGAGCTTAAAAGGGAAGGCATGGTGCGGGAAATGGTGCGCATGGTGCAGGACTTACGGCAGGATGCGGGACTTAAACCAAGGGATAAAATAGAGATTTATTTCGCGCTGCCCAGCCACGTCCAATCAATTCTTCAGGGCGCCGAACAAGCGTTTCTTCACGAAGTGGGCGCGCGGACAATCTACTATAAAAAAACCGATAAGTTCGATGCGGAGCTTGATTCAAAACTCGATGGTGTGCCGATCTGGGTTGCGGTGAAGAAAATATAAAAAATGGGGCATCCGGAATCCGGATGCCCCCTGTGGTGTACTGTCTAGACGAACTTGAGTCGCTCGAGCTCGCGGAGCGCGGCGTAGGTCACGTCGCGCGCACACATTTCGAGCCCGAACTCGGGACGCTGATCCCAGAGTTCGTTGGTTTCGATGAGCGCGAGCCACTCATTGAGCGAGAAGAGAACCATCTTCAGGTGCTCGTTCGCGTCGAACTTAGTCGGTCCTTTCACGACCGGTTCCTTGACCCTGCCCACGAACGGGAAGTACTGGATCTCCGCAGGCCGGACCGCGGAGTAGATGCCGCTCGGGGGAGAGAGCGGTGTCACCGATGAGAGCTCGGTGCCGGTCTCTTCGTTCCACTCACGGATGGCGGTGGCTCGCATGCGATCGGCGAGCGTGGGAAGTTCCGCTTCCTTCTTGCCCGGGACGCCGGCCACGGGGACGATCGTGATCCGATCATTCCCGTGCTTCCACTCCGCGGTCACGGGAACGTGCTCGTCGAGGAGGGCGAAAACCACGGCCGCGGGCTTGAAGACGGACCGGAAGCCGTTGAACGGTTCACCCGTGTGGGGATTCCGGTAGCGGACGACGAAGTTCTTGGGGCCGAACCGTCGGTACTCGTCCTTCTCCGGCTCGGTCGCGTGAGAGAGGAAGGAATCGAGAGGTTCGGGTTCCCGGACCTGCTGCCACGGCTTGATGCCCAAAGAGCGGATCACGTCGAAGCAGTTCGCTGCCGTTACGATCGGCCATCCGAGGACTGGATGCGCTTCGATTTTCAAGACACACCTCCTTTTTCGGGATTGTTACTGGTTGAGAAGCTCGAGAAGCGGTTCGTGGATCTTTCCGTTCGTGGCCACCATCGGCTCGCGGGAGAAGACGCGGTAGCGCTTCCCCTTGAGATTCGTGACGCGGCCACCCGCGGCCTCGACGACGAGCATCGCGGCGGCGATGTCCTCCGGCATGGGGCCGGGGTGGACATAGCCGTCGATCCGTCCCATCGGGATCTGCATCATAGAGATGGTGCAGACGATGCGGGTCTGCGGGAGCGTGGTGCACTCCTCGAGCTTCTCGCGCATCGCGCGGAAGAGCTTGAGGTCTCCTTTCGCGGGGTCGATCCAGACGCGGGAGTGTTGGAGATCCGTCTCGCTGCTCACGCCCATGCGGTTTAGGTCGATCGTGACCGGCCGAGACATGGAATAACATATAGTTCTCTCAAACGAGACGGCATCCCAGCACTCATGGGTTCCCGGGCGGATCACGACGCCCTCCAGAGGATAATCGTCCTCGATGAGCGCGATTGATACGCCCCAGTAGTTCCCGTCATCCCCGTAGTAGAAGTTCGTCGTGCCGTCAATCGGGTCCACCACGAAACACTTCCCTAAGCGCACACTCTCGATCGGCATTTCTTCAGAGTAGTAGGGAATTTCGGGAAACTCCCTTGCGAGCGCTGTACGGATCAGGTCGTCCGAGAGATGGTCGGCGTCCGTAACGAAATCTCGTACGGAAACCCCGACTTTCTTCGACTGGCGCTGTTTTGCGAGAAGCGCCTTACACACTTCCGACTCGATTCTACGGAATGCTTCCAAATATACAAACATAGCCGCTCCTTTTGGGTCGAGACGAGAAAGGGTTCGTTATTCAGGATTCAAGGTGCTTAAAGACGCTGCGATATCTTAAACTGAATTTTTTATTTTGTCAAGCAAAAAAAGCGCGCGATTGCTCGCGCGCCGAAAGGTTCTCCCTACGCATTCTCCTTGCGGACAAGCAGTTCCCGAAGTTCGGCGACGTTCATAGTATCCCATCCCTCGTCCGAGACGAGCTTCATCCGCAGGGCAGTGAACTCTTCAAGTCGTTCCCCCGATATTCCTGGCGGAAGTTCGAGATCTGCGCGCCTCACGAGCTCGTTCACCAGCTCGACTTTCTCCCGAAAAAGCGAGTAGCCGTGCATGGGGTGGTCGGGATCAATGAAGTGTTCATCGTGTTCGCTCCATGCCGGGACGGAGAAAACATGGAGCTTGACCGCGGAATGGGGAATGAGGTGGTGGGCGGTCCGCGGCGGGACGATGACGGCCGTGCGGGGCTTCACCGAGATGACTTCGCGGCCCACGACAAGCGTCCCGAGACCCTCCGCGATGTAGTAGAATTCGGTTCTCGCTTCGTGATAGTGCGGCAGATCGGGCCCAAAGAGCCGGACGATCGCGAGATTCGCTCCGGCAAAGTCTTTCTCGCCCGTGAGCGCCGTAACAAACCCCGCTGCGTGAGGAAAAGCTTTCACTTCGTCTTCGCGCCGAACCACAAGCATCGCGCACCCTCCTTGCTGAAGTTTTAAAGAATCCGGTTTCTGCTGACCGGAAGTAAATCACGAAAATCCAGCTTGTGCAAGCCCGTCAGATAGCGATGCCGATTTTTTCTTTCACTTCGGTAATTTTCTTATTCGCGATTTTTGCGGCTTTTTTGGAGCCGGACTTCAGGATAGTCTTTAGGACGTAGGACTTCGTCGTTAGTTCTCGTTTCTTCTTCCGGTAATCAGCGAAGTGATTGGCGATTGTTTCGGCGAGCGAGGTTTTGAATTGCGAATAGTTTTTATCGGCAAATTTTTTCTCGATTTTCACAGTAGGTTCTCCGGTAAGCGACGCATACATCATAAGCAGGTTGCTTACTGCTGGTTTCCTTTTTTCGTCGTATGTAACCTCCGAGCCCGAGTCGGTGACTGCGCGCATTACCTTCGCTTTTATCTCTTCCGGCGAATCGTCGAGGAAGAGGCAAGTCGCGGGTTGCGACTTCGACATTTTCTTCTCGGGATTCCCTAAGCTCATCACGCGTGGGGCGGAGGTATGGAGTGGTTGCGGTTCGATGAAAGTTTTGCCGAATTTCGCATTGAACTTTCGTGCGAGCGTGCGCGTGAGCTCAAGGTGTTGATCTTGGTCATCGCCCACAGGTACGAATTCTGCGTTATAAAGAAGCACGTCCGCCGCCATGAGCGTGGGGTAGGTGAAAAGCCCGGCATTTACGTTCCCCGGTTGTGTTTTACTCTTTTCCTTAAATTGTGTCATTCTATTCAGTTCTCCCATAGGAGCGAGATTTTCCAGAATTCGGGCGAGCTCGCTGTGCGAGGGAATTGCTGACTGCAAAAAAATAGTCGATTTTTTTTGATCTAAGCCCGCGGCGAGGTAATCAGCCGCGAGTTCTAAAATCTGCTTCGATTTCTCTTTTGGATCGAACGGTTCGGTGAGCGAGTGGAGATCGGCAATAAAAAAATAACACTGGTACTTGTCCGAGTTTTGAAGCTCGACGAAATTTTTCAAGGCGCCCAAATAGTTGCCGAGATGCAAGCGGCCACTTGGCTGAATTCCGGAAACCAAAGAGGGTTTAGCCATTAGGGTGTAGCCAATAGGGTACTCGCTAGAGCTTAGCCATTAAGGATGCGACCATCTTATTTAACATCTTTTTAACCTCGATGAGTAATCGTTCAGACTTTTCAAATTTCTCGAGGGGAGCGAACCCTAATTTTTTACTAATGATAAGTTGTGTTTCCAATTCTGCGCTAGAACCGAATGCAATTCTTATAAATTGGATATATTCCTGGAGATGTTTCCTTGTATAACCTTCTGCAATATTCGAGGGGATAGAAATTGCCGATCGTCTCATCTGACTTGTAATGCCATATATTTCTGCTTTAGGAAAAAGATTGGTGAGAGAATAAATTTCCGTAACCAACTCGATACTCTTTTTCCACACCGTGAGTTCCTGATACGAATTTAACATCTGATCTCCACCCCCTAAACCCTACTGGCTATTGGCTAAATTTCAATGACTACCGGCAGTATCATGGGCCTCCGCCTTGTCTTAGTATACAGGAATTGCCCTATCTGATCGCGGATGAGCGTTTTTAAATAGTCGCTCTCGATGGGTTGGTACGAAGGAAGGCGTGAGATTAAACCGCGGAGCCGCTTTCGTATTTCCTCGAGCACCTCGTGGTGTTCCTTGATATGGATGAATCCGCGGGAGATGATGTCGGGGCTCTTGAGGAGCCGCCCGTTCTTACGATCTACGGTCATGATGATGACGACCATGCCTTCCTGCGCGAGTGCGCGCCGGTCGCGGAGCACCACCTCTTCGACGTCGCCCACCCCCAAGCCGTCCACCATCACGTACGACGCAGGCACAGTCTCATTCGTCACGCGGAAATGATCGGGGCCAACCTCGGCAACCTGGCCGTTGTCCATCAGTATTACCTGTTCCCCTTTCATTCCGGCCGACTCAGCAATTTTCACGACTGATTTCCGTTTAAAATAGTAGCCGTGGACGGGCACCACGAATTTAGGTTTTACCAAAGAGAGCACCACCCTGAGGTCCTCGCCGTTTGCGTGCCCGCTTACGTGGATGTCGAGAAGTTTTGAGTTGTACACTTCGCGTACCTGCCGTGCGATGTTGTCTTGTAAGGTTTGCACGCTGCGCTCGTTCCCGGGGATAACCGAAGAGGAGAATATGACGGTGTCGGTCGATTTCAGTTTCATAAGCCGGTGTTCGCCGTTCACAATGCGCATGAGGCCCGCGTTCTGTTCTCCCTGGGCGCCGGTCGTGAGCACCACGATTTTGTTGTCTTTGTGTTTGCCGATTTCTTCGAGCGGAATCATCACTCCTTTCTCGTCTTTGAAATAGCCGAGATTTTTTGCGATGTCGAGGTTGGTTTTCATCGAGCGGCCGTTTACCGCCACTTTGCGGCCGAGCCGGTCGGCGATTTTTACAATTTCCAAAATGCGGTCAATAAGCGAGGAGAAAATGCCGATCACGACGCGGCCGGGCGCGTCTTTCATAAGCGCCTCTATGTTTTCTTCGATCGTGCGTTCGGAGAGCGACGCTCCGCGTATGTCGGCGCCCGTCGAGTCGAGGAAGAGGGAGAGGATGCCCTCGCGGCCCAGCGCTTCGAATTTTTCGAGATGTTCGGGCGTGCCGTCTTTGCCGATGTCGAGGCGGAAATCGCCGAAACTCGCCATTTTTCCGACCGGCGTTTCGAGCGCGAACCCGAGCGCCTCCGGAATGGTGTGCTCAATGTCAAAAAACCGAGCGGAGAAGTGTTCCGAAATTTTTACCCGTTCACCGTCCTTCACGGTGTGAAACATGAGCTTGGGCGCGTTCGTGAATTCCTCGTGCCGCTTTTCAACCATCGCGCGGGTGAATGCGGCGGTATAAATGGGAGGGTTGCCGAGTTTTCCTATGAGATAGTGAATTGCGGCGATATGGTCGTAGTGGCCGTGCGTGAGGATGATGCCCTGGATGTTCGCCTTCTTCTTTTCGAGATACTCGACGTTCGGAATGATGTAGTCAATTCCCGGGGTTTCCTCTTCGGGGAATTGGATGCCGACGTCAACGACGACGATCTCGTTTTTATATTCGAAGAAGGAGCAGTTCCGCCCTATTTCTTCGAGTCCGCCGAGCGGCACGAAGCGGAGGCGCGGTTCGCCGCCCTCTTTTTGGGGTTTTTCTGGCATGGGTTTGGCATGCGTACGAGGAAATGGACGCCTCTCTGTTGATGCGCGCGAAGGGCGGCCATACGGCCGTGAGCGTGAAGGTAATTTTCTTGCCATCATGTTGCGAATAGCGAATGTGTTACGAATGTACGAATCGCCACTATTTATTCGTGCCCCCCAGAGGATTTGAACCTCTACGGGATTACTCCCACAGGTTCCTGAAACCTGTGCGTCTGCCGATTCCGCCAGGGGGGCGAGCGAGTGGAAACACTTTTACGATTTCATGCTGCGCTTGAGCGCATCAATGATCTTCGTTTCGCTCGGATCTACGCCGGTCATGCGCGCCAAGTGGTACGTGGTCCAGTCTGCAAAGATGAGCGAGTTCCAGATTTTTTCAAGCGTATGCCCTCCCGCGAGTTTCAGGGTATGCACGCGTACGCCTCGGGCGGAGAGAAGTTTCTTTGTGATTCGAAATCTTTTTTTGTGCGGGGATATGTTCCGGGATCTTCGAAGAAAATGGCGGAGGCGGGAACACGCAATGTTTCAAATCCTACGAGCTCGTTGTGGTTCATTTCCGGCACTACGTTCGCGAACGCGAGCGTCTTGGCGGTTTCGTTGCACTTTATTTTCCATATTGCCCCCACGGGGCGGTATGATTCATCGGTGTAAAACAGAAGCAGTCTTTTCTTCAGTTGCCGCGCGAGCGCCTTTGCGGGGTGTTCCCCGCGTGCGGAGCGAATGCGGGGGAACACCGGCACGCGGAGCCCGAGTCCCGCCGCGCGAAGCGCAGTTACTATTCCATAGAACATACTACCCGTTGCCTGCCTCGGTGTCAAGCTCCCGGCGGGAAACTCCACGCACGGGAGGCGGAGCCGTTCTGCAAGCGATTTCATTTTTCCCCCCGTGGTCACCACCGCGACGTTCTCCCGGATTTTCCCCGCGCGCGCGAATCCTTCAAGGCCGGAGAGCGTCTCCTCGGTATTGCCCGAGAACGAGACGAAGACGTACAAAGGGCGCAGGAGCCCCGCCGTTTCTTCTCCCGGCGTGCCGTAGTCTTTCCATATGAATAGCGGAATGCGGAGGCCAATTTCGCGGCGTACGGACGAGAGAATGTCCCCGGCAAGGCCTGATCCGCCGATGCCGACGACGACAATGCTCTTGGGGCGGGCTCTCGCGAGCACGCGAAGATTCGATGTGGTGAGGTGCGAGAAACCAAGCTGGAGATTCCATCCGAGTATATTCTTCTTAAATTCCCGCGCCGCGTTACTTGAGGACACGTTTTGTCTTCAGATGCCAATCGGCAATGTTGCTGAATCGGTCGGCGGGTTCCGTGATAAGCCGCGGCGACATTCCTTTGAGTTCCTTGCCGGTGACGTAGAGATAATCGGGCGAATAGAGGAAGATCGCCGGAAAGTCTTCGACGATACGCTCCTGAAGCTCGCGATAGAGCGACTCGGCGCGTTCGACGTCGAAGTTTTGCCGTATGGATTCGATGAGTCCGTCTACTTTGTCATTGTGATAAAGACTCAAGTTCAGCCCGGGATGGAAGCGTTCCGACGAGTGCCAGAACGAATAGAGGTCTGACCCGGCGTTTAAGATGTTCCCGAATAATATCATCTGGTACTCGCGATTTTTGATTATGGGGTCGGCAACCTCCTCGAGCGGAACGAGGTTGATATGTATCGCCGCGCCGATTTCCTCCCACGCTGATTTAAGATATTCCGCCGTGCGGACAAGGAACGGCACGTCGGGGACGGTGAGCGTAAGTTCGAGGTGAATTGCGGAGTTCCTTACCCGTGTTTCGCGGATTCCGGTTTCGCCCCGCGCCCATTTCGCATCTTCCAAAATCTCGTTCGCCGCATCCGCCGAAGCGGGCGAGGCGTGAATCGTTGCGCGAGCAAGGTCGGTGTCGTGCGGGATCGGCCCCGTCACCACGGCTGCGCGACCCTTAAAAATTTCCGCAACGAGTTTCTGGCGATCGACGGCTGCGGCGAGCGCTCGCCGCACCTCCCGCTCTTTCAGGGCGATATTTTGGTTTTGATTAAAGAATACCGCGTAATAGTTCGGGAGTTGGAAGTACTCCACGCCGTACGGCCTCCCGATTTGTTCAAGCTCGCGCATTTCAATGCCCGCGAGCCCGTCTATGCGGCCTCCATTGAATGCGTGAATGAGCTCGTCCTTATTTTGATAGAAGCGGAACGTGATATTCGATATGAAAGGCCTCGCGTCGAAATATTCGCCATTCGGCTTGATGCGATATTCGGTGATAAAACCGTCTGGCCGCGTGTCGTAGGAGTCAAACACATACGGACCGCTGCCCACGGGTTTTAAGTTGAATTCAGAAATCCTCCAATTCGCAACCGGGATATGCTCGTAGAGGTGCTTCGGGAGCACATAGAGGTTTTTAAGGTTTGAGGCAAAGAATACATACGGATTTCCGAGATTAAAGCGCACCTCGCGGCTGCTTACGCGCTCAAGGCGGACGCCCTGCCAGCTTTCGAAGAGCGGCGAGCGGCTGTCGGGGTCTTGTATCTTCCGGACGGTGAAGAGAACGTCGTCGCTCGTGAGTTCCTCTCCGTCGTGCCACGCAAGGTTTTCCTTGAGCCTCAACACCCACACCCGCCCCTCGCCCTCCGGCTCAACCTTCTCGCTTAGGTCCATCACGTTGCTGAAGAGAAGCCGCACGAGGCTTTTGTCCGCATCATTCGATGCGATGACGGGATTTACGAACGAGGGTTGCCCCACGACGCCCTCGCTGTAGCTTCCGCCTCGCGCCGCGACCGCCTTGGTGACCTTTCCGATCACCGTGCCTGCGAGAATGACCGACGTGACGGCTGCAATCGCGACCGATGCCGCGAACGCGGCGCGTTCGGTGCGCGAAAGCACGCGATATATCTTCTTGAGTTTTGTGAGCATACGTTTAACGCAGAGCGCCGCGTCACGCGGCATGGGGCGCGGGAGGAGGAACCCTTTCGTTCAGTATAACTGAACGATCGAGAGAAGCACAAAGAGCACGATGAGCCCCACGGTGCTCCAGAACGCGATTTTTTCCAAGCCCCGCCGCGTTTGATAAAACCCAAAGCCCTCTCCGCCAAAAAGGCTTGAGAGGCCCGCGGAACGTTCCTGGATGAGGATAAGTGCGATGAGCAGAACCGAAACAATGATGTGTAGGATGCTGATCATATGCCGGGCGCAATGCGTGATTACTTCACAAATAAATGGATCAGGATATTTGCCGCGCTTATCACGAGCGCGCCAAAGGCGAATGGCAAGACGCCTTCTATAGTAAGGTTCTCCGACCACGTGTCAAGGAGAAAGAGAAGGAATGCATTGATCACGATGATTCCGAGGCCGAGCGTGAGCAGCAGAAGAGGCCCGAAGAGGAGTTTGAGCACCGGCTTCACGAATATATTCAGAACAGTAAGGGCGCCCGCGAGGACCGCGATCTCGAGGATACCCGGGTTCTCAAGGTTGAATCCCGGGATCACGTACCACGCGGCAAGGATGCCCGCAGCGTTTCCGAAAAGTGTGCTTACGAGACGAGAAATGAATTTCATGGCGCGGATCAAAGCAGTTGCGCAAGAAGGTTCTTGCCGTTCATATCCTCGGGAGGCGCAATGCCGAGGAGCGCAAGCACGGTAGGCGCAACGTCCGAAAGAATGCCGATGGGTTCGCGAAGATTGGCATTATTGACGAACTTCTTCCCCCGATACTCCGGAGCAACGAGATGGAAGGGAACCGGGTTTGGATCGTGCTGTGTCTCGGGGAGCGACGTAAAAGGATTGATGACCTCCTCCATGTTCCCGTGGTCTGAAGTGATCACGAGCGCGGCGGGCGTGCCATGGATCGCCTTGAGTACGCGGCCGAGTTCATGGTCGATGATTTTGACGGCCTTTATCGAGGCCTCATAGTCGCCCGTATGGGCGATCGCGTCGGGATTTGCGTAATTTGCGAGTATAAAATCGAACGACTGGTTTTCGAGCGCCTGGATCAGCCGATCGGAGATAGCGGACGCCATCATCTCGGGATGCTGCTCGATATGGGGGGAGGTGAGCGAGGGGATAAGCACGCGATACTCGTTTTGGTACGGCTCCTCGCGATAGTTGTTAAAAAAATAGGTGACATGCGCGTACTTATACGTCTCTGCGACGCGAAGCTGGGTTTTCCCATTCGCCGCGAGCACCTCTCCCAATGTGTGTTCGATGGTTTCCGCCGGGAATGCGACGGGAACGTTGAAACGCTCTTCGTATTGGGAGAACGTCGTGATCCAGGAATTTTGGAACTTTTTTACGGGAAATTTGTCAAACTTGGGGAGGATGAAGCTCTCGCTTAACTGGCGAATGCTGTCTTCGCGATAATTGAAGAATAGTATCGCTTCATTATCGCCGATCACCTTCTCTTTCCCGAATGAAAGAGGGGGAAGGTACTCTTCGTTGTTCCCGCGCGCCTCATTTGCCTTAATTGCCGTCTCCAGTTCTTCGGGGTTTTGCACAAGCTCCCCGTCTCCGTGCACGAGGTTATCGTATGCGCGTTTCGTGAGTTGCCAGTTTTCTTCCCGATCCATGGCATAGTATCGCCCCGTGAGCGTCGCGAGCCGCTCAAAGGGGATCTCGCGGAGGAATTTTCTGATAGACGAAGGAGGGGTATCCTTGCCGTCTGCGAAAAGATGCAGTTTATAGTTCACGCCGCGCTGTTCCGCCATGCGGATAAGCGCAAGGAGATGTTCAAGCGACGCATGAACGTTGCCTCGCGAAAGGAGGCCCAGGAAGTTCACCGCGGACCGGTGTGCGAGGGCATGCGAGAAGGCGCCCGCAAGCGCGGGGTTTTCAAAGAAACTTTGGTCGCGGATGGACATCACGATCCTCGGGTAGTACTGGTAGAGCACTTTGCCGGCGCCGATCGTAAGATGCCCCACCTCGCTGTTGCCGACCTCGCCCCACGGAAGGCCAATGCTGATTCCCGAGGCGTGAAGGCTCGTGGTCGGATATTCCTCGCGGACCATGCGAAGCGTTTCCGGTTGTGCCATATAGATCGGGTTTGACTGGTCGTCCCTGCCAATGCCAAAGCCGTCCAATATGATAAGAAGAACCGTGCGTGCCATAGGAACGTAATATGCGCTGTGAGTATATTGTATCGGAATATGCCCTCGAGGGCACGGGGAGGCGTATCGCGCTCTCCGCAATTGAGGCCGCCCTCGGTTTTTTAAGACAGGGACAGCCGTTCTGTCGGTTGACTTGTGCCGAGAATTGAAATAGCATTAGGGATGAAAAACGGTCAAACAAACAAAACACACCTATTCCTAAAAAACTCATTCATCGCACCCATGGCCACCCGCGTAATGAAGAATTTAGGAGTATATTGCTACGATGCAATTTTCACCGCTCGCATTGATTGCGGGGCTCATTTTGGGTTTTGCGTTCGGGTATGTGGGAAGGAGATTTCTTTCCCTCCAGCGCCTCACTTCGGTAGAGCGAAAGATTAAATCGCGCCTCGAAGAGAGCGAAAGGAAAGCGAAGGAAGTCGTTTTAGAAAGCGAAGAGAAAGCCGCGGGCATTTTGGCGGAAATGAAAAAAGAGGAGCGTGAGCGCCAGGCGCAGTACGCCAACCTCGAGAACCGCTTATTCCATCGGGAAGAGACGCTTGAAAAACGCCAGAGGGATTTTGATCAGCGCGAACTGGAACTAAAGGAACACGCCCAAGCGGCGGCGGCGCGCGATATCGAAATTGGTTCCATAAAAAAAGAGCTTGAGGGAAAGCTCGAGAAAATGAGCGGCCTCTCGCGAGAAGACGCCCGAAACGAAATGCTCCGAGATGTGCGCGAGGCGTACCGGAACGACCTTGCGGCGCTCACGCAGAAACTGAATCAGGAACGGCGCGACGAAGTCGAAAAGCGAAGCGCCGACATTATCGTCGGCGCGCTGCAGCGTTTCGCGCGCTCCCATGTTTCGGAGATCACTACCACGCTGTTTCCGCTCTCAGACGAAGAACTCAAGGGAAAAATCATCGGACGAGAGGGGCGGAATATCCGCGCGCTCGAACGCGCGACCGGGGTGGAATTTGTGATTGACGAGACGCCGGATTCAATCGTAATCTCCTCGTTCGATCCGTATCGCCGCGAGGTTGCGCGCCTTGCGCTCGAGAAGCTTCTGAAAGACGGCAGGATCCAACCTGCGAAAATCGAAGAGAAAGTCGAGGAGGCAAAACAAGAATTGCAGAAGCGCATTCTCGAAATCGGCGAAGCGGCCGCGAACGAAGTGGGAATTTACAATCTTCCAAAAGACATCATCCAGCTTCTGGGGCGCCTTCATTTCAGGACAAGTTTTGGGCAGAACGTGCTTACGCATTCGCTTGAGATGGCGCACCTCGCCGGAGTGATCGCCGCGGAACTTGGCTTGAACGTGGAGGTTGCGAAGAAAGGGGCGCTCCTTCACGACATCGGAAAAGCCATTGACCACGAAGTCGAGGGAACCCACGTAGAGCTTGGAAGAAAATTGCTCAAGAAATATGGCATAGAGGAGGCGGTTATTCTTGCAATGCAGTCGCATCACGATGATTATCCGTACGCCATACCCGAGGCGCACATCGTAACTGCGGTTGACGTGCTCTCCGCAGCGCGGCCGGGCGCGCGCCGCGGGACGCTCGAAAACTACATTAAGAGGCTTGGGGATCTTGAGAAGATCGCGAAGGAGTTTGCGGGCGTAAAGCAGGCGTATGCGATCTCTGCGGGGCGCGAGCTGCGCATTTTTGTGATACCTGAAAAAGTGGACGACTTCGGCGCGCTCGAGCTTGCGCGTCAGGTTGCGACGCGGATACAGTCCGAGTTAAAATACCCTGGCGAAATAAAAGTGAACGTGATCCGAGAGGTGCGGGCGGTCGAATATGCCAAATAGACAGAGCGACGCCAATATGCGAATACACTCGAATGACGCAAATTGCGGTTTCATTTTCATCCGCGTCATTTGCGTCCATTAGCGTATCAGCGTCGGCGTACAATGCTGCGTAACACATCAAAATTCTTTCTTTACGCGTCGCTCGCAAGCGCGCTCGTGGTGCTCTCTGCCACATTCTTCCCCTTTATCGGCGGGAAGTATTATTTCTTCAGGATCTCGATAGAGTTTTCCCTTATATTTCTTCTCCTTCATTGGGCATTCGAGGCGGGGCCGGGGGAATTAGGGTCGCTTTTCCGCCGCGCCGTTTCAAACCCACTTTTCATCGCCGTATCTCTCTTCGCGTTCTTTTACGTTCTCGCATCGTTCTTCGCATACGATCCTTCGGGCGCGTTCTGGTCGAACTACGAACGGGGCGAGGGCGGGTTTCAGATGATGCATTATTATATCTTTTTCGTGCTCCTCACATTTCACTTTCGCGACTGGTCTTCGTGGCGCAGGGCTTTTTACCTGTTTCTTTCGATCGCGCTTCTCATGATCCTCTATGGGATTCTTGCAAATGGCGTTCTCGAGATACCGGGCGTAAATAGCGGCGCCGATGCCGATCGCCTCGTGCGTTTCGTGGGACCCTACTCGTCCGAGTCGCTCCCCGAGAGCGCGTGGGGGCGGCTCACCCTTGCGCGCTTTCAGGGCACGCTCGGGAACCCCGCCTATGTCGCCCCTTTTCTTATGTTCTCAATTTTTTATGCGTCGTTTCTCTGGCTCTCTTCGGCGGAGCCAAAGAAAAAAACCGGGAACGCGAACTGGAAGGGATGGGTTGCGTTCAGCGGCTTGATGCTTGTATTCCTCTTCTTTTTCGTTCTTAGCCAAACGCGAGGCGCATTTCTTGGCCTCGGCGCCGGGGGTATCGCCTATCTTCTCTCTCTATTCTTCGCGCGGCCGCAGGCGAGGAAGGCAATCGGGGGAACGCTTGCGGGGCTTCTCATCGTTGGCGGTTTCCTGGTGTACTATCGAAATACCGATGTCGTCAAGAAAATTCCCGGGACACGATTTCTTGAACTCGCGGACGTGGGGCTGGGAGACAGAACGATACAGACGAGGTTTTGGACGTGGAATTCCGCATGGCAGGGATTCAAAGAACGCCCGATCTTGGGGTGGGGCCCCGAAAATTTCAGCATCACCTTCGACAAATATTTTGATCCAAGGCATTTCGTCCCGAACATGAACACGGAGACGTGGTTTGACCGAGCCCATAATGTGGTGTTCGACTATCTTGCCGCCACGGGGGTTCTCGGCCTCCTTTCCTACCTCGGAATGCTCGCGGTATTCTATATTGAATTTTTCAAGAGACGTTTTTTAAAAGACCCCGGTCGGCACGGCCTGTCGTTCCACCAAAGCGCCCTTCTTTTTGCGATGCCAATGGGATACTTCGTGCAGGGACTCGCGCTTTTCGACGTTTTGCCCATCTATATCAACCTCTTCTTCTTTCTCGCACTCGGGCATTACTTTTTCTACGCACATGAAGACACCCGCTAAACAGATTATTGCCGTCGCGCTTGGCGCGGTCATTCTCGGAATCGCATATTTCGGCTCGTTTTTGCCGTATCAGAAGTCAAAGAGCTTTATCGCGGCGCTCAATTCTCTGGGAAGAGCCGGTACGATCGAGGAGATCGAGAAGATCCTCGCAGAGCCGCTTGCGCGTGCGTCTCCCATCGGAGAGGAGGAACTCGTGAGAAACGTGGCGAACCAACTGCTTGGCATCGTGAATCAGCAAAATGTTCCGCCCGAGGTCATCGCGCGCGCTCTCTCATTTGTGAACCGATACTATGCCCCGATTATTGAACGCGGCAGGGGAATGAGTTTCAACCAAAACCTTTACGTATTGGGCATATTGCACGAGATCGCATTTGTGAGGACCGGGAACCCCGCATACCTCGGGGACGCGAAACGGCACTTTGCGCAGGGACTCTCGATGAGTCCGAAGCGCCCGCAGTTCCTTTACGGATTGCTCGATGTCTCGCGTGCCGAGGGAAACCTTGAGGACGCAAGGAAGATCGCAACGCAGATACTTTTACAGTGGAAAGACGACGAGAGTACGCGCGCGGTACTCTCGGAGATAGAAACCCGATTGACGCCGCGGAAGTAACGTCGTATAAGGAATCAGATGAAGAAAGCCCTCATCACCGGCATTACCGGCCAAGACGGTTCCTATCTTGCGGAACTCCTGCTCTCGAAGGGATACGAAGTGCACGGGATTATCCGGCGCGCATCGTCGTTCAATACGTCCCGTATTGACCATCTATATACCGATCCGCATGTAAACGGGGTGAAGATGCACCTTCACTTCGGCGACCTTGCGGACGCGAGCACCGTGCGGAAGCTCATATATAAGGTTCAGCCTGATGAAATCTACAATCTTGGCGCCCAGTCGCACGTGCGCGTAAGTTTCGATATTCCCGAGTACACCGCGAACATCGTCGCGGTCGGCACGCTGCGGCTCCTTGAAGGAATCAAAGATTACGAAGAACACGCGAGGAAGAAGGTGAAGTTTTATCAGGCGTCGAGTTCGGAGATGTTCGGCGCCGCGCCGCCGCCGCAGAACGAGGAGACGAAGTTTTATCCGCGGAGCCCGTATAGCGCCTCGAAGGTATTTGCATTCCACACCACGAGAAACTATCGCGAGGCGTACGGCATCTTTGCGGCGAACGGGATACTTTTTAATCACGAGTCCCCCCGCCGCGGCGAAACGTTTGTGACAAGGAAAATCACGCATGGCATTGCACGGATTCTCGCCGGGAAAGAGAAGAAGCTCTTTCTCGGAAACCTTGAGGCGAAGCGCGATTGGGGGTATGCGCCGGAGTACGTCGAAGCGATGTGGAAAATGTTGCAAGAGTCCGAACCCGATGATTATGTGATCGGCACCGGGGAGAGCCACCGCGTGGGGGAGTTTGTGGAAGAAGCGTTCCGGCTCGTGGGCGTCCACGACTGGAAATCCTACGTGGAGATAGATCCGCGCTATTACCGCCCGACCGAAGTCGTGCACTTGGTTGCCGACGCGCGGAAAGCGAGAGAAAAACTGGGGTGGAAACCGAAGGTTACCTTTAAGGAACTCACGCGCATGATGCTCGTGCACGATCTCGAGGAGTATGGAATGGAGAAGATGGTAAAAAACGCATAGTATGGGGGTGAAAGTTCATTTGGGGTCGGTCAATATCACCGAGGAAACTAAGAAACTCATGCGTGAGGCGCTCGACGCAGGCGTGATAAGCCAGGGGCGCTACACAGAAGATTTTGAAGCAGCAATCCGGAAAAAATTTTCCGCACCCTACGCGCTCAGCGCTTCTTCCGGCACCGCCGCAGATACATTAATGCTCGCGGCCGCAAAATATTTGCGGCCGGGAAAAGACGAAGTCATCATTCCTGCGCTTACGTTTATTGCGCACGTGAATGCCGCCTACTATAACCACCTGAAGCCGGTATTTGTTGACGTCGGGCCGGATTTTCAGATTGACACCTCAAAAATTGAAGAGAAAATCACTCCCCGCACCCTCGCCATTACGCCCGTGAATCTTCTCGGAGGATTTTGCGATATGGATGCAATTGCTGATATTGCGAGGCGCCGCGGCATCTGGTTCTTGAGCGATGACTGCGAGGCGTTCGGATCCACGTATAAAGGAAAATATGCAGGGACGCTTGCCGACGCAGGGACGTATTCATTCTTTGCGTCGCATACCATTTGCTGCGGGGAAGGGGGCATGGTGGTGACGAAGCACAAGGAAATGGCGGATCTTATTGTTTCGCTCCGCAATCATGCGGTCAAGAGCCACAACGTGGCGGAAAAATTTGTGTTTCCCCGCATCGGCTTTAACGCAAAAATGAATTCGATGGAAGCCATCATCGGCCTGGGACTCATTGGACGCCTCGATGAATTCATTGCAAAGAAAAAGCGAAATTACGCAGTGTTGCGGGATGGGTTGGGCGTTGATCTCATTCCCGACACTTCCGATCGCTCCCACGTGCTCCACGGATTTCCCCTCATGTTTGCGAGCCAGAACCAGCGCGATGAAGCGCTTCAGAAAATCTTTAATGCGGGCATCGAATGCCGAAAACTTTTTAGCTCCATCCCAACCGACGAGGAAGCATATCGTTATCTTGGCTATACGCCCGGCGCGTTTCCGGTGGCCGAAGATCTTTCGCACCGGACGCTGTATCTCCCCATTCATCAGAATCTTACCGACGAAGACCTTGCATTTATGGTACACACCGTGAAACCACTGCTTGCGTAGGATGTCATAGGATTGTATGGAACGGATTAGGCTTGCGGACAAAAAAATACTTGTGACGGGAGGTTCGGGATTTTTAGGTTCCCATCTCATTCACGAGCTTACATCGCGCGGTGTTCCCGGCACGAACCTCTTTTCGCCGCGCATGGAGGAGTACGATCTTACGAAAAAAGGGAGTTATGGCGAGGCATTCCAAAAATTCGCGCCAGATATCGTGATCCATGCGGCGGCGAAGGTGGGCGGCATCGGGTATAACGTAAAGTATCCGAGCGCCATCTTTCGGGACAATGTAATAATGGCGCTCAACATCCTCGATCTTTCGATCGAGCATAAGATTCAGAAACTTATGATCGTGGGATCGGCCTGCATGTACCCGGGGGCGCTTACGGGAAATTTTGAAGAGAAAGACCTCCTTGCGGGGCCGCTCCATCCGACGGTTGAGGTGTATGGATTCTCAAAGCGCGCGTTGCTTTTGGGGGCACGGGCATATGCGCGGGAGCACGGCTTGAACTTTTCTTTCGCGGTGCCTGCGAACCTTTACGGACCGAGAGATACGTTCGACCCAGATCGGTCGCACGTGGCCTCCGCGCTCATCCGGAAGTTTGTCGATGCGCGCGAGGATGGGAAGCGCGAAGTGGTAGTATGGGGAACCGGCGCGGCAGTGCGGGAGTTCATATTTGCCTCGGACGCCGCGAAGGCGATCGTTGCGATTACGGAACTCGGAAATTATCCGGAACCTTTGAATGTCGGCACCGGCGTAGGCACTCCGATTAAGGAACTCGCGGAGACAATCTGCGCAATCGTCGGATTCAAAGGAACGATACGGTGGGATGCTTCGAAACCCGATGGCGCGCTCCACAAAGTATTGAACATCTCGAAACTTATGCAGGCAACCGGCTGGAAGCCTGAAGTAAAGCTCACGGACGGGCTCCGAGAGACGATCGAGTGGTATGCAAACAACCGAAAACGGTTGGGGTACTAATTGCCCATGACCCTCAAAGACAAAAAAATCCTCATTACGGGTGCGCACGGGTTTCTTGGGTCGCATCTCGTAAAAAATTTGAAGGAGGCACGCGGTGTTCAAGGGAAACAATTGTTTTTGCCGCGCGCGAACGAGTATGACCTGCGAACGTGGGAACGTTGTAAGGAGGTGGTCAAGAGACAAGATGTGGTGATTCACCTTGCGGCGAATGTGGGCGGCATCGGCTACAACCGCGAAAAGCCCGGCGAGCTTTTCTACGATAATCTGATCATGGGGGCGCAGATGATGGAAGCGGCGCGCCTTGCGGGGGTCGAGAAATTCGTGGCGATCGGCACCATTTGCGCCTATCCGAAATTCACCCCCGTGCCGTTTAAAGAGGACGATCTTTGGAAAGGGTACCCGGAGGAAACGAATGCGCCGTATGGTTTAGCCAAAAAAATGATGCTGGTCCAAGCGCAGGCGTACCGCGCGCAGTATGGATGGAACGCCATTTATCTCCTCCCCGTAAATCTCTACGGTCCCGGGGACAATTTCGATCCGAAAAGCTCCCACGTGATTCCCGCGCTCATAAAGAAAGTCGCGGAGGCGAAACGCGATCACGCCCCGCATATCAACGCGTGGGGCACGGGGAACGCGACGAGAGAGTTTCTCTTTGTGGAGGATGCCGCAGAAGGAATCGCGCGTGCCACGGAACGCTACGATAAACCGGAGCCCGTGAATTTGGGGTCGGGCATGGAAATTTCCGTCAAAGATCTTGTCGTGCTCATCGCGCGGTTCATGAATTACAGAGGAGGGATTCGATGGGATGCGTCGAAGCCGGACGGCCAGCCGCGGCGGATGCTCGATACCACCCGTGCGGCGAAGGAATTTGGCTTCCGCGCGAAGACGAATTTTGAGGACGGGCTACGAAAAACAATCGAGTGGTATCTTGCGCACGGGTTGCAAACGTAAGCGCGGTGGTGCACTATTAGCGTCGTACACTTTCCTTACCATGGGCGATTCAGATAAAAACAAAGACAAGCTCGTGCTCGTGACCGGCGGGGCGGGGTACGTGGGCACCGTGCTCGTGGACCGCTTGCTTCACGAGGGTTACCGCGTGCGGGTGTTGGATAGTCTTAAGTTTGGCCCGCACGGCATACTCTCTTTTTTCTCGCGGGATAGGTTCGAGTTCATGAAAGGCGACATTCGGAACCGCGAGACGGTTCTAAAGGCAGCCGAAGGCGCACATTACATTGTGCATCTCGCTGCCATTGTCGGGTTTCCCGCATGCAGAAAAGACCCCGAACTTTCGAGAGACATTAACGTGAACGGCACAAAGCACGTCGTGGAGGTGGCAGCCGGAAAAATCCCGGTGTTTTACGCCTCTACGGGAAGTAATTATGGAAAAATGCTCGAGGCTCTCTGTACCGAAACGACCCCATTGAATCCCTTGACCGACTACGGCAGACAAAAAACCGAAGCGGAGGAGATTATAAAACAAAACAAAGAATTCGTAATTTTTAGGTTTGCAACCGCCTTTGGCGTCTCGCCACGGATGCGGCTTGACCTTCTTCCGAACGATTTTACCTATAAAGCCGTGAGGGAACGCAGCTTAATTGTCTACGAGAAACATTTCATGCGGACGTTCATCCACGTACGCGACATGGCGCGCGCGTTCCTTTTTGCGATCGACAACTACGACAAGATGAAGGGAGAGATATACAACGTGGGAAGTAACGACTTGAATTATTCGAAGGAAGCGATCTGCCGGATGATATTGAACAAAGTCGATTACTACCTTCACTTCGCGGACATCGGAAAAGACCTCGACCAGCGCGATTATCTTGTCTCATACAATAAGCTTGAGAAGCTCGGCTACCACACGTCTGTTTCGATGGAACAGGGCATTGACGAACTCATAAAATTGAGCGAGGTCATTGACATTCAAAATCCGCATTCGAACGTGTAGTGCGCTGCTTGACCCCCACACCTCTGCATAGGCGTGGGGTTGACGCTCCGCGCATTCTTCGGCTACACTTACCGATAGTCCCCCCCGGCAGGCTGGTTTACCTCCCCCTCGGGGTTGCCCGGCCTGCCGGTCGTGTTCGCGGCTCCCAGCTCATCGGGAGCCGTTTTCTTTTTTTTGACACAGGGGAACAGCCCCTCTATACTCCCCACAGCCCTTACTGAAAGGAGAACATCGTCATGGTACTCGTGGACGTGGTAATCGTGGGAGCGGGTGTGGTGGGGTGCTCGATCGCCCTGAAGCTTTTGGAAACATTTCCGCACGTGAGCGTTGCCGTGCTCGAGAGGAATGAATCAGAATTCTCCGAGGCAAGCCGGCACAACAGCGGCGTGGTGCATTCGGGAGTTCATCAAAACCCGGATTTTTTGAAGTCCAAGCTCGCGCGGCAGGGGAGCACACTCCTTATCGAGTTCTGCGAGCGCGAACACGTTCCCCACCGCAAGTGCGGAATGGTCATCGCCGCGGCACGCCGTGATCTCGCAGGGCTTACCTCCGAGCTTAAGTCGCTCTGGCTTCTCTACCGCAACAGCCGCACCCAAAAGATCCCGATCCGGCTTCTTTCGGGCAAGGGCATCCGCAAGCTTGAGCCCCGCGTGCGCGCCGCGCTCGGCATTTACCTCCCCGAAGTGTGGATGGTGGATCAGGGAGAGCTCGGGCGTGCGCTCCGCAGTGCGGCAGAGAAAGGAGGCGCACGGTTCTTTTTCGGCGCGGAAGTGAAGTGGATTACAAGAAGAGTTTCCTCGTATGAGCTCGAGACCACGCAACGCAAGCGGTATCGCGCGCGCCTCGTGGTAAATGCGGCGGGGGTCTCCTCTGATGCCGTTTCTGCGCTCGCGGGATTCAACGGGTACAAGATTTTCCCGTACCGCGGCGAGTACTACGAAGTCGTCGGTCCTAAAAAGGACCTCATCCGGGGAACGCTTGTCTACCCCGCACTCCCCCCGAAGCATCCCGTGAAGGGGATCCACCTCACGAAGTCTATGGACGGCCGGCTCCTCGTGGGCCCGAACGCGAAGCCGTGGAAGAGCACGCAGGACGACTTCTCCGTGCACACGCCGCCCGATGAATTCTTGGACGGCGCGCGGCGGTTCCTTCCGTCGCTCACCCGCGACGACCTCGTCTGGGCGTATTCGGGACTCCGCGCGAAAGTGAACCCAGGGAAGGGGGAAGACGATTTTCTGGTGCGCTTTGAGACGCCGGCGTTCCCGATGTTCGTGAGTCTTGTGGGAATCGAATCTCCGGGACTCACCGCCGGGCTTGCGCTTGCGGAGTACGTGGCGGAAGTGATCGAAACGAAGGCGCACGACAGCGGATTTTTGTGACGCACGGGCGTCCCACACGGGACGCCCGCATTTTCTTGAATTTTTCGGCCCGGCGGTTTACTCTACTCTATACATATGGTGAATGTGAAAGGAAAAAGATTTCTCGTCACGGGAGGCGCGGGATTTATAGGTTCTCACACAGTTGATGCGCTCCTTGCGCGCGGCGCAAAAGTTGCGATCGTGGACAACCTTTCGACCGGACGGAAGGAAAACGTGAACCCAAAAGCGAAATTCTACCGGATGAACATCGCGAGCCCATCCCTCAAGAATGTCTTTGACAAGTTCCGCCCGGAGTACGTGTATCACTTTGCGTTCCACGTGCTCGTGCCTCGTTCGACCGAGGATCCGCTTCTGGATCGCGATGGCATTGTCGGCTCAGTGAATCTTTTTAAAAACTGTGAGCGGAATGGGGTAAAGAAAGTCGTCTTTAGTTCTTCCGGTTTTTTGTACGGGAATACGGCGAGGTTGCCCGCGAGAGAAACAGAGCCGCTTTCGTTCATCTCGCCCTATATCGCTTCGAAACACGCGGTTGAAAACTACTTGAAAGTATTCAACCACCTCCACGGTTTGCCGCACGTGATCTTCCGGTACGCCGCAATTTACGGTCCGCGCCAGGCGACGGGTGCCATGGCGGATTACGTGAGGCAGCTGTCGAAAGGAAAACAAGCGAAAATATGGGGGGACGGAAAGAAAACGCGAGATTACGTCTACATTGACGATGTCATTCGCGCGAACCTTCTCGCGCTCGGAGTCCCAAAAAACCATCCGAATCCGATTTTCAACGTCGGAACGGGCGTTGAGACGTCGCTCAACACCCTCTATAGGGGAATCGCAAAGCTTTTAGGAAAAGAAGCAAGGCCAATATACGTTCCCGACAGGCCGGGAGAGCAACTACGCTACGCTCTCGACGCGTCAAAGATACGGAGGGAGCTCCGGTGGCGCCCGACGGTGTCGCTTGAGGAAGGGTTGCGCAGGGTGATAAAAAGCCGAAATTTCGCGTAGAGCTCGGCTATTCGTTGCTTACATTTTCTCATGACTTCGAAAACGATTCTTTTCGGCGGGAGCGGATTCCTCGGGCCCATAATCCTTGAGAAATATCCGGACATTACCTCCGTCGGCCGCACAAAGCTCCCTCCCTATATCAAAAACAAACATACTCCTCTTTCTAATCTGGACGACTTGAGTGTTTTGGACTCTCTTGATTTCGACAAGGTCATTTTCTTAATTGGGAGTTCGAACCACCACCGAATCAATGCGCGGCCGATGATGGGATTTGAGTATAATGTTCTTCCTCTCAAGAAAATTTTGTATTACTTGCAAAAGAGGAATATAAAAAAGCTGATTTTCTTTAGCACCGTCCTCCTTTATGATGTCACGAAGATGCAGAATCCAGTGGATGAGACGCAATCCGTGAACCCCTACGTGAACGAATATGTGTTCAGCAAATATATATCCGAAGAAGTTGCGAAGTTCCATAAGAAGGTTCCGACCATCGCGGTACGCTTCTCAAATATCTACGGCCCCACAAAGCTAATTCGTCCCGACCTCGTGCCCATGCTTATCCAAAAAGCGCTCTCTCCCGCAAAAGACATCGTACTGTGGAATACGAAGCCGGTGCGTGATTTTTTATACTTGGATGACGCCGCCCTCGCCGTAGTGAAACTTTTGGATACGGACTACACGGGGCCCGTGAATATGGGTTCGGGGCAGTCGGTTTCCGTCGGACGGATCGCCGAAATCATAGGCGAGCTCTCGGGGAAACCAGTGCGCGATCTCGGGAAACCGGTATCGGGCCCCATGCATTTCACGAATGATATTTCGCTTCTTGCGAAGCTTACGGGTTGGAGGGCAACGACCTCAATTGAAGAGGGTATTCGCTTGACTTACGAGCGGATGCGCACTTGGGCAGACGAGTGCAGGTGGTGGGAACAACCGGATTTTAAAGAGTTTTCATGAAAATTCTTCTTGTTGCATTGCGGTATTTCTCCGACAAGGCAAAAGGCTTTAAGGAGAATAGTTTTGAATACAACAACTACTATCTTTCACTCAAAAAGCTTCCGAAAACGGAGGTAATTTTCTATCCCACGGACAAGCTCGGGGAACTTTCCTCCGGAGAGATTCGGCAGGAGCTTTTGGAGATCATAAGATCGGAACGGCCAAACGTTCTGATTTTTGTCTTGAATCCTTATTTTGACAAGGAAATATTCCGCGAGATAACGAAGAGCAAGAAGCTCACGACTATCGGCATCATTCCCGACGACGATGGGGGATTTTTCGATTCGTGGCGGCATTGGGCGGGATGTTTTGATTGGGTGGTCACGTATTATCCGCCGGCCGTAAAGTGGCATAAGGAACTTGGCGAACGAGTGATTGGGATCAATTGGGCGGTCAATCCCGATTTGTATCCGCCGAAAGATACAGAAAAGGACATTGATGTAAGTTTCGTAGGGCGCGGGAGTCCCCAGCGAAAACAGCTTATCGTGCGAATAGAGAAGCGCGCAGGGGTGAAGATCTCGTGCTTCGGTCCCGACTGGCCGGGAGGCATCGTTTCGCACGAGAAAATGCTTGACGTGATGAGCCGGAGCAGGATCAACCTTAATTTTTCCGGACAGCCGCTCCATTCGTTCTTGCGGCCGAAGTCCCTTGCGAGAATATTGATCCGCCGTCCGCCGGGCGCCACGCGCGATGCGAAGCTCATGTTCGACTTTAAAAACGTCCGCGGAAATTTCCTCACACTCAAAAACATGGTGCGCCCCATGGCGCGCGCCCGCGTCTTTGAGGTACCCGCCATGCGGGCGTTTCTCCTCACGGGCCCCGCGCTCTATTTCGGCGAGCCGTTTACAGAGGGAAAGGAAATCGTGCATTACAGAACTACGGGAGATCTCATCTTAAAAATCAAGTATTATCTCGCACACAAAGAAGAACGCGAAGCGATTGCCGAGGCGGGATACCAACGGGTACTCCGCGACCATACGTTTGAGGCGTGGTTTCGGTATATTTTTGACGTGATTGAGGGGAGGACGTAAGGTGTAATAAGTAAAAGGTGATACGTACGACAGACATAAAACATGAAAAGTAAAGAAAAAAGAATCCGCGTTCCTTACGCGACGACGTTCTACGATGGGAAGGAAATTGTGGCTGTAAACGCCGTACTTAAGCGCCCGAATAAAATGATCGTTGCGGGCAATTTGGTGCATGATTTCGAGGCAAAAATCGCGAAGCTTTTCGGGAAAAAGCACGGCGTGATGGTGAACTCCGGTTCTTCGGCGAATTTGATCGCGCTTGAAATCGCGGGGTTGCCCAAAGGAGCGGAGGTTATTACCCCACTCCTTACCTTCTCGACCACGCTTGCGCCGATCGTGCAGAAAGGGCTTGTGCCGGTCTTCGCGGATGTGAAAATGGGTACGTATCAGATTAACGAGGAGCAGATTGAACCACTCATCACGAAGAAAACCAAAGCGCTCATGATCCCCTCGCTTATCGGGAATTTGCCGGATTTCCGAAAACTCCTCGCGATTGCAAAAAAACATAAATTGCTTTACATCGAAGATTCGTGCGATACACTCGGCGGAGCGTTCGCGGGAAGGCCCACGGGAACATATTCCGATATTACGACCACAAGCTTCTATGCGTCTCACATTGTGACCGCCGCGGGCGGCGGTGGAATGGTGTGCGTGAACGGCCGAGATCTCGCCCGCCGCGCGCTCGTGATGTCGAATTGGGGACGCGAGTCCACGCTCTTCGGCGCGTACGCGAAATCCGAGGACATCCGGAAGCGGTTCTCGTCGAAGATCGGGAATATTCCGTACGACGCGAAATTCATCTTCAGCGAAATCGGATACAATTTTCAGCCGAGTGAAATCCAAGCGGCGTTCGCGCTCGAGAATCTGAAGCGGCTTCCAGAGTTTACCCGCCGGAGGCGGGCGAACTTCAAGCGCCTCAAGAGGTTTTTTGGGCAATATGAAGATTTTTTCATTCTCCCCGAAGAATACCCGAAGGCGAGTACTGTCTGGCTTGCGTTTCCGCTCACTATCCGCCGGAGAGCGCCGTTTACCCGCCTTCAAATCACCAAGTACCTTGAAAAGCACAACATCCAAACAAGGCCGATTTTCACCGGTAACGCCCTAAAACAACCCGGCTTCCGGCGCATCCATCCCTTCCGCGCGCGGCGGGGCGGGTATCCCGTAACCGATTATGTGATGAAAAACTCATTCCTCATCGGCTGCCACCACGGCATGACCGGAAAAATGTTTGCGCATTTGTTCGAGGTATTCGGGAGTTTTCTTAAAAGACAAAGGTAACCGCTCACTACCCACGCTCGCTTGACATACTGCATCTTGTGGTGTAGTATATTCTTCGGATTTTTTGACAACCGTTTCCCGTATAACGCCGGAGGTGACGCTTGGTAGACCCGAAAAGCACCGAGTGGACGGACGAAGAACAAGAAGTCGCGGTGGCGATTTTGGGAAAGATCGCCTACTGCCAGAACAAAGGGAAGGACATGCCGGGCGAGGTCTTCGAAGCGCACGTGCGGTCGAAGAAGAACATCTCGACCGAGCTCGCGCTTTTCAACGAGAAGGGAAAGCTTTACCTCGTTCGGAGGCCGACCCCCTGGGAGAGCCCGAGCGAGCCGTATCCGGGACAGCTCCACTGTCCGGGCGTGACGCATGGAAAGAACGAGTTTCTCGGGAACACTTTCGAGCGGCTCAAGCGGCGCGAGGGGGTTGACTTCGACTGGGTGATCCCGGCGGCGACGGTGGATGCGACGGATTCCGAGCGCGGCATGTACACGCTTCGGATCTTCATCGCTCTCGCGCGCGGAATCCCCACGAATCCGAGGGGAGCGTTCTTTTTTCCTCACACGGACGGGGACGGTCTCGTGGCGTCCCATCGGGACTTCGTCATCCCCGCGGCCATGAAGAAGTACAGGGAGGTGAGAGGTTACTGAATCCAGCGCACCGCATCATCGCGCTCCGACAACGTGTCGGAGCGCTTTTCTTTTCTCCCCATCTTTATTAGTATGAAACGAAGATGAGCCCTATCTATCTCGGCGTTTTTTTGATCACCGCAGGCATAAATGCCGTCGCCCAGCTGCTCCTAAAGCGCGGTTCGCTTGACCTCGGCCGCATCTTCGCCGGGGATCAGAATCTGATCGTGAGGGCATTGAAGATACTCGCGAATCCTTTCGTGTTCTCGGCGGTGGTGCTTTTGGGGTCGGGGATGTTTTTGTGGATTTGGCTTGTGAGTAAAGTGGAGCTCTCGCGGGCGTATCCGGTAAACATCGCGCTTACCATTGTGATCACGACCGCCCTCTCGATATTTCTCTTCAGCGAGTCGTTCACTCTGTTTAAAGTTGCGGGGATAAGCCTCATTATCGCGGGCCTTTTCCTTCTCCTCTACAGTTAGAGCATGGCTCAAAAGAGACCCTCGCTTACGGTCGTCGTGACCGCGTATAACGAGGAAGACACACTTGAGAGGAGTGTCCGCGCCGCCAAGGACGCGCTCGCGGGCGTGATTTCAGATTACGAGATTATCGTGATTGACGATGCGAGCCGCGACCGTTCGGGCGCGATTGCGGACGAGCTCGCGCGGGAGGATCCGCGCATCCGCTCGGTGCATAACGAAGTAAATTTGAATCAAGGGGGATGTTATAAAAAGAGCATCGCGCTTGCGGCGAAGGAATACCACTGCCTCCTGCCGGGAGATGACATGGTCACAAAAGAATCTCTCAAAGACCTCTTTCGGTCCGTCGGAAAAGCCGACATGAGTTTGATTTACATTGCGAATGAAGGCGTGCGGCATCCGGTGCGGTGGGTTGTCTCCGAGGGGTTTGTGCTCACGCTCAATATCCTTTTCGGATTCGGAATTAAATATTACAACGGGCCGATCGTCGTGCGTACCGACCTTCTCAAGACCATTTCCTTGAACGGCAGTTTTGCTTTTTGCGCCGAGACGATTATTCCGCTTCTTTACCGGAAGAAGAGCTATACCGTGGTCCCCATGATTTTCACGAAAGATAAGAAAGGCCCGAATATGAAAGCCATCAAGCGTAATTTTTTCTCCGTGGTGCGGGCGATCTTGAAACTTTTCTGGGAACTTCGCGTGCGGGGGACGCGGTGAATTTTCTTGCCAATTTCCGGGGAATGCCCTATATTCTACTGTATGCAAAATCCAAAGACGATCCTCATTACGGGAGGCGCGGGGTTTATCGGCAGCAATGCGCTTATCCATCTTTTTAAGAAATATCCCGAGACCAAGTTTATTGTGCTTGATGCCTTGACCTACGCGGGCGACATTCGGAACATTCCCGACGAAATCCAAACAAGCCCGCGATTCAGATTCGTCTATGGAGACGTCCGGAACGCGAAGGTGGTCGAGAAGCTTGTTTCGGAGGCGAATGCCGTGATCCACTTTGCGGCCGAGACGCATGTTGCGCGCTCGATCTACGACGACACGAATTTTTTTGAAACCGATGTGATCGGCACTCAGCGGGTGGCGAATGCCGTTTTGAGCCACCGGAAGCAGATCGATCGCTTCATCCATATTTCTACCTCGGAGGTTTACGGCACGGCGCTCCAGGATAAAATGGACGAGGAGCACCCGCTTATCCCCCAGAGCCCCTACGCGGCGGCCAAGGCAGGCGCCGACCGCCTGGTGATGTCCTATTACATCACCTACAAGATTCCCGCGGTCATCATCCGCCCGTTCAACATGTTCGGGCCGCGCCAGCACCTCGAAAAACTGATTCCGCGGTTCGTGACAAGCTGTCTTTTGGGGGAGCCGCTCACGATTCACGGTACGGGCAGGAGCAGCCGTGATTTCACCTACGTTGAAGATTTGATACAAGCGATTGACCTCGTCCTCCGGGCACCGGCCGCGCAGGTCGTAGGCGAAGTGTTTAACGTGGGAAACGGAAAGGATGTGAGCATCAAAACCATTGCCGAGGCGGTGATCGAGGAAATGAATCACGGACATAAAGATAAAATTTCATATTCTCCCTATGCCTTAAATGTGGGTGACCGGCCCGGGCAGGTGTTCCGCCATACTGCGAATACCGCGAAAATTCAACGGGTGTTGGGCTGGGAGCCCGTAACCAGTTTTCACGAGGGCATCAAAGCCACGATTGCCTGGTACGTGAATAACAGGGAGTGGTGGAAGAACAAGCTCTGGATGCGGCACGTGCCGATCGAAACCGAGGAGGGAAAAATGGAATTACACTAAGTTTTCCGGCGCGCATTGTCCATATCGGGCATATGAATACGCGACTTTTTATCTCCGGCGGCAGCGGGTTTATCGGCCGCAATCTCACGGAATATTTTTCTCCTCGCGCGAAAGTCTTTGCTCCGTCACGCGGAGCACTCGATCTGCTGGACGAAGATGCGGTGCGCGGCTATCTTTCCCTGAAGCGCATTCAGGTTGTGCTCCATGCCGCGGGCGTGGGTGGCCGGCGCGACACGGCGGGCATGCGAGGCGTGCAGGATCAGAACGTGCGGATGTTCCTAAACCTTGCCCGCAATCTTCCGGGGGGGGCGCGGATGATCCAGTTTGGGTCCGGCGCTGAATATGACATCCGGTTCTATGCGCCGAAAATGGACGAGGATTATTTCGGAGTGCACGTACCTGAAGATGAGTACGGCCGTTCCAAATACGAGTGCTCGAAGATAATCCTTGCGCGTTCATTTCCGGTGTTAGGCATGCGGCTCTTCGGCGTGTTTGGAAAATACGAGCCCTACCATCTCCGATTCATCTCGAACGCGATTTTGAAAAATATTCTGGAACTCCCGATCACCATACGGCAAAATACCGTCTATGACTACGTGTATATTGCGGATCTCATGCGAATTATCGAGCACTTCGCCTTTCACGGAATCCCGGGTACTATATACAATGTTTCGAGTGGTGATCCGATTGACCTTCTCTCGATCGCCCGTAGCATAAATAAAATCGGAGGCCATGAGTGTGAAATTCGCGTGCTCCACGATGGCATGGGAAAAGAATATAGCGGCGCGAACCGCCGCCTTATGCAAGAACTGCCGGATTTTCGGTTCACACCTATTCATGAGGCAATCCGCGAACTTTACCGCTGGTACCAGGCGAACCTCAAACTGATTGACATGCGGATTTTGGAAGAAGGCGATGCGCTGCTCGACCACACGCGCACGGGAAAGGCGGGATAAATCTTTCTATGAAGCTCACCGATTATATTGCGGAGTTTCTTGCGGAGCGGGGCGTGCGCCACGTATTTTCGGTTACCGGCGGAGCTATCGCGCACCTCGTGGATTCTTTAGGCAACCGAGAAAAGGCGAAAGGAGATATCCGTTATATCTGTGTCCAACATGAACAGGCGGGCGCCATGGCCGCGGAAGTCTATTCCCGCATTGGTCCCGGCATAGGGGTTGCGATTGCGACAAGCGGCCCCGGCGCCACGAATCTTATTACCGGCATCTGCGGATGCTATTTTGATTCAATACCGGGATTGTTCATCACGGGCCAGGTGAATACGAAGGAATCGGTTGAGAGCATAGAAACGAGGCCGCGCCAGGTTGGATTCCAGGAAACCGATATTGTGAGCATCGCAAAGCCCATTACAAAATATGCGGCGCAAGTGCGTGATCCTTCTCGCATCCGGTTTGAATTGGAGAAGGCATATTACATTGCGCATGAAGGCCGCCCGGGGCCGGTTTTGATTGATGTGCCGCTTGATGTGCAAGTGGCGGATATTGACCCCGCAACCCTCCCCGCCTTCGATCCGCGCCGGGATTTTCACGGAACACCGCAAGAGAGCGACGAGGATTTAAAGAAGAAGATTTCTGAAATGGGTGCGCTCGTCTCGGAGGCTCGGCGCCCCGCGGTGCTTTTGGGAGGCGGCATAAAGCTTGCGAACGCGGAACGCGAGGCACTGCGGTTCGCAGAAGCCCTCGGGTTCCCGATCCTCGTCTCTTGGAGCGCGTTCGATATTTTACCGCACGATCACCCGAATTATGCCGGGACGATCGGCGTCTACGGCGACCGCGGGGCGAATTTTACTGTCCAGAATGCGGATCTCCTCATTTCCGTGGGCTCGCGGCTTGATACCCGACAGACGGGCGGGCGGGTGGATTTGTTCTTGCGCGAAGGCAAGTCGGTCATGGTGGACATCGATCCCCACGAGCTTCACAAAAACCGGGGATTTACGCCGACGATTGCGGTGTGCGCCGATGCGAAACGGTTCTTAAACGCCGCACTCGCGAGCATTCCGCAATTCAAGAAGCCCGATATAGGCGCGTGGCTTTCTCGCGCGCGCGAATGGAAGAAAAAATACCACGCGGTCCTTCCCGAACATTTTCAAATGCCCGCGGTGAGCGCTTATGCGTTCATCCACGCCCTCTCCGACGCGCTTCCCCAGGATGAAATTGTGATTACGGACGAAGGGGGAAATTTAGTCTGGACGATGCAGGGATGGATTGTGAAGAAAGGGCAAAGGATCATCTCCACCTTCGGCAATTCGCCGATGGGCTACGCCTTCCCCGCCTCAATCGGAGCGGCGTTCGCGGCGCCGGGAAAAGACATCATCTGCATCGACGGCGATGGCGGGTTCCAGCTAAATATTCAGGAGCTTCAAACCGTTGCCCACTACAATCTTCCCATCAAAATGTTCATTTTGAATAACCGTGGGATGGCCATCATCAAGCAATTTCAGGAGGCCTACTTTGAAAATCGCCGTTACGCAACCGAGCCCGAAGGCGGCTACAGTATGCCGGACTTCGCGCGGGTCTCCGAGGCCTACGGCATTCCCGCGATCGTCGTCGAGAAACCGGCGGCGGTCAAGGACATGATTGCGAAAGTGCTTGCGCACAAAGGGCCGATCCTTTGCGATGTGCGGATAGATCGCGACCAAAAGTTGAATCCCAAACTTGAATTTGGCAGGCCTCTTGAAGATATGGCGCCATATCTCTCGGACGAGGAACTTTCGCAAAACATCTTGGTAAAACCCGTACCGCGCCTCGCGGGGAAGAAAGGCTGGCAGCGATTGCAATAAATTACTTACATGCACGTGAAGAACAAGGAAACGACAATATCATCGCGCGTGAGGTCCCTTGCTCCGTCGCCCACGCTCGGGCTCGATACGGAAGTAAAGAATCTGCGCGCCGAGGGGATCCCGGTCATAAATCTTGGCCTCGGTGAGCCTGATTTCAGCACGCCGGCGCATATTGTACGCGCAGGAGTCGCTGCGCTCGCCCAGGGGTTCACGCATTATACCGAAACCCCGGGCATTCCCGAGCTCCGCGAGGAAATCGCAAAAAAGCTCCGCCGCGATAATAAGATTTCTTACCTTCCCTCTGAAGTGGTCGCGGGCGTAGGAAGCAAGCAAATTCTCTACCATGCGTTTCAAGCTCTTTGCGAGAGGGGAGATCACGTGGTGATTCCCACGCCCACATGGACTACCTATGTCGAGCAGGTGAAGCTTGCAGGCGCGTTACCGGTGTATTGTAAATTAACCAGCCCCTTCAAGCTCACCGCGCTCGCGCTCGCAAAGCGCTTTTCTCCGAGGACCAGGGTGTTGCTTTTGAATAGCCCCGCAAATCCCACCGGGGCGACGATCGATCAAGAGGAGCTGCGCCGCATCGCAGAACTCGCGGTTCGAACACGCATTTTCGTGATTTCCGATGAAATTTATGAAAAGATTTTATATCAGGGAAAGCACCGATCGATTGCGTCTTTTGGGCCGAGAATCAGGGAACGCACGCTTACCGTAAACGGATTCTCGAAGGCATACGCAATGACCGGGTGGCGCATTGGCTATGCCGCAGGGCCAGAGCGGCTTATTCGCGCGATCACTTCGCTCCAGAGCCAGACCACTTCGAATACCTCGTCCATCGCGCAAAAGGCGGCGATCGAGGCACTTCGAGGTTCGCAGGCGCCGCTTGCCCGAATGCGTCAGGAATTTACTCTGCGGCGGGAATTTCTCGTTCGTTCGCTCTCGCGGATAGATTCGATTTCATTCGTTCCTCCCGAGGGAGCATTTTACCTTTTTGTGAATGTGCAAAGATTGCTGAATCATCGAATGCCGACTGCGAGCGCATGGTGCGCAAAGCTTCTCAAAGAAAAGCGGGTCGCTATCGTTCCCGGTGAGTCGTTCCTCGCTCCCGGTTTTGTGAGGATAAGTTTCGCGGCTTCGATGCACGATCTTAAAAGAGGGGCGCGCCGCATCGCCGATTTTTCTCGCGGCCGGTAATTCTTAACCCGAACATTGATTTTTTCCTCGTTGCGATATATCGTGTAGGAATATGACACACGCGCAAGGACCGCTTCCCGCAGCTTCTGCGCCGCCGCACGGCTCGGCGCCCGCGAAGCCGCGCCCGGACGTGAAGGTTACCACCCTTCACGATATGAAAGAGAAAGGCATCCCGGTCGCCGCCTTGAGCATTTACGACTATCCGTTTGCGCGGACGGCGGCCAGAGCCGGCGCTGATGTCATAATTATCGGCGACTCGCTCGGGATGACGGTGTTAGGGTACGGCAACACGCTTCCGGTGACGATGGACGAAATGATCGTGTTTGCCTCCGCCGCCGCGCGGGGCGCGGGGCCGATGTTCACCGTGGGCGATATGCCGTTGGGCGCGTATCAGGCATCAAACGAAGACGCAGCGCATAATGCGGTGCGGTTTATAAAAGAAGCGAGGTGTGCGGCAGTGAAATGCGAAGCGAGCATGAAGCTTCTGCCTCGGTTTGAAGCAATCGCAAACGCGGAGATTCTTGTGATGGGGCATTTGGGATTAAATCCCCAGAAAATCCACGAGATGGGAGGGCATCGGATCCAGGGAAAAACCGTCGAAGGAACGATGGAGCTTCTCAAAACTGCGTGTGCCCTGGAGAACGCGGGAGCATTTGCAATTCTTCTTGAGGGCGTGACGGAAGAGGTTTCGGGGATCATCAGAAACGAGCTTAAAATTCCCGTCTACGGCATCGGCTCCGGGAGGCACGTGGACGGCCAGCTCTTAATCGGGCACGATCCGCTTGATCTCTATGATTGGGGCACCCGGCCAGTTCCTAAATATATCAAGCACTACAAACCTGACGCGGGAGAAAAAACCGTGGGACAATTGATGTACGACGTTTTTTCTGCCTACGTGCGCGAGGTAAAAGCAAAACAATTTCCGTTTCCCGAGAATGTGCACCATGCCGATATTGAAGCGTTCAAGAATCCATCCCAGGGAAATGAAAAAGATGCGGCGCATATTTTGGAACGTATGGCGAAACTGCCCAAGCTCACTTAGTCCTTCGGGGTTTGCCCGACCCGCACCCCACCGACTATGGGCGTTTTTCTTTAAAAACACGAAACGCTCGCCCATACTATTCCTGCCTATCACCTATGGGTAAAGAAGAAGCCATAACATTTGTAGTATTTGCGCGCGACGAGTCGAGGCGAATCCCGTATCTTTTAAGAAATCTCGGCGGTTACGGCGGGGTTCTTGTAATGCTCGACGACCGTACCCGCGACGACACCGCGGCCGAGGCGCGGAAATTTGGCGCGCGGGTAGAGTTGTTTCAGCATCCCGGCTGGACCGAGGGGGCGGAAACCGTAGCGCTCGTCGAGAAACTTGCGAAAACCGATTGGCTCTACTGGGCGTATGTGGATGAACTTCTTACCAAGTCCCTTCTCGAAAAGATGGCCATGCTCTCGCGGCAGGACAACTATCGAGCGGTATGGATGTGGCGCAAGAATTATAACTATGGAGGAGTAAAATTGGATGACGGATATACATTGAGGTTTTTCAAAAAAGGCGCGATAGATTTTATGGGAAATCAAATCGGCAGGTTTGGAAAAATTGCCGTGCCGGAGGATCAAGTGCTCTATCTTCCCCGAGGCGAGAAGTACGCGGTACATCATTTCAGCACCTATGACGTATCAAAATTTGAGGCGGCGCACGGCAAATATTCGACCGAGGAAGCAAAAGCAAATCTTCGCCTCGGGCGTCATTTTTCCGGACTCAAGCTCGTGGGGAAGCCAATATATTTTTTCCTCAAATATATGATCGTGGGCGGCGCGTGGCGGTGGGGCTGGCGCGGCCTTATTATCACCGCGCAGTACTGTTTCTATTTTTTTAATATCCAGGCGAAGATGTGGGAGATAGAGAACAATGTGACCGTCGAGTCAATGGAGAAAACCTATGACTCGATGAAGGATAAACTTCTTTCGGATTTTGACGAGGAGAAAAAATGAGGATTCTTTATCACATCCCTTATCCCGCCGGCATAGGGGATGACCGCACCATCTACGACGGTTACACCTACGCGTTTCGGGGTCTCGGCCATGACGTTGTTTCTTTGACCGAGCGTGATAATCTTGGAGAAAAATTGAGGAATGTAACTCCCGATTTTTTTATCACCTC
Organism: Candidatus Liptonbacteria bacterium; assembly: GCA_016204385.1. Taxonomy (GTDB): domain Bacteria; phylum Patescibacteriota; class Minisyncoccia; order UBA6257; family 2-01-FULL-56-20; genus JACQKW01. Next base: position 116,017 of record JACQKW010000015.1, on the reverse strand, counting down.
GCTCAACATTATTGATCCTGCGCGGAATGCGGAAACCTTAAAAACATATCGCGTACGGGGCGGAGCGGTGTTCATAAAGGCGGGCGTGATCGAAGAAGGCGATCACGAGCTCATTCGGCTTATCCGCGATGATTACTTGGCGGATGTGTACACCACCGAGCTCGAGTGGCCGCAGTTTCAAGCTCTCACCGGCCGCGCGCTTCGCATGCTTCCGCTCGCGGCGTCGCGCCAGTACCATTTTCCGGTTCCGCCAGTAAAAAAATATGAGTGCGACATCCTCTACGTTGGGGCAAATCTTCCGAAGAAGCGGGAACTCTATCGCCGCCGGTTATTCCCGCTCAAGAACAAATATCACGTAAAAATCTTCGGCATGGGATGGGATGCGTTTGACACCCATATATTGAGGCCGCTCGGGAAAGCCGAGCGTAAGCTCTTCGGTACGGGGCTCGTTTCTGATTGGAGGATAGGGCGCCAAGTGCCGTATGAGGAGGAAAATCAGGCGTACGCATCGGCGAAGATCTCACTTAATTTTCACGAAGAGATGGGCGATAGAAAAACCTTTCTTCTGAATGGCCGGACGTTCAAGATTCCTGCGTGCAGCGGGTTTGAGATTTCCGACTATGTGCCGCTCGCGCGGAAATACTTCAGCGAAGACGAGCTGGTAATGGCGAAAGACGATCGTGATTTTTTCGAAAAAGTGGAGTACTACCTTACGCACGAAAAGGAACGGAAGGAAATTCAGAAAAGGGGAACCGAACGCGCGCTTCGCGAACATACCTACCACAACCGGGCGCGCACGATTCTTAAATGGTACTCCGATCTTAAAAGATCGTGAATAAAGAATTATGAATTAGGGATTATGGGACAATTGTGTCGCTTTTGTAAATCTTAAATCATGAATCATAGATCGATGTCGCAGTATCCTTTGGTAACCGTTGTCACCGCGACGCGGAACCGCAAGCAATTGCTCGAGCGGCTGATTCAGAGCGTCATTGCGCAGACATACAAAAATGTGGAGCATGTGGTGGTGGACGGTCTCTCGAACGACGGAACGCAGGAACTCCTCGCACGCTATGAAAAAAAGTATCGTCTGCGGTGGATATCGGAGAAGGACAGAAATCAAGTCGAAGCCATCAACAAGGGACTCCGGATGGCGCAAGGTGAATACGTAACGGTTACCCATGATGACGATTATTGGCTCCCCGAGGGGATTGCCGTCCTTATGAAGGAGGCGGTGCGCGTGCCGGATGCCGACATTATCTACGGTGATAGCTGGGGTGAATATGCGGACGGAAACCGAGTGCGCCGCCGCTATCGGCGTTACACGCTCGACGACATGTTAAATCGGGGATATCAGATCCCGCAGGACGGAAGCATCTTTCGGAGATCGTGGCTTCCGAATGTAGGGTATCTCGACGAGCGGATCGAGTATGTGCCGGAGTACGAACTTTTTTTGCGGATTATGAGATCTCACGGCACTGTCCGGCATATTCCCGAAGTGACAAGTGTCGGCGGCTTGCATGAAGAGAAAAAATCATGGGTTGGCGCGAAGCGATCATGGGACGAAACGTGGACGGTAAATCGAAAACACGGCGGAAGATTTTTTTCTCCTTTTACGCTGCTCTTCGTTAAAAATCGTTATTTGAGGGGATTTGCGGGCGCCGTAAAAATGAAATTTCCGAAATTATTCCAGTATGCGAAAAGAAGAGCGCGCACGCCCGAATACTGACCCCCCGCATTTTTTTCATTACCCTTTACTCATTACTCTTTACGATGAAAAACCCCTTTACTTTCAAAAACGACTATTTCTACGGCCTATTTTTTGTAGGCCTTCTCGCGCTCCTCTTTTTCCTTCCGGTTGCGCTCGGGTTTCAATCGCTTTTCGAGGCGTTTCCGGTTCTCTACGAGCGCCACAACCTTGTCCCGCCGCAGATCAAGACGCCGTGGGTAATTGATGGGAGCACGCATGTGCGTACCGAGGTGCCTGCGACGCGTTTCGCAATCGAGACTTTGAAATCGGGCCGCCTGCCGCTGTGGTCTCCGTACGATGGCGGGGGAGAGTCCGCGCTTCTCTTGGGCGGCGCGCTCTATAATCCCTTCCGGCTCGCCTATTTCTATATCTTCGACACTCTTAGGGCATTCGATTGGGCGATTATCCTCAGATTTATAATCGCGGGGTTCGGCGCTTTCCTTTATCTTCGAACGATGGGGCTCGAGAGGCGCTCCGCGCTCTTCGGGGGAGTCGCGTATATGTTCTCCGGATATTTTTTTGTCTTTCTTACCTATTGGTTTCTGGACATTGAGGCAACTCTGCCGTACATCTTCTTCGGCTTGGAAAAATATCTGCAGGGAGGAACAGGCCGAGGGCGTTACGTATTTCTTACGGGATTATTCGTGGGGCTTCTCACCGTCGCGGGTCAGCCCCAGTCGGTGATCTTGGCCACCCTCTTCTTCGGTGCGTATTTTCTTTGGAGAGTTTTTAATGAGAGGACGCTCCGCGCACGGTATGCTGCGCATATAAGGAGTTTTGTGTTTATTATGTTGATCGGGGGGCTTATCGCGCTTCCGTATTTCATTGATCTTCTTACGCTTTTCGTTCAGGCCGTCACCATCTACGATTACGGGCCGTTCGTTACGATGAAACACGGACTCGAGTACGCGAACCCAATATATCTTCTTCATCTGTTCGTGACACCCTCGACGTTCCTGGAATTCGCGATCGGGGGGCATCTTTTCGACACATTCTTGAACATCGTGCCGTACGTCACGATCGCCGTTCTTTTACTCTTTCTTTTAAGCTTTTTCATGCGGCCGAAGCCGAACGTCATCTATTTTTTCTACGGATTCGTCGCGTTCGGAATCCTGAAGATATTTGGATTTCCGCTTGTGCACTGGATAGGAAGCCTTCCGATACTCGACAAGATCGGGTGGCATAAGCTCTACGGACCAATGGCGTTTGCGGTAAGCGTGGTTGCCGCGTTCGCGTTCGACGGCCTTTCCCGTCGTCTCCGGTTTGATACAAGGCGATTTCTTGCCTCGATACTGTCCATTATTGCGGCATTCCTCTTTATATTTCTCGCGTTCCGCGGCGAATTCCTTCAAAGCTACACCCCTGATTTAGATCTTCTGAATCGCCGGCCGGAGACCGTGGGGCTTATAGAGAACGCGCTTGCAAGGTTCCCGGAATGGATAAGAAGCGCCGCGCTTTCATTCATCCGCGACGGGGCGTATTTCGTGTCCTTCCTTTTTCTGAAGACCGTACTTTTCGCGTCAGTGGTGGTTGCGCTCATCTTTTGGGCGGTTCGATCAAAGAAGACATTCGCGCTCACTGCGCTTCTTATATTCCTTGTATTCGAATCATGGTTGTATATGCCGAAAATAAGGGATGGATTCAAATACTTCGATCCATACGTAACGCCGCCATTCGTAGAGTTCTTGCAGTCAAAGACGAGCAGTGATTACTTCGGAGTTATAAGCACGGGATATACGTTCCCGGTGAGTTTAGGGGATACTTATCGTATCCGTAAGTTTCAAACCACATCAGCCGTATTTCCGGAACGATTCCGCTCGTTCGTGCCGGACACGATTTTAAAAAATGATCACGATTATTTTAAATTAAACACAGAAGATGTCGCCGCTACTCCCCAGAAGTTCTTTGACGCGGCGAATCTGAAATACTTTGTGACGGAATCAACCATGCCTTTCGAAGCGGTTGATTCAGCGTTTAAGCTTGTCTATGATGACGATCTTCGGATTTACGAAAATACTGTGGTTTTGCCTCGAGCATACCTTGTCTTTCATGTAATGGATGCTCGGACGCCAGCCGAGGCGCGCGATATGTTCTATGCCGAATCATTTGATCCAAAAACGTCGGTGGTTCTTGAGGGCGGCGGCGAAGCAGAACTTCTTGGTTCCGGCAAAGAGCGCTACGTAGCGGCGGACATTGTTTCTTATCGCCCCGATGAAGTCGTCATTTCAACCGAAGCTGATCGGGACGCGATGCTGGTTTTGACCGATACGTTCTTCAGTCGCTGGCGCGCTTATTTGGACGACAGGCCTACGGCAGTGTATCCCGCAAACGTGCTCTTCCGCGGGGTATATGTCCCCAAGGGAACTCACGAGGTGCGATTTGCGTACGAACCCCTCTTTTTCCCGTACTCGATCATCGTGTCGCTGTTGACTATGGCAATTGTCCCGGTAATATTTGTTTGGCATAGGCGCACAAAGGAATCATATGAAACGCGCACAACGAACACCGCATAACCCGTATCTTTCGCTCGTCGTTGTTGGGAGAAACGATAATTACGGCGAAGGATTTTTAGATCGTTTTCAAATCTTTTTAAACAATCAGTTTTATCTATGGGAGAAGTATGCATTGAACGCGGAGCTTATTATCGTTGAGTGGAACCCCCCGGCCAATCAGCCGAAACTAAAGAATGTGCTTGCCTGGCCACGGCAACTTCCCTACGGCAGCGTCCGGATTGTGGAAGTGCCCCCCGCAGTGCATCGCACGGTGCCACACGGCGACCGGCAGTACTTTTTCGAATATTTCGGGAAGAACGTCGGCGCGCGCCGCGCGCGCGGAGAATACGTGCTTTGCACGAACCCCGACCTCGTCTACAGCAGCGAGCTTGTAGGGTATTTCGGGTCGAGACGTTTGGACGAGCATTCGGTGTATCGCGTTGATCGGCATGATCTCCCAAAAGATGCGATCCCGCGCGCACTCTCCCCGGAGGAGCAACTCGCATTTTGCGCGGATAATTTTCGGTACGTACACAACAATTATGGCGCCATGTTCGTGCGCGGCGAATATTGGTTCGGTGCGCGCAACGCGAGAAGAATGCTCACCTACCTAAGGAACCGCGCCAGGTTTTTCCCCCACCCCCCTCCTTACATGAACGCCGCCGGGGACTTCTTTCTCATGCACAAAAAATGGTGGGATTTTTTTGGCGGCTATCCGGAGGTGAACCACTATGCGTATCCTGACGCCCTCTGCTTTATGGCGCTTGCCGCGGGCCTTACCCAGAAAATATTTCCGTATCCTATCTACCACCAGGATCATGAACGAGGAGGGGTCGAGAGCGGACGGCCGCGTTCCGATTTTGAGCGCAATAAACCTTTCTACCTCAAGATGCTTCGCGCGAAGAAACCCTGGCTTCCGAGCGGAGAAGATTGGGGCCTCGCGAAGGAAGCTCTTCCGGAAGAAGTGATTTTTTAAGATGAACGAGAGAATTGGCGAAATTGAAAAAACGCTGGAGCATGTGGATGGATGGCTCTCTCGTGACGAGGGAAGGTTTCTCTATGAAACGGCAAGAAGATGCACCGGCAGAGGCGCGATTGTAGAAATCGGTTCCTGGAAAGGAAAATCAACGATTTGGCTTGCGAATGGCCTCAAGGACGGCAAGGGGGGAAAAGTATACGCAATAGACCCGCATACGGGGGCGCCGGAACACCACGAGATATTCAAAACGAAAAACATCTGGACGTTCGAGGAATTCAAAAAAAACATTACACACGCAGGGGTAACCGAATTTGTGGTGCCGATCGTTGGCCGTTCGGAAAGTGTGGCGAAGACGTGGGATACACCGGTGGAATTTCTTTGGATCGACGGCGCACACGCCTACGAGGCGGCGAAGCTCGATTTCGATTCATGGTTCCCGCACCTTATCGAAGGCGGCGTAATTGCCTATCACGATTCGACGTTCGACGACGTGAAACGAGTGGTACGTGAGTGTATTTTTCTCTCGCGGCATTTCCGCGCGGCGGGCGTGATTGACTCCGTAAGTTTTGCGACAAAGGTGCACCCCGCGCGGCAGACGTCGTGGGACAGGATAAGGAATCGCTACGCGTACTTTTTGAACATGATCTACGGCCTGCGCGCGCTCCCGATTCCCGGCGCCCTAAGAAAACCGATCAAGGCCCTTTTTAAAAAAATCATCCGCTCTGTTCAGTAGATGGATTCTCCACGAAAGGATATTCGGTGTTTTATCTGCGCGCGGGCGGCCTCGCCCTACTTCCGAAGCCCGGATCGGCTCTACGAAGGCCGCAAGGGTGAATTTGATCTTTGGCGCTGTCCGGCGTGCGGACTGGTATTTCTTTCGCCCCACCCCGGGGAGCGCGTGCTTCACGCGCATTACCCCCGCGAATACGGACCTCACGCCGATTTTGCGGACTCCGGAGCGCATGGCGAAACGACGGGCAGGATCCGGAACGTGATGTCCCGCGGAGCGCGGCGCTATTGGTTCGGATATCCGCCGGGGAAGAGATGGTGGCAGGTCATTTTCTATCCCTATGCGTTACGGCTCGCGCATTATCCTTACTATCGGGACAACGGCAGTCTGCTTGATATCGGTTGCGGAAGCGGCCAGTTCATGTCGTCAATGAAGCGTGTAGGATGGACGGAAGTCGTTGGTATTGATTTTTCAGAGCGCGCGGTTGGGGTCGCGAAGAAAAGGGGGCTCGACGCCCATGTTGGGACGGTGGGCGAACTCCGTTTTCCTGACAGCCATTTCGACGCGATCACCATGCACCACGTATTTGAGCATCTGCCCGATCCGAAGGAAATGCTGTCCGAAGCAAAGCGCATCCTCAAAGACGACGGGGAGGTCATTATTACCGTTCCCAATACCGGGAGTTTTCTCGCGCGATTGTTCGGAAAAAACTGGTTTGGATTCGAGATTCCGCGGCATTTGTATAACTACAACAAGAAAAATCTGCTCACCCTTCTCTCGCAATGCGGTTTTCGCGTAACTTCGGTTGTTTCGGTCAAGATTTTCTCCACTCTCATGGCGGACATCGGGTATGCATTCCCGAAATTCAGAGCTGCAGGCGCAAAAACCCTGCGCCAGTTGAATGCGATTTCAAACGCCGCGGAGTTTTTCATTGATCCTCTGCTCCGTCCCTTCACACTGGGAGATGAACTGACGTTCAGGGCGCGCAAGCGTTAAAGATTCCCGGTCTCCGGCGCAATTCGCGGTTTCTCTCCGCGAAAGAGGCTTTTAATGTCGTGAAGAAGATTTGGCTTGAGTGCGATCAGTATAATTCCGTAAAGAATAGCTCCCGCTGGTATCGTGATGAAGATTGACCTGCGGCCGGCGCCGAACGCCAAAAGTATCACATACATCATTGCCGCCGCGAATGCCGGCTTTGCCACCTCTTTCGTGAGTACGACGAGCCCGTATTTTCTTTTTACGAAATGTGTGTGCGAAATGAAGATAAGCCCTTGGCCGAGGATCGTGGCGCCGACTGCCCCTCCCATGCCATAGATCGGAATAAGAATGACGCTCAAGGCAATATTTGTGAGCCACGCGAGCGAGACATAGAGGAGCGATTGCGACTGATGATCGTGCGCGAAGATAAGTTGGGTGAGAAAGAAATTAATGGCGGTTTGTACGAGGTTAAAAAGGAGAAATATAAGCACGAACGCCGAGGGAAGGTAGGCGTCGCCATAGAGCGTTCGGATTATGGGTTCGGCGACCAATAGGCCCCCGGCCGCGATCGGTATGGTGAGGGCAAACAGAATTTCATTGATTCTCTCGAAAAGTTTTTTGTGAAGCTCATGATTTTTTATGGTTGCGACGAGCGAGGGAAACGTCGCGCCCACCACGATTCCCCCGATTGGCCCCAAAAACTGGGGAATTTTTGCGGCGGCGTTGTAGAATGCCGCGAGCTCAAGGTTCGTGAGCCATCCGAGGATTAGGCTGTCGGTGGTGCTCATAAGCCCCCATACCATGCCCCCCAAGGCGAGCGGCCAGCCCGCCCACGCCACTGTTTTCATGAGCCGGACGTTGATAAACGAAAAAAGCCCCAGGAGTTCCCGCCGCACGGTCCACGCGACGTAGGAGAATGCGGCGAGCGCTCCGAGCACATATACCCACGCAAGCGCGATGACCGAGGGAACGTTCGTAAGCACGAGAAATCCGAGAAGCACGATCACTGCGGTTTCCGCATTGTTCGCGATGGCAACTTTGTCCATGCGGTTTTTCGCGGTGTGAATGACGAGGAAGAAATTCTTAAGCACGTCGAGCGCCATCATGAAAATAAGGACGGATGCGAGCGCTGCAACGGCAGGGTCGCTTACTCCTGCCGCGATACGCGAAACTACGCCCGCAAGCACAAGAAGCCCGAGTTTCATGGCAAACGTGGTTGAGAGGTACGTGCGATCGTCCTCGGCCGCAAGTCTTCGCTGGAGCACGTTTGAGATGCCAAGATCGGCGAGTATGAACGTGAGCCCTAAGAGATTCAGCGTAAACGTGAACGCGCCGAACTCCGCGACGGGAAGTACGCGCGTCATAACCGCCACAAGGGCGAGCTTGAGGACCCGATTCAGCACATCGCCGAACGTGAGCCAGAACGCGTTCCGGAAAATCCTTCGCCCGATCCTTTGCCCGCCCGTCTTCGGTTCGAATATGAAATCTTTGATGTGCATCGATGTTTTACCGCGCCGCCACACGAGTTTTGTAACTTACCGATTCTATCACGACTCTATGAAATGAGTAAGGCATCGTAAGGGGTACGCGTAATGCGCAGTGTCCGCAGAAAAACTTTTGCGCATTGCGCTTTGCGTTTTACGCTTTACCCATTACACTTTACGTATCGTGTATGAAACCGAAAATTTCTGCGGTCATCACCACATGGAATCGCTCTCTCATGCTCAAATCTGCGATTGCGAGCGTGCTTGCGCAGACAGTCAAGGATTTCGAGCTTCTCGTGCTCGACAACGGTTCCACCGATGATACCGAAGAAGTTGTCAGGAGTTTCGGCGACAAAAGAATTCGCTATGTGAACCACGGGCGAATCGGGATTTCGGAGGCGCGCAACCGGGGAGTGCGCGAGGCGAAGGGCGAATTTGTCGGCTTTTTGGACGATGACGACGAGTGGCTTCCCGAGAAACTCGAAAAGCAACTCGCGCTTTTCGGAAAATCTTCAGAACGGGTAGGAATGATCTATGGCGGTTTCCGCCGCGTGCGTGACGGAAAAACGTATGAAACATTTCGGCCAAAACTCCGCGGATCGGTGCTTGAAGCGTATCTTTGCGAACGGGATCCGCTCACCGGTTCCGCGTCAAATCCACTGATTCGGAAGAGCGTGTTTGGTGCGGTGGGTGGGTACGATGAAGCACTCAAGACCTCGGAGGACTGGGAATTTTACCTCCGTCTCATGAGAAAATTCGAGGTGGACTTTGTGCCGGATGCGATTCTTAAAATTCGTACGCACTCTGGCGCGCGCCTCGGGGACCGCCTCTTGGATGCTGCGAACGCGGAACGCAAGGTATGCCGGGAGTTCGCGGATATTCTTAAAACGCGTCCGCGTTGCCGCAGTTCGTACCTCCAGGCGATCGGCGGGAAGTTTTGCAGGGCGGGAGAGCTCAAGGAGGGACGAGCGTATTTAAAAAAAGCGCTTTCCGTTTCGCCGTCGAATTATACTGCATATGCGCAGTATATCCTCTCGTTTTTCGGGACATCGCTCTATCGCGGCGGGCACGCCCTCTATAAGAGATGGCTTTAAATCCTCACGCCTAATAAGCTTCGCTATCTACTACGTGCTACGTGTATAGTATGAGGAGCATGAAGAATTTGAAGTTAAGGTCGAATGCGTTCAATCAGCTCATGAGGCAACTTGCCGAAAGCCTCAAAGCTTATTAGGTGTGGGGATAAAGATCCTCTACACGGGGCTCGAGCGCGAGAATTATGATCCGAATCGAGGATTGAGCTTTGAATACACAAATTTCTATTCCACGCTCAAGAATATGCCGGGAATTCTCGTGACTGAATTTCCTTTTGATCCGATCGTGAAAAAGGGGAGGAAAAAGTGGAATAGCGAACTCATTCAATTGCTCAAAGAAAGAAAGCCCGACGTATTGTTCGCGTTCATGTACACGAACGAACTTGACTTCGATACTCTCCGCTTTATAAGGAAAGAAACGAATACAAAAAGCGTAGCGTGGTTCGCGGACGATTATTGGCGGTTCTGGAATTATTCCAAGTACTGGCCGCCGTATTTTGATTTGGCGGTAACCACCTATTCAAAGGCGCTTGCGTGGTACGGGAAACGCGGCTGCAAGAACGTGATTTTATCCCAGTGGGCGTGCAACACGAATCTCTATAAGCCCGTGGATGTGCCGAAGGACTTTGAGGTAAGCTTCGTGGGACAGTGGAAGCCCCAGCGCGCAGGCGTTATTAATGCACTAAAGGACGCAGGGGTCAAAGTGCAAACCTTCGGGTACGGTTGGCCCGGAGGCAAGGTGTCGCATGAGGAAATGCTCCGCATTTTTTCGCGGAGCAAGATCAATTTGAATCTCACGGGACGAGCGAGCTTGTTCTCTCCCCGCGTGCTCGCGCGCATCTTATTCAAGCGATCCGCGCAGCGTATAGTCCCGGATTTCCATTTCATTAATAATCTCCGCGCGTACCTCCATTTCAGCATTCCGCATACGCACGCAAGGCCGTTCGAGCTTGCAGGGTGCCGCGCATTCGTGATCTCGGGATTTTCAGAGGACATTCCGCGTTATTACGAGGAAGGGAAGGAGATGGCATTCTATCGGTCGCCGCGCGACCTCGTGGAGAAGGTAAAGCATTATCTCGCGCACGATGGGGAGCGCGAACGCATCGCGAATGCCGCGTACAAACGCACGCTCCGCGAGCATACGTACGAGAAACGGTTCGAGGATATTTTTAAGAACGTAGGTGTTGTATAGTACGCAACAGCATGTTGATGAGAATCCTCTATCACATACCGTTCAGGTACGGCTTGGGGGCCGACCGCTGGATTTTTGAGGGTTTCCGCGACGCCTTCACTGATTTGGCACACGAGGTATCCGTGTTCGAGAATCACGAGAATTTGGGCGAGGTGTTGCGAAACACCTCGCCGAACCTCTTTCTCACCTCACAAAACGATTTATTGCTTCTCGGGCAGGATTTCTTGGGCGTACTCAGGCGTTTTCGCGGCGGCGGAGGGAAAGTATTCGTACGGCTGGGGGAAGATTTCGGCGACACAGAAGCGAAAAAGCGGCTTCTTCGAACGGAGGGCTGGCAGGATGCATATTTTACGAGTTATTCGGAAACCGCCATGGAGGGATTTCAGAAAGTTTCGGGGGTCGGCTATACGATCATTCCGCTTGCCGCGAACCCCCGGACGCATTTCCCCGTCGCCCCCGTTCCTCGGTACCAATGCGACGTCTGTTTTATAGGCGCAAATTTATGGACAAAAAAAGAGAGGTTCGGGAGATTGCTTTTTCCCCTTCTGAAGAACTATCATGTCATTGTCTTTGGGCCCGGATGGACGGCGAAGGACAAAGCGCTCGGAGCGCTTGGGCGGGCATCGAAAAAAATGCGGTGGCATCGCATGGCTGAAGTCCTCTACGGGATGCGCGTCCAGTTGCCGGTCAATGAGGAGCGATTCCTCTATTCTTCCGCAAAGATATCGCTCAATATCCATCCCGACGACGGGAAGGGAGGGGTTTTAAATATTTCAAACGAGCGGGAATTCAAGATTCCCGCCGCGGGGGGTTTCGAGCTTACCGATAACTGCGCGGGGATCGAAAAATTCTTCGTGCCCGGCAAAGAAATCGTTATCGCGAAGGACGATGCGGACTGGTTTCGAAAAATTGACTATTATTTAAGGAACGAACGCGCACGGGAAGAGATCCGAGCGCGGGGTATTGAAAGGGCGCGTCACGAGCATACCTACCGCCGCCGCGCAGAAGAGATGTTAAAACTCTACGCATCAATTCGATGAAACCACCTCTTGTTTCCATCTTGATGTCGGCGTATAACGCCGAACGATTTATCGAGAAAGCGGTTGATTCTGCTCTGAATCAGACGTACAAAAACATAGAACTTGTGATTGTAAACGACGGCTCAACTGACAAAACGGAAGAAAAAATCAGGCGGTACAGGAAAGATTCGCGAGTGGTGTATCACGACCAAGAAAACGCGGGCGTTTCCCGCGCGCGGAATAAAGCTTTTGAACTCTCGCGCGGCAAGTACATCACGTTTCTTGATCCCGATGATTATTACCATCCCGAGAAGGCGGAACAAGAGGTGCGGTTTCTTGAATCTCACCCCGAGTGCGGCGCGGTGTACTGCCATTTTATAAGTTTCTACGAGGATGAACCGGAGAAATTTCTCCACTACCGGAGGGCGCGCTTCTCGGGGGATATTTTCGCGCCGCTCCTCCGGTGGAATCTTATAAATCCGAATGTGCTCATGATGCGGCGGGAGGTGTTTGCCGCGGCCGGGGGGTTTGATCCCGGTTTCCGCGACGCGGAGGATTGGGACTTGTGGCTCCGCATGGCGAGGCGCGGCGTGCGGTTCGGTTTCATTCCCGAAGAGCTTCATTACAACCGTCTGCGGAAAGGGAGCCACTCGCGGTTTGAGAATCAGTACCGCATGAAGCGTTCGAACGTGAGAAGTCTTGAGCGGATTTTTTCGGAAATGTCAGATGAGGAACGAAGGAAGTATGGAGCAGAACAAGTCATGCGGAACACACGGCTCAAACTTGCCGTGGCGTACCTTGTGGCGGGACGAAGGGAAGAGTTCGAAGGAACCCTCCGGCAGGCGTGGGAGAAATTTCCATTGTCTGTGCTCTGCCGGCTTCTTGTGTCCCTCGTGCGGATTCTTCCGATCTCTTTTGTGAGCGCAGCGATCCAATCCCTTTGGGCATCGAAGCAGCGCCGCCTGCTTGGAGGATAGGCGTTTCTCGGCTACAATGTGGTGTGACACCGAAATATGAAGAAGCGATACGCACTGGTGACGGGGGGCGCCGGATTCATTGGGTCGCACACCGCAGACGCCCTCGCAAAAAAAGGATATAAGGTAAAAATCCTGGACAACCTCTCGCCGCCGGTGCATACGGGGCGGTGGCCGAACTACGTTCTGCAGAAGGGCTTCGAGCTTATTCGGGGCGACGTGCGCGAGAAGAAAATGTGGGAAAAAGCGCTCCGCGGCGCGTCCTGCGTCTATCATCTCGCGGCATATCAGGACCAGCGGCTCGATTTCAGCACATTTTTTACCACGAACACGGTTTCAACCGCGCTTCTGTATGAGACAATCGTTGAACGGCGTTTTCCCGTCAAAAAAGTGGTGCTTGCAAGCTCCCAATTTGTCTACGGCGATGGGGTATACCGCTGCGCGCATTCGGAATCGATGTTTTATCCTGAACTGCGGGCCCTTATAGAACTCAAGCGGAAGAAATGGGATATTCTTTGCCCGCACGGAAGACCTGCGCGTTCCATTCCATTCCGCGAAGATCAGGACGTGATGCCGACGAATTCCTACGGCCTTTCCAAGCAGGCGCTTGAGAATTGTGCAATGCGTCTCGGGAAAACGTACGGGATTCCGACGACCGCGTTCCGCTACTCGATCGTGCAGGGCCCCCGCCAGTCGCCGAGAAATCTTTATTCCGGTGCGCTCCGCATTTTTGTAAGCCAGGCGCTCGCGAAGGTGCCGATCACGGTGTATGAAGACGGCATGCAGACGCGGGATTTTGTGAATATCCGCGACGTGGTGCGCGCGAACCTTTTGGCGCTCACGAACCGGAAAACCGATTTCGGAATTTTCAACGTCGGAGGAGGAAGCGCATACCGGGTATTAGATTTTGCAAAGTTAGTGAAGAAAATCACCGCTTCCCCATCGCCCATTGCAATTGGAGCATTCCGGAGGACAGACACGCGGCATGCGGTCTCCGACATCTCAAAATTAAAGCGTCTCGGATGGAGGCCGCAGCACGCTTCTGCGGAAGCAATCCGCGACTATGTTCGGTGGTTTACGGAGGAGGGATTTGACAAGAGGGTTGATCGTCGCGGGCTTACCGCGCTCAAGAAGGGGATCGCGTAACATGCCGACTGTAAAACTCCGTGGCGAACAACGTGCTCACTGGTTTAAATTTACTTCATGTCGAACGATCGTCTGACGTGAGGTAAAGGTGAATTTTAGAGATATATTGCCATGCCGAGGACGATCCACAGAAGCCGGAATGTGCTCATGTTGTCGAAGAGAGAGACGACCACGAGTGCGGTGAGCGATGCAAAGACATAGAGCGGCCACGCGGTATCGCGTGATTCTTTCAATTTTGCGGCGACGTTGCCGAATCCGCGGTAGAGGAGATACAGAAAACCGGCGAGCGTGACATAGCCGCCGAGCACGATGAGTTCAAGTATGGTGTTATGGGGGCCGCGCGCGCTCCCTTCGTACCATATGGGCGCGTAGTTCAATCCGAAACCAAGGGGCTGATCCGCGATTTTTTCTGTATACGCGTTCCACAGGTATGGCCGTGATGGTTCGTAGAAGCCGAACGCGGGCGATGGAGAAGGGGATTTTTGGACAAGGGGGAGTCCATCCGTTTGCACCGGCATTTGGGGAGAAGGAGAAAACCTTATAATCACCTCGCCTCGGGGCAGAGATGGCAGTATCAAAAACCCCGTGATTACGAGCGAGACGGAGAGAAGGCCTCCGAAAAGAAAGCGCGGGAGCATGCCCCCGCCCGCCTTTATGCTCCAGATACCGAGGATCAAGAGCGTTGCGATTACAAAACCGATCCAGCTTGCGCGGGATTGCGCCCAGAGAAAAATAGCGAAGAGGCCCGCCGCGGGCACGTAGAAAAGCAAAAACTTCCATTGGAGCGGCTTGAGGCGCTGAAGCGCGAAGACGATGAACAAACTCAAACTCACGAGAAGGTAGTACGCGACGTTCGACGGCCAGTTTTCGAAGAGTTCGAAACGGTACAGGTGAATGTCGAGATCGTTCGGGATAAGAAGTGCGCCGAGATATGCGAGCGTCGAGAGCTGTGCGATGGCTATTTTTTTAAAAAAGTTTGCATCCTGCGACTGGAAGAATCCCACGAGAAGAAGAATCACTGCGACTTCGGTGAATCTTCCGAGTGAAAGCCACCCTTCTGTGCCAAGGGAGACATCCTGAATGAAATAACCGGCGAGTGAGGCAAGGAAGAGCCCCGAGAATATAAGCGCGAGCCCAACCCGCACCCTTTCGGCGGCACGTACGAATAGATTCCATTCTCTTCGGAGTGCGGCGTATGAGAGCGCCGAGAGGGCGGAGAGCAGAAAAAAAACGTCGCTCGCCCGTTTGAGCGGCCACGGGTACGTGTTTTTCCGGATGATAAGAAACGCGACGCCGAGCAGGAACAGTATTTTTCCCGCGAGGAGTATTTTTTGTGAAAAGCGTGCGGGGATGGTCATCGTATATGTCTATTGTAGCACGCTTTGACACGTTGCCTCTCCTTGTTTTATCGTATGTTGGTGATTGTCGTACGCGCACCATTAAGAATAAGTTTCGTGGGCGGGGGAACCGACCTCGCAGATTTTTATCGCCGCTCTCCCGGAAGGGTCATTTCGACCACGATCGATAAATATGTATATGTGGTCATAAACAGGACGCCGCTTATTGATAAAGTATCTGCGCGGTATTCAAAGTCGGAAACCGCGGCGCACCCGAGCGAGCTTGAACACACACGGATTAAAGCAGCGCTTCTCGATCTCGGGATCCACAAAAATATCGAGATCGGCTCATTTGCGACCTTGCCCGCAAAGACCGGCCTCGGCTCGTCCTCCAGTTTTTCGGTCGCCCTCATGAAGGGGCTTCATGCGTATCAGGGGAAAAAAATCAATCAGCAGGAGGCGGCGGAGGCGGCTTCGCGCCTTGAGATCGAACTTGTTCGCGAGCCGATTGGAAAACAAGACCAATACGCCGCCTCATTTGGCGGGTTTAATATCATACAGTTCAATCCCGATGAATCCGTGGAGGTGCGTCCGGTACTCCTCGATTACAAGAAGCGTCTCGGCCTCGAGAACCATCTTCTCTTGTTCTTTACCGGCATTACGAGGGCGGCATCCTCCATTTTAACCGAACAGAAATCAAATATTGACAAGAAGTTTGAGACGCTCAAAGAGATGGCTGCCTCCGTCCATGAATTCTCGACTCGTTTGCTCTCCGCGGACTATAAGGGCCTTGGCGGGATGCTCCACCAAGGGTGGCTCAAAAAAAAGAGCTTGGCATCAAATGTCTCAAATTCGCTTATCGACGATTTCTATGCCGCAGGAATGGATCACGGCGCATGGGGAGGGAAGGTCCTGGGCGCGGGCGGCGGCGGTTGCGTGCTCTTTCTCGCGCCGCCCGAGAAGAAGAATGAGATCCGTGAAGCCGTCCGGCGCGTCGCGCAAGAAAAAAACCTTGCCGATTTCCGCGAGTTGCCGGTAAAGTTTGTCCAGTGCGGCACCGAGGTTCTCTATAACGGAGATTATCACAATAGATCGTTTGTATAAGCAATATGAAGCAATACATACGAAACTTTTCAGCAAAAGCCGAAGAAGCGCTCCGCAACCTCCCCGATGAGGAAATCGCGAAGGCATTGAATATTCTCCAGGCCGCGTACGAGCGCGACGGGAGAATTTACGTGTTCGGAAACGGCGGTTCGATGGCAATCGCAACGCACTGGGTGGCGGATTTCAACAAAACGGTTTTCGACAGCAATCTTGACAAGCACCACCGGCGTTTTCAGGCAATCCGCTTGCCCTCGACCGAATCAGAGATTACCGCGTGGGCGAACGACATCGGGTTTGATATGATTTTTGCGGGGCCGCTCCAGAATTACCTCCAGGATTCGGACGCGATTATCGCGATCTCAAGCTCCGGCAATTCGTCGAACGTGATTAAAGCGGTGGAACTTGCGAAAGCCCGACACGTGCCCGTGATCGGCGTGTCCGGTTTCGACGCGGGGAACAAATTGAACCAACTCGCGGACGCCAAGATCTACGTCCCGGCGGAAACGGGGAACTATTTCCTCGTCGAAGGCATCCACGGCGTGATTCTTCACATGATGATCAAGTATTTTAAAGATTACTTTAACCACTTAGCCGATCATTCAGCGTAAAAATGCGCGCGGTTTTTCTCGATCGGGACGGTGTTATCAACAAAGAGGTTGATGTCTTGCGCCGTCTCTCGCAGCTTAAAATTCTTCCGGGCGTGGCGAAAGCCATAAAGCAAATCAATAAGCTTGGATTTTTAACGATAATTGTCACAAATCAGCCGGTCATCGCGCGGGGGTGGCTCACCGAAAAACAGGTTGAGCACATTCATGATGTGCTCATAAAGCGACTGGCGAAACAAGGAGCAAAAATTGACGCAATCTACTACTGCCCGCACCATCCGAATGCGAATCTTAAAAAGTATCGCAAGAATTGCTCCTGCCGGAAGCCGAAGCCGGGGATGATTCTGAAGGCGATGAAAAAATTTGGCATTTCCCGTAGAGGCAGTTTTATGGTGGGCGACCACGCGTGGGATATTATGGCAGGGAAAGCGGCGGGGTTGAAGACGATTTTTGTGAAATCGAGCGTGAGGAGTAATGACCCTCAATTTGCGCACGTGAAACCGAATTTTGTCGGGAAAAACTTGTTAAACGCGGTAAAGATTATCAGTCATGAGTCATAAGTCGTCAGCCATAAGTCAGGCCGTAATCCTCTCCGCGGGGCTCGGTACGCGGCTTAAAGAAATAACCGGCGACGCTATCCCGAAAGTGATGGTGCCGCTTTTGGGGAAACCGATTTTGGAGTGGCAAATCGAACGCCTCAAAGCGCACGGCGTCAAAGAGTTTTTTATTAATCTCTTCTATCTCCCCGAGAAAATTCGCGGCTATTTTGGTAATGGCTCCAAATGGGACGTGAAGATCACCTACGTGCTCGAAGAGCCCGAAATCCGAGGCACGGCAGGGGGAATGAAAAATTTCTCCGCCGAAGGCGGATCCGCCTCTGGCGGAGCGGGCTATCTCAAAGACAATTTTTTTGTAATCTACGGCGATGTGTACAACGAAATTGACTATGTAAAAATGGAGGCGGCGTTTTCGAAGCATGCGCGCCACTTTAATATCTCACGGCCGTACGATATTAAAGTAGACGGGGGCGGAGCCAGTGGCGCGGTTGCGATGACGACGATAGGGGAGAACGACCATCCGTGGGATTCTGATTTGGTGGAGATCGCGGATGACGGAAAATTCATAAAAATCCACCCGAAGCCGCACAAGGAACTCCCCAAGAAATACAAAGCTATGCGCGCGGCGGTGTTCATCTTTAACGAGCGTATCCTCACATATATTCCTGCGAAGAAGTACTACGAAATTGACCACCACCTACTTCCCGATGTGATGGAAAAAGGCGAGACGGTGTATGGCTACGAACCGAGTAAGGAAGAATTCATAAAGGACATCGGCACCCCGGAGCGGTATCGGGCGGTGGAGGAATATTTGAAGACAAAGAAAAAGACCGGTGCGTGAGCACCGGCCGTGGTGTGTTGATTACTCTCTGTCGAGGTTTGCGACAAGCGCACCTACGTTCATTTCGTCCCAGTAGAAGAAGATTCGGCGCGCCCCTGCGTTCACGAGCTGCGTCACGACCTCGGGCCGATTGTAGGTCGGCATGCCGATCGGGATTGAACCGGCTGCGACTGCCGCGCGGATGCCGTTCGGTGAATCCTCGAAAACGAGTTGTTCTGTGGGATGAATTCCCATCCTGGGTGCCGTTTCAAGGAAGACATCCGGCGCGGGTTTCTCGCGCCTCACGTCTTCCTTGAGGACGATTTGCGCGGGTTTGAAAAGCTTTCCCAGGCCGGACTTCCGGATCAGGAGTTCCGCGAAGCGGCGAGGAGTGAGTGATCCTATCGCGGTTGGGAAACATTCTCCGCCGCGAAGTTCTCGTAGCGCGTCCTCGAACCCGGGACGTACCTCGATCCTCATCGTCTCACGAAGCTCCGAGTAGTGGTGCCGCGTGCGAGAGAGGATGAAATCCGCGGAGTGCACCTTGTTGCTCAACTCGTAGATTCCCTCCGCGACTGCACTGTCGGGGCCCCCGATGAAGCCGGGAACGCTTGAAAGCGCTCCTTCGAGCTTAAGCGTGACGCCCACGTCCTTCGCGGCGCGGATGTGTCCTTCGTGGTGGGCTGCTTCAAGATCTATGACGGTCCCTTCCATGTCGAACGCGATGCCCTTGATCACGTTGTCTCCTTAAAAAGTCTTCTAACTGGTTGGATTTGTAAAACGAATGCTGCGATACTTTTACATTAGTTCGATGACGTTGTCAATAAAAACGCGCCGCAGTCATGATGACCTGCGGCGCTTGGTTTGTAAGGTGCTATGAGAGGATGTACCGGAGTGCCTCTTCCGCACACTCGCGCGGCGGCCGATCGGGCCACGTTGTGAGCGTCATGTGCGGGAGGAGGATCGGATGGTAGCGGCCTTTTACTTCGAAGTACCGCTCGGGCGAGTTCACACCGCCCACGTAGCCGCCCTCGCCGAAGTTGCGGCCCTTGAAGAGCGCCTCCACTCGCTCCGGGCTGTCGTCCGAAGGGGCACACTTCACGATCCGGAGGGCGCAGGGAATCGCTTCGGCCTTCATTCGCTCCTCGAAGTGGCGATTGTAGAGGTCGAGGAGATTCCGCTGGCCGACGCGGCTTGAGAAGGTCGCGCAGATGATGAGCGGGCGCATCTCTCCAAGATGCCACTCCGCCGTGTGAAGGAGGAGCTTGTAGGCGCCTCCCATCTCCCGCCCGTCCTTCACCTGGAGCTCCCTTGATTCGTTCGGATGCGGATAGGGAAGTCCCAGCGATGTCCGCCGGACGAGGTCAATGTCCGCGAGGTGAATCTTTGGTTCGAGAGGATCGGTGATCTCCTCGTTAAGCACTTTCTGCACGAGCTCGGCTGTCGAGGTCTTGCCCGATCCCGGCCAGCCGCAGAAGACGATGAGCGTGGGACGCGGAAGTTTCACGATTTTCCTCCTTGTTGACCGAGATTTAAGAGTTAGCGCTGTGCACGCAACCTACCCTTCGTACGCCGAGCCACACCCGCCCCCGCCTCGCCGGATAGTATGGAGAACATCGAGGGGAATGGAATCGGGAGGCGAGTTGAGAAGCTCGACGATTTGCGCGTGATCGGCGTTGTTCGCGGCGGCTACCATGTTGCCGCAGTTCTCCGGCAAGCACGGATACCCTCGGAAATCGGTCACGATGCCGCCGGCTTCTTGGATCATGAGCACGTTGGGCCAGTTGTCCCACGGCTTGTTCTCAATGGTGACTAAGGCGCTTGCCTTGCCGCGGGCGACTGCCGCACCGGCGACACAGCTTGAAACGCTCGGCCGCATGGTTTCGGCGAGACCGACGAGGGAAATGGGTGGCTTGAAGAATTTTTTGGACCCGCCCTCGAGCATCACGGTGATGCGCTTGAGCTTCCCCTGGGGAGCTGTGTGCAGTCTCACGTAATCCTTGCGCGTTTCACGCCATTCCCATGCGCCGCGGGCGTGTTCCGCGAAGAGAAAACCGTTCCCGCGGAGTTTTTGATCCACAGGAAGGAAGCTCGCGGCGTAGAGGATGGTGTCCCCGCGCCTTCGGGAAATCGCGGCGCCGTAGCAATTCGTTCCGAGAAGCAGATTCCCCGTACCGTCCAGGCCGTCCACGGTCCACTGGCACTCGTCCCTGCGTGCCAAAATGCGGTTTATCTCCTCCGGGTTTTTCTGGTCTTCCTCGCCGATAGTGAGATCGTCCGGGAAGTCCGCTGCGACGACCCCTCGGAGACGCTCGAGCGTGTAGTGATCCAAACTCGTGACGGGGGTTCCGTCCGCGGGTTTTACCTTCGTGCCGATCTCATCCTCGGCGTTGCCGATATAGTACGGCAGGAGCTCGACGAAGAGAGACTTCAGCGTTTCGGTGAATTGCTGGTATTTCACGGCATCCTCCTTATTTTCCAATGAGGAGCTTCACGGCGATGAGTGCGAATCCGCACCCGAGGAGTTTCTTCCAACCGAACGTCTCGGCATAAAAAAACCGGGCGCCAATGGCAGTAGTTGCGATTTGCATAACCACAACCGTAATCGAGGCCCTTGCAAGCTCTACATCTCGGAGCGAAATCAATTTCTGGAATGCCAGTTGGCCGAAGCCGTTTGCGATTCCCGCGGCGATTGCAACAGCCATGCCTGCGGAAAGAACGAGCGAGACTCGGACGTTCCCCTTAAGGAACGGCGAGACGACTAACATCGTTCCCACCTGAAGCACGAATGCGGCAAGAATGCTATTCAAGCCGCTTGCGCGCATGACGAGCGGCCATGCGCCGAAGAAGAATCCTGCGCAAAGACAGAGCGTGAAAATGTAATTAGTCATTTAAACCCCCATATTGAGTTGACAAAGAGCGTTGACATAATAGTAGATACTTAGATCTTTGTCAAACGAAAATTTTTCTGCTACGCTATATCGGCATGACGAAACCAAAGGTAACCATCCTCATGGCAACCTGGAACCGGGCCGGCTTGATCGGCCGCGCGATTGAGTCCGTGCGCAACCAGAGTTTTAAAAGCTGGGAGCTTATTATCGCGGACGACGGCTCGACTGACGGGACGCCAAAGGCAATAAAAGAGTGGCAGAAAAAAGAACCCCGGATTGTCTACACGCGAAGCGAAGTAAACGAAGGGATTTCAAAAAACTATAATCGGGGACTACAAATGGCGCGCGGGGAATTTGTGGCGATGATTGATGACGACGATCCGTGGTGCGACCAGAAGAAACTCGAGAAAGAACTTGCGTTCCTCGAAAAGAATCCGGAATACGTCGGCGTGGGCGGCGGCGTGATTGTCGTGGATCCGTCGGGCAAGGAACTCTACCGCTACCTGAAGCCAAAGACCGACGCGGAGATCCGAAAGTACATGCTTTTCTCAAATCCGATGGCGAACTCCACTACGCTTTTTCCTAAATCAGTTGGAGAGAGAGTCGACTGGTATGACGAGACCACGCGCTATTCGGGTGACCGCGATTTTTGGCTCAAAATGGGAAGAATTGGAAAACTCCACAACCTCCCTGAATATTTTTCCTATTACACCGCAAGCGAGATGAACACGTCCACCGCGAGGATCCGGCCCCATCTCAAGGCGTCGCTTATGGTCATGAAACGATATAAGCGCGACTATCCGCATTATTACCCCGCGCTTTTTATAAACTACGCGCAGTATGCATATGCATATCTCCCGGAGTGGATACGGCGCCCGGCGCACTATTACCTCGCCCGCCTCAAGCGTGCGGTTGCAGGATAAGCCCTCGCATCAAGCCTAAGCCTTAGTAGGTGTAAGGGTGAGTTTGATTTCGCGGAGGATCGGCTCTCGTAAAGCCAAGAGTACGGCAAAATAAAGAATTGCCGAGAGCGCGATGTTTATAAGGACGTGCACCCCTATTGCGGCGATAAGCGCCGCGGTGGCTGCCATAAGAATTGTAGCCGCTGCTATCTTCCCAAGATGCGGGAGGATCACCAACGCGTGCGCGCGCCTCATCATGCGGAAGAGATACCAGTTCGCCGCAACTTGCGCGAAGAACGTTGCCCACGCGGATCCCGCGATGCCGTACGGCGGAATGAGGATAAGATCGAGCGCGATGTTGCCAAGCGCGCCGAGCGCGGCGTAGCGCAGGAGCTCCCTTTGGCGGTCGAGCGCAAAGAGCGCATTGCTCAAGATGACCGCGGTGAAATTCACGAGCACGGTGATCATGAGGATGCGAAAGGGCAACGCGGCGGGTTCGTAGGATGTGCCGTAGAGAAGAATCGTAAGTTCACGGGCAACGACCGCACCCCCCACGGCGAGCGGCGCGGCGACGAGGGTTGCCGCGCCGAGTATGCGTTCGAGCGCCCGCGAAAACCTCTCTTTTTCCGTCTTTGCGAAACGGGAGAGTATGGGAAACGCGCTCGTCGCAATAATGGTGGGTATGAGATAGAGAAGAAGGATGGGACGCTGTGCCGCGGCATAGTACCCCACCTCCTCTGCGGTTCGAAAGAAACCGATTATGAGCACGTCCATGTTGATCATAAGCCCTCCGAGGAGCGCGGCGGTTGCAAACGGCCACGCGGAAGAGAGGAGAGGGCGGACGAGCGTGCGCGAGAAACGGGCGAAAAGGGTTCTCCAATTGAGCTTGAGCGCGGCAACGGTCGCGAGAAAACCAACGCCCGTGCCTGCCGCGTAGGCAAGCGTGAACGAGAGAACGCTTGGGGATGAGAGAAGCGCGAATGCCCCGAATATGACGATCGCGAGATTTGTGAGGATAAAGAGCCCCGCTTCCCGCTCCATCTTTTCCGATGCCCGAATGACCGAAAATCCGAAATCGCGCAGGGTATCGAATGCGAGGAGGAGCGCGAAGAAAGGGAGAAGCGGGACGACTGTAGGGAGTGAAACGAAGAAAGGGACGACGAGAAGGAGGAAGACGGTGCCTCCCGCGAGCAACATGAGCTTCAGGAAAAATGCGGTTGAGAGAATCCGGAGCCGCGCTTCTCCGTCGGCCGTCTTCACGGTTTCGCGGGTAAGGAGCGGACTTAGGCCGAAATCCACAAGTATCGTGAGGAGCGCCACTAAACTTAGCGCATACGAGAAGACGCCCCATTCGGCGGCACCCAAAACCCGCGCGGCGTAGATGATGATCGCGGCGCGGAGCAGGCGGCCGCCCATGTTGCCGACCGTGAGCCAGAACGCGTTTTTCGCCACCGTCTGGCCCGCGGTTTCGTTTCGAAAAAGCAGTCGCTTCACCCCCGCGCCAAACGGAGATATTTTTCTAAATGCCGCTTTGAGTTTTTTCTCCATGAAGCTTGCAGAAATCTTGAATTTTTAAGACACCTGCGCGAGCATAACCCTTGTTGTGGTGTGGGGGTTTATTTTTCCCCGCATCTGTTTTATAGTGATCGCTCAACCGAGAAGCGCAAAGAACGCCAGCTTTTAAAGTAGCATACTCTCGTGCCCGATTCTATGAAGAAGAAAAAAGGGAAAAAAGAGATCGTAGTTGTGGTAAGCGGGGGATTCGACCCGCTCCACGTCGGCCACGTGCGCCTTTTTCGCGAAGCGAAAAAACTCGGCGACAAGCTCGTGGTCGTTTTGAACAACGACCACTGGCTTCGGAAGAAAAAACTGCACGTGTTCATGCCGGATCATGAACGAAAGGAAGTCATCGAAGCGCTCGGAATGGTGGACAAGGTAGTGCTCACGAGCCACCCCAAGAACCCGAAAGACATGAGCGTGTGTAGTGAACTCAAGCGTGTAAAGCCGCACATCTTTGCAAACGGGGGCGACCGGAATAAAAAAAACATTCCCGAAGTGCCCGTCTGCAACGAGATCGGCTGCAAGATGGTATTTAGCGTAGGCCGCGGCGGGAAAATGCAATCGAGCTCGTGGCTGCTTGCGGACTATTTAAAGCGCGCGGCGAGCGCAAAAAAGAGGGAAACCAGGATCGCGTAACGAGGTAAAAACTTGAGCGCCAAAGATTTTAAAGCGACGCCACGGTGCGCTTTATGCCCTCGTCGAGCAATGTTCTCGGCCTCCAGCCGAGGATTTTTTTTGCCTTCTTCGCATCGAGCGCGATGCGGTAGATCTCGCCGGGCCGCTCGGGAGCGAATTTCGGCTTCCCGGAGAAATGCGCATACTTCGCCACCGTATCAAAGATCTTTCTGTCGCTCATCTCTTTCCCGAGCCCGATGTTGAGCGTAACGTTTGTTCCCCGGCGGAGCGCCGCGAGATTTGCCCGGGCCACATCGTCCACAAACGCGTAGTCGCGCGTTTTCGTGCCGTCTCCGAAGATAACGGGCGTTTTCCCTTTCCGCATGAGCCCTCCGAAGATTGCGACGACTCCCGCCTCTCCTTTCGGGTTTTGCCGCGGGCCGTAGACGTTCGCGTAGCGGAAGATAAGGTGAGAAAAATGATGCGCGCCGCTGTAATGGGCGATAAGCTCTTCCCCGAGGAGTTTAGAGATGCCGTACGGTGAAATCGGGCGCATCGGCAGGCGTTCATCTGCGGGGATTTTTTCCGGGGAGTCGCCGTAGAGCGTCCCCCCGCTTGATGCGAATATGATTTTTTTCCGCGTTCCCCTCCCGTATCTCACAAGGGCAGTAAGGATGCTTGCGGTTCCCATTACGTTCGCGCCATATACCGCGAGGGGATTCCGCACCGATTGGATTACCGACGCAATCGCCGCGTGGTGGTTTACGATCTCTGGCCGCTCTTTCTTAAAGACACGTTCTATGAGAGGCGCGTTTTGGATATCCGCTTTATAGAATTTTGCGCGCGGATTGAGGTTCTTTCTAAACCCAGTCGAAAGATTGTCGATCACCGCCACGCGGTGGCCCGCCTTCACATACGCATCAACGATGTGCGATCCTATAAATCCGGCACCCCCCGTAACAATAATTTTCATCGCGGAGTAACAAATAACGTTTTTATTGTTTTAATGATGATGGCGAGATCGAGCACAAAGGATCGGTTCTTGAGGTAATACAGTTCGTACTGAAGTTTTTGGATTACATCGTCGGTGGTTTGGTCGCTCCGATGGTGGATTTGCGCCCAGCCGGTGACGCCGGGTTTTATGAGGAAACGGATGTTGTAGTAGGGAATTTTCTCTATAAGCATTGTAACAAATTCCGGGCGTTCCGGCCGGGGCCCCACGAACGCCAAATCATCCTTGATGATATTAATAAGTTGCGGAAGTTCATCGAGGTGCGAGTGTCGAAGAATTTTCCCGATTGGGGTAATTCGTTCGTCGCCGGGACTTGTCCACCGCGGCCCTTCTTTTTCCTTGCACGATTTCATAGTTCTGAACTTGAAATGGGCATACGGCCGATTATGTTTCCCTGCTCGTATTTGGGTGCAAATTGCAGGCCCCGGCGAGGTGAGCGTGATGAGAAGTGCGATGATGAGCATGAGTGGCGAGAGGAAAATAAAAAGTATGAGCGCGCTTACAAAGCTTATGCTGCGCTTAAAATCATCGTAAAACTTTCGCCCCCCGACCCGATGTTCCAGAAACCACGCATCCTCGAGTTCCCCGAGCGGCACTTTTCTGAACACCGCTTCGTAAAATGTCGGGATGTCGATTATCTCTATTCCGGACGAGAGAAGTTCGTAGAACACTTTTGCGAATTTAGGATCCAGTTTCATGCTCCGGGGAACAACGATAAGATTAATGCCGAGGCGCTTCACGCTTGAGCCGAGATTGCGCGTTTCCGGATCAGAGAGACCCTGTCTGAACCACGCCTTGATCTCATAGCCGATCTGCGGATTGTGGTGGAGCGTGCCCGCGATCTCTCTCGCGCTTTCGGTCTCACCGAGCAGAAGAACATTTACCAGTCCTTCGCGAAAACTCAAACGCACGTTAAAAGACCTTCTCCAGAACATCTCAAGCGCAGCGAAGAGGACAAGGAAGATAAAAAGATTTCTCCGCGGCGCGATGCCAAATACCGGAACAAGATAAAAGACCGCGATGGTGAGAAGCGCATTCACCGAGAGCGCAAGACCTAACACTTTCGAGAATTCCAGATTATTCCGCAGATGGCGAAGGTCATAGAGGCCGTTCAAATAGAAAACCGCGAGCCACACCGCGAATATGATCGAGAACGGAAGCGCGTGCAGCGGGAATTCCTGGATAAAACCCGCGCCGTAGCGGATCACAAGCGTGAGCGCGAGTGACGCGTAGAGTACGACGATGTCGCCGAGCACAAGAAAAAAAACTTTTGCGCTTTGAGAAAGCTTCACTGTGTTGATTATTCTCTGTTGTCGCGAGATTTTTGTAAAGCCTGCGTAATCGCTCTTCTACGGTGGCATGAGTGATATAATGAAGAAAACTGCGTTCCGCTCGGCGCCCATGAGAATAGCGATATTTACCGACAACTTCCCTCCGCAGGTGAATGGCGTGGTGATCGCCACTCTTAACTTAATCAAAGGGCTTGCGGACCGGGGGCACAAAATATACGTCATTGCGCCGCGATACCGCCGCGGCGCACGGGCGTTTGAGCACAAAAACGTCGTGGTAAGAAGAGTGTTTGGAATACCCGCGCTTTTTTACGAGCATTTCAAACTCACTTCTTTCTTTAGCTTCCGCATTCTGAATTATTTACGAGAAGAAAAAATACAGCTCATCCATTTTCCCTCGCCTATCACCTTGGGCCTCGAAGCGGTCATTCTGTCCCGACTGCTCAAGCTTCCCCTGGTCGGAACGTTCCACACTTTTTTTGCGGACCCGGGATATTTGAAGCATGCGCACTTGAACCACCGGGCAACGGAGCGGTTGTTCTGGGAGTACAGCAAATTTTTTTACAACCGATGCGATCTTGTCACCTCGCCCTCGCAAGAAACCAAGAAAGATCTATTGAAACACGGATTCAAGAGCGCTATCGAGGTGATCTCAAACGGAATAGACAGACGCGTGTTCAGCAATGCCAAGGCCAAAGAAGTAAAGCTGAAATATAATCCTCACGGGCCCCTGCTTCTGTTTGTGGGGAGAGTTGCGCACGAAAAAAACATATTCTATCTCCTGGATTGCTTTCGATTAGTCGTTCGCGAGATTCACAACGCTAAACTCCTGATCGTCGGGGGCGGGCCCCAGACGGATGAGGTGAAGGAAAAGATTCGGCATCTGGGCTTGGCAGACAGTGTTGTTCTCTCGGGCGAGATAGAATACGCGCGCTTTGTGAAATCGTCCATACTGGGCGCGTCCGACATTTTTGTGACGGCGTCGGTGACGGAGAATCAGCCGCTCACCGTCCTGGAGGCACAGGCGAATGGCGTGGTGTGCGTCGGCATTGATGCGCGGGGGATGAGGGATCTCGTGAGGAGCGGGTACAACGGATTTTTAGTGAAGAATGGGGATAAAAAAGCGTTCGCCGATGCGGTGGTTAAAATTTTAAAACACAAGAATCTTTGGAAAAAGATGAAACGCAATACGCTCGAGGAGATCAAAAATCACGACCTTAACCGCTCTCTCGATCAATGGGAGCGCGTGCTTGGCAAGCTGATCGCGGAATCCGGGCGCGGTTAAGGGTTTTGGGGAGCAGCGTGTCCAAAGTTTTTAATTGCGTTATCGTAGATCGTTTCCCACCTCGCCGCGATCTTCTCGGGAGAGAAATTCTGGACCGATGCGTGCGCCCCTTTCCCTAACGACTCGCGAAGCGCTGGGTTTCCCATAAGATGGGTGAAACGTTCGGCAAGCAACCGCTCGTTTCCCGGCGGGACGAGAAAACCGTTGTTTTCGTTCACGTACTCGGGGAGCGCCCGCCAGTCGGCGGCGATGGCCGGCAGGCCGCACGCCATGGCCTGGAGGAGCACCATGCTCTGCGTCTCCGATGTGCTCATGATCACGAACACCTCCGATGCCTGGTAGAGTTCGGCAAGGAGCGGTTTGCTGAGCGTCCCGAAAAACTTCACTTCCCGTTCGATGTTCGTGCGTGTTATCATTTGCCGAAGTTCCGGCAGTGCGCTGCCGTGTCCCGCGATTGCGAGCGTGATTGCGGGGATTTTTTTCTTGATGAGAGGGATGGCACGCAGGATCACGTCGATTTTTTTCTCTTGTGCGAGTCTTCCGGCATACACAATGGTTGCACGGGAGAGTCCGAGTTTCTTTTTTAACTCACCCTTTTTCTTGGGAGTGACGGGGCGGAACGTCGCAGTATCAATGGGATTTGAAACTACTCCGTGCGGGCGCGTGAGGCCGTTCTTTATCATTTCGCCGATGACGGAGCGCGATGGCCCGGTGACGTAGCTGCAGTGGTTGTAATACCAGCTCGCGTAGCGCACGCTCCATCGGGAAAAAAGTTCTCTCGCAATCGGGCTGTAATGCTTGAATTCCGATATCGCCCAATGGTTTGTGCCCACAATCGGAACGCGGAGAAATTTTGCCGCCGCGAGCGCCTCGAGGCCGACCCCGAAAAATGTTTGGGTGTGGATTACGTCGAATTTTTCTTTTTGCATCGCGATCCAGCGGAGACCAGTCGGAATTACGGCGCTCGCCTGTCGCGTGGGGCCCGGATAGGGAACCGCGAAGAAACGACGTATGTGAATATTGGGCCCCAGCGAGATTTCTCCGTAGGGCAACTTTGCGATTGTATAATGCCGCTTGGGGTGGCGGGGCACGTAGTAGAAGAGAGCGTGCCCCCGTCCGGCAAGTTGTGTGCCAAGGGCGATGATGGAGTCCTGAATGCCGCCAATCTCCGGATAGAAACTGTCGGAGAAAATTGCAATTCTCATTGTGTTGCCCGGCATCACTCTTTATGATTTGCGAGAAACCGCTCTTTCATAAACCGGCCGAAACCGATAATGATAAGCGCCACGACTACGACGAGCGCGATTACGAACAATATTTTGAATCTCTCCGCCACGGCGACGTAAAGATTGCCAAAAAAGTAGCCTATTGCAATTAGAATTCCCGTCCAGACAAACCCGCCAGCGACGTTGAAGATCGCATACTCCTTAAGGGGCACCCGCGCCATGCCGGCGGTCATGAGTGTTATCATGGCAAAACCGAAACCAGTCGTCACCTTGGAAGTAAAAAGAATTTTCCCTCTGTGCGTTAAGAATAAATGCTCTAATTTCTTGATCGCGTCGTCTTTGACGCTAAAGAATTTCCCGAATTTTCTAAGGAAAGGGCCTGCCCCGAAGCGGCCGACGGCGTACCAGAGGAAATCGCTTATAAGATCACCCGCCATAAGCGTGAAATAGAGCGGCAGGAGGGAAAAATACCCCAGTTTCAGGAGAAAGCCTGTCGCGAGCATCACCGTCGGCCCCTGGATGAGCGTAAGCGGCAATACGACAAGGTATTTATAGGTCGCGAGCCATTCAAGGATGAGATCTGTCGGCATACGGTAGGGATATGCGTAGTGCAATTCGCTTCTTCATTATAGTCGAGTGGAGAGTTCATGCATACTCTGCATTGACGCGGCCGTTCGTGGTGTGATACCGTATCTCGTATGGCGGAAGAGGGCAAACGAAAAGACTATTTTTTGCCGGTGAGCATTCTCATCGCGGGCGCGATGATTTCCGGTTCCGTGCTGTACCTCGTGGGAGGCAAAAGCTCCGAGGATCAGGGGCTCGCCCGGCTTTCGGGCCAAGGGCTCGAACTCACGAGACGCGATGTGGTCTTGGGGGATCCAAACGCGCCGGTCACCTTCATCGAATATGGAGATTACCAGTGCCCGTTTTGCGGAAGACTTTTTACCCAAGTGGAACCGCTTTTGCGCGAGGAATACGTGCGGACCGGCAAACTAAAAATGGTATACCGTAACTTCGCGTTTCTTGGCCCCGAATCATTTGAGGCGGCGGAGGCGGCGGCGTGCGCGAAGGATGAGCAGAAATTTTGGGTATTCCACGATGCGGTATTTCGCGAGGAAATTTTGGACGGCGAAGAGCACAACGGAAATTTGAATCGCGATCTTTTTATACGGCTTGCCGGAGAGGCGGGAATGGACGTAGACAAATTTACTGCATGCTATGACGCGGATACCTACGCGAATGACGTACGTAGTGAAGCCGGCGCGGCGCAAGCGCTGGGAGTGAATGCGACGCCCACGGTGTTCCTAAATTCCCAACAAGTACAGGGTGCCCTGCCGTATGAAAGCTACCGCACGGTCATCGAAAGTCTGCTTCGCAAAAGCTAACGCGTGGAGCATGAAAAAAATTAAGATTTATTCGACGCCCTCGTGCGTGTACTGCAAGAAAGCGAAAGAATTCTTTCGCGCGCAGAACATACAATATGAGGAAGTAAATGTTGCAGAAGACGAGGCGGCATTACGCGAGATGATGGAGAAATCACATCAGATGGGAGTTCCGGTAATCGACATTGAGGGAGAAATACTTGTGGGGTACGATCAGCGGCGGCTCATGCATGCGCTGGGAATCAGCGCGTAACGAGACGCCCAAAATTCTCATTTCCGATGTATGACCTCGTGATTATCGGAGGCGGACCCGGCGGCGTCGCCGCCGGCGTATATGCCGCGCGGAAGAAAATGAAAACCGCGCTCGTGACCGAAACATTCGGAGGGCAGTCGCTTGTGTCCGCCGACGTGCAGAATTGGATCGGCACGAAATCCGTTTCCGGCTACGATTTGGGGAAAATGCTCGAGGAGCACCTGCGCGCGCAGGAAGGAATCGAAATAATGGACGGCGATCTCGTGACGAAGGTGGAAAAATCGGGAAGCGGTTTCGTGGTTCGGACGAAAAGCGGAAAGACAATTGAGGCGAGATATGTTCTCGTCGCGTCGGGAAGCCGCCGACGGAGGCTCGGTATTCCGGGAGAGGACGAATGGGAGGGCAAAGGTGTGGCGTACTGCTCCATCTGCGACGCGCCGCTTTTTAAGGGAAAAGACGTGGCGGTCGTGGGCGGCGGCAACGCGGGACTCGAAGCAGCGATAGATCTTCTCCCGTATGCGGCAAAGATTTATCTTCTTGAATACTCTGATACGCTCAGGGGAGATCAGATCACACAGGACAAGATCAAAAAAGAAAAGAACGTTCACGTCATCTATAGGGCGCAGAGTTTGGAGGTGAAGGGCGAGAAGATGGTCACGGGCCTCCGTTATCTCGATACGGCTTTAAATCAGGAAAAGGAACTTGCCGTGGGCGGGGTATTTGTGGAGATCGGCATCGTGCCAAACTCGGAGATCGTGAAAGGAGTGGTGGAAATAAACAAATTTGGCGAGGTAGTCGTGGATCACCAAACGTACCGAACGTCGGAGCCCGGTATCTGGGCGGTCGGAGACGTGACCGACGTGCTCTACAAACAGAACAATATTTCCGCAGGCGATGCGGTCAAGGCGGTCTTGAATATTTATGATTCGATGGTGAAGTCCCACGCCGAAGCCGGAACCGCAAGAGCATAAACGCTACATTAGGCTTGTTTAGAATTTAGAAATTAGGATTTAGAATTTAAGGACAATAATGGACATCCTCTCTCATGGTCTCTGGGCAGGCGCGGGAGCAGCTGCGGCAAATAAGCGGCTCAAGAAACCGTTGCGCGTGGGCCTCGCCACCTTTTTCGGTGTGCTCCCCGATCTTTTTGCCTTCTCGATTCTTCCTATCTGGACTTTTGTGAATGTACTCCAAAAGGATGTTACGTTCTCGCAATTGCCGCGGGATCTTCCGCCGCTTCTTGCATTTGAACCCCTGCCCCTCGATACCTTCTGGGTGTATCCGTTTACGTCGCTTCTCTATGCGCTAAGCCATAGCCTCATCGTATTTTTTCTCATCGCGAGCATCGTCTATATCGTAAAGCGCCGCATAGTGTGGGAAATGTCCGGATGGCTTCTGCATATTGTGATTGACGTCGGCACCCATTCATACCAGTTCTATCCGACGCCCGTCTTTTGGCCGATTTCGTTCTGGCACTTTAACGGCATCCCGTGGCACACGCCGTGGTTTATGGCGGTAAATTACGCGGCGCTTGTATTCGTCTATTTCGCGTTCATCCATACGTGGCGAAGAAGGAAACTTCGGGAAGGAGAAGTAAAACCGGTTCTTTCGGTTTTGCGTAGGGACATACGCGTGAAGCTTGCGGTTAGAAAAATCGTGGGTAAGACCATGCGAAAGCGCGTGGAGGAGGTATAACCCCCGGCCTTCGAAAAACACCCCGCCCTTGACCCCCACACCTATGGATAGGTGTGGGGGTTGACACCCTGCCGCTTCCCGCTACAATTGTGAATTGGCACTCTATAGTCGGGAATGCTAATTACTAGAACTTAAGACTTAGGCGTTAGTACTTAGAGAAGGTTTCTCAAGTCCTAATGGCTAAGTTCTCATCACTAACCATCATGAAGTTTAAACCCCTCTCAAATCACCTCTTCATCGAACCGATGGAGGAGGAAAAAACCACCAAGTCGGGCATTGTGATCCCGGACACGGCGGAGAAAGAAAAGCCGATTCGGGGAAAAGTGCTCGCGGTGGGGCCGGGGAAAGCAAGCGACAAAGGCGAGCGGATTCCAATGTCGGTCAAGGTCGGCGATGTCGTGCTCTTCAAAAAGTACGGACCGGACGAGATTGAGATTGACGGAAAGAAGTATCTCGTGGGGGACGAGGACGACGTGCTCGCGATTGTCGAGTAATCGCAAGCAATGACTAATATCTAATTCCTAATTTCTAATTCAGATTTTCGTCATTAGGAATTGGTTATTGATTAGGAACTAGATCAATTAGAAATTAGAAATTTACCACCATGCCTAAACAGATACTATTTAACGACGAGGCGCGGATCGCGCTCAAAAAAGGGATTGACAAGCTCGCGGCGGCGGTCCGAATGACGCTCGGGCCCCGCGGCCGCGCGGCGGTGATCGAGAAAGGATACGGCGCCCCGCAAGTCACTTTCGACGGGGTGACCGTCGCGAAAGAAGTCGAACTCGAGGACAAATACGAGAATCTCGGCGCCGACTTTATCAAACAGGCGGCGGATAAGACGAACGACAACGTGGGCGACGGGACGACGACCTCCGTCGTGCTCGCGCACGCGATGATTGACGAAGGAGAAAAGATCATCCGCGAAAAGGGATTCGACGTGATTCACCTTGCCGAACGGCTCAAAAAGGGAAGCGAATCCATTTTAAAGGCGCTCGAAACGCAAAAAGAGCTCATCAACGAGAATAAAAAGATCCAGGAAGTCGCGACGCTCTCCGCGAAGGACGACGAGATCGGAAAGCTCATTGCGACGGTTATGGAGAAGATCGGAAAAGAAGGCGTGGTCACCGTTGAGGATTCAAATACCATCGGAAATTCGCATGAGATGGTCGAGGGAATGCAGTTCGACCGCGGCTACGTCTCGCCCTATATGATCTCGAACCAGGAGCGGATGGAAGCGGTACTCGAAGATCCCTATATCTTGATCACCGACAAGAAAATATCGGCAATCACGGATATTCTTCAGCTCTTGGAGAAGGTAGTGCAGAGCGGAAAAAAAGAGATGGTGATTATCGCCGACGAAGTGGAAGGCGAGGCGCTTGCGACGCTCGTCGTGAACAAACTCCGCGGTGTCTTCAACGTGTTGGCGGTCAAAGCGCCGGGATTCGGCGACCGCAGGAAGGAAATGCTCCAGGACGTCGCGATCGTGACGGGCGGGCAGTTTATCTCGGAGGACGTGGGAAGGAAGCTCGAGAGTGTGTCGATCGAGGACTTGGGGCACGCGCACCGCGTGATTTCGAACAAGGATGCGACCACGATCGTGGGCGGCCGCGGCGATAAGGATACGATCGCGAAGCGCGTCTCCCAGATCAAGGCGCAGATCCAAAAAACCGATTCCGATTTCGATAAGGAAAAGTTGCAGGAGCGGCTCGGGAAGCTTGCGGGCGGAGTCGCGGTCGTCAAGGTGGGCGCGCCCACGGAGACCGCGCAGAAGGAATTAAAACAGCGCGTCGAGGACGCGGTTGCGGCAACCCGCGCCGCGATGGAGGAGGGCATCGTCCCGGGCGGCGGCATCGCGCTCTTTAACGTGCACAACCTCCGCGCGGAACGGGACGAGAAGCACCCGGATCCTGTGATCGCCGCGGCGCAGGCGATTCTGCGGCGCGCACTCGAGGCGCCACTCACCGCTATCGTAATGAATAGCGGCGAGGCGCCGAACAAGATCATTGCACAGCTCCGCGAACGCAAGGAATCCGAAGCATGGAAAGGGTTTAATGCAGTCACCAATAAAATCACCGATCTCAAAGAAGCCGGCATCATTGATCCCCTGAAGGTCGTGAAGACCGCGTTTGTGAATGCGATCTCGGTCGCGGCGAACTACCTTACGGTGGGCGCGGCAATTACCGAAATCCCCGAGAAGAAAAGTCCGCCAGCTGGCGGAGGAATGGGCGGCATGGGCGGCGGGATGGGAGAAGATTACTAAAAACAGCCAAAAACCCCCGCACGGGGGTTTTTGATTTTCGGAGAGGAAGCATTCTATGATTATGTGAAATGAAGCAATACCTCGATCTCCTTTGCGATGTGCGCGGCGGCGTCAAAAAATCGAACCGTACGGGGATCGATACGGTGAGCGTCTTTGGCAGGCAGATTCGGTTTAATTTGGCGCACGGTTTTCCCGCAGTCACGACGAAGAAACTTTTCATGAAAGGGATCATCCACGAGCTCCTATGGTTCTTAAAAGGGGATACGAATGTAAAGTATTTGCAGGAGCAGGGCGTCCATATCTGGGACGAATGGGCAGACGAGAAAGGCGAACTCGGTCCCATCTACGGCAAGCAATGGACACGATGGGAGGCGGCGGACGGGACGACGATTAACCAAATTGCCGAGGCGGAGGATGCGATTCGCAACAACCCCGACTCGCGGAGGATCATTGTAAGCGGTTGGAACGTTGCCGACCTCCGTGCGCTCGTGCGGGGCAAGAAAACCGCGCCTCCGCCGTGTCACACGATGTTCCAGTTCTACGTTGCCGACAACAAACTCTCTTGCCAGCTCTACCAGCGGAGCGCAGACCTTTTCTTGGGCGTTCCGTTTAATATCGCCTCCTACGCGCTCCTCACGATGATGATGGCGCACGTGACCGGGAGAGAGCTTGGGGATTTCGTCCATACCTTTGGCGACGTGCATATTTATGTGAATCATTTTGATCAGGTTAATCTCCAGCTCTCGCGCGAGCCGCGGCCGCTCCCCACAATGGTCTTGAATCCTAATGTGAAATCCATTTTCGATTTCACGTACGAGGATTTTGAGCTCAAGAACTACGATCCGCATCCGGCGATCAAAGCGCCGATAGCTGTTTAATCATCAACCAATAGCGAATTGGTACTAATTTACGAATTAAAGAGCTCAAATTCATTCGTATATTTGTACGGATTAGTTATTCGCTGATACTCTCATGATTTCTATCATCGTCGCGGTGGGCAAAAACCGCGTGATCGGGAAGCGCGGCGGCCTTCCGTGGTATCTGCCGGCGGACTTGAAGCATTTTAAAGAGATCACGATGGGGCACCCGATCGTGATGGGGAGGCGTACTCATGAATCAATCGGCAAGGCGCTACCGGGCAGAACAAATGTCGTCATCACGCGGGAGAAAAACTATGAAGCCCCCGGATGCGTCATAGTGCATTCAATTGATGAGGCGCTTGATCGTGTGAAGGGCGAGGAAGAAATTTTTTTTATCGGTGGTGCGGAAATCTTCTCGCAAGCGCTCCCGCTCGCCAAGCGCCTCTATATCACGCAGATTGATCATGAGTTCGAGGGAGACATCTTTTTTCCCGAAATCAACATGAGCGAATGGCGCGAGATGAACCGTGAAGAGGGCAAAACAGATGAGAAAAACTCGTACCTCTACCGCTTTCTTGTCTTTGAGCGAAAAGGAGTATAATCACGGGTAGCATGCTTGAGAAGGAGGAACCGTGCTCAAAGAAAGTTTTATCGTGCCCTATGGAGCCCTCTGGCTTTTCATCTCCATCGCGTTCCTGGTGTGGCTCACGATAACCGTTCGCCGGATCCTGAACGTATTCGTGTGGTACAGTTTGGTGCAACTCCGCATCGCGGACATCAGGTTTACCGTGCAGCATCAGGATTTTACCCGGCTTCTCCTGATCGCCAGGCGCTTTGGAACCCCGGAGATCCGTGAATACATCAACGACCTGATCAGGAGGGATGAAGCTGCCGATAACCAAGAGGGGAGACCACCTTAGCCCGCAGCGATCGCGTTGCGGGCACACTTTTTCTTGTACTGTTTCCATTATAAATGATTAATCATTTATAATGGAAACAGTTTTACATTAAGACAACGGTTTCGAAAAGACATAAATCTTCCTTGTGGTGCGGGGGTCTTCTTGGTATAATGGCGGCATGAACATTCTCTATATCGTTTTGGCAGTGGTCGTCGTCTACCTCATCTACGCGTACAACAAGCTTGTCACGATGCGGCTTCGCGCGAAGGAGGCAATTTCCGACATCGAAGTGCAGATGAAGCGCCGATTCGACCTTATCCCGAACCTCGTCGAATCAGTGAAAGGGTATATGAAGCACGAGCGTGGCGTGCTCGAGAACGTGACCAAGGCGCGCGCGGCGGTTGCAGGCGCGGGCGACGCGGAGAAGAAGCGGGAAGCCGAGAACATGCTTTCGAACACCTTGAAAACCCTTTTTGCCGTGGCCGAGAATTATCCCGACCTCAAAGCGAACGCAAACTTCCTTGAGCTCCAGCGCGAGCTCTCGGACACCGAGAACAAGGTCCAGGCGGCGCGTAGGTTTTATAATACGACCGTGCGCGACCTAAACACCTCAATCGAGGTGTTCCCGACAAATATCGTCGCGAACGCATTCGGTTTTAGGCAGATGGAATTCTATGACGCGCCGGAAGAGGCGGAACAGCCCGTGAAGGTTAATTTTTAGGAGTTGAGACGTAGATTTACAAGATGCTGGGAATCAGTAGGCCCGTAAAGCCATTAAGGGGCGGCATCAAATACGCAGGTGTTCTCGCTGCAATTTTTATTCTCATTCCCGTATTACTGGCGCTCCTTGATGTATTGCAGACCACTCGACACAGCTACGAAGATTTCGAGCCTCGGAGTAAAATATTTAGCGATATTGTTAATGTGATTGGGTGCTACGGGCTTCCTTACGGGTGTCAATATAATGACACGTCGCCATTTTATCTCACTTTTCTTGTCCTATGGCTTGTCTCGGGTACTGTCATATACAAAAAATCAGAGACACTTTTTCCTTCTTTGTTGGAGAGACGTAAATTTATTATCACATTTATTATTGCCTTTCCGATTTACTTTTATATATTTGCATGGATTGGGCGCGTCATTCCTTTTATTGTAGCTATAATCAAATTCGGTTTTGTATAGTTCTCGCTTCAGAGGTTTCGTCGATCTACTAATTTCTAATGGTTAGCTTATATCAACACAAAGACTCAAACATCCGGCGGACATGGGCTTTATTCATCGGTTTTTTGATTGTCGTAATCGGCATCGGCTGGATTTTCTCGCAAGTGTACGGCGACTCGAACATTCTCTACATCGCGGTGGCGTTCAGCGTTTTTATGAATGCGGTGAGCTACTGGTACTCGGACAAGATCGTGCTCCGGATGGCACGGGCAAAGCCAGTTTCGATGAAAGACAACCCCGAGCTTTACCGGATCGTGGAGAATCTCGCGATTACCGCGGGACTCCCGATGCCGAAGCTCTACCTCGTGCCGGAACGGGCGCTAAACGCCTTCGCGACCGGCCGCGATCCAAAGCACGCGGTCGTGGCCGTAACCCAAGGACTTTTAGAGAAACTTGATCGTTCCGAACTCGAGGGAGTATTGAGTCATGAACTCTCGCATATCGGGAACAGGGATATTTTAATCGGCACCGTGGCGGTGATCCTTGTGGGTTTCATCTCGATCCTTTCAGACATATTTTTACGCTCGATGATGTGGGGAGGAGGACGCTCGCGCGATGACCGGGGGAACGCGGGAGGCATTTTTCTTCTGATCGGGATTGCGCTCTCGATTTTGGCGCCCATCTCGGCGATGTTGATTCAACTCGCAATTTCCCGCAAACGCGAGTCATTGGCTGACGCCTCGGGCGCGCTTCTCACGCGGTATCCGGAAGGCCTCGCGCGGGCGCTCGAGAAACTTGCGCGGGACACGACGCCGATGCGCGCGGCGAATAACACCACCTCGCACCTCTGGATTGACGACCCGTTCCCGAAAGAAAAACGCACCCACTGGCTCCACAAATTATTCATGACGCATCCGCCGATAGAAGAGAGGATTAAGGCGTTAAGAGGTTTGGGGGTATAATTAGTACAATTCGCCCGCCCGCCTGAGTTTGTCTCAGGCACCTGCCCGACAAGACTTCGTCTTCTCGAAGTCAGGCGGGAGTCGGGCAGGTGTATTGGCATCACAGTTCTCTATGCGTTTTATAGAGCAGTTTAAAAAAAGCGTCTACGGGCCGGAGTTTTACCAGGGCCTCTTCAGGCGTCCGCTCTCATTCTCATTCGGCTATTTTTATTCTCTCGTTCTCGTGCTCTCGCTCGTGCTTACCGCCGTATTCTCGGTGCGTCTCATTCCGGCGCTGAACGCCTTCATTGCAAACTTCGGTCCCTCGGTGCTTGCAAGCTTTCCCGACAATCTTGTGATCGAACTCAAGGACGGAAAAGCATCTTCGAACCGTGAGGGGCCGGTGGTGATAAAGATCCCCGAGGCATACCGCGGGAATGTTCTCAAAAAAGGTTCGGAGGTTGCTGTCGAAAACATCCTTGTGGTGGACACCGAATCGGAATTCACGCTCGAGCGTTTCCGCGGCGCGAGTACCCGCCTGTACCTCACGCGCGATTCGATTGCGTTTCAAGGCGAGCGGGGAAACTTACAGATCTCGCGGTTGAGCGATTTTCCGAACACGACGCTCAATAAGGAACGGCTTCGCTCGTTCGTGCGGACCATTGAACGCTTTTCGCTGTGGCTTTCCCCGCTCATGGTCATCCTCCTTATGGCGCTTTTTGTGTTTCTCTTCAGCCTCAAGCTCTCATACCTGGCATTCGCGGCGCTTCTTGTGTGGGCGTTCCTGAAGCTCCGCGGGGCGGATGCGGGATATATGAAGGCATACCAAATCGGGCTTCACGCCATAAGCGTGGGACTTGTTGTGGATACCGTCGCCTTTTTCTATGCGCCGTTCTCCCGCGTGCCGTTTCTCTTTACCGCGCTTCTTTTGGGCACGGTGCTCATAAACATAAAAGGCGGGACGCCGCCCGAAGCTGTTCCCGAAGCAGTGCCTGCTTCATGATGCATCGCTTCGGAAAGGTAGTAGTGCTTGCGCTCGGCGGGTCGGTGGTTTTCCCCGAGAGCATTGATACGCTGTTCCTCGCTCGGTTCAAAAAGTTTCTCGCGCCTTTTCTGCGGAGGAAGATGAAATTCGTGCTTGTGGTGGGCGGGGGGTGGCTCTCCCGCCTTTTTCAAGAGGCGGCGGCGAAATTAAACCGCGTAAGCGACGAAGACAAGGACTGGATAGGCATTCACGCCACGCGCCTGAACGCCCAGCTTCTCCGGACGATTTTCGAGGGTGTGGCGGATCCGGTGGTTTTGGACGCGCGGGGAAAAATTAAAAAACTTCGTTATCCCGTTACGATTGCCTCCGGCTGGCGGCCCGGGTGGTCAACGGACTACGTGACGGTCGCGCTCGCAAAGGATTTTGGCGTGCGCGAAGTGGTGATCGCGGGCAAGCCCTCGCACGTCTATGACAAGGATCATGCAAAGCATAAAAACGCGAAGCCCATCGGGAAGCTCTCATGGAAAGAGTACCGCGCGCTCGTTCCGGCAAGATGGACGCCCGGCATGCACGCGCCGATGGATCCCGTGGGCGCGCGCCTCGCCGAGCGCGCGGGAATTTCTGCGA
The DNA here is from genome assembly GCA_016204385.1 of Candidatus Liptonbacteria bacterium. Taxonomy (GTDB): domain Bacteria; phylum Patescibacteriota; class Minisyncoccia; order UBA6257; family 2-01-FULL-56-20; genus JACQKW01. The sequence goes on along the minus strand of JACQKW010000015.1, from coordinate 75,913 downwards.
TCATCATCCAAGGGAAAGACCTCGAGAATTTCAAAAATCTCTTGAACGGAAAGGAGTTTCGCGGTAGCGTTATTGGGTAGGATTTAGCACTTAGTCGTTAGAACTTAGAAATTAGGGAGGGTTCGTCCGCCAGTGGGCGGATAAACTCCGTGTCTATCGCGCGCGCTTGTTCCCATTTTGTCTGAAACGAAGTAAAGTTACAAAATGCAATCCCGCTTAAAGCGGTGGGGTGCGTGAGTGGTTTAAACGGCAATCCTGGAAAGATTGTGTATCAGAAATGGTACCGTGGGTTCAAATCCCACCCCCACCGCTTTGTGCGGGAGAAAGCGATAAAATAAATCTCACACCCTCCGCAGTATTACCAACCATGAAACTACTTCTTACTTCCGGTGGCATTACAAATAAATCAATAGCCGATGCGCTATTTGAATTAGTGGGCAAGAGACCCGAAGATACGTCGCTGATTTTTGTTCCAACGGCATCAAACGTAGAAAAGGGTGATAAGAGCTGGCTTATTGATGATCTGATAAATTTAAGAAAACAAAACTTTAAGTGCATTGACATTGCAGACATCTCGGCGGTTGATGAAGCAATATGGCGTCCAAAACTGGAGGATGCCGACATCCTGTTTTTCGAAGGAGGCAGCACCTATCATCTGATGACCTGGATGAATAAGTCTGGACTCGCATCTCTTCTTCCGGAACTGCTAAAAACAAAAGTGTATGTGGGATTAAGCGCAGGAAGCATGGTGGCGAGTAAAGATCTGGCGCTCAAGATGACCCTTTTATTGTACGAAGAAGATCCGGTTCCGAGCAAGAATATACCGTGCCTGAATCTTGTTGATTTCTATTTTTTACCGCATTTGAACTCTCCGCACTTTAATCTGCGAAAAGAGGATTTTGTAAGAAAGACCGCCAAGGATATACAAGAAAAAATCTACGTTCTTGATGATAATTCGGCCTTGAAAGTTGTTGACGACAACGTGGAAGTGGTGAGCGAGGGGAAGTGGTTTACTATCAATGGGTAAACATCACGATTCAGCGTCTTAGTTTGAGTTCTCGCCCTCTCCACAGACAACATTTTTTATTGAGGACCGACTTGCCTAAGGCGATTGTGAGATCAGATGCTAAATTATGACTACAACTTTAATTTATTATCACGATTCAAAAGAGATATCAGCCTCGTTCCAATTAAAAGCTGACGAACATGCCTTTGCTATTGGTTTTGGTACAACCTGCCAAGAAGCAGAGAAAGACCTCAAGGGTTGGATTGAAAAAGGAACAGAGCTAATTAGGAAAAGAATTAAGTGTGATAAAAAAAAGCCCTACATTTCTCTAATGAAAAAAGGGGTGGACGGTAAACGCGTTATCATGAAACCGTGTATAAACATTTTAGAAAATTTTCCCCCAGGGTCTGCTAATCAAATCACGGTTAGGGATTACTTTTTTTAACCTTGAACTTATATGAAAAAGTTCTCTCATCAATATTCAATAATCGAGAATTCTTACAACTTTTTGAATCAGTCGTTGAGACATGCAAAAAAGGCGTCACGAAATATTCATGATTGGCCTTTTGCAATTTTCAATATTACTCAAGCCATAGAGCTAATGTTGAAACAAGTTTTAAAAAAGAATCACCCAATATTAATTTTTGAAGACGTAGATAACCCTAAAAACACAGTTTCTCTTAAACAAGCTTTATCAAGATTAGAATCCATAGCTGGCTTCGATGTTACGGAGAAGGAAAGAAGCGTTATTCATAAGGCTGCACAATATAGAAATCTTATACTTCATTATGAGTTTGAAATGAACAGGTTCGAGTTTAAGACCATATATTCTCAACTTTTTGAATTTGTTCATTATTTTCACATCAAGCATTTGAAGAAAGAAGTGCATCGAAAAATTAAAAAAGAATTATGGCCCACAGAGGCCAGATTAATGAAGTATTTTAAGGAGAACTTCGTAATTTACAACGGAGTGGAGATGCATAAATTGAACCCCACGGACATAGTCAGTGCTCAAAAAACGAGATTTTTTGAAAAAAGTGATAAAAAGTATAGTCGTATACAATATGGTGAAGAGGGGTGGCTTGATAAAAACGGCAACCCGTTTTTAGATGAGAGCGGAAAACCTTTTGATTATGCAGAGATTACAAAAAAGCCGTGTCACGATTGCGGAGTAATTCGAGGACAATTTCATGCTAGCGGATGTGATGTGGAGCAATGTCCAAAATGTCTTGGACAGTTTTTGAGTTGCGATTGTTTCACTGAAGAGTAATCTAGGCCCATACATCTCAATTGGAGTTCTGAAACGACCCCAAGAAAATCCTTATACTGCTTAAAAGTCCTAAGTTCTAGACCGACTTACACCTCCATGTTCGACGAGCGCGTTGAAAAGATTAGAAACATTGTTCGATCCGCTAAGGCTGACGCGTTTCTACTTTTAAATCACGAGCTATCCGGCCAACCTGGGACAAGATACTTATCGGGTTTTTCCGGGTCCGAGTCTATTCTTGTCATTACCGAAAGCGAGAAATTTATTCTTGCCGACGGACGCTACTTCTTACAGGCACAAGAAGAGTGCCCCGATTTCCAACTCGTAAAAGTTGAGCGATTTTCGCATCTCGAGGCGCTCGCGAAGGTGTGTCGGGCGTCAAGTCTTAAAACCGTAGTAATCGACGGAGCGAGAACGTCGTACCACTCGGTTTCGAAGCTGAGCGAAGTGATTCATGACGTCGTTATTATAAGCAAGAACGACGTTCTGCAAGAGATCCGTGCAGTTAAGGACGACGCTGAAATTATGGAGCTCCAAAGAGCAGCGCGTATTGCATGCGGTGCATTTGAGCGGTTTTTGCCCTATCTACGCGAGGGACTCACGGAAAAAGAACTCGCGGTAAAACTCGAATTTCTCATGAAAGAAGGCGGGGCAGAGCAGGTTGCGTTTGAGGTGATTGTTGCCTCCGGCGCAAACGGCGCGAAACCGCACGGAAAGCCGACGGAGAAGAAAATAAAACGCGGCGAACTCATCACGTTTGATTTTGGCTGTTTTTCAAACGGCTATGCGTCTGACATGACACGTACTGTTGCGCTTGGCAACGTTTCTCCCGCTTTGGCAAAAATATATGAAGTAACGAAAACCGCACAGGAGCTTGGATGCAAGGCTGCAAAAGCTGGCATAACCGGAAAAGAACTTGACGCAGTGTGCCGTGATTACATTGCGACCAAGGGATACGGCGAGTATTTTCTCCACAGCGCCGGGCACGGATTAGGCATGGAGGTGCACGAGTTGCCGTATGTTTCGAGCAAGAATGAAAAGCCCTTGCCGGAAAATGCGGTGGTTACGATCGAACCCGGGATATACATCGAGGGTTTGGGCGGCGTGCGCATCGAAGATTCACTGGTGCTAAAAAGAAACGGGAATATCAATTTGAGTGAAAAGATTTCGAAAGAACTGATTACTATTTAACCTTGATTCATGAAGATTAATCACATTTTTGATGTTGGCTCAAGCAAAGAGGATGCATGCCTGATTAAAGACAACCTTTTTGCAGTTTTCGACGGCTTTAATAGCTTAGATAAATTCGTTGACGAACAGGGTATAACGGGTGGTTTGATCGCGGCGACTATCACGAGAGATGTCTTTTCTCGAAATAAAGGTACATTGAGAAATCTCGCAATCGAAGCAAACCGCATAATTCGAGAAAAAATGCTGGAGTCAGAAATTGATATTAAAAATAAAAGTGGCTTGTGGGGTACAATCCTAGCGTCCGTCAGAATCAAAGACGACTCTTTCGAATGGATACAACTTGCAGATTGTCTAATTTTGCTCATATTCAAAGATAACTCATACAAACTACTTGTTGAGGATTTTGACCATGACGGGGAAGTTCTGAAGATATGGAAAGAATTAGCTGGGCAAAGGAGAGAAAACATATTCGAGATATTGGTCCCGGGACCCCTTGCGGGGCTCCGGGCTAACGCAAATAAAACGTATGGGGTTCTAAACGGAGAGGAAGAAGCGATTCCTTTCCTTAAAACAGGGGAGGAAAATCTCCAAAATGTTAAGCACATTCTGCTTTTTACCGACGGCCTGATGATCCCAAAGGAAGACCCACAAGGGAAAGATGACTGGAAATTATTTGTGAATCTTTTCCTACAGGGTGGGTTAGAGAACGTAAAAAATTTCGTCAGAAATTTGCAAGAAGATGATCCTAAATGCTGGAAATATCCACGATATAAACAACACGATGACATATCAGCAATATCTCTTTCTTTTTAGATCGCGCATTTAACGACCGCATCAACCGTCGGGACGCGGTTTTGCGAATTGACGAAGCTCCCATTCTTAAATCAGGACAGAAATGGTACGTTGATGGTGTATGCCGAAATCACCCGAGCGGCCGGATCCCCCCGATAATGGGGAGGATCTCGAGAAATCTAACCGAGGCCTTGAACGTGAGCCCCGCTATACGCCAGGGGAATATCGCGTCGAAATTCCTGTTGATGCGGCAAAAGCAGACATCGAGAGGAATTTTCCCGACCTTAGAGTCAAGCAGATCGAATATCTTAGCGAAGGGATGGGGAGCGCCGCTTTTCTCGTGAATAGTGAACTTGTATTCCGGTTCGCGAAGAACGAAAAAGCAGACGCTTCTATTAAAAAAGAGATCGTTGTGCTGCCTGAAATCGCGAAGCGCATTGATCTCGCCATCCCGGCCTTTGAATATAAAGGGGCGCAACGTAACCAGCTCCGCATGGTGGGATACGAGAAAATCGAAGGGGAAGATTTGAAAAGATCGGATTTTATTGGCGCCGATGGGAGAGTGGACGCAGAACCCGTGAAACAGCTCGCAAGTTTTTTCCGAGAACTCCACTCGATTGATCCGGCAACCGCGAAACAATGGGGATTGCGCGAGCAAAATTTCCATTCGCTCTACGAGAACGGGCTCGAGGATGCGCGCGGGCGCGTGTATCCGGCCATGGAGCGGGCATATCCGGCCGACGAGCAACAGATAAAAGATTACACCGAGGAACTTTTTTCCGGATATTTAAGCGATCAGAAAAATTTTGAGTATACAGCGGCGGTATTGCACGGTGATCTCGAGGCGGAGCACATCCTTTTTGACAAGCAATCGAGAAAAATAACGGGCATTATTGATTGGGGAGGGGTACGGATCGGCGATCCTGACTACGATCTTTTCCGTCCCTATAGTCACTTCGGCAGCGAGTTTGTCGAGGAATTATTGAAGCACTATCCGCACGACGATCCGGACCGGTTGCGCCGAAAGCTTGATTTTTTCTTCCGCGCCCAAATGGCGCATCGCGCGGTTCGCGCGATTATGCTTGGCGATCAGGAAGGAACGGAATTGAGCGCGGAGCGGTTGCGAAAACACGCTCTGGGGCTTGGGTATTGGTACCATGGGTTGTAAGCGGTTTGCACTATCCCACCAGCCCACTTTGGCGAAGAAGAAAAGGGTTTACCATAAGAGCAACGCAGAGTTTTTATAAGGATTTTACACACACGCATGATCACCTTCGACGATTTTAAAAAGCTCGACATACGGATTGGCAAAGTTCTTTCTGCGGAAAAGATTCCGGATTCTGACAAACTCGTGAAGCTTATTATCGACATCGGCGGCGAAGAGCGGCAGGTGGTCGCGGGAATCGCGGAATCGTATCCCGACCCCACCGCCTTAGCAGGGAAAGAAGTGCCCGTGATTGTGAACCTCGAGCCGAGGAAACTCAAAGGGCATATGAGCGAGGGAATGATTTTGGCGGCCGATGCAGACGGGCATCCTGTTTTACTCCACCCCGACCGCGAAATTCCGCCAGGAAGTATCATTCGATAGTAACTATCTCACAAGCACTTGAAGAGAAAATTGCCCAAGAAAATCAAAAATCGGTATTTCGTTATTCGACATGGGGAGAGCCAAGCAAACGTTGCCGGGATACTTTTAAGTCATCCAAGAGAAGGAACCATTCGCTTTGGATTATCAAAAAAAGGGAAAAAGCAGGTTAAAAATTCTATCTCAAAAATCAAGAAAAGCAGGCTATTGGGTTCTGATACCATCATTTATTCTTCCGACTTTTTAAGGGCGAAAGAAACCGCACAAATTGCTAAAAAGTCGCTCGGTGCCAGAAAAATCAATTTCCACAAGAATTTGAGGGAGAGATACTTTGGCAAGTTTGATAAAACCGCCTTCGGTAATCTCGACGAGGTTTATAAACACGACAAAAGAAACGCGAATCATACACACAAGGGCGTTGAGAGCCCCAATAAAGTTCTCAGACGAACAGTTGCCTTAATAAATGTATTAGAGAAAAAGCACAAAGGTAAAAAGATTCTACTTGTTTCACACGGAGATGTCTTACAGATACTGCGTGCTTATTTTCTAAATAAGCACGCGAGCCATCATAGGGAAATTCCTTATTTGGAAACCGCGGAGATTAGAGAGTTGAAGGCATAACTTTACCTTTTAACTCTAGACAATTTCATAAGGAGTCGAAACCGCAGTATAATGGTTATCCATTTCTGCAGATATGGAAAAAGGAGTTATCACCACGAGCGCAGTACGTCAGGTGCTGCGCGACTATATTTCCCAATACAGAGCATTTTTACGACATGCCGTCTTTGCGTTTCTCGCGCCCGCCGTCGGCACTATTTTTGTGTTTTTTGTGCCGCCGCTCATCGTGGGAAATCTTCTGAATATCCTGGTCAAACAGGGCACAATTTCAATCGCGGTTGTCTGGCCCTATATTTTCGCTTTCGGCGCGTTGTGGTTCCTTGGCGAATTATTAGGGCGTCTCGGCATTCATTTCCTGATCAAGCTCGAAGTTGGCGGGCTTCGAAACCTCGGCGAGATAGCGTTTCGGCGGCTTTCCGAGCGCGATTACGATTTCTATGTGAGTAACTTTGTTGGCTCGCTCACAAAAAAAGCGCTGGCATTCTCGCGCAGTTTCGAAATTTTTACCGACACCCTGACCCTCAGCGTCGTGAACAACGTGCTCCCGATCGTGTTTGCGATCGTCGTGCTGTGGCGGTATTCGTTCTGGCTGCCATTGATTTTAATTGCATGGATAACCGTGGTTGTCTTTGTCGCACTGCCGATCATTAGCCGCCGCTCCCGCTTGGTTGCCTTGCGGCACGACGCGAGCAGTAAAGTGGCAGGGAGATTGTCTGATGCCATCACGAATATGTTGGCGGTCAAGTCGTTTGCCCGCGAAACAGATGAACTCTCAACCTACGGGGACTATCTGGACGATTTTGTTCTAAAGTACAAAGCCGCCGCCGACTACCAGAACTTGAAGTTTGATACCGTTGTTTCCCCTATGTACGTTCTTGCAAATGTCTCCGGATTGGCTGCAGCGGTGTTTTTTACGGGACGCCTTGGATTGGACGCGGGAGCAATCATGGTGATTTTTTCTTACTACGCACAGATCACGCGCGTGTTTTGGGACATCAACAGGATTTATCGGCACTTCGAATCCGCAATAAGCGAGGCGGCGGAATTTACGCAGCTTTTTAGCGATACGTCGGCAATCACGGACGATCCACGCGCAACCACCTTGCGAGCAACCGGCGCCGATATCGTTTTTAAGAACGTGAGTTTCAGGTATGGCGGTCTTTCAGACAAGTCGCCGCCGTTTTTGAGAAATTTCAATTTGGCCATTGCGAGCAGGCAAAAAGTTGGCCTGGTTGGGCCGAGCGGCGGGGGAAAAACGACCATTACCAAGCTCTTGCTCCGTTTTGTCGATCCCCAGTCGGGCAGCATCATGATTGACGGTAAAAACCTGAAAGCGGTCACGCAAGCATCACTCCGCGAAGCCGTTGCGTATGTGCCCCAGGAGCCGCTGCTTTTCCATCGTTCTCTTTTAGAGAACATTGCTTTTGGCAATCAAAAAGCGACGACGCAGGACATTATACGCGCGGCCACGATCGCTCATGCCGATGAGTTCATTCGGGAATTGCCGAGCGGATATGAAACATTGGTCGGCGAGAGAGGGATAAAGTTGAGCGGCGGGCAGAAACAGCGCGTGGCGATCGCCCGGGCATTGCTCAAAAATGCGCCAATTTTGATTCTTGACGAGGCGACGAGTTCTCTTGATTCCGAATCGGAAAAGTATATTCAAACGGGGCTCTGGGAGCTCATGAAAGACAAGACAGCGCTCGTGATTGCGCATCGGCTCTCTACCATCAGGCACCTTGATCGAATTATTGTTATGGATCAGGGGCGGATTGTTCAGGACGGCACGCACGAGAAATTGATCAAAAAGAAAGGGATATACGAGAAGCTTTGGAAACACCAATCCGGCGGGTTTTTGGAGGATGCTTGAGCGAGAATTCGCCGCCCCCGTCCTTTTTTGCTCGAGACAGAACAAAGCAGAGTAAAACCCGCCCATAGCGTGGTACAATAAGCATTGTCGAGGGTTTCATGCGGAACGTCGGTAGGCATCACAAGCGCAGATGCATTGCGGGCGCTGATCCTCTTCTTATGCCAAAGCTTTTACACATCGGGTTGCTTATTCTTGCGGTGTCCGCAGTGGCGATTGCCGATGCGCTCTTAAAAAAAGCGGCCGTGGGCGGAGGAGGGTTTACAGAGGCACTGAAGAGTCCGCTCATGATTGGCGCGATACTTCTCTACCTCTTCCAAATCTTTTTCTTCACGTATATATTTGTCGCAGGATGGAAACTCTCGATCGTGAGCATTCTCCAAACGGGGCTCTATGCCTTGATTACGCTTACCGCCGGAGTGCTTTTCTTCGGCGAATCCTTGAACACGGTACAAATTACCGCGATAGTTCTTACGCTCACAGGCGTGGTGTTGCTTAATTTTTAAAAGTATGAAGAAAAAAGTACTCATCGTTGGTTTGTTAGTCATTGTAATTATTATTGCGGCCGTTTTGTGGATATACCAAACAGAGGTTCGTCCGGGCGAGAAGATAAACCCATTCGCTCGAACGTGGGATATTCATGCTGCGCTCTCTGCGGCACTGCAGGAAAACAACCCAAAAATCTGCGACAAGATAAATAAAGGACACGTCATTCAAGACTATGGTGTCAGCCCAAAACAAGCTCGCGAAGAGTGCAAGTATACTTATGTGATTGTAAAAGGCGATTTAGATTATTGTCTTACACTCTCGAGCACGTCTCCTCTGGGAGCGGTAAGCACACGGGACGTGTGTGTTCGCGAACTCGCGCTCAAACTCAATGACTCTGAACTTTGTGATTTAATGCCGAGCACAGACTATATTTCACTCTGCAAACAAACCATTGCCGGAAGCAGAGAAGAAGGGGGTCGGTGTCTATCTAATGCAAATTGTCAAAATTTGGATTGCAGCAAATATCCAACCAAACAACCCAAAGGATTCGACGTGGGGTTTTGTACATTCAATGGTGAAAGGGTATGTTTTAAAAATACTTGCAGATGTCAGTTGGTATGCACTTAAATCATAGGATACTTCCTCGACACCGAAGGCAATACCTTTGGCGTGCACCAGCCGGATACGAATGCGAAATAAGATTATGGTATTCTATTCGGCGTATTGAGAAGCATTCCATCCGTATTGCAGTTTTCGGCATCCCCGCCTATACTTTAGAGGAAACACACCCATATGAAGAAACTCATTATTTTTGGAATTATTATCGCGCTCGGCATCGGCGCCTATGTGATTTTTATCCTCAATAGCGGAGGCGAACTCGACGAGCCGTCGCCGCTTGGCACGCCCGCGCCCTCGGTTCCGGAGGCCGTTCACATCAAAGATGCGCTTGATACGATGAGTGAGGCGAAAATGAAGGAATTTATGGATGCGGTCGCGGCCGCGCAGGATGTGGTGATGGAGAAAATGGAGAAGATGCCCCCGGGCGTCGAGCTCGTGGCCCAAGGTGATTTTATGCGGCGGTTTCACAGCGTCGCGGGACGCGCCCTGCTCATTCGAGACGGCGGCGGAGAGATCGTGCGGTTTGAGGATTTCCTCACCGACAACGGACCGCGGCTCCATATTTACCTCTCCGCGGATTTGGGCGCGGATGATTTTATAGACCTCGGCCAGATTAAAGCGACGAAAGGGAACGTGAACTATGCGCTTCCCGCAGACACCGATACCGGAAAATATCGTTACGTGCTTGTGTGGTGCAAGCCGTTCAGCGTCCTTTTTAGCTACGCGGAACTCAAACCCGCATAAACCAATTCTTTTCGCATGGCGCGCTTTTCGCTCTCTCCAAAATTCATCAAGGAGGTCATTATGCTCTTTCGGGAGCGCTCTCTTCACGACATCATTTTTGGGAAGCGCGTGACGTTCGCCGAGAAGGAAGAAAAAATTCTTAAGTGGATTCACGGGAACCAAGCGCAATTCAAAGCCGCAGGAGGAAGAACCGGGCATTTTGTGAGAATTGGTCCCATACACAACGGAGTCGGCACCGTATACGTTCTCCCGAATAAGCTGGGCGATGAGCGAAACGAGAGCTTGGTGCTCTTCGGTGACGACACAAGAATCACCCAAGGCCCCGATTTATGGATCTATCTCTCGCCGAATCAAAATATAAAAAAGGAAGGTTTGGGCGATGTGTTGCGACTCGAGCTCATTAAAGGAAACAAAGGCGGACAAACGTATGTGGTGAAGAAACCGATCGCGGCGCTCGGGAACTACAAATCCGTAGTCATCTGGTGCAAGCAGTTTTCCACGCTCTTCTCCTTCGCGCCGCTCTCTTAGGCGATGGGGGAGTTTCTCTTCTGGCTTCACGTGTTTGTCATTGCGGCCGCAATCGTAAGCGGTTTCTTTTTGCCTTTGCCGCTTGTGCTTGCGCTCATCGTGCTCCACAAGCTCCATTTGCGCGTGTTTGGGGATTGTATCCTTACCAGAATGAAGCGCTACCACGGGACGCTTGCGGCGGACGAGAATTTTCTCCAGTATGCCGCCCGGCGATTTTTTTCCGTGGATTTGAGCGTGCGAGGGAGCGACTATGTAAATTACGGTATCTACGCCGCAACCGCGTGCGCGTCGCTCTTGCGCCACCTTCCATTCTTGTGGTAGTTCAAAACACGCGCCCGCGATAAAGCATTTAGCAATTCAATCTTTGACAAAATGAGTATTTTGAATATACAATTCAGCACTGCATAGCACGCTAACAATTCAATAGAATGGAGGGGCGCATGATTAAACTCTCTGTGGCCGTGCCGCATACTCTCCCGCGCGATGAGGCCCTGCGGCAAGCTCGGCTCCTTCTCGGGGAGGTGAAGGTGCGGCTTGCCGGAGAGATGAGCGATCTGCGTGAGAAATGGGATGACAACATCGGCATCTGCGCCTTTTCGGTCACGAACTTTCCGGCTTTGGGAAAGCTGATCGTGAAGGAGAACGAAGTGGAGATTGACATCAACCTCCCTTCTGCCGCGGAATCAAATCAGGAGAAGATCGAGTCAGCTCTTCGGGAAGTGGCGGAAGCGCTTCTCACGTGAATTACCCCCAGTCCTTCCTTCGGGACCACAGCAACCCCTATTCGTTCCCCAGCGGGCACTGTCTCGCTGGGGAGTTTCTTTTTTGCGCGAATTTGTCCCGCTTGAAAAGAAAAAGGCGTGGCAAATGGAGATTTGACGAAATGCCATCCATATAACCTGAACCACGGCAGGGGCGGTTCCAAGCTTTCGAACCATTACGCGCTATTGACTTTTTATAGCCAGCATGCTATTATTGCACCGCACGGAACTCTGATTTTACAGAATCTGGACTAAACCGAACGAAATGAAGGAGGAGTGCCATGCGCACATTGACAATCTCGAGAAGTTCGCTATTCCTGCGTTTTTTCCAATGGGTCTGGGGGGTAAACCCGGAGAAGCTCAACATCTGTAAGCTTTTCTGGGGAACCCTTCTTTTCCCAGTGGCCTTCCTGCAGTTCAAGAAGGCCTACCGCTTCATTCCGCGCAGCGCGTTCTTCTACGTGGTCGGTGCAGTGTTTTCTGCTGCACTGGGCTTATGGAAGATAGCGATCAGTTACTTCCTACTCGGAGCCGGGTTCGCCGTTGTTGGCTACATCACCATGCAGAGAAGCCGGAGCGTGGCTGAGAGGCGGGAGGAAAAGGAACGCGTTCTTTCGAGGATCACCGGACGTGGATCGGTTTTCGGCGAATGGGTCTTTGATCACACGATTGGTCTGATCTTCGACATCGCCTACCACGCGTCATATTCACGGGCTGGTCAGCATGTCGGCGGATTCTTCGCCGTCATCAGTGAGTATGTTCGCGCGATCAAGCAACGCCTCTGCCCGCTCATCCGGGTGGTCTGAGCAGCAGGACTGAGCAGACCTACTGCTCCCCGTTACGTCGCAAGACCTCTGGCGGGCTTTTTTTACCTCGGTTTGCTATAATAAGTGCAAAGTCTATAAGGTCGAAAATAAATTTATCCATATCAATATGACCATTAACTACATTTCAGTGTTCGTGGCGGCGGTTGCGGCGTTCGCGTTTGGCGCGATCTGGTACGGGCCGCTTTTCGGGAAGCAGTGGATGGCGATGATGGGGTTCACGAAAGAGAGCATGAAGATGATGAAGCTCACGCCCGCGCAGGCGATGGGACTCGGATTCGTGACCGCAATTATCGTCGCGTACGTGCTTGCGTATTTCGCCGCCGCCTTGGGTGTACAAGGCGCGTCCGGCGCGCTTTCCCTCGCGTTCTTGGTGTGGCTCGGCTTTGTCGCGACCACGCTCATGGGTTCGTTCCTATGGGAAGGGAAACCGTTCAAACTTTTTGCGTTCAACGCGGTGTATCAATTGATTTCGTTCTCCATTATGTCTCTCATCGTAGTGCTTTGGCAGTGAGTTGATGCATGAAAAAGCTTAGGAATAATTTTTTATGTGCCTTCTTAAGCAAAAGACCCTCGGATGAACGCAACCGAGGGTCTCAGTCGTTCCGGACGCTCCACTCCCGCGTGATCACGCCATGCATCTGGACGGTGAGAAAGAGCCGTGCGGCGTATAAGTCCGGGCATGAGTGAACGCTTACGGAGACGCCGTTTTCCATGGGGCGGAATATTTCCACCCATCGGCACTGAGTCGGGACGATTTCGAACGTGGCGGAGGTCCCGTTCATCCGAACTTCGAGATATGTCTTCATGCGCACTCCTCTACGCGGCGAATCCCGGGTTTGTCGGCGAGCTATCTTTATTATACTAAATTTAGAACCCCCACTTGCGCCCGTCGGCGAGCGGCTTATACTATCTATACATATAGTCGAATAAACACTTATTTTAGCTGTTCTCATGGAGAAAAATTTAATGTGGAAAGGGATCGGAATGCCGGCGATTATCGGCATCGTTGCGCTCGTTATCGTCGTGGGTATTGTGCTTTTTGCGAGCCGGCAACCCGCGGACATAGTGGAGGGACCCCACGGCGAGATGCCCGGAACAAGTAGGGCCGTGCCCGCGCCGGTCGTCTTGCACGAACAGAATAATTCTGGCGAGTCGGGAACGGCCTTACTTCTCGAAGAAAACGGTAAATTAAAAGTGATGATCTCTCTTACGGGCGCCCCGGCAGGCGTGCCCCAGCCCGCGCATATCCACACGGGCACGTGCGCGAATTTGGGAGGCGTGGATCACCCGCTTACGCCAGTAGTGGACGGAAAATCAGATACCGCCTTGAACATCCCACCCTCACACCTTACGGAAGAACTGCCGCTCGCAGTTAACGTGCATAAATCTGCGGCAGAGGCGGGCGTCTACGTCGCGTGCGGGGACATCACCCCGGAACTCATCGGAGCGAAGGAACGGATGGTGTTTCCAGATGGAGAAGGAATGATGACGGAGAAGGAAGGTGATGCAATGATGGAAAAAGCAGGCGCGATGATGAGTGGAGTAAAAATATTCTCGCTTACCGGCAGGAATTTTGCCTTCTCGCAAACCGAAATTCGGGTCAAGAAAGGCGACAAGGTGAAAATTGATTTTCAGAGCACGGAGGGTTTCCACGACTGGACGGTGGACGGGTTCAGCGCAAAAACCGCACAAGTGAATACCGGCGGGAAATCCTCGGTTGAATTTGTGGCCGACAAAGCCGGAACGTTTGAATACTATTGCAGCGTGGGCACCCACCGCGCTTTAGGGATGGTGGGAAAGCTCGTTGTGGAATAGACACGCGAATAGAACTTAGCCATTTGCAGTTCCACTGCCGAGATCAATGGGAGATTCGCCGATTAGCGTTATGAATAACGCTCCGAGAGCCATGCAACCGCGAAACTGGGAGATTTTTTTCTCAAGCGTTTTCTTCGTGCTCGGATTCTCCGTCGTCTTTTCGCTCGTGGGTGTCCTGCTTCAGACCATCCTCTCGAACGTCGCCTACGACGCGCAAATATGGTTTGGGCGGATCGGGGGAGTCGTGATCATCGTCTTTGGGCTCTATCTCCTCCGGCTCCTCAAGATCCCATTCCTTGAGCGCGAGCATACATTCAAAGTGCGGCGGTTCAAGTCCCACTATCTCACCTCGTTCGCCTTCGGCGCCGCGTTCGCGGTGGGCTGGACGCCATGCGTCTCCGCCGCCTTGGGCGCAATCCTCGCGCTTGCCTCGACGAACGCGGGAAGCGCGTTTTTGCTTCTTATGGCATACACGCTCGGGATCGGCATCCCGTTCCTTGTGGTCGGCCTCTTTACGAACCAAGCACAGCGGTTCATAACCCGCGCCGCGAAGTGGCTCCAATCTGTCCAATATGTTTTCGGTTTCCTGCTCCTCGTCTTGGGAGTGCTCGTATTTGCCGGACAGCTGAACCGTATCGCCAATCTCCAAGTCGTTGCGGATTTCTTGGGTCGCCTGGGACTCACGACGAGCGTGGGCGGCGGGATCATGTCGCTCAATTTCATAAATGTGGGCATCGCGTTTGTTGCCGGACTCGGATCGTTCTTGAGCCCTTGCATCCTGCCGCTTGTGCCGGGGTTTCTTTCATACCTTGCCTCGACTGCGGTCAAAAAAGCAGAATCTCCCGCATGACAGCCAAGTCGATAGTCCTTGTGCTTGTACTCGCGGCGACCGCGGGGGCTATTTTCTATCTCGAATCTTTAAAACCGGATCGCGCGGCGAATGTCGGCTCGAAAGAAATTCCTTCCGCGGCGGTGGAAAAACAGCTCCCGCGCGCCAAAGAGATAGTGCGCCCTGCGGGGTACATCAACACTCCTCTTGCGGACTCGGCCTCTTCAAGTGCTTCGGGGCGAGCGAGCGCGCCGATTACGATCGGCGAACTCATCGGCAAGAAAGTCATCCTCGTTGATTTTTGGACGTTCAGCTGCATCAACTGCCAGCGCACCACGCCGTACCTGAATGCGTGGTATGAGAAATATAAAGGTAAAGGACTTGAGATCGTCGGCGTCCACACTCCGGAGTTTCCGTTTGAAGAAAAATACGAAAATGTGAAAGCGGCCGTGGAAAAGGCCGGCATCCGGTATCCGGTGGTCTTGGACAACGAATACGCCACGTGGACTGCCTACGGTAACCGCTTCTGGCCCCGGAAGTACTTGATTGATATTGACGGCTATATTGTCTACGACCACATCGGCGAAGGAGCGTACGACGAGACCGAGCGGAAAATTCAGGAGCTTCTCGAAGAGCGGACAGCGCGTTTGAATCTCGCGGGGGAAATCGCGAAGGACACCGCAAGGCCGACAGGCACGATCGAAACCGACTTTACGAGGCCGCGGAGCCCCGAGATTTATTTCGGCGCGGCGAGGAATGCATCATTGGGAAACGGCGCGGCGGGAACGAGGGGAATTCAGAGTTTTTCGGCCCCGGAGACCGCAGAGAAGAATATCCTGTATCTCGCGGGATCATGGGATGTCCGCGATGAATTTGCGGAGAACAGGGAACCCGGCGCAAAAATCATTTTTCGCTACGAAGGGAAGGATCTCTATTTTGTCGCGGGAGCGGAAACACCCATCAAGATAAAGATATTTCGGGATGGGAAGCCGCTCGGCGTGGAAGCCGGAGCGGACGTGAAGCGAGAAGGAGGAGAAACGTACCTTACCGTACAAGATGAGACGCTCTACCGCGTGATAGAAGACGATGTGTACGAAGAGCACACCGTTGAATTTGAAATTCTTTCGCCGGGGGTTCGGGCGTATACGTTCACGTTTGGGTAAATCTTGATTCGTGAAAAAAAAGCACCGCGCGCGGGCGGTGCGTAAAGAATCGAGGGTACTCGATTCCCGACTCTTAGAGCTCTTTGAGGGGGACGCCATCTGCGCAGGATGGGCATGCAGGCGGGGCCCAGGAATCAAGCTCGACATGCGCAAGCGCAACGAACTTCGGCACGTCAGCGAGATGCGCAGAATTCCACACGCAGTGGTTAAAAAGGACGCCGAAACCCACAATATTCCCGCCATATTCGAGGATCGCGTCAATCGTGCGTCTCGCGGATTCCCCGGTGTTCACGATGTCGTCCACGAGGAGCAGCCGCCGTTTGTGCACGAGTTTCCGCGTCGGCTCGTCGAGGGAAAATGCCCTGCCGCCGCTCTTTTTGATTGCCGCAAGGCTCTCCACGGACTTGCCAGTCATGAGTATCAGGTTGTCTGTCACCCAGTCAGCGATGAGTTTTCCGATGTTCATCGGTCCGATCACGCCTTCGGGTTCCGCGGCGATGAATTCTTTTGCGATCATCCGCGCAAGCGAGAACATCGCAATTCTGTTCCGGTGAATGACCTCCTTATTGATGCGGGTCGTGCCATGTCTCCCAGAAACGGGCAAGCTGAAATGACCTCCTGTATGGAGCATCCCCATGTCCCGGAGCATGTCTACGGCAGTTCCATCGCCCATATCTCCCCCTTATTCAAAAGGTTAATAGTGCTGCGATAAGTTTAAAAAAAATTTGGACGGAAATCAACGTGTGGCTCACAATTTTCCTACGTGGTGCCCGGGGTCGGAATCGAACCGACAAGAGCCTTTTGAGCCCACAACATTTTAAGTGTTGCGCGTTTACCTATTTCGCCACCCGGACAAATCTTTTCCTATTTCGACCTCGGTGTGTTGGTTTTAAGCTGTGGCAATTGGGACAAAGCACTCTTAAATTTTCCAGTCTATTATCGTGTCTATCTCCGTTTATATGATCAAGTTCGAGTGGAAGATACCCGTCGTTAGTAGACTTTGCCCAGCCGCATTCTTCACAATAACGCGGCTTCATTCCGGCTGCAAATAACCTTTTCTTTAGCTTAAAACTTTGAAAGTAATTGTCTTTTACCAGGATTTTTTCGAGAGGGATAATTGGTTTCCCTATGCCACGCATACCAGCGTTCCAGGCTCGGCCCTTAAAATGTTTCATATCTATTTCAAACTCCTTGATGTATTTTTTTACTTGCTCATAATTTCCACCCGCCTCACGGAGATTAAGTTTTGCTAAAACCTGCCGAAAGCTGAACGAGTTCTCGACAGCTTTTTTTAATTGTGTTTCCGTCCACGATCTTTTTCGCATCAACCTTATCATATCATATGGTAGACGAAAAATCAATATGCCTAATAGCGCGTCTTCCAATTCGAAAGCGTTGTGACTTTCAGAAAAATTCGTTGAGGCCACGATGGGAATTGCACCCATGTATAACGGTTTTGCAGACCGTCGCGTTAGCTACTTCGCCACGTGGCCGCTCTCGTTATTCTGGTCTTTTATAAGAATTTTTTCAACCTCTGCCGCATGCTCCGGGCCGCGATCGGGCACAAATTCAATGTGCGGCATCGGCTTGATGTTGAGCTTTCTTCCGAGGAGGTATTGCAGGCGACCCTCTGATTTCTTGAATAGGTCGAGCGCGCCCGCCGATTTTTCCATCGGGAGCACGCTTACATATACCCGCGCCCGTTCGAGCTTTTTGTCAATCGCGACGTCGGTGATGGTCGCAAGCGCGCCGGAAATTTCAACCTCCCTCTGAATGAGTTTGTTAAGTTCTTCGCGAATGAGTTTTCCGACGCGAAGGGGCCGGTAATTCATGTGATTATAATGCGAATTCTGCGAATGTTATCACGAATGCTGCGAAAATATTTTCGTATCATTCGTACCGGTATTCGTTGTATTCGAATTATTTTCTCACGACAAGTATATCGCCCTTTTCGATGGCGATACTGCACTCCACCATGAGCCCCGCCTCCTTTCCCTCGGGAACACTCGCGGTGTCCTTTTTCTCCTGCTGGAGGTTCGTCACCCTGCCTTTGCCGACTACGACTCCGGCACGTTCGATCTCGAACGGGCTTTTGTTGCGGAAGGAGCCATGCGTCACGCGGCCGCCGACTACCTGTTTCGAGAGTTTTTCTTTGTTGAAGACCGCGAGCACCTCGAGCATTCCCAGCGCGTCGGGTATTGCGGCGCCCGCGAGCAGTTCCTCAACCTTTTTCACGAGTTCGTAGATGATGTTTGAGAGGATGATGGGGACGCGGTTTGCCTCCGCAAGATTTCTCGCCGGTTGCGTCGCTTTTACCTTGAACCCGATAATCGAAGCATCCGTTGCCTGCGCCATTTTTACGTCTCCATCCGTGACGTCCCCCACCGATTCCGCGAAGACCGCGGGGGGAATTTCCGACGGAAGGTTCCGCATGATCACCGAGAGCGCTTCAAGCGAGCCAAGATCGCTCGCTTTTAAGATGAATTTTTTTCCTCCCGTGTCTTGCGGGGTCGCCGCGCGCGGCTCACCCGGGGGTTTTGCCGCCGTTGCCCCCGTAGCGGACGCCGCATTGATTTTCCCCGTAGAGAATGATTCTCCGACGCGCGGGAGCGTTGCGAACCCGATGATGATGGCGGGGGAAGACGGCGCGAGTTCCGCGACGCGCTTCCCCAGGAAGTTCTCGAGAATTTTGACTTTTCCGGAGGCCGACGCGGTGGCGATCGCGTCTCCCTCGCGGAGCGCGCCGTCGGTCAAGATTCCCGTAACCTCGATTCCGCGCCTGCGGTCCATCCTTGCCTCGAGGATAAAACCGGACGCGGACGCGCCCGCGTCGTATGTGAGATGCTCGACGTCCGCCGCAAGCAGTATAAGATCGAGAAGATCGCTCACTCCCTCGCCCGTTTTTGAGGAGATAGCGTGGTAGCTCACTTGTCCGCCGTATCCTTCAAGGAGCACGCCGTTCGCCGCGAGGTCGCCCTTCGCGCGCTCCACGTCCGCTTCTTTTTTGTCCAGTTTATTGAGCGCGACGATAAAGGGCGTTTTTGTCTCTTGAAGAATGGAAATCGCTTCCTTGGTTTGCGGTTTTACCCCGTCGTCTGCCGCGACGACAAGGATTGCAAGGTCTGCAATATGCGCGCCGGCGGAGCGCATCTTGGAAAACGCCTCGTGTCCCGGGGTATCAATGAAGGTGATCTTGCGCACCGAAGGTGCGCCATGAGCGTCAGTCGAATGGGCGACGCTATGTTCGATTTCATAGGCCCCGACTGCCTGCGTGATCCCTCCCGCTTCCCGCGCGGCGACTGTCGTTTTTCGGATGTAGTCCAAGAGTGTGGTCTTTCCGTGATCAACGTGACCCATCACCACCACGACGGGCGGACGGGCGATTTTTGCGCGAGTTTCCGTCTGCATGTCTCTACACGTTAGCGGTTGAGATATGAAAAGTCAAAACCCCGTCACCAGACCGAGCACTTTGCTTTTCTCAAGACCTTGTGACAGCCGCTGCTTTTGCTTAAAATTCATCGCTTGTGAATAGACGGCGTCATCCAAAAGAAAACGTGAGGGTCTTGCAGTGCTCGGCTCGGTGCGGGGTCAAAACCCCTGTGCCAAACCGAGTACTTATTTGCTTTGCTCCACGCGGCAGCGCGAAGAGCGTCACGCTCGGTTTGGTTTGGGGTTAAAAAAACATCCTGCCGATGATGGGCAGGATGCCGAGAAAAAATTCGTGGATTCGATTGCTTAGCGCTTGAGGGGGTTGCCGTTTCTGCGGCGCGATGCCGCGGCGGCGAGTGCGATTTCCTTGGTAAGCGGTATGCCGTGAGGGCGGACGGGAGGCAATTTCACCTGCCTCGACGTCCCCTCCATGATTTTCTTTACCGCTTCCTTTTTGGTCATCGGCACCTCCGATTCGGTTGGGAAGGACTTCTATTTTTACTCTACGTCCCGGGCACTCATGTGTCAACGCGGGTTATGCACTCCGCTTGATTCCGTCGGGCTGATTCGTTACCCTATTTTAGTAAAGGAGGCGTGGCCGAGTGGTTTAAGGCAACGGTTTGCTAAACCGTCGGCGTCTAAAAAACGCCACAGAGGTTCGAATCCTCTCGCCTCCGCAAATGGTTTTTGGGACGCCTGTTGGCGTTACAAAAACCATCTTATAGATGTGGGATTCGAACGGGAAGGGGTCGGGAAACGGGAGTTTCCAGTGTAGGAAAAAGTCCCGCCGAGGCGGGACGAGTTAAAAACCGAGAGGTTTTTAAAAGTGAGCGCAGCGAACGCGTTCGAATAGCGAAGCGCCCACCCTCACCGCCAGTTGGGAAATAACCTGGACCATATCAAGAAACTGGCATTGCGCAAGAATTTAAGGCCATACTTTACCCCCACACCTAATTGAGATTGTAAAACCTCACAACCCTCTGTGATCTCAATTAGGTGTGGAGGTTTACTCGAATTTCCGCTGTTATTTCCGAGTTTTCCACAACTCGCGGTTGTAAGGCGTCCATTTTAGCGTATACTTATAGTTAGTGGCTACTCGGCGAAACCCGTCTTCTCCCCAAGGGAGGGCCTTGTGAAAAACAGGGCAAGAGAGGGTACCACTCACCGGTAGTTCTACCCCGAGGGCATGGTCGGCGACACCTCAATCGCGCATCGCCTCTTCGCGAGGCAACAGTAGGTAGACAGTTCTACCGAACACGGCGCCAGTTGAGCCATCGCTTATCGTGCCTGCACTCATCCCCCTGGGTCCGCCGCTGCCCTCAACCGCAGCGGTTTTTTCTTGAAACATTGCTGCGTTTCTGGGCCGTGTGAATTTGAAAACAAAGAGATTTCATGCTAAAATTATAGAAGGTGAGGCGTGCCAAGGGTGGCGCCGTTTTAATTGAGCAACGCAGGTACATGCAGAGAAAATCAAAAGAAAAGAATTTGCAGCCGCACGGGACTCCTCCTGCAAACGCAAATCACGTTTCGTATGACGCGAAGGATATTTACGTTCTTGAAGGGTTAGAACCGGTACGCAAGCGGCCGGGGATGTATATCGGCTCGACGGGGCCCGACGGCATCCATCATTTGGTATGGGAGGTGGTGGACAACTCGATCGACGAGGCGATGGCGGGGTTTGCAAAGAACATTATTGTCGAGTTGCTTCCCAAAAACCGCGTGAGCGTGACCGACGACGGCCGGGGAATTCCGGTTGACGTCCATCCGCAGACCAAGAAGTCCGCGCTTGAAACCGTGCTGACCACGCTTCACGCCGGAGGAAAATTTGGAGGAGAATCGTACAAAGTTGCCGGCGGGCTCCACGGCGTGGGCGTCTCGGTCACGAACGCGCTCTCCGAATGGCTCAGGGTTGAGGTGTGCCGCGGAGGCGAGCTCTCTATGCAGGAGTATGTGCGGGGAAAACCGGAGGCGAAGGTGAAAAAAATAGGAACGTGCAGGAACACCGGCACGAAAGTGATATTTTCTCCCGACCCGCAGATTTTTTTGAAGATCGAATTCGACGCCAAGCGCATTTTGGAGCGATTGCGGCAGCAAGCATACCTCACTAAAGGCGTGAGAATCTATTTCTTCGATTCCCGCACGTCGCCCCCCGCCGCGTACGGTTTTTATTTTGAGGGCGGGCTTTTGTCGTTCGTAACGCATCTCGGGAGAGGCGAAAAATTGCTTCAAGGCGAACCGTTCTACGTTCACAAGGAACAGGAAAACGTGGAAGTGGAAGCGACGATGCTGTATGTGGACGACCTTGAAACAAAAGAGCTTAGTTTTGCGAACAACATCCATACGCCGGACGGAGGGATGCACCTTACCGGATTCCGCTCGGCGCTTACGAGGTCTTTGAACACCTATGCGCGGCAGGAAGGGTATCTCAAGGAAAAAGACGAAAACCTCACGAGTGAGGATGCGCGCGAAGGGCTTCTTTCCATCGTGTCAGTAAAGCTTCGCGAGCCCCAGTTTGAAGGACAGACCAAAGCCCGCCTCGGGAGCCCCGAGGCGCGTACTGCGGTTGAAACCGTGGTGAACGAGGGGCTCAAGGAGTTTTTCGAGAAACGCCCGCACGAAGCGCGTCGGATTATCGAGAAGGTATTGCTTGCCGCAAAGGCACGCCGCGCCGCCAAGGCGGCGAAGGATACCGTGCTCCGGAAAGGCGCGTTAAACGGGCTCACGCTTCCGGGGAAGCTCGCAGACTGCACCTCGCGCAGCCCCGCGGAATCGGAACTCTTTATCGTCGAAGGCGACAGTGCGGGGGGGAGTGCAAAACAGGGGCGCGACCGCCGCACGCAGGCGATACTCCCGCTCCGCGGTAAAATTCTGAACGTAGAAAAAGCGCGCCTCGACAAGATGCTTGCGAACCAGGAAATAAGGAACCTGGTCGTGGCGATCGGCACTGCCATTGCCGATGAGTTTAATATCGAGGGGATCCGCTACCACAAAATTATCATCATGACCGACGCGGACGTTGACGGCGCCCACATCCGCACCCTGCTTCTTACGCTTTTCTACCGATATTTCCCGAAAATCATCGAGCAGGGATACCTTTACATCGCCCAGCCGCCGCTCTACCGCATTCAGCAGGGGAAAGAAGCGCACTATGCATATAACGACCACGAGAAGGATCGCGTCGTGAAGGGATTTAAAGGAGCGTCCGCGCCGCTTATCCAGCGATATAAGGGCTTGGGGGAAATGAACCCGGAACAGCTTTGGGAGACGACGATGAATCACGAGAAGCGCGTCTTAAAGCAAGTGGTTGTGGATGATGCGGCAGAGGCCGACCGGCTCTTCCGTATCCTCATGGGAGACGAGGTCGTGCCGCGGCGCCAGTTCATTCAGGCGCACGCCGGAAGCGTGAAACACCTTGACATATAAAGGGTTTTGCCTAAAAATTCTATGCACGAGAACGGGGCAGGGTTTTAGCCGCAAAACCTTTACCGAGCACATAACGCCTTATGTGCTCGGTGCATGATTTTATAAACTCGCTCCGCATCGTATAAAATTAGCATGCTCGATCGCGTGAGAACGTTTTTTAACGAAGCTCGGCAGGAGTTTAAGCACGTAAACTGGCCGACGAGGAAAGAAGCAACCTATCTCACGGGAGTGGTTATCGGACTCTCGATCTTATTTGCGGTGCTTCTTGGCGCATTCGATTTTTTCTTTGTGACGCTGCTTCGGGTATTTGTGATCGGCGCATGACCACCATGAAGACGTCACCGAAACAAAAACAGGCGCAGGAAGGAATGCACGCCTCGCGGCAATGGTACGCGGTGCACACCTATTCGGGATACGAAGAGGCGGTCGCGCGCTACTTAAAACAGCGCGTGGAGTCTCTTGCGATCGGCGACAAGATCTTCAACGTCATTGTGCCAAAAGAGAAGCGGATCAGGATAAAGGGAGGGAAACGGCAGACGATCGAGGAGAAAACGTATCCCGGCTATGTGCTTGTCGAGATGATACTCACGGACGACTCATGGTACGTGGTGCGGAACACTCCTCGGGTTACCGGCTTCGTGGGCGCGGACAACACCAAGCCCACGCCGCTCTCCAAAGAGGAGGTCGAATCGCTTCTCGCGCGGCTCGGGCAGGATGAGAGCAAGTTTCAAGTGGATCTCCGCGTGGACGATCTCGTGAAGATTACCGACGGGCCGTTTAAGGACTACGACGGCAAAGTGGCGGAAGTTGACCAGGAAAAGGGGAAGGTAAAAGTGATGGTGCCGGTCTTCGGGCGGGACACGGCGGTGGAACTCGATTCGCTGCAGGTGAAGAAAGTTTAGTGATTAGAACTTAGAACTTAGAATTTAGAAAACTAATCCCTAAGTCCTAACGACTAAGTACTAAGATCATGGCAAAGAAAATCAAAACCATTATCAAAATCCAGATTGAAGCCGGAAAAGCGACTCCCGCGCCGCCGATTGGCACGGCGTTGGGGCCGCAGGGCGTAAACATCCAGGAGTTCTGCAAACAATTTAACGACAAGACGAAGGATATGACGGGCGACATCGTGCCGGCCGAGATCACCATTTTTGAAGACAGGAGTTTTACGTTTCGGCTAAAAACCCCGCCTGCGTCCGATCTCATTCGGAAGGCGGCCGGAATCGAGAAAGGTTCTGCGAATCCCCTTAAAGAAAAGAAGGGAAAGATTACAAAAGCTGATGTGAAGAAAATCGCCGAGCGCAAGATGCCGGACTTGAACGCGAACGACCTCGACGCGGCGGAGAAAATCATCGCCGGCACGGCGCGAAGCATGGGAGTAGAGGTAGAGTCGTAATTTCTTTTTCGAACCCGCTTCGGTTAGAGAAATACGGCTCACTCCGCTTAATTTTTTGAATAAATTTTCTGGTTCCCGTTCCTCCTTTCAGGATTTTCCGACCAAAAAATTTATGATCAAAAAATTTGCGCTTCGCTCGAATATTTCTTGCTAACCTTCGCTTATGGTTGCGAAATAGAAATTTCTCCTCTGGTTGGGAGTGTGAAAAAGGCGGAAGGATTTTCCCGCCTGCCCTGACGTAACGTCGGGGTGAATAGGAAATTACTCAAAACCGAGGGTTATGAGGGAGCGAGTGTGGATGAGCGAGGCGGAATGGGCGTGGAAATGGCGGATTAATTCTTAGCCCGACTGAGCAAAAAATGTTTCCATTATAAAGGAATATTCCTTTATAATGGAAACATTCAGTTCTGCGATAAACTATAGATTGAAAAACTTCCTCATCTCTTTTTCTCGCGGCACGTCTTTTGTGGAGAAGTAGCAAATGCACTTGTCCATGTCGATCTCGAATACCGTTGCAAGGAATTCTATTTCGCGAAGGCAGTCATACGGCGAAATCCATACGCTCCTTTGGAGGGGGAACAGCCCCAGCTGTTTTAATTTTTCACGAAAGGCATTGCTTGCCTTTTTCTGCGAGGCAGGGATATCATAGATAACAACTTTCCAGGATCCGTCCCACCGCTTTGGAGCGGTAAGTTTCATGTGTTCTAAATCGTATGTCCGCACGAGTTGCTTCCCCCGGTGAGTAAGTTCGATACGCACTTTTCCGTCAGGCAATTCCTCGATACGAACCAATTTTCGCCGTTCCAGTTCGCGCAATTTCTTTGCTCTCGCTCGCTGCATTTTTCTTACTTTATCTTTGAAATAGGTTTTTACAATCCGGTGGAGGAAATATGGAGACGTTCCCGCGGCAATGGTAAGGATACCGATAGCGGCAATTCGGAGGAGCGTATCCTTTGTAAACGTTGTTTTTGTGAGAAGCCTTCTTGTTGCCATAGAACTGTTTCCATTATAACAGATTAATCATTTATAGTGGAAAGAGTTGTGGAAAGAGTTTTAGAGTGCCGCTTGCCGAGTTTGTTTGCTGGGCTTGACAGATTGGCATCATCTATGCTACAATGCCCCCGCACTTTGAAATCATACGCGTATAGCTACTTGCCCCATTAGAGAGCAGGCCTCTCACGGGTCTTGCATTAGCCATAGAACTTAGGCTGGAAAGATCCAATCTAAGTTCTGTGGCTAAAACGGCAGGCTCCAGGTCTCGCATACCGCGGGATAAGGAGTGCGCCACTCTGCAAAGGAGGAACAGCTCATGGGAAACCGTGAGACAGTCCGCAGCATGACCGACGGTCAGCGCAACGACATCATCGCAACGATGGTCGGGGCCATGCCCAGCCTGAACTTCGACGAAGCCCAGGCAATCATCGGCAACAAGAGCCCCTTGGTTGCCGGAGTGGGCGACGCATTCAAGCGCTACAGTAGCGCTTCGGTCACCACCCTTCGACCAACCATCCCCAACGTAGGCGTCGAGTTCGAGCTTTCGCTCGACGCAGGCAGCGTCGACCCTCTGGAGATGGTTCGAGGCGACGGCTACGACCCCAAGGACTGGCAGTTCAAGGGAACGAGACCCCAAGGGAAGCAGACCAGGCGCTTCAAGCTCGTCGCAGTCGGCTACCAGCCGAATCTCGACGCGGTCAGAAGCGCCCTCAAGGCCCACGGAGTCATCCCCGAAGGACAGTGGCGGGAGGCTTTCCGCCAGGCCTACCCGAAGCCTGACGGCAAGGGTCCTATCGGTTTCGCCGATCTGTCCTGGGTGAGCCCGGACGGCAACCGCTTCTTCCCGTACCTCGACGTGGGCGGCGAGCGGTGGCTCTCGGACTTCGACTGGGCTGGCATCAGTCGGCGCGGCGTTTGGCGGTGGCTCGTCGCCTGCCCGCCTGTCGACAAGGCAGGCAAGTCCCGTTAGAGATTTATCTCTAACGGGACAAGTAGCTTCAGGTACTTCATCCCCTGCACGGGTTTCGGTTCGTGCAGGGGATTTTCATTGCTATAATTGAATAGATGCAAGGCACCTTCGTCGTCTTCGAGGGCCCGGACGGGTCCGGGCAGTCCACGCAGGCAAAACTGCTTGCGGAACATCTTACGGCACAGGGGAAGGAAGTGGTTCTCACGAAGGAGCCGACCGAAGGAACATTCGGCGTAGAAATCCGGAAGGTGCTTCGCGGGGAATCCAAGCTCGGCGCGCGGGAATTACAGGAGCTTTTTGTAGAAGACAGAAAAGAGCATCTCGAATTGCTCATTCTACCCGCGCTCGCGCGCGGCGCGGTAGTTATCTCCGACCGCTATTTTTTTTCGACTATTGCGTTCGGCTCGCTCGAGTGCGATTTTGAGTGGCTCCGAGAATTAAATAGCAATTTTCCGTTGCCGGACCGCACGTTTGTTTTAGAAGTAAGTTCCGAGACGTGCCTCGCGCGCATCGAGAAACGCGGCGGGGAGAAGGAATTGTTTGAGGCAAAGGAGAAGCTTGCGCGCGTGAACACGGCATATCAAAAACTCGCGAAACTCTACGAAAACGTTGTGGTTATTGACGGCGAGCGGCCGATTGAGAAAGTTTTTACGGACGTCCGTGCGAGAGTTGACGTTCTCTTCACGTAAGGCGTTAGTATTTTATAGTTCGACTTCGCTCACTATCTTTTGTATCCTGAGTATATCGAAGGATTAATACAATTAGCCCGCCTGCCTTCGAGTTGCTGAAGGCAAGTCGGGCAGGTATATTGGTATCGATACTCAAGACATGAAATATATTCCCACGATTGGCCTCGAAGTACATGTCGAGTTAAAGACGCGAACTAAGATGTTCTGCGATTCGTTGAATGACCCGGAGGAAAAATATCCGAACCAGAACGTCTGTCCTGTCTGCCTTGGGCATCCCGGGACGCTTCCCACGATCAACCAAAGGGCGGTTGAGGCGGTGATCAAAGTCGGCCTTGCGATGGGCGCCACGATCGCGGCAGCCACAAAATTCGACCGCAAGAATTACTTTTATCCCGATTTGCCGAAGGGCTACCAAATCTCGCAGTACGACCAGCCGCTCGTCTCGGGCGGGACGGTGGAACTTGCCAAAACGAAAGTGAAGATCCGCCTGCGGAGAATCCATCTTGAAGAGGACACGGGGCGCCTGCTTCACGACACGACCGGAGAGACGAAAAACGAAGCGAGTTTGGTGGATTTTAACCGCGCGGGGGTGCCTTTGATGGAGCTCGTGACGGAACCGGATTTTAAGAGCGGCGAAGAGGCAGTCGAGTTCGGGAAATACCTTCAGCAGCTTCTCCGCTACCTCGAGGTTTCGGATGCGGATATGGAAAAAGGGCAGATGCGCGTCGAGGCGAACGTGAGCTTGGGCGAGTGGGTGCGCGGCAATTGGAAACAAGGCACGAAAGTCGAGGTCAAAAACCTAAACTCATTTAAATCAGTGAAAGAAGCGATTGATTATGAAATCAAGCGGCAGGAAGAGGTGCTTAGTTCCCGCGGGAAGGTTACGCAGGAGACGCGCGGATGGAACGACGCGAAGAGAATTACTTTCAGCCAGCGTTCTAAAGAAGAAGCGCACGACTACCGCTATTTTCCCGAGCCGGACCTGCCGCCGTTTGAGACGAAGGTTTTTAATCTCGAGGAACTCAAGAATTCACTCCCGGAGCTCCCGCGCGAAAAGCGCGCGAGGTTTGTGAAGGAATTTCATTTGACCGAGGAGCAGGCGGATGCGCTTGTCGGGGGTAAAGCAGTTGCCGAGTTTTTCGAAGAGATGGATAGCGAAATCAGGAAGTTTTGCGATGAGGTCGTCGATGTTCCCGGGAATGAACACCATGGAAAGAAGTTTAGAGAGATTAAAAATTTCCTTTCCAACGTTAGAGACCGCGCTTTCAAATTCTTAGTCAACGAATTACAAGGATTAAGGAATCAAGCCGGAGAAGAGGGAAAGATTACTCCAGAGCATTTAGCACATTTCTCATTTTTGATTGAGATTGGTGCTGTAGATGACAGTAAGGAAACCGGTAGACAAAAGAGACAGGATATTCTTCTAAGAATGTTTAAGACCGGAGAAGATCCCGAAGATATTTTCAATGCCAAGGGAATATATATAATCTCGGACATAGTTGAGCTTAAACGAATGGTTCGAGAAGTGATTGCAGAAAACCCACAGGCCGTTGCCGATTACAAAAAAGGAAAAACCGCGAGCATCCAGTTTTTAATCGGCAAGGCGATGGGGAAGCTCCGCGGAAGAGGGAATCCGGAGACGCTTAGGGCAATTTTTGAAAAGTTGTTGACAAAGTAGGCGCGGGACGCCATAGTGGGAGTAGGAACTTGATATTTTTCCGCGGGGGCGAGGGGACGATGAGTGAGCTTGAGCGGTATCAGAGAGATACGTGGTTTGTGGCGCTTGCGATTGAAATTGCCATGACGCTCACGGGCGCGGTGACCGTTGTGGCATTCGTGAGGGCCTGCCGCGCCGGTTTTTTCTCGAAGGCGATGTGGCCTTTGAGTGTCGTGGGGTTGGTCGGAGCGTTTTTTCTCGTGTACGGAAGTCTTCAGCTCGCGCGCCGGTTCGGCGTGTGGCCGTTCACATCAAAGTCAGGAGGTGCAGAGTGAAGGGCATCTTGTTTAAGACCGAAGTTTTGATGCAGGGCAAGAAGAGGGTTGAGATTCAGCATGTCTGCTGTGAGCGGGTGGTTCACCTGCGCATCGCAGGCAAGATATGGGATGTGTCTGACTGCGACCGGAGCTGTGAGCAGTACGAGGTCACGATTCCGCCCGTGGCCGAGCCCGCGGTGCGAAGCGCCATTCGCAGGAGAAGGGGTCTTCCGCCGATGCGAGCGAGTGACCCCATACGCACCACGCGTGGTGCGTCCGCCGCCGAGTAATCGGCGGCGTTTTTTATTTTTCACGACCAGAATACCCGCCCCGACCGCGGTCGGGGCGGGATGAACGGCAAAGTGAAAAATATCCTGAGCTTGTCGAAGGATATGTTGTTATAGATACCGCACCGTTTGGCTTGCAGTGAGCGTAGTCGAACTGCGGTGCGGTAGTTCATTTTGGAACGGGGCACACCGCGGCCACGCGCATGCCTTATGCACCTTGTGTTTTGTGGGGTGGCGCGGTATATTCCAAGAAAGGTCATGCCAAAAATAGTAGATACCATACATGGCACACATACTAAATGTAAATTTACTTAAGGAACTCGGGCTTGATTCGCTTCCAAAGGAAAGACAGCAAAAAGTGCTCGACGAGATGATGGAAGTGGTCGAAAAACGGCTCACGGCGAGAATCCTCTCCCTTCTTTCGGACGAAGAGCAGAAACAATTTGACGCGGTACTCGTCTCCGGCGGCGATGTCGCCAGTTTCTTGCGCACTAGGATCGCAAACTTTGACGCGATCACCGCGGACGTGGTGGCGAATTTCAAGCAGGAGATGTTCGATTTGAATCGCGCCGCAGAGCAGAAACTCGGCACGCAGTAAGAAATTTATGGCTGGACCAGAGACACCGCCAGTTGATCCCGCGAGAGGTCCGGAAGGCGGTCCGCCGGAGCGAGAGGATAGTGCCGGGGAGCGGCGGGAGAGCCCCCCAACTCCCGAAGGAATACCAGAAGGTGATACGCGGGAAGCGCCGAGAACGGAGGAAGAGGTCCTCTCGCGCGAACTTGACAATGCGCGGAGGAGGTATGTGGAGGCCCGAGGGCTTCGGCGGAATGTCGTTCGCGGGAAACTGGGGCGCGTCTTGGGAAGAACCATCGAGGATTCGTCGGGCAGGGTGCATGACATGGGCGGAGAGGAGGGAGGAACGGCGCTTCGTGATTTCCGGATGCAATACGAGGAACTTCTTGCGAAAGAAAGGGAACGAGATTTGGAGGAAAGCATTGAACATGCGCGAAAGAGAGGAATCTCCGATGAGTCAATACGCGCAGAACTCCCCGAGATCTTGTGCCGTGTGCTTGCGCATGAGGATGAAGTTATGGATCGGTTTGCAACCGAGCGCGAACGAGGCACCGGGGAAAAATTCAAGAATTGGTGGCGGAGGCATACGGGGGTTCGGATCGCAGTTGGTGCAGGGCTTGCGGGCGCGGGAATCCTGACCGGTGGTGTCGGTTTCATCGCGGCGCGGAGCGCGTGGTCCGGACTCGGCACGTTTATGGGCGCCGAGGCGGCGCTTGAGCGGTGGAGCAAGACGATTGGACAAAAAGGGCTTGTTGATACTGTCTCCAGCACGCTCAAAGGGGTGCGGAAAGAAGAACGGGCGGGAAAAATCCAAGAAGCGATAGGGAAACTTCCCGAGGATGTCCTGCGGCAAGAAATGGCGCGGCTCCGGCTCTTGAGAGAAATAAAAGGCGTGAAACTTGCACACGCGGGAACATCCGGCGCGCGCGGAAGCGATGTCATTCAGGCACTCCAGGCTCGCGAGTATGAATTCGCGGCGCAGAGGTTTGCGCTCGGTACGGAGTGGCATAGAACGAATGATGAAAGAGCAGATGCTCTATCCTTATACTTGAAGGATGAAAGCCAATATATCGATCGGTCAATTGACAACGAAAACGCCAGAGAGCGAGTGAAAAGTGGGAGTAGGAAAATGTTCGCGGCCGCAGCCGGTCTCACGGTCGGTGTGTTAATCGGCAGTAAAGCGTTTGGCACAGGAGGAGAAGAAGGTGCGGCGCCCACTGAGACAATTCCTTCAGAATCCGCGCCGGAACCTGTCGCAACAGCCGAGGGGGCGTCCGAAGTGGAGCCAGTCCCTGTTCCTCAAGAAGAACTTTCGGACCTGGGAAGGGTCTATGGCCCCCCCGAAGGAGGAGTAACCGAAGCCGATTGGCGGCTGAATCTGCCCGAGAGCCCGCCAGAGAATGCTGATGAATTAGTCCGCCACTATGGGGCAATGGGAGAGGACGGCTCATTTACGCATGCGGATTGGCGGTTGAATCTTCCGAAGGATCAGCCCGAGGACGTTGCGCGGTGGTTCGAGGGCCACGGGGGCGCTCTTGGCGTAGAGGCAGTGCCCGGGGAGGCAACCTTTACGCCGGAGGACTGGCGTCTGAACCTCCCTGCGGAGCCCCCGGAGAATGCGGAGGAAATTCTTAAGCACTACGAGGGCGGCGGCGAGGTTCCCGCGAGCAATATGGACTGGCGGCTCAATCTCCCCACGGAGCGGCCGGTGGACGTGGACGAGTGGCTCCATGGCCTCCGCGCGGAGGAAGGAATTGGTGCGGGCGAAGCGGCGCAAGCCGGAGGCGTTGTACACGCCGAGGGTGCCGCGCAAGTTGTGGGAGAAGCGGCGGCGGGAGAAACAATATCCTATGCGGAAACAGCCGAGCGCGGCGATTCGATATGGAAAATTGCATCGCGGCTTCTCGAAAAACACTATGGATCAGATTTTGCGAATTTGAACGAAGCGCAGAAGACGTATATTATCGACGCCATCAAAGACAAAGTTGCCGCGGATCCGGGTGCGTTCGGGCTCGAGAATGTGGATCGGATCGTGCCCGGGGAGACCATTGATTTTGGCCCAATTTTTAGCGACGCGGACAGCGTGCAGGAGGTTTTCAAGAATGCGGGCAACTTGAGCGAGAGCACGATGCATGCGATCGTTGAAAACAATGAGAAGCTTGCACATTGGGCGGGCGAACACCCCGGAGAGGCGCTCACCTCGGAACGAGTACACGAGATTCTCTCCGGAGCTCCGCCGGAGGCCCCGGTGGGAGAAAGCATTCCGGGCGCAGTCGGTGAGGGTGCACCGGTTTCGCACGTCCCCGAAACTCCCGCGGACTGGCGCATGAACCTCCCCGCCGAACCGCCGGGAAACGTCGAAGAGCTCTTGCAACATTATCGAGGAGGCGTTGTGGAAGATATTTCCCGCGCCGATTGGCGGCTGAATCTCCCGGAGAATCCGCCCGAGGACTGGAAGGCGTGGTATGGAGGGGTTCCGAAAGCAGGGGTGGAAATTGCGGCGCCAGTCGAGGCAGTTGAAATAACGGGAAGTACCGGGCGAAAAATCCTCTCGCTTATAGGGGAACTACAAGAGAAATCTAGCGTTATGTTTCGCGAGCACCCGGCGCTTCAGGAGAAAATCATGAATTTTTCGGCGGATACTGCCGCGGGGAGCAGAAGGCAGTTTATCCATGCACTCGAGAGATTGCCGGACATGGATCGCGCATCTGCGAAGGCGATCGGGAAACCGCTGCACGCAATTTTTATTCGCATTCCGAAGGAGGCGGTCTTTCGAAAAACAATCGGCGAAGTCTTTGAACAGCTCAAAATCGGGTAGGGTTACTTGAGAAACTCTTCTGCGATTTTCAAGGCATCGCGCGGTCTCTCGAGCCAGATCACTTGGTTGTCTTTTTTAAACCACGTCATTTGCCGCTTCGCGTAGTTTCGGATTTCCTTCTCGAGCGTTTGCAGCATCGCCTCTTTTGTGATGAGCCCTCGGAGGTAGCGGCCCACGTAACGGTATTCCAATCCGAGGCCTTCGAGGCGCCTCCAGCTTACGCCTCGTGCGCGAAGGTTTTTCACCTCGCGAACCAGCCCTTGCCGGATACGGGCGAGTAATCGCTTTTTTATCCGCCGCGTTAACTCCTCGGCGGGGATACGGATTCCTATTTTTAAGATGCGAGAATTCCTTATTCCAATGTTCTTAAGAACATTGGAATAAGGAGGGCCGCCTTTTCTTAGGCGCGGCACCGGCTTGCCGGTGTGGACGATAATTTCCAAGGCGCGCACGAGCCGGCGTTTATTATAGCGGTCGATGGTTGCCGCGCGGCGCGGGTCGATCTGCGCGAGTGTCCGGTATAGTTCGTGAGCGGACTTTGCCGCGAGCGCCCTTCGAATCCGGGAATCCGGTTTTATTTGCGGGAGTTTCCATCCGTAGATGAGCGCGTCAATATAAAATCCGGTGCCGCCGACGATGATGGGGATTTTCTTTTTTTGGAGTATTTTTTCGATTGCCCGTGCTCCCAATTTCTGGTATTCCACGACCGTAAACGTTCGTTTCGGTGATGCGACATCCAAGAGGTGATGGGGGATACCCCCCATTTCTTTTTTCGTGATCTTTCCGCTTCCGATATCAAGTCCTTTGTAGACCTGCCGGGAATCGGCCGAGATGATTTCAGCGCCGCGTATTCCATATTTTTTCTTCGCCTGCACCGTGCTTAGTCGAAGGGCGAGTTTCACGGCAAGGGCGGATTTTCCGCTCGCGGTCGGGCCTAAAATGACGAGTATTTTCCTGCCCTGAATTACATTGAAGGGCGGTTTTTTAGGGGGACTTGACATATGTATATCACTATGTTATACTAACTTTAGTTCTAATTCAACTTTTTGAGAGGGGGTAATATGCCGAATTTGTTTGAGATGTTTCGGGTCTGGGAGTATGTTCTCATGGTGCTTTTCGCCGTGACCGGGACCGTCCTCATCGCGGACGGCTACCGTCAACGGGCGCGGCGGTACGCCACGGTGTCGCTCTCTGTGGAGGGCGGCGGCATCCCAATGGCGCCATCGGAGACCAAGCGTTTCGGCTTCAGGGTGGGGCAAAGAGTGCCCTACTCGAGCCGGAAGCACCCCCGCGTGGAGGCCAAGATCGTCGGCTTCTCAGAGCGGGGCAAGAAGGCCCGGCTCGTGGTCGCAACGCACCCCAAGGGGGTGACCGTGCGCCGGAGTACCCGGCGCCTCGCGGTCGAGAGCGGCCAACTCATCGTCTTCTAGGATTTTTCACCTTCCTCGCAGTTTCCCGCCACCATCAAGGGCTCCTTGTCATCATAGGAGCCCTTCGTCTTTTCTAGACCGTTTTTCGCGTGATCTCGTCCATCACTTTTTGAATGAACGCTTCGAATTTTATTTCTCCTTCCTGGCCTCGCCGGTAATGCCGGACATTCACGGTGCCTGCGGCTTCTTCCTTTTCTCCGACTACAAGGACGTAGGGAATCTTTTGGAGTTCCGCTTCGCGGATGCGCTTGCCGACGGTCAGATTCTCGTCGGAGAGCCGCGCGCGGACACTTGCCGTTTTCAAACCTTTAAATATTTTTTCCGCATACTTCCTCTGGCCGGAGCCGACGTTTATAATTTCCGCCTGCACGGGAGAGAGCCACACAGGAAACTTGCCCCCAGTATGCTCGATGAACGCGGCGAGGAACCTCTCGATCGAACCCATGATTGCCGCGTGAATCATGAAAATCCCCTCGTCTTTCCCTTTCTCATTCACGCACGCAAGACGGAATCGCTCGGGCATATTCATATCAAGCTGGATCGTGGCGACCTGCAGATTCCTGCCGAGCGAATCTTTGGCAATGAAATCAATTTTCGGCCCGTAGAACGCCGCCTCGCCCATGTCAACCTTCACTTTTCTCTCAAACGCAGGTCCTAATCGCGATTGTGCGAGCGCCGCGAGTTCCGCCTCCGCCTTTTTCCATACTGCGGGCGACCCAAGATATTTCTTCGGCTGCTTCGGGTCATGGAACGAAAGACGCACTTCAAGATTCGGGAATCCGCAGCCCGCATAAAACTCCTCTACAATGTCCCAGATACTCGACATCTCGCCCGCAATCTGCGATTTGCGGCAGAAGGAATGCGCATCGTCCTGCGTGATCGAGCGTACGCGTGCAAGGCCCGCAAGCTCGCCCGTTTGTTCGTCGCGGTAGACTTTTGTGGTGGAGGCGTATCGTTGGGGCAGTTCACGGTAGCTCCACTTTCGCCGCGCGTAGATTTGCGTGTGGTGGGGGCAGTTCATCGGTTTTATGGCGAGGAGGTGCCCCTCGCGAGTCACGATTTTAAAAAGCTCGTTCTTAAATTTCTCCCAATGGCCGCTCCGCACGTAGAGTTCCTTTTTTGTGATGTGCGGGATATCCACCCGCTCGTAGCCGCGGCGTGCGCGGAGTTCCCAGACAAAATTATCGAGGAGGTCCCGAAGAATCGTGCCCTTCGGAGTCCACAAAGGGAGTCCCGAGCCCACAAGTTCGGAAAATGTGAAAAGATCGAGATCGGGACCCAGGACTTTATGGTCCCGCTTTCGCGCTTCCTCAAGCATTGCGAGGTACTCTCCGAGTTCTTTCTTGGTCGCAAACGCCACGCCGTAGATCCGTTGGAGCTGGGAATTTTTTTCGTCGCCCCTCCAGTAGGCGCCCGCAATTTTCGTGAGTTTGAATGCGTCGGGGTTGATTTCTTTCGTATTCTTCACATGTCCGCCGCGGCACAGGTCAGTAAATATGTCTCCAGTGCGGTAGGTGGTGAGATTTTGCTTTTCTTTTACAAAATCCTTGATAAGTTCGAGTTTAAAAGGCTGTCCCGCGAAAAGCTTTTTCGCTTCGGCGGCCGAGACTTTTTTGCCGATAAAATTCAAATCGTCGCGAATGAAATCACGGATCGCCTTCTCGAATTCTCGCAAATCATCGGGAGAAAATTTCTCATTGCCGTGGAGGAGGAAATCATAATAAAACCCGTCTTCAATTACGGGCCCGATGCCAAGCTTTACCTTGGGGAATTTCCTCAAGACTGCCGCCGCGAGGAGATGTGCCAAAGAATGGCGGATATGCTCGAGATTCGATGCGGAGGACTTCTTTGCCATGTTCTAAGATTATAGGATTGTAGCGGATTTTTTGAAAGCTATAGAGAAAATGAAAACCTGCCCGCATGGCGGGCAGGTTGGGGGGGGGCGGTTACGAGGAGCAGACAGGTTTGGTATATGATTAATTTTAATGATTGATATTAAACTCCTCCGCGAGGAGCCGGAGAAAGTTCACCCCCCATACCAGAACTTGACAAGAATATAGTTTATATGCTACAATGCCCGGGTACCTTAAAAATCGATAACTTGCGGTTTTCTTGGTTACAGCTTTGAGTCCGCTCGCTCACGGATTCAAGGCTGTAACCAAAACTGGCACGCCTGGGATTCCGGCATAAGGTCGGAATGAGGGGCAAGCCGAAGAGGAGGAAGTCATGGCACGGAAGGACGTAACGGCAATCGTTTCAGGGGCGGGCTGGATCGCTGGGTTCGCGGACAAACTTGTCCGTGCGCTCCGCGAGCGGAAGGTTTCAGACGAGCAGATTCACCAGCTCGTAACCGACGACGGTGATGTTCCGGTCGGGAAGATCGCGGATGCGCTTGTCGCGATCATGGAAGGGGCGAAGAACGTGTTCCGCCTCACCCTCGACTACGCTCACTCCGTCGAGGAGATGGTCGCGGCAGGGAAGTACAACTGGACGAATTCCGACATCACCTCCAAGAACTTCCCGACTACACAGAAAGGCACGGCAGAAGTCGCGATCGAGCTTGTCCATCTCAACCGGAGGGTTTCGTCGGACAACGCGCTCTGCGAGCTCGACGCGCGTGGTCTCCGTCCCGCAACCCTTCCCGAGCTACTCGCCTTCGGCGCGGAGTATCCCGAGAAGCAGCGCGAGTTCCCGATCATCGCTCTTGGTTCCGTGTGGCGGAATCCGCACGGCTACCGCACTGTGGCGTACCTCGTCAGGTACGGTTCGAAGCGTGACCTGCGCCTGCACTGGTTCGACAACGAGTGGTTCTCGCACTACCGCTTTGCCGCCGTCCGCAAGTAGCTTTCAGACCTTAGGACTCTGAATCCTCAACGCTTTGAGATTCTTTGTCCCTTGGGAACTTGGCCCGTGCACAGGACTTCGGTCTTCTGCACGGGCTTTTCATTTCTGCACCATGTGATAATTTGAATTTGGATAGTAGACTCAACACAAGCTGTGGGCCACGGTTCACAACAGTCGAATTCCGGAAACACTGAATAGGGAATAGCTATGGGTACGCTTATGGCTAGAGATATTCTCTCTTTCCTCAAAAATAAAGATACTTGGTGCAAAATATTAAGGGATTAGGATTTTTCGAGATCCCGAATACGATACAACCCCAAGAGTATTCGAAGGGCAGTGGCGCAGGCGATATTTTGTACGATGGTTCCGTGTGGCGGAATCCGAACGGCAACCGCACTGTGGCGTACCTCGACAGGAACGGTTCGAAGCGTAACCTGAACCTGAACTGGTTCGACAACGAGTGGAACTCGAACTACCGCTTTGCCGCCGTCCGCAAATCTCTTTATTCCCCGCTCCTTGCGGGGTTTTCCCTGTTTAACTGCCTGTTCCAGCCGCCGAGCATCCTGCCGATCTCGTTTAGTTTTTCAGAAATGCGGATATACTTTTTATTATCAAGTGCGTTGATTTCCCAGAGAATTTGAAGGAAGAATTTTACAAGATCAAGTTTTGTTGCCGCGTTTTGCACGTAAGGAAATTTCTGGCTTTTACCAAGATACGTCGCCGTGAAAATCAACTCTACCGTTTCTACGAACAGCCCATCTATTTTTGTCCCCAGCGTGTACCGTGCGTCTTTGGGAATGTGCGGCAAAAATTCATGCCAGACTTTGTAAGTTGCCACAAGATGCTGAATGATGGGTAAATTGAAGCGGGGGGGGGGCGTTCATGGGAAAAGAAATATGAAAATCCAATTTGCTAAAAACTTTGCGGATATTGCGAGCGTAGAGAATTTTTTGGAGGCTTGGAGGGAGTTTGTGAAAGGAAAACGCGGCAAGCGCGATGTTCAAGAATTTTCATTGCATCTTATCGATAACCTCTTTCTGCTCCACGATGATCTTGTCTATCATACCTATCGCCACGGCGGCTATCAAGCGTTCAATATCTCCGATCCCAAACCGCGGAACATCCACAAGGCGAGCGTCCGCGACCGCCTCGTGCACCACGCCATCTATCGAGTACTCTATCCATTTTTTGACAAGGCTTTTATTGCCGATTCTTTCTCATGCAGAAAGGAGAAGGGGACGCATAGAGCATTAAACCGCTTCCGCATATTTGCCTACAAAGTGAGCAAAAACAATACGAGAACCTGCTGGGTTTTGAAATGCGACATCAGAAAATTCTTCGCAAATATTAACCACACGATTCTTATGAGAATTTTGCGGAGTTATATTCGCGACGGAGAAATTATAGAACTTCTCCAAGAGATTATTAGCAGTTTTTCGTCCATGCGGCCAGGCGCCGGCCCGCCTTCGCACAGCTTCGGGTGGGCAGGCCTTCCACTTGGCAATCTCACCTCACAGCTTCTCGTGAATGTCTATATGAATGAATTTGATCAATTTGTAAAACACGGGCTTAAGGCGCGGTATTACCTCCGGTATGCCGACGACTTTATATTTCTTTCCAAAGACCGCGTCTGGCTCGAGCAAAACACGTTGCTGATCCGAGAATTCCTGCGCGAAAAGTTACAACTTACCCTCCACCCCGATAAGGTTTTTATTAAAACGCTTGCGTCGGGCGTTGATTTTTTGGGATGGGTACATTTTCCCGACCATCGGGTGTTGCGTACGAGCACGAGGCGAAGAATGATGAAGAAAATTATGGCAAGCCACACGCCCGAAACATTCAATTCTTATTTCGGACTATTAGCACACGGCAACACCCGAAAACTTCACACGGACGTTTCCGCAATGCTTCACGATGAAGAAAAATTAAGGTATGATAGGAGTCAATGATTGATATAAAACTCCTCCGCGAGGAGCCGGACCGCATCAAACGCGGCATAGAAAAGAAGGGCGTTCAACCGGAGCTCGTGGACGAATTTTTGAAGCTCGACCGCGAGTGGCGCGAGATTACGAAAAAACTCGATGATTTGCGGGCGGGGCAGAAGAAATTTTCCCACTCGGTACACTCGGGGCAAGCCGAGGCGCGGAATATCGAGGCGGCAAAGAAAAATAAGGAAGACATCAAATCCGAGGAGGTGAAACTCGAGGTGATCGAGGGGCGGCGGATGGCTGTGTGGCGAAAAATCCCGAATCTCCCGCTCCCGGACGCACCCATCGGGAAAAGCGAGAAGGATAATAAGGTGCTCTGCGAAGTCGGAGAGAAATCAAAATTTTCTTTCCCGCCTAAAGATTATCTGACGCTCGCCGAGAGCCTTGGATTAATTGACGTTGAACGGGCGGCGAAAGTCGCGGGCAGCCGGTTCGGGTATCTTCTTGGAGCGGCGGCGCGGCTTGAGTTTGCGCTGGGACAACTGGTTTTAGAGACGCTCGCCGATCAGAAAATCTTAACGCACATTATCAAAAAAAACGGCCTCACAGTTTCCGACACGCCTTTTATTCCGGTGATTCCTCCGGTGCTCTTGAACGAAAAATCTATGTCTGGTATGGGGTATCTTGAACGCGGCGGGGAAGAAGTCTACAAAATAGAAAAAGACGATCTCTATTTAGCCGGCACCTCAGAGCAGGCATTGGGGCCGATGCACCAGAATGAGGTTTTCGAGGAAAAGGACTTGCCGCGGCGGTATGTGGGGTTCTCCACGTGTTTCCGGAGAGAAGCCGGGAGTTACGGCAAGGACACCAAAGGGATTCTGCGCGTGCATCAGTTTGATAAGTTCGAGATGTTCAGTTTTGTTAAACCGGAAACCTCGGTTCACGAGCACCGGTTGCTCTTAGGGGTTCAAGAGCACCTTATGCAAAAACTTGAGCTTCCGTACCGAGTTATCGAGATGTGCACGGCAGACCTCGGCGATCCGGCGGCCGCCAAGTTCGATATTGAGACGTGGATGCCGGGCCAGCGGGACGGCAAGGGCGAATACCGCGAGACGCATTCAGCTTCTAACACGACCGACTACCAAGCGCGGCGGCTGAGCGTAAAGTATCGCACCGGCAAGGACATTGAATTTGTGCATATGCTGAATGGCACCGCCTTTGCCGTCGGCCGGACGCTGATCACAATTTTTGAGAATTTCCAGACGAAGGAAGGCAAAATTAAAATTCCCAAAGTGCTCCAAAAATATGTCGGCGCGAAAGTTATCTCGTAGCTTGCGGACGTGGGTTGAGATCGATCGGAGCGCGATACAAAAGAACTGCGAAACATTCCGGAGTATCATTGGTCCGGACGTGAAACTTTTGGCGGTGGTGAAATCGAACGCGTACGGCCACGGACTCACGCTTTTTTCTGGTCTTGTCGAGAACCGCGTGGACGGATTCTGCGTTGATAGCGCAGTTGAGGGTATTCGTGTGAGAGAGTTCGGCATCCGGAAGCCCATTTTAATTTTAGGACCCACGCTGCCCGATCTCTACGATCGATCGGCGTCTGAGGGTCTTACCGTGAGCATTTCGAATCACGACGCCCTCCGCGCGCTCATGCGATGTGCCCGAGCGCCCGATTTCCATCTCAAGATAGATACCGGGATGCATCGCCAAGGATTCTCCCCGCACGACGTGCCGAAAATTTTCCGCCATTTAAAGAAGCTCGGAGAATCGTTCCGCGGCGTCTATACCCATTTCGCCTCCGCAAAAGACGTGAATTACCCGACATTCACCGAGAAGCAGTACGCGCTATTTTCGGATCTCTGCGGACTTCTTCGGAACAAGGGATTTGACACGCCTGCGCGGCCTCTTATACAACATTGCGCGGCGACCGGCGCCACCCTACTCGGCAAAAAGTATCATCTGGATGCGGTGCGCGTGGGTATCGGCCTCTACGGCCTCTACCCTTCGAAAGAGCTTGAAATCCAGCTGCCCATGATAAAACTGCGTCCGGTCTTGAGCTGGCGGACCATGATAAGCGAAATTAAGTTCCTCGCGCCGGGAGATTACGTCGGCTATGATTTGGCCGAGCGCCTTTCGCGTCCGACCAAAATAGCCGTATTGCCAATAGGATATTGGCACGGTTTCCCGCGGTCGCTCTCAAGTACAGGGATCGTGCTCATCAATGGCCGTTCTGCCAGGGTACTCGGGAGGGTTTCAATGGATTTAGTGACCGTTGACGCAACGGGGATTCGTTGCCGCGTAGGCGACACGGCAACCATCATCGGCAAGGACGCAAGGTCAGAACGTGCGGTGGACGACGCGGCAAGGGCTTCAGGAACCATCCATTACGAATTTTTAACCCGGCTCAACCCCCTCATGGAACGGGTGCTCACATAGATGGCGCGAAGCGGCACGGACTTTGCCGAAATTCGAGCGCGGCGGATGAGGAGGAGGAAACTCGTTCGGATAGTTTCCGCCTTTTTGTTTCTCTCCGCCCTCACCCTCGCCTTCTACGGGGTTCTTTTCCGATTATCTCTTTTTGACGTCCAAAACGTTCACGTATTGATTTCGGGGCGGCTCGAGGGCGAACGCCTGATCGAGTTCGTAAAAACTCAATTCGGACAAAGTTTTCGGGCAAGGGTATTCGGGTTTGGTCATATGCTTGGGTGGCCTCGCAGGGTATCGCCGGAGGCGCTTACCGCATCGCCGATCTTTAAAACCGTCCGCGTGGAAAAGGATTTTCGAAGGCGCACGGTAGTGCTTTCTGCAGACACGCGGATTCCCGTCGGCATATGGTGCATACAGTCCGAGCGTGATCCGCGCGAGCTGCGAACCGGCGAGGCATATGCGCCGACTGCGTGCGCATGGTTCGATCGCGAAGGGGTAAAGTTCGAAAGTACGTTCGCCGCCGAGGGCAACCTCATCCCCGTGGTGAACGATTATTCGCAGACCGATCGCGTGCTGGGAAAAAAAATACTTCCGGACGCGTTCGTGCCGAACCTGCTCGCAATTCTTGAAGTCGCCGCCGCTTCAGACTTCGGCATTCGGGAGATCAAGATCGCGGATTTGAGTCGCGAGGAGGTGGAGATCCGCACGCACGACGGGCCGGCGCTTTTCTTCAGTCTTCGGTTTCTGCCGACCGACGCGCGCGAGACACTCTCGCGTATCCTCGCCGAGCATCCGAAGCGAAATTTCGAATACATAGACTTTCGCGTTCCGCGCCGCGTGTTCTTCAAATAGCGTGCCCTGCCGGCTTTTCGAGCGCTCTTTGAAATTGTAGAATGGTAGCGCGATGACTGACGGATACGAGAAACGCGTTCCCGATACCGTGGTAGATGTGGTGCGGGTGGAGGGCGGTGAAGGGCACGAAATCCGCGTGGATAAGATCGCGAGATTTGCGGCGCAGGGCGGCGAAGCGCCCCGAGCGGAGAGAGCGGGAGCGGGATCCAAGCGCCCCGCGCACGCATTCCTCGTGTTTTTTATTTTGGTCGCCGCCGTGGCGGGCGCGGTGTTCTTCTCCGCGTATCGGGAAGGGGGACGGCTGCTCGATTCCGCGGCAAAAGGCATTTCGCAGTTTCAGTCCGCGGTCGAAAAGCTCGACGAACTCGATCCCGCGGGCGCCCACAAGGACTTTTTGGAAGCGAATCAGAACATTGAGGAATATTTCGCTTCGCGAAACAATCCCGCTCCAGGACCCGCGGGGTTGCTTGACATACTCCCTGTGTTCAAAAAT
Organism: Candidatus Liptonbacteria bacterium; assembly: GCA_016204385.1. Taxonomy (GTDB): domain Bacteria; phylum Patescibacteriota; class Minisyncoccia; order UBA6257; family 2-01-FULL-56-20; genus JACQKW01. Next base: position 33,280 of record JACQKW010000015.1, on the reverse strand, counting down.
CTGTCTTCCGCATTGGGGCATCTGAAGACCATTACCGGCTCCTCGCTTTCGCTTCTTGAACAGCTTGTCAATTTGAGGATCAGATGGCTTCCGTACATGCTACACGGGAACGGCGCGCAATTCATCGAAGACCTCAAAGAAGCGCGCCGCACGCTCGCGAATATTGCGGAGACCGGGGACGGCCTCGCCGCCGCTTCGCTGAAGCTCAAATCGGCGGTACCGGTTGATACATCCGCATTCCTGCCTCTTCAGCTCAATGTGAATCGCTCGCGGGATTTTTTGGATGCGCTCATCGGTTTTTTAAGCGCCCCCGGGGAGCGCCATATCGCGGTGCTGTTTCATAACACGTCTGAAATGCGGCCCGGCGGCGGGTTTGTGGGGAGTTATGCCGACCTTACGCTCAGCGGGGGGAATCTCACGCTCGCGAGCATCCACGACATTAATGAGCCCGATCGTGCGTTCGCCCCCGCGATCATCCCGCCGAAGCAGTTTTTTGGGATTGAAAAATGGTGGCGCCTTGCCGATGCGAATTGGTTTTTTGATTTCTCCCTATCCGCGCGAAAACTCGCTGAGTTTTTCGAATTGTCCCGCCTGTATGCGTCCCGGGGCGTTACTTTCGACGGAGTCATCGCCATTTCTCCCCGAGTGGTGAGCGACGTGCTTGAGAGTACGGGCCCCATCGAGCTTTCGTCGAGCAAACGCACGCTGACCAGTGAGAATTTCTTGCGGGAGATCCAATCGCATATTGAGGAGAGCCGCTCCAGAAAAGATCAAAACCCAAAAGCGTTCCTGCAAGAGTTTGCCGACGCGGTCCGTTCCAAGCTTGCGTCGCGATCGCTCGAGGATATCGGGCTCACCCCGTTCGAACGATGGCTTGAGGAACGGGATGTGATGGTGTATTTCAAAGATCCCGCACTCAACGGGTTTTTCGACTTTCACGGATGGACGGGAACCGTCGCCGCGCTTGCACCGAACTTCAACGGGGATTACTTCGCGGCGGTGAACGCAAATATCGGCGGCGGGAAAACGGACCTTGTGATGGAGCAGAAGATAGTGTTCCAGAGCCAAATAGAGTCCGACGGCACGGTATCGGATCACGTCCAAATCACACGGTCGCATCGAGGATCATCGAGCGACCCCTCGTGGTATCGTGCGGCCAATCAAAACTACATAAAAATATATACGCCCCCTTCGGTTACTCTTACCCATGCAGAAGGGGGCATTCGGAAGGAACTCCGCCCATTGGTGGATTACGAGGCGCGGGGGTATCTTACGGATCCGGATGTGGCGCGGATCGAGTCGACTGCGCGAGAATATCTAAACTATCCCACCATCCTAGGTTCCGAAGAATACGGAAAGCACGCATTCGGGGTGTGGTCGAGGGTTCCGCGCGGGGAATCCGACACGATCACGCTCGACTACGAACACCGTCTCTTCGCTCCGGTAGAGGACGGCGCACCATACGAATTCATCTTTCAAAAGCAGAGCGGAAGCAGCGCGTCGTACCATTTTGCGATCAATGCCCCCATAGGGTACGTGTGGAAGGAGAATAAACTTCCGGTATTCGAATATTCTTCGAGCGACCCCGCGGGCACCGTGAGAATCCCGCTTACGTTCTCGAGGTTGGAATAGCAACCATTTTTGAGCATGAAATCAATACGGAATTTCGTTATTATTGCGCACGTGGATGCGGGAAAATCAACGCTCGCGGACAGGTTTCTTGAGGTGACCGGCACGGTTCCCGCGCGGCAGATGCGGCCGCAATATCTCGATCAGCTTGAACTTGAACGGGAGCGCGGCATCACCATAAAAATGGCTCCCGTCACCATGCGATATCGGAGCCGAGGAGCCGAGTACACAATGAACCTCATTGACACGCCGGGACATTCGGATTTTTCATACGAGGTCTCGCGCGCGCTTGCGGCGGTTGAGGGCGCGATTCTTCTTGTGGACGCCACGAAGGGCATTCAGGCGCAGACACTCTCGAATTTCCGCGCCGCGAAAAATTCGGGACTCACGATCGTCGGCGCCATAAACAAGATTGACCTTGGTACGCCGGAAAAAGAAAAACTGGTTTCGTCGGTCGCGGAACTCCTCGGCGTGCCCGAACGCGACGTGCTCCAGGTTTCAGCAAAGACGGGCGAAGGGGTGGAGGCGCTGCTTGACGCGGTTCTCGACAGAGTCCCTCCGCCGCAGGGCGGTGGCGCGGAGTTTCGCGCGCTCGTGTTTGACTCGCTCTACGATGAGCACAAAGGGATCCTTGCGTATATCCGCGCGCATGGCGGTACGCTCGCGGGCGGCGGGCGCGCCGCGCTCATTGCCACGGGCACCCAATTCAGAGTGAAAGAAGTCGGCAAATTTTTTCCGGAGCTTCGCGGCACGGGGGAAATCTCTTTCGGCGAGATCGGATATGTTGCCACCGGACTGAAGGAAGCGGACCTCGTGAAGATCGGCGACACTCTGTCCGATAACCCGAAAGGGAATCCGCTTCCCGGCTATCGCGAGCCGGCCGCGGCGGTGTTCATTTCCATGTATCCCTCGGGGGGAAGCGAGTTTGAAGAGCTGCAGCTCGCGCTCTCAAAACTGCGGCTCTCGGATCCCGCGCTTTTGATCGAGCCCGAGGCGAATGAGGCCCTTGGGCGGGGGTACAAGGTCGGTTTTCTTGGCCAGCTCCATCTCGATATTACTGCGAGCCGCCTCCGCGACGAGTTCGGGGTCGAGTTTCTCACGAGTTTTCCGTCTGTTGCATACCGCGTGCGCGCCTCGAATGCCGAGTACGTGGTGACGCAGGCGAGCGATTTCCCCGAGAAATACGACTCGGTGCGCGAGCCCATGATACGCCTTGAAATACTTACCCCGCCTGCCCATATGCCCGCAGTGCTCGGAGTTGCAACTGCGTTCGGCCTCTCTCTTCTCGATACGCGCAACATCGGGCCCCAGCTTCTTCTCACCGCGCGCATGCCGCTTGCCGAATTGCTCCGAGACTTTGACGATCAGCTCAAATCCGCCACTGCGGGATTTGCGTCGTTCAGCTACGAACTCGACGGATATGACGAGGCGCACGTGGAGAAATTGGAGATTTTGATTGCCGGGGACGTGGTGCCCGCGCTCACGAGGGTGGTTGCGAGCGATGACCTTGATCGCGAGGCGCGCGCGAGCGTGGAGAAATTGAAGCAGCTCCTTCCCGCCCAGCAGTTCGCGCAGGCGATCCAGGCGCAGGCGAAAGGCAGGATCATCGCGCGCGAGACGATTGCGGCGCTCAAGAAAGACGTGACGGGTTATCTCTACGGAGGCGACCGTTCGAGGAAGATGAAGTTGTGGAAGAAGCAAAAGCGGGGAAAAGAGCGGCTCAAAGAATCGGGGAAAGTGCGGATTCCCACCGAAGTGTTCAGGGAAATCCTTAAAAAATAGTGTTTTGATTTTGGCGGATACGGGAATATGCTTATACGGTGACGAGACTTGCGTACCTGCTCGTATTTTTAATCATTGCCGTGCTCTTATGGACGCAGGTATATACTTCATTTTCAAATGAAAGGAGCGCCGCCCGCGAGTTTGAGGAGACGAGCGCCAAGCTTGAGCGCGCGCGCGCGGAGATCGGAGAGCTGCAATCAGAATTCGAGTATCTTTTGGAACCGGGAAACCTTGAAGAGGAGCTCAAGGCACGCCTCAATTATCGCCGCGTGGGAGAGGAGATGATCATCATCGTCCCGCGAGCCGAAACGTCTTCGGACAATGAGGCGCCCAGGTGATGAGATGACAAACGAGGAGCTCATAGAGTCGCTCATTCGCGGCGGGTATCTGAAATCGCCGCGTATCATTGAAGCATTTCGGAGAATCGACAGGAGGGATTTTGTGCCGGAGGAATTGCGCGCTCGTGCGTATGCGAACGAACCGCTTCCGATCGGCTACGGGCAGACGATCTCCCAGCCGCTTACGGTTGCCTTTATGCTCGAACTTCTTGATCCCCGGCCGGACCAGAAAATTCTGGACGTGGGAGCGGGCTCGGGGTGGCAGACCGCGATGCTCGGGTATATTTCCGCAAGGAATGTGCTTGCGCTCGACGCGCCCGCGATCAATCCCAAGGTGATCGGCATTGAGCGGATTCCCGAGTTGAAAGCGATGGCGGAGCGGAACATCGCCAAATACGGATTTCTTGAGAAGGGGATCGTCGAGCTCGTGTTGGGCGATGCGACAAAAGGGGTGCCTGCGGACATTGCGCCGGTCTATGGGTTTGATAGAATCATTGCGGCGGCGAGCGGGAACGATGTCCCGCTCATCTGGAAGCGGCAACTTGCGGTAAACGGCAGGATTGTGGCACCCATAAAAGACAGCATCGTCGTCTTTGAAAAGCACGCAAACGACGCGTTCACGAAAGAGGAGTACTACGGATTCCACTTCGTACCGCTCGTGAGTGATTAGCCACTAGCCAATAGGGTTTAGGGTGTTCGCTGATTTTGCGAGATTAGTACAGTGGTAGTATCCGCCAGCAGGCGGACAGGCGCAAGCTTCTTCCCGATTTGTCTAAAAATTGTAATCCGCCATCTGGCGGAGTAGAATTTTTAGGAACAAATCGTCGTGCCAGAGGCAGATCCGCCTCTGGCGGACAATCCCGTCCAATTTTGCGAGATTAGTATAGTGGCAGTACATCACCTTCCCAAGGTGAGGGCGCCGGTTCGATTCCGGTATCTCGCTCCAATCGCTGCGGAGCCAGGGGCTCACAGATTCTCAAGAAAAAAAATCGGCAGCCCCGATGTTTGCACCATCGAGACTGCCTTCTTACCTCCTTCACGGAATGCGGAGCCGGGCGAGGAGCCCGAGGGATGGCCGCGGGCAGAGCTGCGGCACCTGCGGATCGATCGCGTCGTAGTTCCCATACCATGCGTACCACTCGGTGTTCGTGTAGTTGAGGGTCAACTCCTCTTTTTTGATGTAGATGATCCGGTACTTCTTGCCTTCGACACGCATCACGGTTTTGATGAAACCACTTTCTGACTCGCCGAGTCCCGGGAATATCCCTGCTTCGTGCAGTATGCCGCTCCACACCTCACCGTCTCCGTCTATATTTGATGGTGTATTGTGCCAGCGGAGATACCAGCAAGGACAATTCCCATACGCAAGAACTTCCCGTATCGTGAGGTAGGCGGCATATGCCGTGGTTGGCCGCTGTTTTGTGTTATAGGGCTCTTCATGTCGAACCGGCTCTGACGGCGTCCCCCCTTTCATTGCAGTGAGTACACTACCAAAGAGTACAACGAGCAGCAACAGTGCCAATGCCCATCGTGCTGTTCTGTTCACCGTGCTCCCCCCTTCTTATGTTACGCCGGATGTCAAAGTGCATTACTCATTTCTATTATATCATTTTTTCTTCCCCGCCTGCGCTCAAGCTTCCACTTTCACTAAAGCTATGGTGGACAGGTCGGCGGGCAGGCAAGCTATAGACGCGAGTTTCCGCCTGAGGCGGATCCGCCTTCGGCGGACGATTCTCGTATCCCGCTCAAATTCTTTATAGAACACGATGCGGCGATATGCTATACTATAAAAAATGCCGGACGAAAAACCAGCAGGTAATACAAGCAACGATAATCCCACCCCGGAGGAGGTGCACGAGCGCCTTGAACGCTACTTGTCCGAAACGGAACGGCTCGTGGGTCTTTTGCGCGAGGGGCTCGAAAAGGGGGAAGAACAGCTCAAAGCCCTCAAGGCGTTTGATGCGCAAGTTTCAAAACTGGGCGGCGGCATAAAACCAATCGAGACAAGCTCGCTCGAAGCAGAGGTGGAAAACATACGGCAACACGCCCTTTCCCTCGACGAACTCCATGAACGGATCAAGAACGATATCGGAAAGGTGGAGCAGATCAGCGCGAAAATCGCCGATATTCTTGGCCAATATCAGTAACTCGCGCGGCGTCGCGGTTGCTCGGTCCCGTTGTAGGCGCCTTGTGAGGTAATTTTTAACATGTTCCTCGAGATCATTCTTGCAACGGCCCTCGGCGGCGTACTTTCCATGATAGGAGGCGTGGCGCTTCTTTGGCGCGAAGACATTGCAAAGCGCCTCTCGCTTACGCTCGTGAGTTTGGCCGTGGGGAGTTTGCTCGGCGCAGCGTTCTTCGAACTTCTCCCGGAAGCGATCGAAGGGACGGCGTACGGGAATGTTGCAGCCGCAATCCTCGCGGGAATTTTTACCCTTTTTCTCTTCGAGAAATTGCTCAAGTGGTACCATTGCCACGACCATGAAACGTGCGATTACCACTCGTTCTCGGGCACCGTGCTTTTCGGCGATGCCCTCCATAATTTTGTTGATGGCGTGGCGATCGCATTAAGTTTCGGCGTGGGGTTTTCCGCCGGGGTAGCGACGACGATCGCCGTCTTTGTCCATGAAATTCCGCAGGAGATAGGGGATTTCGGCGTCCTGCTTCATGCCGGGTACGGCCGTTCGCGCGTGCTTCTCTATAACTTCCTCACGGCCTTGACCGCGCTCGTGGGGGCGGTCGCGGGATATTTCCTTTTCCCCTTCCTCGGCGGGGCGATCGGCGTTATCCTCGCGTTCATTGCCGGCTCATTCATTTATATTGCAGTTTCCGATTTACTGCCCGAACTGCGGCACAGCGGCAAAGGGCTTGACCTGGGGCACCTTCTCGCAATCCTTGCGGGCGTGCTCATCGTGTGGTACGCGGGAGCGGCGCTCCCGGAGTAAAGCTCCTCCGGCCTAAAGGCGGGATTTCTGCGCGAAGGCGGGTAAAGAAAAACCCCCGCGTGGCGCGAGGGGTGGTCACATGACTTATGCTTGGGCTTTATGCTCTGAAACCCAGGCCTCCCGACTGGTAAAATGGAATGTAGTATCCTCGTACCTGCCGGCTGTTCTTGGGGTCAGGTGAATGCGTGCGGCCGTAGAAGATGAATTCCACCGGCTCGCCATCATCAAGATCTCTCTGGATTCGGTTGATTACGATTTGAATTTCGGTCCCCTTGGGCCGAAGTTCAAAAGTGACGGGCCTCCAAGCTCCTCTGCCGAGCGCGGCGAGAAACTTTTCCTCCGATGGTCCGTGGAGGATATCTTTCCGGTCTGTCCAGCGTGCCATAGGCGCACCTCCATGTGTGAGAACAGGTTCTGCATATTAAATAACACCAAAGCGAACTGGTGTCAAAAAAATTGCGCGCGCCGTCGGTTTGGCTTAAAATTGAAACACGATGCCAGGCGCCCCCTCGGAACTTATCAAGGAAAAGCTCGATATTGTGGAGTTCTTGAAAGGATATCTTACCCTGCAGCCCGCGGGAAAGAATTTCAAGGCACTCTGCCCGTTCCACCGGGAAAAAACCCCTTCGTTCATGGTTTCTCCGGACCGGCAATCGTGGCATTGTTTCGGCTGCAGCTTGGGCGGCGACATATTCTCGTTCCTTATGCAGTACGAGAACCTCGAGTTCGTCGAGGCGCTCAAGGTGCTTGCGGAAAAAGCGGGGATCGAGCTCCGGCACGCGAGCCCCTCGGACTACAAGCTCTACGGGTTGCTGTACGAGATCAACGACGCCGCAAAAGTTTTTTTTGTCCGGGAACTCGAATCCTCTTCGGGCGCACGCGCATATCTTGAGAGGCGCTCGCTTACGAAAGAGACAATAGGCGAATTCGAGATCGGTTCTGCGCCCGACAACCCCGAAGCCCTAAACCTCCACCTTATTCACCTTGGGTATCGGCCGGAAGACATCGTGCGCGCCGGGCTTGTGATCAAGACCGAGCGCGGAAGACACATTGATCGTTTCCGGGGGAGGATCATGTTTCCCATCCATAACCATTTCGGGAAGGTGGCGGGTTTTACCGGCAGGGTGATGCCGGAGCACGAAACGGAAGGCATCGGCAAATACGTAAACAGTTCGGAGTCGCCCATTTTCAGCAAATCAAAGCTCCTCTATGGATACTGGAAAAGCAAGCCGTTCATTCGGGGCGAGAACGCCGTATTCTTGGTCGAGGGGCAGATGGATTTTTTGATGAGTTGGCAGCTGGGGGTGAAGCATGCAGTGGCGACTTCGGGGACGGCCCTGACCGGAGATCACCTGCGCGCGCTTCGCAAGCTTGCCGACCGGCTGATAGTGAGTTTTGACACGGATGAGGCGGGGCTTGCGGCCGGAGAGCGCGCGATTGACTTGGCGGAGGCGCACGACTTTACGGTAAGCGTTGCGGCATTTAAGGGATCCAAGGATCCGGCGGAAGCTGCGGCGAAAGACCCTCGCGGATTCGGGGACGGAGTAAAGAATGCCCGCCCCGCTCCGGAACATTACTTCGAGCGGTACCTTGCGCCCTATCTGGGCGCACAGGCCGCGCGCGGGCTTGCTGACGCAAGTTTCAGAAGGAAACTCCGCACGGTGCTTGGGAAACTCAAGAATATTTCAAGCGCCGTTGAGCGAAGCCTTTGGTTTCGCGAACTTGGAAAAAGGATCGGCATCGAGGAACAAGTTCTCTTGGAAGAGGCGAATGCAGTGGAGGCAAATCCGACCCGGCGCGATTCAGCCGATGAGGCGGTTCGCGGGGAAGAACCCCGGACGTTTTCCCGGCGGGAACTGTTAAGCCAGCGCCTTCTTGCGCACTGTGTTGCGGCGAACGATTTTTCACACGCGGCGGCAAGCGTTGTCCACTTCGATCCGCAGTCCCAAGAGATGTATGAGATTTTAAAGCGGGGAGAGCGGCGCGCGCCCGCGCCCGCGATGGATGCGCTCATAAACCTGGTGGTGCTCCAGGCAGGATCAGTCGAGGGCGAACGTCCGGACGAGCTCAAGCGTTACTTGGCGGAAGAATACGCAAAGGAGCGCCGCAGATCCCTTACCGAAGCGATACGGAGCGCAGAACTCTCCGGCGATGAGGCGGCGATACGCGCGGCACTTGCCGAGTTTCAGAACCGCGCGGGGAACGGCGCATAGTGCAGAATGAAAAAATCGAGCACAAAGAAACACGGCGCGGCGAAAGGCGGCCGGAAAAAGAAGCGCAGCGCCTCTCGGCGCCCGGCAAAAAAAATAACGCTCAACGAAGACGCGCTCAAGGATCTCATCGCCAAAGGAAGGCCGCGCGGGTTTGTGACGGACGCCGAGATCATCTACCACTTTCCGAAAATCGAGGAGAGCGTCGCAGTGCTCGACGAGATCTACGACCGTCTTGAGAAAGCGAACATCAAGGTTATTGAAACCGTAGGGTTGATCGAGCTCAACAAGGAAGAAGTTTCACAAGCCGAGCTCGAGGGCGCGCTTAATTTTGAGGGAGAACTTCCTGACGCAGTGCAGGTGTATCTCAAAGAAATCGGCCGCACGGCGCTTCTCAAGAAAGAGGAAGAACGCGAGCTTGCGAAGCGCGCGGAGAAGGGAGACGAAGAAGCCCGCCAGAAACTCATCAAAGCGAATCTTCGGCTCGTGGTCTCGATTGCAAAGCGTTACATCAACCGCACGCCGAATTTGAGCATCCTCGATCTCGTGCAGGAGGGCAACATCGGGCTTTCGCGCGCCGTCGAGAAGTTTGATTACCGCAAGGGGTTCAAGTTTTCGACGTATGCCACATGGTGGATCCGCCAGGCGATCACGCGGGCGCTCGCGGATTTTTCGCGCACCATCAGGATTCCCGTACATATGGTCGAGACCATCTCAAAGTACACGCAGACGCGCCGCCAGCTTATCCAGGAACTCGGCCGCGATCCGCTTGCCGAGGAGATCGCGGTCGAAATGGGGCTGAAGCTCGACAAGGTGCGGCAGATCCAGAGGATCTCGCAGGAAGTGCTCTCCATCGAGGCGCCGGTGGGCGACGAGGAAGACTCCACGCTTTCCGATTTTATTGCGGATGAAGCGAACGCAACGCCGGCGCAGCTTGCGAACCTTGCGCTTGCACGGGACCTTATTCGTGAAATATTGAGCGATCTTACGGAACGCGAGCAGAGAATACTCAAAATGCGGTTCGGGCTCGATGACGGCGTGAGCCACACGCTTGAGGAAGTGGGGAAAGTGTTCGGCGTCACGCGCGAGCGGATCCGGCAAATCGAGGCAAAAGCGCTCGAGAAGATCCGCGAGCACAAGCACGCGAGGGCGCTCGAGGGATTTGAGCACTTGCGGTAGTCATCTCTCATTTTTTTGTAACCCGTTCCGGTTAGAGAACTCATATTCACTCCGTTTGATTTTTTGAATACATTTGACGGTTCCCGTTTGCCCCTTCGGGTTTTCCGACCATCAAATTGTATGGTCAAAAAATCCGCACTCCGTTCATTGATTTCTTGCTACCCCCCACTTACGGTTACAAAAAGAGAGGAGATGACTTTTTTATTGGGAGTTGTTGGCGGAATTCCGATAGCTTCTCAAAAATCTTCATTGGAGGTCATCTGGTCAATCCCGTGAGGAGCACGCTTCACGCAGGATTTTCTTTATTTTTATATCATTGTATCCTTGAGATACCATGGGCTCTGAAGACATCAGGAAGAAATTTCTAGAGTTTTTTAAATCGCGCGGGCACGCGATTGTTTCCTCTTCCTCTCTGATTCCGGACGACCCGTCGGTGTTGCTTACAACCGCGGGGATGCAGCAGTTCAAGCCCTATTTTATAGGGAAGGCAGACCCGATAAAGGATTTCGGGAGCAAAAACACTGCATCAATTCAGAAATCCTTCCGTACCTCGGACATTGATATGGTGGGTGACGAATCGCACCTCACGTTTTTCGAAATGCTTGGAAATTTTTCCTTCGGTGGTTATTTCAAAAAAGAAGCGATTGAATACGCGCATGAGTTTATTGTGAAAGAAATGGGATTGAAAATAGAGTATGTGAGCGTATTTAAAGGGGATTCCGAAGTTCCTGCTGACATTGAGTCGGAAAAGATTTGGAAGTCGCTTGGTGTGAGTGACATTCGAAAATTCGGCCGTAAAGATAATTTCTGGGGGCCGACGGGCTCGGAAGGACCCTGCGGGCCGACTACGGAGATTTATGTAAAGAATATTACGGGGAAATCAATTGAGGTTTGGAATATAGTTTTTAATGAGTACTACTGTCGGCAGAGCCAACATCCAACGTCTAACATCCCCGCCCGACTTCGCATGGACAAAGTCCAGGCGGGCGGGCAACGTCCAACGTTGGAGAAACTCAAAACTCCCGGCGTGGACACCGGCATGGGGCTTGAACGTCTCGCGATGGTTGTACAAAAAGTACCCACGATTTTTGAGACGGATTTGTTTTCGCCGATTATTGATGTATTTCCGAAAAAGATGCCAGATCGTACTAAGCGAATCATTGCTGATCACATACGCGGTTCCTCGTTTCTTATTTCGGATGGAGTGCAACTCTCGAACCGAGGCGTGGGCGCTGTTTTGAAACGACTTGTTAGGCATGCGGTTGTAGAGACACTCCTCGGAATTAAAGACGTAACCCAAGCGCAACAAATTATTAGCTCGATAGTGCAACGGATTATTGAGATATATGGAAGTACTTACCTAAATCTCAAGAAGGAAGAGGTATTAAGAATATACGTTGGAGAAATTGAAAAAACCGAGATTGGAATGTCAAAGTGGTTCAAAGAATTCGATAGACAGCTCAGTAACATTCTTAACAGGCCTAACTTGAAATCTGACTGGGGTGAACAAGCGGTCGCGTCAGGACAAATTGATTACCTAGCATCCACTCTATACCTTACTTTTGGTATTCCGGTAAGGGTTATTAAAGAACTTTTAGCTAAACGTGGAATCACTGTTGATGATCGAAAGTTGCAGGACACTTTTGACAGAGAATTTACTAAGCACCAAGAAATCTCCCGTGCGGGGCAGGAGAAAAAGTTTGGCGGGCACGGGTTGCTTTTGAATACCGGCGAGCTTAAGGCAAAGGACGAGGAAGAGCTCAAGAAGGTAACGCGGCTTCACACGGCGACCCACATGCTCCAGCAGGCGCTCCGCGACGTGCTGGGACAGGAAGTAAAACAGATGGGCTCCGACATCACCGTAGAGCGCACGAGGTTTGACTTTACGTTTTCACGCAAACTGACGCGGGAAGAGATTGAAAAAATAGAAGCCATGGTAAACGCGAAAATTAAAGAAGATCTGCCCATGCAAAAGCAGGTGCTCCCCAAGGCCGAAGCCGAGAAGACCGGCGCGCTCTATTTCTTTAAGGAGAAATATCCCGATCCGGTGAACGTATATTTTATCGGGAAAACGCTTGAGACCGCGTGGAGCAAGGAATTCTGCGGAGGGCCTCATGTTGGACATACGGGAGAAATCGGAAGCTTTAAGATTATCAAGGAAGAGGCAATAGGCGCAGGTGTTCGAAGAATTCGCGGCATAGTTCGTCCATAACACGAGGGCTTCGCAGACGGGAAACTGGCACAATGCGTTCGGTGTGGTAAAATGAAAACAGGCAAGACATTACGTCCACGGTTTTTACGTGTATGACGAAAATTTCCATCGACAAGAACGATCACATTACCGAAATAATTGAGAAGGTCCTCGATGCCAAGGATTCCGAGATTACGCTTGTGATTCCCAAGCAGTCGGCGCTCAAGAGTTCGGGCACGAATTTCCGGCTTCTGGGAAGAGAGGCGGCATCCGCGAGCAAACGGGTCATTGTTGAATCGGTTGACGAAGAAATTCTTTCGCTCGCGGCGAAGCATAACCTTGAAGCCGTCCACCCGCTTTTCTCGAGCGGCCGCCCGCCGGCGTTCTCCGATATTGTTCCCGGCGGTACCGCAGAGAAAAAAGAGGAAACCCAGATAAAAGAAACTAAGAATTTAAAGCAAAGGAAAGCCGAAAAGAAACCGGACGCGAATGCATTGCCAAAGTTTGAAGAGGAAGAAGAGATCGAAGATGAGGTGAAATCCGCGCCGACGGCAACCCAGGAGCCAATGCTGCCTCGAGGCGGCAGTCCGGAATTCCTTCGAAGATTGTTTTCGCGCCCCGGCGCACGAACATTCGGCATTCTCGCGGTCTCGGTCACGGCAGTGCTTGCAATTGTAGCGTGGGGGACCGTGAGGGTATTCGGAAAGGGGGAAGTAGTACTCCGCCTCAACAGAGCGCCATGGGCATACCAGGGCAATTTCCTTGCCGACAAGACGGTGAAAACGGCGAACCCGGAAAACAAAACGCTTCCCGGAGAAGTGTTCACGACGACGAGGAATTCTGTCCAGCTTTTTCCGGCGTCCGGAAAACAAAACGTTTCAAAAAAGGCAGTGGGAACGCTTACGATTTACAACGAGTTTAGCTCGGCGCCCCAGGCGCTCGTTGCGTCTACCCGCTTCGAGACGCCCGACGGGAAGCTATTCAGATTAGACAGGGCGGTGACCGTGCCGGGTGCGAAGGTGCAGGCGGGTACCATAGCCGCGTCGGAGATTGAGGTGTCGGTGACTGCGGACAAAGCGGGCGCGGAACACAACCTGGGACCCGTGGCGCGGCTTACAATCCCCGGATTTGCAGGATCCCCGAAATTCGGGAAGTTCTACGGGGAGCTGAAAGCGGCAACGACGGGCGGGTTCGTGGGCGAGAAACCGGTTCCCACAAAAGGCGACATTGCGGCGGCGAAGAAAAAGGCGGAAGAAGTGCTCACCGGAGCGCTTGAGAACAATCTACTCTCCGGCCTTCCGGAGCCGTTCACGTTCCCTGCGGGTTCGCGTGAGATCACGTTTACAAAAATGAACGTGAATGAAGATACTGATGCGCAGGGCAAGTTCAGCGTATTTGCGGAGGCCGAGCTCCGCGTCATCGGCTTTCGAGATTCGGATCTCCGTTCCATGCTTTCCGCGCTCGCCGGCCCCGATGCGGAGGGGAAAGAGTTCCGCGACTTGGAGTTTGTGTATAAAGAGGTTACGCCGGACTTCAATAAAGGCGAGCTTCGATTTGGAGTTTCCGCGGAGGGTACGCTTGTGACCGCGCTTGACACGGAGAAACTCGCCCGAGATTTTGCCGGAAAAGGAGTACATGAGATTCGAAGGCTCCTTCTTGGAATTCCCGGACTCGAAGGCGCGCATGTGTCGCTTTGGCCTTCGTGGGCCCGCCGGGCTCCGGGGAACGCGGATCGCATTACAATCGTGGTGGAGTAAGTAAACCCCCACACCATGACTGGCGTGGGGGTAAATTTGACAACTTCCTGTCCAGTGCATATACTATCCTTTGCTGACTCGTGGTTACTAAATACGAAAGAATAAGTAGGCATGGGCGCACATAGCGCGGGGAAGGCCGTTCTCGAGTAATGCCGCCGAACGGAAAGCAAAACACTGACCGCGTAGAAGGCGTGGTGGAACAGGCGCTTCCGGCGCTTACGTTCCGAGTCCGTCTCAAAGAAAAGGATGGGGAAGTGCTTGCGCACCTTGCGGGAAAAATGAAATTGAACTATATTCGCGTGCTTCCCGGGGACCGCGTGCTCGTTGAGCTCTCGCCGGATGGACGCCGAGGCCGAATCGTTCGCAGGTTATAGCCGCATTTATGAAAGTGAGAAGTTCAGTGAAAAAAATGTGTCAGCGATGCCAAATGGTGCGGCGTCGGGGGAGGTTATACGTGATTTGCAAGAAAAACCCCAAGCACAAGCAGCGGCAGGGGTAAGCATAGCAAAGCGCGAAGCGCACATCGCATGTCGTCACGATTGGCCATTTGCGATTAGCGCCTTGCTTCAAAACCATGCGTATTTCAGGAGTCAATATCCCGGACAACAAAAGGATCGAGGTTGCGCTCACCTATGTCTATGGCGTGGGGCGTTCCACGAGCCGCAAAGTTTTATCTGCGGCGAAGGTGGATTTTGACAAACGAACGAATCAATTGAGTCCGGACGAGGTGAATAAGATCCAGACTGTACTCGAGAAAGGGTATCGCACCGAAGGCGAGCTGCGCCAGACGGTTCGAAGGAACATCCAGCGCCTGAAGGAATTGCAGGCGTATCGGGGGATGCGGCATGCCAGGCGGTTACCCGTGCGGGGCCAGCGCACAAAGACAAATTCACGCACGGTTCGCGGGAACGTGCGGAAAACTGCAGGCAGCGGAAAGCGGAAGGTGGATCTCAAATAAGGGCTTTCAACAAATTTTTAAACTATGTGCAGAAAATTTGCGATGAAAACCTTACCCAGCACCTTTCGCGAAAGGTGCTGGGTGCTCGATTCTGTCCAGCCCGACTTCGTCTTCGACTTCTTTAAAAGTGGGCGGGTAGATAAATTTTCATCGTCTGCAAACTCGAAAATTTATACATAATCGGCATGGGCAAGAAAAAGATAACTGAACAATCTCCGGACGCTGCGATCAAAGAGAAAGAAAAGGCGGACGCGAAAGCCGTATCGGCAAGCGCCGCTCCGCGCGGCTCGGCATCGAAAAAACAGAAAAAGTTCCAGTCGGGGCGCGTGTACATCAAATCAACGTACAACAATACCGTGGTGAGCGTAACCGATTCGGCGGGCAACGTCATCGCGTGGGCCTCGGCGGGATCACTCGGTTTTTCAGGGCCCAAGAAGGCGACCCCGTTCGCATCATCCAAGATCATTGCCGCGGTCACCGAACGACTCAAGGCGACCGGCCCCACCGATATCCACGTGATTGTCCGCGGGGTGGGGAGCGGGAGGGACTCCGCCATCCGTTCGCTTATCAACCAGGGTTTTAACGTGCTCTCTATCCGCGACGTAACTCCGATTCCGCACAACGGGCCGCGGCCCAAGAAAGTCCGGAGAGTGTAGCGTATCACGTTGAAATATTGAAATATTTAAACATTTAAATATTCAAATATCGAGAAACATGTTCAGTCGCACAAAGGAAAAAAAAGAGCGGGCGCTTGGCGAGCGTCTCCAACTCAAGGGGCATCGTTGCAATTCCCCGAAATGCGCGTTTGTTCGAAAGCCCCATCGGCCGGGGATGCACGGAAGAAAACGGCAGCGCGGAACCGTTTCTGATTTTGGCCGCCAAATCAGGGAGAAGCAGAAATTCAAGCTCACCTACGGAGTGGACGAGAGGAACCTCCGCCGGCTGTTCGGCCTCGCGAGAAAAAAGGTAGGTTCTACCGCACAAAAGCTCGTGGAGCTTCTTGAGCGCCGGCTCGACAACGTCGTGTTCCGGCTCGGCTTTGCGCCGTCGAGAGCCGCGGCGCATCAGCTCATCACGCACGGACACGTGCTCGTGAACGGAAAACGCGTCAAGTCGCCCGCATTCTCGGTAGCCGTGGGAGACGTTGTCGCGATCCGCGAATCTTCCCGCGCGATCGCTCCCGTGAAGGACGCGGTTGAGTCGCTTAAAACATATTCACCCCCTTCGTGGCTTGCGCTCGACGCCGCACCGCTCACCGGTCGAGTGGTTCGGCTTCCGGACGAAACTGCGGTGACCTTTGATACGAATTTACTTGTGGAATCTTTCTCAAAATAACGGATGTCCCCTTTACTCCCATACCAAAATGCTCCGGGGGTTTACTCTTTTCCGATCGTCTATTAGAATGGGAATCACTGCGTATCTATACCTCAATCGTTCAAGCACACCATGGAACACGCGCATTTAAGCACTACGGTTTCGATCAAGACCGTCTCCGAGGACGGGGAACAAGGCGTTTTCGAAGTGCAGGGGCTCTACGGGGGCTACGGGCTTACCCTTGGCAATGCATTGCGGAGGGTGCTTCTTTCGTCTCTTCCGGGGGCGGCAACGACGCAGGTGAAGATAAAGAACGTATCGCATGAATTCTCGACGCTTCCGGGGATGAAGGAAGACATCGTGGAGTTTTGTTTGAATTTTAAGAAACTCCGTCTTCGAATGCACGTCAACGAGCCGCGCGTGCTTTCGCTTAAGGCAAAAGGGCAGACGACCGTCACGGCGGCGGACATTACCACCGACGACCAAGTTGAAATCATTAACCCGGATCTCACGCTCGCGACGCTTACGGCGAAAAATGCCGAACTCGACGTGGAAATTACCGTTGAGCGGGGGCTTGGGTACTCCGCGGTTGAAGCCCGGAGGGCAGAAAAGCTTCCCATCGGGGTGATCGCGGTGGATGCCCTATTTTCGCCCGTCGTGAACGTCAATTACTCGGTTGAAAATATGCGCGTAGGGGAGCGGACAGATTTCAACCGGCTTCGGATAGAAATTCAGACCAACGGCGCAATCAGCCCCTCATCGGCGCTCCATAAAGCAACCGTCGTCCTTCGCGACCATTTCGACAAAGTTGCGGGGGTGGACGTCAAGGAATTCGAGTTGCCCAAAACCGCTTCGCCGAAGGGAAGTAAAAAAATCTCAAAATCCAAAAAATAGCATCGTGCGCGCTGTGCGCGACCGGAACGTTTTGCATAGAATTTCATGAGACATCTGAAGAGAGGGAAAAAGTTTCATCGTATGAAAGGGGAGCGCCGCGCGTTCTTGAGGAATTTGGCAAACGACTTGATCCGCGCGGGACGCATCGAGACAACCGAGGTACGGGCAAAGGCAATCCGTCCGATGGTTGAAAATCTTGTGACGCATGCGAAGAAGCGCACGCTTGCGAGCAGGCGCCTGCTCATGTCCCGGACGCAGAATGACGCCGTAGCCAAGAAGCTTTACGAAGAATTTGGGCCTCGGTACGCCGCGCGAGCCGGAGGGTATCTCCGCATCAAAAAACTTGCGAAGCATCGAATGCGCGACGGAAGTCGGCTCGCGCGCGTGGAATTCGTTGAATAATGGCAGACTTTCATATTGATGCGAAGCAGAGGCCGCTCGGACGCCTTGCCTCGGAGATCTCGCTCATTCTCCAGGGCAAGAGAAGCGCGCGGTATTCCCCACGTCTCGCGGGAGACGACCGAGTGCTTCTCGAGAATTACCGCGAATTTTCGGTTACCGGAAGAAAGCGAGAGCAAAAAACATATTATCGCCACACGGGGTACATGGGCCACCTCAAATCACGGACGCTCGGAGAAATTCACGAGCGGGATCCAAAACGGGTCCTGCGCGAAGCGGTTCGAAAAATGCTCCCTAAAAACAAGCTTCAGGCACAGCGACTCAAGAAACTTATTTTTATGGAATCATGACGACCGCGAAAAAGCAGCCGGTGAAAAAAACGGAAGGTGAAACGCGGTATAGTGAAGGCGTCGGACGAAGAAAAACCGCGGTTGCGCGCGTGCGCATATATCGCGGCGGGGGGGAGCACGCAGTGAACGGCAAAAAGATCAAAGAATATTTTTTAATCGAACGGTTCATTCATTCCGCAACATCTCCGCTCAGTAAACTGCAGGTTACTCCTACGCTCCGTATGGAGGCGAAGGTGCATGGCGGAGGAGTCGCCGCGCAGGCCGACGCAGTGCGGTTGGGGCTTAGCCGCGCGCTTGTGAAACACGACGCGGAACTCAAGCGGCGGCTGCGAGGGCTCGGGTTTCTCACCCGGGATCCTCGTATGGTGGAGCGCAAGAAATATGGATTAAAGAAAGCCCGAAGGGCGCCACAATGGGCGAAGCGTTAGCGTGCACCCGCCCCGTCTCTCCAAGACGCTTTTCCTGCTGTTCGCGCTCCTTGCGGCGATTGCGATTGCCCACTATTTTGGGCTCTCAAAGCTTCTCTATTGGAAGATAGCTTGGTATGACATCCCAATGCACCTCGCGGGCGGCGCGTGGGTTGGACTCTTATTTTTCTATCTCTTCGAAGAACGGTGGGGAATCCTTACTGATCGAATTTCTGCTCCCGCGCGTATCATTTTTTCGCTCGGGTTTGCGGCGCTTGTTGGTGTCCTTTGGGAATTCTATGAGTATTTCGCGGATGTTTTTATTCTCAAAAAATATACGATTTTCTCTGCGCAACCCGGGCTTGTCGATACGCTCCAGGACCTTTTGAATGATCTTATTGGCGCCGTTGCGGTTGCCGTGCTGTGGATTTGGTTTCAAAGAAAACGCCATTCTGTGAATACATAGACGAGCGCTTTGCATCTCCCTGCATCGCCGCATTGAACGCGGCAGCGCGGATGGTATGATGAGAACGGACCTCGCTGCAGATTCCGGGTCAAGTAATTGACTTCGGGAGGGCGAATTACTCCGACTCGCCGGTTCGTCCGGGACGTCGGAGTTGAGCCCACCCACCTGGCAGTTCGCCGGGATATCTGGGCGGGGTCTAAGAGTTTTTTGTTAAATCCCCGCGAATACCGCGCGCGTAAGCACGGGGATGGAGCAGTAGGGATTTAATACACCGAGCACAGAACGCCTTACATGCTCGGTGAAGCTCCAGATGCCACGGCGGTAACGCCGTGGAGTTTCATTGCGATAACGATTTAATTCTCCCGCAACTCGCCGTGGTTCCCGTTGCCCGAAACATCCGTTATTGATTGCGCGTTGCTGTCATCGAAGGTCCAATACGCAGAGAGTTCGGACGCCTGCGCCCAAAGGCGCATATCGGGTCCGGACTCGTGCCGCGCGGGGTCGGTGCCCAGGTCGTAGAGCGCAGCTCGGCGGAGATATTTTTTTGATTCGAGCAGCGTCGCGAACGCATAACCTCCGTCCACATACGCATAAAACTGTCCGTTCATCGGGTTGTTTACGGGATCTATCGGGAGCGCGGGGAAGAACCCGAGCGAGAGAGTATTAAAATTGACAGGGACCCACCCCCTTCCATCCGTCCTTCTCGCATCCGTAGTGCTCGCGCAGCGGTATTCCCAGGGCGGGGAGAGTTCCGGCAATCCGAGGCCGCCGCAATTCGAGCGGGATCCGGCGGGCGCATTGGGGTCAGGTATGGAAATATAGATGAGATTTGGCGTCGGCGGAGGGAGATTCGATTGGGCGCCGAAAATTTCTATCGCGCGTCGAAGGGTGATCGTGTCCGCGAGGCGCGTGCCGTCGCGGCTTTCGCGCAAAAGCTCGGGCGGGTTTATGACAATAAGTACCACCGCGGAGATAAGCGCTGCGGCGCCCACGGCAATCACCATCTCGATGAGCGTTATGCCAGTACGGCTTTGTTTTGTTTTGCGAGTCATACGTTTCGTCATCGCATGGATTGATAGTGCGCGAATATTTCCCACGCGGGGAGCGAGCGATAGTAAATGCGGAGTTCGTCAATTTTCCCGATAAGGCGCGAGGTCAAATCCCTTCCGATCCATCCCCCGAATTCCGTCGCCGCGCCCGAAAGAATGGAGAGAGGAGTATTGTTAGGGGACGGATCCTCGGCGTCGAGCACCCCGTTTACGTATATTTTTCTTTTTGTTCCCACGCCGTCCCACGTAAACGCAAGATGGACCCACGCTCCGCTCGGTATGGGTTTGCCGACAAGCTTATTGTTGAGAAATGCAAACGTCGGTTTTCCATCTTGAACCCCGAACGACACGAATTTTTCGTTGCTCGCGGCGCTGTCGCCGGTGCTTAACAGTGCCCCCTCCGAGCTCTCGGCGAAGATCCATCCCGTCACGGTAAACGGGGTCGTTCCGCCCAAGGCGCGCAGGTAGGGGACGCGTACGTAGTTGAATCCGTTAAAACCGAATGCCTTTCCTACTTTGCCGTCTACAAGCGACGGGACTTGCGGCGAAGGGAGGACAAATTCGAACGCGCCCATGTCGTACGCTGGCCCATTCGGCCTCGGTATTCCGTCAAAATCGTCGTGTACGATCGCAGAAACGGACACCCCCGAATCAATCGCGGGGCTTGCCTCTCGGAGGCGGAAGTTTCCGGAATTTTGATTTATGAACCGCGGGTCTCCCGAGATGTTATTTGATAGCAACACCCGCCCTGCGCCGAAGTTTCGCACTATTTCCGCGCGGTTATGAGTGATGACGGTATTCGCCGAGTAGTTTTCAATTCCTCTTGTATGGCCAACGCAGATATTGTTTTGAACGACACTCGGGGGACTCGTAGCCTGAACAATAACACACAAATTATTTGCCGTGCCTCTCGTGTTATTCACGATGGTGTTGTTGTACGCCTGGTTATTGCTCCCCCCGTACGCTATTTGCATTCCCGTGCTGTTACCCCAAATCAGATTGTTGTATGCGACGTTTCCGTTACCGCTCCCGATGATCATGCCCGGTCCTGCGCCGCTCTGTCCGTTGTCGTGTATTTTATTGTAGCGCACGACCGTATTGTTTGCCCCGACACCCGTGCCGTTGTAGACGTGCACGCCGTATCCTGCATTGTTGTGTATGTCGCTCTGTTCGACGATGTTATTTTCTCCGGAAATATAGAATCCGTGGCCGTATCCGGGCGGTGCGGCAAATCCGTTCCCGTGCACGTTCATGTTTGTAAACTCGTTATTTCCGGAAGTGCCGCTGGGATCGCTCGTCACAAGGATGCCCGTGAACGGGGCATTTCTCACTTCGGTATTTTGTAGTCGTATGTGATGAGAGGTGCTGGGCGCGGCTTCAAACCCCGACCACGTAACTTTTATTGCTTCGCTTACTACATTTGTGCCGTCAACAATAAGGCCATCTATGATCAAATATTTAGTTCTCGAATCTCCGAAGAAGAGCACTCGGTAATCCTTCGGGTTTTTGAGCGAGGGCTTGATCACAACGGTTTCTCCCGGAAATGCGGCGACAGTTATTGGGTTATCCCACGACGTGCCGCCGACAAGAAAATCGATTCTTTCGTCGTATTCTCCCGCCCGCACAAAAAGCTTGTCGCCCGGCGCAAGGAACCTTACCCCCCGTTTAATAGTGAGGAACGGCCGTGCCAAGGTGCCCGCGTTCGTGTCGGAGCCGGATTTCGAAACGTAAAAATCTGCCGCGCGGGCGATCGCGGCAGGAACAGTGAAGAACATAATCGCGATAAGGGCAGCGGAGAACCAAAACCTTCCGGAAGATTTCACTTTTATAGTATACCAGAGATACTACCGGTGTGTATCGTGAAGCTCGTCAATTTTCGCTCCGAGGATAAAATCGTTTTCCGAGAGGCCGTGGATTGCGTGTGTCGCGAGTTCCAACTTTACTTTGTTGTAGAAAATATGGATGTCAGGATGGTGGTTTTCGGTTTCGGCAAGTTTTGCCACTCGATTCACAAATTGCACCGCCTCCTCGAAACCATTAAATTTAAAATTCCTCACTATCTTTTTGCCATTGAGAACCTGCCAGCTCGGAACCTGCGGCAGGAAGCGCTCAATCTCCACGTGCTTCAAGGGCGGCACGCCGCCTTCACAGGGGACACAGTGTTTTTGAGAAAGGTTCATTGGTTACTGAAATAGTCGAAGATATTGAGCCCGCCAATTCGGCGGATAAACTCCGCGAGCGCGTACCTTCTTCAGAAAACTTTCAATGTTTAACTTGGTCGGGGTATCCGGAATCTAACCGGAGCTGCCCGCGCACTAGAGCGAAGCTCGGTGCGCGGGCAAGCATGCACCTATACCCCGACACCAATTGAGCATTAAGCAATCTTCTTGTCGGGCCGGGGAGAATCGAACTCCCGCTATATGCACCCCATGCATACGTACTACCATTATACTACGGCCCGATGATGCTCAATTTGGTGCCGGGGCCATGCACGCGGGCTACCACTACCCCATACCCCGGTAAAAAGGCGCTGGACGTACTACCGGCCCGCCCGAACGTACCGTTCGGTACGGGCGGGTATATCCCGACGTTTCGTCGGGACTCCGACTTCTTTCTTCTACGTTAACAAAATTGGTGCGTCGGAGCTACCGCCCGCCTTTCTGTGCTCGATAGTATTATAGGTATTATAAATCAGCGGAACGCATTGAGCATCTATGTTTTTCTCTTGCGATGGAGTCCCTTGAGGCAGTTCGTGCAGATTTTTAGGCGTTTTCCGTCAACGTTAGCCCACTGGAGATTCGGATATTTCCTCGATTGCGATGTTGGGTTATAGTGTCCGCGCAAAAGCTTGCGTTTCCCGCGAATAATTGATCCTTTGCCGCACCGCGCGCATTTCCTCATGGTTGTTTTGAAACAAATCGATCGGCGACAGTGGGTAGGGTATAAAAAAATTTGCCCAATGTCAACGTGCGCGAGCTTTTCTCCTGCGCTAGAAATTTTTTAGTCCTGCTTCACGCGAAGTTTTTTCGATCGCTCGCGGCGAAGCTTCGGAAGACGAATGGTAAGGATCCCGTTTTTGAACGTTGCCGCGCTTGCATCCGCGTCCACTTCTTGCGGCAGGATGACCGAACGCGAAAATCTTCCCCAATAACACTCGCGGTAGAAATAATCCTCCTCCTTCACGCTTTTCTCGCGGTGCCGTTTTCCTTTCACGGTGACGGAATCAGTCGTCACGTCAATGTCGAGATCCTCCGGCGCCACGCCCGCGATCGCGGATTCGATCACAATCTCGGACGGCGTCTGGTATACGTCAATCGTAAGGTGCCCTTCGGGTTCGCTCTCGATCTCTTCTGACACCCGTCGCGGCTCGTCGCTCGATATTTTTAGGCGGCTCGGCGCGCGGCTGCCTACCGCCGCTTTTGCAAGCACGACATCCGCTTCTTCTCCGGTAAATTTTTGGTCGCTCAATTCTTGAATTTGTTCCATGGTTCTCTCTATGTCTCGGTCTTTGTGTTGCCGGGCGCATTATACCCTGGCGCGCTTTAATTTTTCGAAATCTCCGATGATGAAAAAGCCGACTATGAGCACGAGGAGTATCGGATACGCCATCGCACTCGCATTCAGTATAAGAAAGTTGAAGACGGCGTGCAAACCCGTCGCATACACAAGGCCTTTTATAAGAAACCACTTGTTTCCAAAATTGCGAATACTAAGCGCCCAGAAATAGCCCATAATGCCCGACGCAAGAGAATGGAGCAATGTCGCGCCCACGAAGCGAAGGGAGGCAAGTTCGAAAATGGCGCTCGCGGCGGCGGTTTGCGACCCCGTTCCCAAATTGAGCGCTCCAAGGTTTTCAAGCGTTGCAAAACCCATTGCGGCGACGATCATGTAGATCATGGCGTCCACCGGTTCGTCGAACTCCGCGTCCTTATGGATCGCGTAGTATGCCGCGCCGAATTTTGCGGCTTCTTCGATAAGCGCGAGCACGGCGATCGAGACGGGGCTAAGTACCGCAACGCGCAACGTGCCCAAGAACGAATTTGCAATGTTTTCCGCGACAAGCGCATAGAAACCGAATGCGATGCCGGACGCAAACGTGATCGCGAGCAATCTTTTCGGTTCAGGGCGGGGGTCTTCCTGAAGAAAAAAGAAAAGCCACGCAAAGCCGGGGAGGATGCCGAAGAAAATGCCGATCGCGGTCATTCCATCATCTTACCACTTCTCGGTCACGAGCAGTTCTCCCGGAAAAAGCTTTTGAAAGATTTCTTCGGTGACGAACGGCATGAATGGGTGGAGCATCTTCAGGGATTCCGCAAAGATGGTTTCGAGGGTGTGGTAGGCAGCGGCTCGATCAGTGAGAATCTTTTGCCCTTGGCTACCGCTCGATTGCCCAGCGAGCAATCTCGCTGGCGATGCTCCCTCGCTCGCCCCGCTTCGCGGGGCACCATGCCCGCTCGGTCGCATAGCCGCGCCAAAAGCAAAAGATTCTCCTCTTAAGCGAGGCTTGTAACGTTCAATGATCTTGTCCGCAAACGTGTGCCAGATGTAGTGGTAGATTGTTTCCGCGGCAAGATGGAATTCGAACCTTTCAACGTGTCTCGTGATTTTTGCCTTGATTTTTTTGAGCTCGGCGAGATTTTCTCTATCCTCTTTGTTTTTGCTGGCTGCTGGCTGCTGGTAGCTGGTAGCTGATTTGTGCGAGACCACAAACCGCGCGATGTTCCACAACTTCGTCGCAAAATTCCGGTAGCCGCGGATTTTGTCCTCGGATATCACGATGTCGTTTCCCGGAGCGTTTCCAACCACGAGCGCCATGCGGACCGCGTCCGTGCCGTAGATCTCGGCCACGCCCAAGGGATCAATCACGTTTCCCTTCGATTTTGACATCTTCTCGCGATCCTTGTCGCGTACAAGGCCGTTCAAATACACGGTTTTAAAAGGGATTTTGCCCGTCCGGTAGAGTCCCATCATCACCATCCGCGCCACCCAGAAAAAGAGGATATCGTAGCCGGTTTCCATCACGTCGGTTGGATAAAATTCCTCAAAGTCAGATTTTAACTTTTGACTTTTGATTTTTGATTTTGAGCCACGCGAAATCATGAGCGTGGCGAATGGCCACTGCGCTGAAGAAAACCACGTGTCGAAGACATCGGGGTCCTGCTCGAAAAGATCGCCGCCGCATTTCGTGCACTGTTTTTTGAGTACGTCGAATTCGAAAACCTCGCTGTTCTTGACCGAAGGGTTTTGGAACATGCGTTCGACCTCCCAATTTCTTAATTTTTTGAGAAGCGTCCGAACTACGCCCCCGTGAGTCACGAACACGACGTTTTTGTGATGATGGTCATTTTTGTGATGAGTGAACGCCTCCCATGCGCGCAGTTCAACGTCGCGGTATCCTTCGCTGCCCGGTATGCGGGGTTCATACGTATAAAGATTTCCAAATTCCTTTTCGGCATCTTTTCTTAACATACCCTCGGTTTTTCCGTGGTTGCGCTCAATAAGGCGATCCTCAAAAATCAGTTCGGCGCCGGTCACGTCGCGAATGATCTCCGCAGTTTCGCGGCACCGAGCGAGCGGGGAGCTTATGATGAGATCGATATTGTGAAGTTTTAATTTCTTAGCAGTTGCCCGTGCCTGTGAGCGCCCCATGTCGTTTAAGGGAATATCGGAGTTGCCGATGAGGCGGCCTTCTTTATTCCAGTCTGTCTCTCCATGCCGCACTAAGAACCAGCGTGCTTTCACTTCGGGATTTATTTTCGGCTCGCCGCAGCCGAGACAGAAGTACGCGGGAATCCGTATGCCCCAGACGATCTGCCGCGAGATGTTCCAGTCGCGGATGTTTTTGAGCCAGTGGAAATATACTTTCTCGATTCTTTTGGGGATAAATTTAATCTTCCCCTTGCGTACCGCTTCCACTGCCATATCTCGCAGGGATTTGTTGGACGTTAGATGTTGGATATTGGATGTTTTCGGTTGCGGTTTTGCCGTCATCCGAATGAACCACTGGGGTTTCGGCAGGGGTTCGAGGATGTTCCCGCACTTGTAGCATGTTGCCACTTGGTGCGTGTAGTGCTCGTCTATTTTCTCCAATATCCCGATTTCTTTCATCTTTGCCGCCACTTTTTCGCGCGCCTCGGCGACTTTTAATCCCTTAAATTCGCCCACGTCGCCCGTGAGACGGCCGCTTTCGTCAATCACGATTTTCGGCCCCGGGATCTCGTTCTTATGGCGTTGCCAGATCTCGAAGTCCGCGGGGTCATGCGCAGGCGTGACTTTGACGACTCCAGTACCGAACTTCGGATCTACTGCCTCATCCGCAACCACTTTAAATTTTAGCGTTCCCAAGACCCCCTTAGCTTCTATCTCTTTTCCCACATAGCGTGTATAGCGTTTGTCCTTGGGGTTCACTGCAAGCGCGGTGTCACCGAATTTCGTCTCGGGACGGACGGTCGCAAGCGTAAGCGGCCCATATTTGATGTAGTAAAGCGGATCTTCGCGCTCGACGTATTTTACTTCCAAATCAGAGAGCGCGGTTCTGTGCTTCGGGCACCAGTTTATGACGCGAAGATCGCGGTAGACGAGGCCGTCCTCATAGAGTTTTTCAAATGTGTCATAGACGGTTTTTACGATGTCCGGGTCAAGCGTGAATTTTTCTCTCGACCAGTCGCAGGAGGCGCCGAGTTTCTTGAGCTGTCCGTACATAATCTCCTTATTTTTTTGCGTAAAATCCCAGATTTCCTTCCAGAGTTCCTCGCGGTCCATCACAAAACGGTTTCTCCCTTCTTTATCAAGTTTTTTATCGAAGACAACCTGTGTCTCAAATCCCGCATGGTCTGCGCCGGGGAGCCAAAGCGTTTTCTTTCCGCGCATTCGGTTGAATCGGACCATGATGTCCTGGAGCGTTACGCCCACGGCGTGCCCGATGTGGAGCGCCCCGTTCGCGTTCGGAGGAGGCATGATGATGCAAAAACTTTTAGCTTTTGCATCATGACTTTTGACTGATGACGTATGACGTACAAAAGGGAGATTATCCGGATTGAAGTATCCCGATTTCTCCCAGAGGCGGTATATCTTTTCTTCGGTTGCTTTATGGTCGTAGCGGGACTCAAGCGATTCCGGCATAGGATTCATTTTAGCGCGGTTTTCGTCGAATTTGAAGCTGTTTGACGCGCCGTATTTTTCTGATATATTGAACGGTATGAGTTACAAATTTACCGCCAGCATCAATAAAGAAGGGAAGTGGTTTGTGGCGCGTGCGATTGAGTTTGGTGTGGTAAGCCAAGGAAGAACCATCGAGGAAGCGCGTCAAAATTTGAAGGAAGCCGTTGAGCTATATCTTGCGGGCGAACCTCGGATGAAGAAATTAATTTCGCGGGAAGCGCCGCTCGTGACTACTATCGAGGCGAAAGGATAAACCGCTTATGGAATGGCCAGGACTTTTTCCGGGAAGGAAGTGGTCAAGGTTTTGGTTCGCGAGTTTGAGTTTAGGGTCGTGTCGCAACGGGGAAGCCATGTGAAATTGAAAAAGATGGCTGGAGGAGGCGTACGCATTATCGTTGTTCCGCTCCATCGCGAACTCGCGCTGGGTACGCTTCGCGGCGTTTTAGATTTGGCAGAAGTCAACTACGACGAATTTTTGGAAAAAGCATGAAGAAAAAAATCGGTTTCGCGCACATCGGTCTCCTCGTGCTCCTCGCAATTGTGGTCGTGGGCGGCGCGGCGATTTTGACGCAGATCAATCGGCCTCCTCAGGGTGGTTCCTCAATTGAGGAGTGCGGACCAAAAAATTTTCCTGTGCTTTGTGCTCCAAACACTACTCAAGCTTGTAAAGATGGTATGTGGGTGTGCGCGAATTCTACCTCTGGTATTCCCTACGGCGACGACGCGATTGACTTTGAATCTCTCGATACATCTTCTTGGAAGACCTACCGCAACGAGGAGTATGGGTTTGAGTTTAAATATCCCCGCGAGTGGACAACAGAACACTTTGATTTTCCGAGCATTGTCGATATCTCGGAACATCCCGAGTGGAGGGGAGCGTCTGGTGGAGTTTTTATTGAAGCGATCAATTCCAAAACCCTTGAGGATGTTCTTGAAGACGCAAAAGATCGTCAATTAAGACAAGGACGCAATCGCATTGCTTCACCAGAAATAGTGACTATTGCCGGTGTACAAGTGATTAGACAATCATACGTATGCTATGAGGTGTGCGCAGGGACAACCTACACATTTCCGGAAAAAGGCTTTGAGCTAAACCTTGTTCCCGTTTCCGGGCGCGGCGACAATCCGGAGGAGTACTCGAGGCAGACCCTTGATGCCATTTTAACAAGTTTGAAACTATTTCCGATACAAGGTATTTCACGTACCTATTGTGAGCGGATTGTGGATCAAGCAATAGATTATTACGGTTCATCGGCAGGTTACCCTAAAACAAGCGTGATTTCTGAGTGTGAAAAATATATAGGTAGTTCCTGTTCTGACAATTCAGAATGTGGAGCGTTTCCGTGTGTGAGTGGAAAGTGCTTTGTGAAGGCTTGTCAGAAAGATTCTGTATGTTCGAGCTGGAAGGAATCAGCAATGTGCGGCCTCCATGCAACGCCCTTGCCGCGGTTTTGCACTACGGTAGATGTGCAGTAGTAAGATTTTCAATTATTCATATCTCCCCGCCCCGTAGAGTCTTTCGATGAAATTCAAGATCATGGGGCAAGAGGCAAGTTTCTATTCTCCAATTCGCGCGAATTGGAGAATAGTTGCAATTATATGTTCATGTCGCCCCGGGCTACTAACTTGTACTTTTTACCCTTCAGATAGTTAATATACGCCGCGACCGCGATCATGGCGGCGTTGTCGGTGTTAAACAGGTAATCGGGCACCAGGAACCTGGCACTGGATTTTTTCGCCTCGCGGCTTAAGGCCGCGCGGAGCGCTTTGTTTGCCGCGACGCCGCCCGAGAGTAACACGGATTTTGCGCCAAATTCTTTTACCGCGCGCATGGTTTTCGCGGCGAGCACGTCAATCACGGCCTCCTGAAACGATGCGGCCACATCCGCCATTAATTTTTTCGCAGCATTCGTCTTGCGATTCGTAACATTCGCATTATCCCTTAGGTAGTAAAGCACCGAGGTTTTAAGCCCTGAAAAGCTGAAGTCGTAATTTTTTTGGTGTGCCATCGGGCGGGGAAAAGGAATATTTGGTTTTCCACGCCGCGAAATTTTTTGTATTTCCGGTCCGCCGGGATAGGGAAGTCCCAATAGCCGCGCGACCTTATCGAAGGCCTCGCCCGCGGCATCGTCCCGCGTCTCGCCGAGCTTTTTCCACGTCGTGAGGTTTTTGAGTGCGAGGAGTATGGTGTGTCCGCCGCTTACGATGAGCGCGATGGCAGGAAAGAGGTTAGATGTGAGATGTCGGAGGTTGGACGAAAAAAGAAAACTGTACAAATGGCCTTCGAGGTGGTTCGCGCCCAATAGGGCAATCGGCGTATGGCTTATAGCTTGCAGTTCTGTATGGAGTTTTTTTGCAAATTCAATTCCCGCCCAGAGCGCGGGTTCAAGCCCCGGTCCCACGGTTACGGCGATAAGATGTGGCTTATAGCGACCGTTCTTTTTGCCATTTGCGATAGGCCATTTGCCAAAAATTTGCCGTGCGAGCACAGGCAAATTTTTGATGTGCTCACGTTTCGCCAAGTTCGGCACCACGCCGCCGAACGGGCGGTGCACCGGAATCTGCGACGAGATGAGGTTCTTATATACCCGAAACTTCGGGTTTCGCAGGCCGCCGCGTGCCTCGACAAGCGCGAGCGATGTTTCGTCACACGAGGTTTCGATGGCAAGAATGTTCATTTTATTATCACAGTATAATGGCGTGTTTCTGGGTTCGCAATAAAGTAAAGAGTCCACGCTGCTTCGTGGACTCAAGGTATGATTTCCGTCCCCGCGCGGCGAATGAAGCGCGGGGATACTACTCGATCTTGTGAAAAGTCTCTTCGTTTGCGAGGACCTTCTTTACTGTAATCCTCGAGAAAGCGAATGTTACGACCCCGGCTGCCCGCCTCAGTTCCTCGCGAGCATCTGGAGGGTTACCGCGCACATCTCGGAATACGCAGTTGTCGTGAAGCATGAGGACAACCACGCTCACTCCCTGCCACTTTATCGCTGTCCGGAGCTGTTTCTTCGCGTACTCGAGATCGGCGTCGTTCTTACTGATGAAAAGCTTCGCTCCGCCGAACATCTTCACAATCGCGTCGGCAGGCCCATTTTTCTCGACGTATTCGTAGAGTGCTCGCTGGTTTTCTGGACAGCAGATGATGCAGGCATGAACCTCTGGCTGTGGCGCCGGATCTTCGGAACCCGAACCTTCGCTTTGCGCTGTCATGTTCCTATCTCCCCATATGTAGTTGTGAGTCGCCAATAATCCGGCGCACTGACCTGACTATAGAATTGTTCTTCGCCTCTGTCAAAAGCCGGACGCTACTTCGTTTCCTCAAAGCGTATGCCTCCGGAATGGCTTATTTTCGCGAAGACTGTTTCCACCATAATGCTCGGATGATGCGCCATGAGAATCGCTTTTGCTTCGCGCATGTCCCCCGCGTGACGTTCGAACTCTTCTTTATCCGATTGAAACGCCTTCCGGCCGCCGTAGGCGCCGCAGTCGGCGTGGTTCATCAAAATCACTTTTTTAATCTCGTGAAGTTTCTTGGAGATTTCAATTTGGCGCAAAATAAATTCCTTGTCAGTTTTCTTTTGAGGCGCGGCCAAGTTCTTTGCCGCGCCCGCTGCGGCTACGATGTCGCAGCTGCCGGAAAGGCGATTTTTCTCGAGAAATTTCTCGATTGCCTTTCCGAAGCGGAAGTCAATGCAATGGAGAAGCAGTGTGGTGCACCGGTGAGTCATATTACCGGGAATTGTACCAGTCACTCGATAATTTTCCAAGAAAAAAACCGGTTCCTTGCGGAACCGGTTTGACAATTATCGCGGATGAGACGTGTCATCCCTCGCCTGAGTAAGCCAGCTTACGCATCGGCGAGGGTGGAGATAGTAGCTTCTCTTGCCCGCTTGGAGGTTCTCGTAGTCAGCATGGAAGAACGTGCGAGCGGTCACGGATCCGCTCATACGCTCGACGACTCGATCCCGGCCGCTCATGGATGCTTGCCACACCTCTTCCACTGTGAGACCGGCAACGGTCGCCTGCTTGCAGGGCCAATGGGCGTACATCACGAGATCCCGGAACTTCGTCCACCGAAGGGCGTTCACCACTTCTTGGAGAAACATCTCATCTGTCTTCGGAATGAGATTTGTAGGGGAGTTCGGTGCGAGGCGAATCACCCCGCCATGCCAATTCAAGGCGTGGGTTTCCGGGTCTTCGTCAGGCCGGTATCCTCGGAGAGCCGCGGTGTGTTGAATAATATCGTGCCGTCTTTTCCAGTCGGAACAGCATACGAGGATGATCGGCGCGCGTTGCCTAAAGCATGACTGATCAAGGTCCTCAAGAAATCCCCGCTCCGAATCACGCGCTTCCCGGACGAGCGAATATTCTCCTTCAGTCCACCCTGACATTCGGCGTCCCTCCCTGAAGTCGGCTATACTGGTTCGTCCACAATGAGTTTTGCCTGGTTTCCCGAGTTCATCTCAAGAAACCCGGAGCTGACTGGAATATAATGGTCTTTTTTCTCTTTGTCAATGATTTTTATGACCCCGGGCGCGAGTTTTGTGACAAGCGGCCGGTGGTGGTCGAGCACCGTAATTTCACCGAGCGCGGTTTTGCAGTTTACGGATTCCGCCTTGCCTTGAAAAAGGATTTTTTTCAAAGAGTAGATGGCAAGTTTCATAATGTGTTTATCAACCAATGGCGAATTGATACGAATATACTAATGAATTTCGATTCGTATATTAGTACTCATTAGTCATTAGTTGATAACTATTCTTTGATTTCCTCTATATTTCCTTTGAGATAAAAATTCTCCTCCGGCACCTCGTCGTGTTTCCCTTCCAAGATTTCCTTGAAGCCGCGGATGGTGTCTTCGCGCTTCACGTACTTGCCGGAGCGTGCGGTGAAGGTCTCCGCGACGAAGAAGGGCTGTGAGAGGAAGCGCTGGATTTTCCGGGCGCGGTTCACGGCCTTGCGGTCGGTTTCAGAAAGCTCCTCGATGCCCAAAATCGCGATAATATCCTGAAGTTCTTTATACCGCTGGAGGGTTTTCTGCACTTCGCGTGCGACGTCGTAGTGCTCGCGGCCGACCACCTTGGGGTCGAGCGCGCTCGAGTTTGAGGCGAGGGGGTCCACCGCCGGATAGATTCCGATTTCGGTCAAGGCGCGGGAGAGCACAATGGTGGAGTCCAGGTGGCTGAAGGTCGTGGCGGGCGCGGGGTCTGTGATGTCGTCGGCCGGAACATAGATCGCTTGCACGGACGTGATCGAGCCCTTATTCGTTGAGGTAATCCGCTCCTGGAGCTCGGCCATCTCCGAGGCCAGGGTCGGCTGGTAGCCCACCGCAGAAGGCATCCGACCCAAGAGCGTTGAGACTTCGGAGCCCGCCTGCGAGAAGCGGAAGATATTATCAATAAAGAGAAGGACGTTTTTCCGCTCTTCGTCGCGGAAATACTCCGCCATGGTCAAGGCCGAGAGTGCCACCCGGGCGCGGGCGCCCGGCACCTCGTTCATCTGTCCAAAGACAAGCGCCGTCTTCTTAATGACGCCAGATTCCGTCATCTCGCGGTAAAGATCGTTTCCTTCGCGGGTTCTCTCGCCCACACCGGCGAAGACCGAGACTCCGCCTGATTCTTCGGCAACGTTTCTGATGAGTTCCATAAGGAGCACGGTTTTTCCCACGCCGGCGCCGCCAAATAGTCCGACTTTGCCGCCTTTGATGAAAGGCGCGATCAAATCAATAACTTTGATGCCGGTCTCAAAGACTTCGGTCTTGGTGGATTGTTCGGTTAAGGGCGGCGAAGGCCGATGAATGGGGGAGTATTTCTTAAACTGCGCGCTGGTTTTATTCAAAGGTTTACCGGTCACATCGAAGAGATTTCCGAGCGTCTCCGGTCCCACCGGCACTTCAAGAGTTTTCCCTGTATCGTGCACCGCCTCGCCACGCTTTAAACCGTCGGTTGATTCCAAGGCAATCGCGCGTACCTTGCCCGGCTCGAGATGCTTCACCACCTCAAGGTGAATTTTTCGATCCTTTTCTTTAATTGTGAGCGCGGCATAAATCGGCGGAAGCTTTTCGTTCTCCGGAAATTCTACATCCACGACTGGTCCGATGATTTGTACGATGATTCCCGCTTTCATGCTAGTGCTTCCGTTCCCGCAGTGATTTCGGCAAGTTCTCTCGTGATTGCGGCCTGGCGCGATTTGTTGTAATCGACCGTAAGCTCTTGCGAAAGATCCGCCGCGTTGTCCGAAGCGTTTTTCATCGC
>JACQKW010000013.1 GCA_016204385.1 Candidatus Liptonbacteria bacterium | reverse complement strand
CCCCGACTTACAGCCGCTTTTTTTGGAGGTGTGGAATCTGCGATTAGATTTTAAGAAGATAGATTTTAAGCACGTCCCGCGGGAGCAAAATAAGATAGCGGACAAATTGTTGAATCAGGCCTTGGATGATCGAAACTGATAGCTAACGGTTAGCGTTTCCTTATTTTCTTATTCGCGCGAATAAGAAAATAAGGAAAAAGAAAAAACCGGCGCCGCGTAAGTAAAGTTACCATTTTCTATCGGCTAATTCGCGCGAATTAGCCGATCTTGACTTTGGGAATTTAATTGAGATATAATTACGCTTGGCAATTCGGGCGATTACGCTTTATTGAAAAATAAGGTGAGGAAAGTCGGGACACCTGTTCCGCCATTGGCGGGACAAAGGTAGCAGCTAACGGCTGCCGCGCGTAAGCGTAGAGGTGCGAGCAGAAACGCTCCGACCCGAAAGCGTCGGAGGGACCCCAATCCCAACGTAGATGGTCCAGCTCCGCGATAGGGATAACAACGCGGAGATGAAACGGCTAAATCCTTACCGGGTGCAAGGCCGTGCTCCGACCTCAGGTCGGAGAGTGCCGCTCGAGCCCACGAGCAATCAAGGGCCCAGATAAATTATCGTCATCCGCCAACCGGCGGAACAGAATCCCGCTTATGAGTTGCCACCAGCCCCGCTGCAAAGCGGGGCTTTGGTTTCGAAAAAAAAGTGGCCGATCACGTTCGGCCACAGGTACTTCATCGGAGAATCTCGTGGGCGAATCCGAGTTCAACCGCCGCCTCCGCGTCGAGGGTCGTTTCGGCTTGCATGAGTTCCAGTGCCCGCTCGGCGCTCACCTTCCCGCCAGTCCGCTCGGCGATGATATCGCAGTACCGACGCCGGGTTGCTTCGGATTTTTGGACTTGCGTTTTGAGTTGAAGAAAGGTGAATCTCGCTTCCTTTTTGAGCTCGATCCCCACATCGTGGAGAAACATGGTGGTCGAGGGGCCGACCACCCTGCATTCTCCCGCAAGGAAAACTACAACTCCAGTCGAATCGGCTCTACCGAGTGCGATGGTCTGCAGCTTCGGCTTCAAGAATTGGACAAGATCGCAGATCGCAAATCCCAGGTTGCCGTCTCCGCCGGGGGAACTGATAAAAAAATTGATCCAGCCCTCCCGATCCTTCTCGACGAGCTCCCGCAACCTCGCCGTGATGCCCTTCACGGCGTCGGCATTGATTTCGCCCACAAGCTCAATGCTTCGTTCCGCTGGCACTTGATGCATTCGCACCCTCCTCTTTGAGTAAAAGGTACAGTCCTTGTGCTAGCCGTAAATTATCACATCATATGCTGACCGTCAAATAATCATATGGCGCTATGGTATGATGCTTGCGATGTCGAAAATTCTTCCGCGACAATTTTTTAAACGTTCGACGCGTGTGGTTGCCAAAGATCTCCTTGGCAAATTTCTCGTGCGTCGCTTCCGCTCCAAAACGCAAGCGTATATGATCACTGAAGTCGAGGCATATGATGGTTTCCGCGACCGCGCCTCGCACGCCTCGCGCGGCAAGACAAAACGGAACGCGCCCATGTTCGGGCCGCCGGGGCATTGGTACGTGTATTTCACCTACGGCATGCACTGGATGCTCAACATCGTGACGCGCGAGCGCGGATATCCCGCCGCCGTTCTTATCAGAAGTGTTGTTAAAATAAAAAGGAACGGCGAGCCTCGCCGAAGGCGGGCGGCTTCATTTGTTTCGAACCTCGAACATATCTCTGGACCCGGACGACTTGCCAAGAGACTCCACATCAATAAGCGCTTAAATGGATTGCCTGCCTCGCGCCGCACGGGACTCTGGATAATAGAAGATCGAGGCGTGCGCATTTCGCGCGCGAAAATAAAAAAAACTCCCCGAGTGGGAGTGGCATACGCGGGGAGCGAATGGGCGGCGAAACCGCGGAGGTTTCTTATCGCTCGCGATCTTTAATTTTTGCGATGTCAAAATCGCGAAGCAGGTACAGCAGTCCGGCGAGGAGAATTGTGGAGACAAATGCGAACGAGATCTGCCCCATGCCTGCGAGGACGCCGATCGAGGCGGTTGCCCAGACGGTTGCGGCGGTCGTGAGTCCGTGCACGCGCTCCTGGGTCTTGATGATGATGCCCGCGCCCAAAAATCCGATGCCGACCACGATGTTTGCAATAATAGTGAGGAATCCGCTGTTCCGCGCGGCGATGTCCGCGGTGTTGCCGTATAGTTCTCCAAGTTGAACGGGGAGCGCAAGCGCGATCATCGTAAAGATCGCCGCGCCGCCCGCAACGAGCATGTTGGTTCGGACTCCCGCTTCTTTTCCGATTATCTCGCGTTCGAGCCCCATGAGCGCGCCCAAGAAAAGCGCGACGACGAGCTGGTACACCATTTGAGAAAACTCAAGCATTCACGTATACTTCAAAGTATAGCATATGCGATCAGGAAGAGTGCTTGCGCGGGACGCGGTGCATAAAGAAGGCGATACTGTCGAACTTGCGGGGTGGGTGGATGCGCGTCGCGACCACGGGAAAATCATTTTTATAGATCTCCGCGACAGGAGCGGCGTGATGCAGGTGGTGTTTTCGCCGAACATAAGCGGGGCGTCCGACCTTCGTCTCGAATATGTGATCCGCGCGCGCGGAGTGGTAAAGAAACGGCCGCCTGCGATGGTAAATGACAAGATTCCCACGGGAGAATATGAATTACAGGCAAGTTCGCTCGAAATTTTGGGCAAGGCGGGTGAGCTTCCCATTCCGGTCACGGGCGATGGATATGATGTGAACGAAGAATCGCGGCTCAAATATCGCTACCTCGATCTGCGCCGGAAGCGTCTTAAACACAACATTGAACTCCGCCACCGCGTCACGCAATTCGTGCGCGCACACTTGAGCGAGCGGGGATTTATCGAGATCGAGACGCCGCTTCTCACCAAATCCACTCCCGAGGGGTCGCGGGATTTTATCGTGCCGTCGCGGCTAGAGCCGGGGAAATTTTATGCGCTCCCGCAGTCGCCCCAGCAGTACAAACAGCTCTTGATGTGCGCGGGGTTTGAACGATATTTCCAGATCGCGCGCGCGCTCCGCGACGAGGACCTCCGCGCGGACAGGGGATTCGAGCACACGCAGATTGATATTGAGATGAGTTTTGTGGAACAAGAGGATGTGATGGAGGCCGTAGAGGAACTCGTAATCTCGATCTTCGAGCGCTTTGGGAAACGGATTCTCAAAAAGCCGCTCCCTAAGATAAGCTACGAAGAAGCGCTCAAAACCTATGGCGCGGACAAATTTGACCCCCGGGAACAGAAAGACAAAGACGTTGTCGGGCTTGCGTGGGTCAAAGATTTCCCCGTGTTCGTCCGCGACGAGAAAACCGGCGCGCTTACGTATTCCCATAATCCTTTTACCGCGCCCAAGCCCGAGGATGAGGAAAAGCTACTCAAAGGAAAGGATTTGGAAAAACTCGTTTCGCTTCAGTACGATTTAGTGTGCAACGGCTACGAGATCGGCGGGGGAGGCATCCGCGTGAGCAAGCCCGAGGTGCTCGAGAAGGTGTTTGAGGTCATTGGCCACAAAAAAGCCGACATTCAAAAACAATTCGGCCACATGCTCGAGGCGTTCCGGTACGGCGCCCCGCCCCACGGCGGCATTGCACTCGGCCTCGACCGCATTATAATGATTCTCACAGGAGAAGAATCGCTCCGCGAGGTCGTGGCATTCCCGATGACCTCCGGCGGAGGAACGTCCGTCATGGACGCGCCTTCCGAGGTGTCGAAGGGGCAGCTCGACGAGCTTGGATTGGAAATAAAAAAAGCGAAAAAGAAGCATGGCTAAAATTCATCCAAAGGAAGAAAAGACAGTCGTTATCGTAAAGCCCGACGCGGTGAAACGCGGTCTTACGGGCGAGATCGTGAATCGCATTGAACGGCGGGGATTAAAGGTGGTGGCGCTCACCATGATCAAAGCGACGCGTGAAGAAATGGACATCCACTATCCGAAGTCAAAGGAGTGGATCGCGCGCCTTGGCCAGAAGACCCTCGGTACGTATGAAAAATACGGCATTGACCCCCGCGAAGCCCTCGGCACTTCCGACGCCTTTGAAATTGGGACAATGGTGAGAGAATGGATACTCGAGTATATGACGTCGGGGCCGGTGGTCAAGATAGTGATTGAGGGTATTCACGCGATTGACATGGTGCGGAAGATCTGCGGCAATACGCTTCCGAATCTCGCGGACATGGGAACGATCCGCGGCGATTATTCGGTGGATTCTCCTGCGCTTGCAAATGCCGACAAGCGTGCGGTGCGCAACCTTGTCCACGCGTCGGAATCGCCGGAGGAATCAGCGAACGAACTTGCGCATTGGTTTGTGGGAAACGAGATTCACAGTTACAAGCGCGCCGAAGAAGACGTGATGTTTTGAGCGATGCCGATGGAACGTGATCCCCGTCTTCACTTTGTGGTGGCAACCGCGATTATCGTAAAGGACGGCCCTTCGACGAACGCTCAGGGTAAACCAAAGTTTTTGATTGCGAAACGGGCGCCTCACGAAAAGGCGTTTCCGAATTATTGGTCAGTGCCAGGCGGGAAATTGGTGATGCACGAATATAACCACCTGCCGCGCGGATTCCGTAATCGTCATCACGACGATTACGGCGAAGGAGGGGTCGGGAGGAAAGTACAAGGTTCCTCCCGTGTAGGAAAACCGCGAAGCGGTGTTAGAAACCGAGAGGTTTCTAAGGAGGAGCGGAGTGACGACCCCCAGTGGTACAACGTGGTGGATTGGGTCCTCCGAAAAGAGGTGAAAGAGGAAGTGGGTCTCGAGATCGAAAGGCCGCAGTATCTCTGCGATCTCGTATTTGTGCGGCCGGACGGGTATCCCGTGGTCACGCTTTCATATTGGGCGAACTATAAGGGCGGAGAAGTGAAACTTTCAAAAGATTTGACCGAATACGCTTGGGTCACCGCGGATGAGGCGAAGCAATATGAATTAATTGACGGGATCTCGGATGAACTTGCCGAAGTCGAGAAACGGCTTCGGGCTTAGGAGGTTTTCGGCTGAATTTTCGAAAATGCGATTATCATTTGGTCAAGATCGCCGTCTAAAACTTTTTCGATATTGTGGAATTTTTTTCCGAGGCGGTGGTCGGTGATCCTGTCTTCGGGAAAGTTGTAGGTTCGTATTTTTTCTGAACGGTCGCCGGTGCCGATCTGTTCCCGCCTTGTGGCGGCGGTGTTTTGGCTGCTTGCATGGCGTTGGAGTTCATGCAGTTTCGCGCGCAAAACATCCATTGCTTTCTCGCGGTTGGCGTGCTGTGAACGCTCGGCTCGCGATGAGACGACGATGCCCGTGGGCCTGTGGAGAATCCGCACGGCGGTCTCCACCTTGTTCACGTTCTGCCCGCCGGGGCCGCCCGCGCGGGAGAACGTGACTTCAAGGTCGCCCGCATTCACCGCCACTTCCTTTGCTTCGACTTCGGGAATCACCGCGACCGACGCCGTTGAGGTATGCACGCGGCCGGATTTTTCCGTTTTGGGTATCCTTTGCACGCGGTGCACGCCCGACTCGTGCAGAAGCGCGCGCTCCGTTCCCTCGCCCTGCACCTCGGCGACAAAAGACTTAAAACCGTTGAGTGACGTGTGGTTCGTGTCGATGACGGAAAATTTCCATCCTCGCCGCGCCGCATATCTCGTGTACATTCGCGCGAGATCGCCGGCAAAAATAGCGGCTTCGTCGCCGCCCGCCCCAGCTCGAATTTCTATAATGATTTTATCCATTCAATTCATCTGGAGCGAAGCTTGCCCTCGCTCTGATTTCAAGAATGACTTTATCCATGGTTGAATATGACCCTTCGTGTGAGGTATAGTATCATATAGGCAATGGCAAATCCACCGCTTATTTTAATTGTGGACGACGACCCGAATTTTCGGGAGATTTTTTCTGCGAAGCTTTCTGCGATAGGGTATATAGTTGAAGTCGCATCGGGGGGAAAGGAAAGCATTAAAAAAGCGCGCGATTTGAAGCCCGACCTTATTCTTATGGACGTGGACATGCCCGAGATGAACGGGGTCGAGGTCCTGATCAAGCTCAAAGAAAATGCGGCGACCGAGAATATTCCGGTGCTATTTCTTACGGCATTGGGCGACCCGCGCGCGGAGGTGCAGGATATCAACCGGCGCTTGTCGCGCGAAGTGGGCGCGATCGGATATTTAAAAAAAGGCGAAGATATTAATGCGACCGCAAGCTACATTCAGCATTTCCTCTCGCTCGTGCCATGAGGGAAAAACCGCTCATTCTTGTCGTTGACGACGAAAAAAATTTTCAGGAGATATTCTCGGCAAAACTCAAGGCGGCGGGTTTTGAAGTGGCGGTAGCGAGGAATGGCAAAGAAGCGGTCGCGAAAGCGGGAGAACTCCTTCCCGACCTCGTACTCATGGACATTCATATGCCGAACGAGACCGGCACGGACGTTGCGCTCGAGATAAAGCAAAACCCGAAGACAAAAATGCTCAAGGTTGCATTCCTCACAAACCTCAAGGAACCGTGGCCCGCGGTCGCGGGAGACAAGGCGACCATTGCGAAGGAGCTTGGAATGGACGATTTTCTTGAGAAAACCGACGATTTGAATCACGTCGTTGAGAAAGTGAACGCGTTGCTTGCGCGCAAGGGGCCCGCAACACCCGCGGAGAAACGGCCCTAAACCCCAACGCCTGGTGCGGACCGGCTTGCGGAGAAGATATTCTTGAATCGGCGCTGAAGTAAAAAAAGCCCACCGGTCGTAAAGACCCGGTGGGGTGTTGTGTTGCGGTGCGGTAAGCCCGTCGTACTTCGTTGGGCTTAGGGTTCTTCCTTCATGACGGGGGGGCCGTTGGGCCCGCCGCCGGTGCCTCCCCCTCCTCTCGGTAAAGCCTTGAGGCAGTTCGAGCAGGCCGAGCTGCAGATCAGCCCAGGGCATACCGTGGGGTCGCAGTCTATTGTCTCGCAGCTCGCGAGCGTGTAGAGCCGTCCGTCGTCGGGAAGGGGTTCGCCCGTGAAGATCACGTTCTGCGCCGCAGTGGTAGCGTATTGCCTTGTCGCCGGATCGGCGATCTGCATCGCGAGGAACGTGAGCTGGGAGCGAAGGTTACTCCTCAACATCCAGACGGGCAGATTGCGCGCCCGCGAGAATCTGTCCATGAGCGAGAGGACCTGAGGTCCGGACGGGGTGTCAACCACGAGGTTCACGCAGTACCCATTACTGCCGGGCACCTCGACGAACACGCCCTTCTCGCTCATGACGGTCGCGCCCTTTGGTGGAACGTACGTTCCGGCGGCCTTTGCGGGCGCTCCGATCGACGGACCCGTGAGCAGGAACAGCAGCGACACGGCGAGTACTGCGACGCACAGTTTCCTCATGTGGGGCCTCCTTTCTAATGAAGACGTTTACTGCTTCTGCGGCGTGGATGCCGCGACGGTCTGTGGGCAATCGAGCCGGCAGTTCAACCCGTAGTCGAAGCTGCGGGATTCCGGGCTCTCGTCGAACAAGGCGAGAACTACCTTCCCGGTGTTCGGAGCGCAGTGCATCGCGCACGCGCTCTGCGGCGGGAGCGGGTCATCCCATGACTCGGTGATCCAGAGATTCGTGAGCGCCTTGCGCAGTATGAACTCGTTGCACAAGGATTTGACCATCGGATCGAAATTCGGGTCTTTGATGACGGACCCGAAGTGTTCGAGCGCGAGGCCCGAGCAATCAAGCCACGGAGTGCCGACTCCTCGGCGCCATTCGCTGAGGCGGTCATCGGTGATCGCCTTGCCCTGCGAAATCGGGGACGCGATGGCATACGCGGCGGCGTTCCAGACTGAAGTGTAGTACGCGTCAACCTTGTCGGCAGTAGCCACATGCCTGGTGCACGTGTCTCCTGCGAAAGTTCGCCCGTCGTCCGCGAAAACACGCACGACATAGCCCACAGACGCAGGGATCGGCGTCCGCGCGAGCTTCTCGCGCACGAGCTTGTTTTCCTCGGGC
The DNA here is from genome assembly GCA_016204385.1 of Candidatus Liptonbacteria bacterium. GTDB lineage: Bacteria > Patescibacteriota > Minisyncoccia > UBA6257 > 2-01-FULL-56-20 > JACQKW01. Next base: position 101,988 of record JACQKW010000013.1, on the reverse strand, counting down.
GTGAGCGGCAGCATCGCGATGGCCATCTCGATGCGATCATTGAACTCCTTGGAGTTCTTCGCGACGGGTACCGCGATCTCCTTCGCGGACGTGCACGCGATCGTCGCGAGGACGAACAGTACGGCAGTAAGCGGGGTACGCAGACAGCTCATTTCGGAACCCTCCTCAGGAAATCGAGCTTTTTAAGTTTTCAAGCCATTATCACTCTATTTTGAGATTACCACTTGGCGTGCAGCCCGTCAACTACCATGAAGATCCATTATTTTATGTAAAGAAACAGCCGAGAGGTGTCGGAGAAGGGGACAACGAGGCGTGGATTCCAAAAAGGAAGCGGCGACGAGTACGCGACCACACGCGCCCCCCTTTTGAGTTCGTTTTTGAATTTCCGCTCCAGTTTTGGATACGCCTTCGGCGTAAGCCATACGAATATCACATCCGCATCGCGGAGGTCCGCTGCGTGGAGATTCTTGAGCTGAATTTCCGCGTTCCGTGCGCCGGAGAATAAGAGCTTGAGTTTTGAAATGAGGTACCACTGCCACGAAAGCTCGTAGCCGGTCGCATGCGCGCCGAATTCCTTTGCCGCGATGATCACCGCGCGTCCGTCTCCGCATCCGAGATCATAAAATTTCTCGCCCGGTTTGAGGTTTGCGAGTTCAAGCGCTTTTCGGATGACGCGTTTGGGGGTGCCCGCGTAGGGCGCCGAGGTGATGCCGATGTAGGCATTTCTCAAAACCAGAGCGGCAACCGTGCTGAATAAGAGGAAAGTAACTATAAGCCCCATCGACATTAGTGTACCACCGGCTTACTCTTCGAGCCGGAGCAACCCTCAAGGTGCCGCCGGGGAATTTGAAGTATAATTGCGTCCTTGCTACTCTTTGAGTACGCATATGGGATTTCTGAACACTCGGTCGGCACTATGCCTTGTTTTGGGAATTGTCGCCATTCTCTTTTTCTCGCCGCGCGTACCCTCCGCCCACGCCGCAAACCCCTATATCCAAAATGTCTTCTTCGGCCAGGACGAGGGCGGGGATTACCTCTCCTTTCATTGGGTGGGTATCCCGAATCCTGCCGATCTTTGCTCTTTAGACACTATTCTTGTCTGGTTTAATCGGTATAATCCGGTCGCAACGACGACGGGGGCAATCGTTCCTGAATTGCTGAACGGTGATTTCTACAACCCGCGGAGCGCGTTTGGCGACGACAACTATGGCCAATTTGGGATACGTGCCTTTGCCTCCGGGTTTACGGGGCCTTGTTTTCCCAATAACCCCGATCTCAACAGCGCGCTGCCAAGATTGATTAAGGCATACATCAACCCCGGGTTGCCGCCGGAAAAACTTTCCTTTGCCGCGGTCGATTTTATCACGGTGCAGCTCATGGTAAGCCCCAGTCTTCCCCGCCCCTTTCCCAGGCCGTCGTTCCTTGGCATGAGCGATCTTGAACAATATTTCTATCAGGTGCCCGCGAACCCCCTCCCCGTCATTCCCTACACGAACGTGAAATGGGGATTTGACGCGAATGAACATTTAACCTTTGGTTTCGACTGGGTGGGGCCAAACAAAGAGATTTTTTTGCACGTAGGTTTGAATGGCGCCATCTCCGATCTTCCTTCTGTTTCGCGCTTTGAGCCAGATCCTCACAAGGACATTTCCGCAATTTTCGAGGAGGGAGGAAACAATAATCTCTTTCATGCGGATGTCCTGACCCACCACTTCCAGGTCGAGCGGGGCCGGCATTACGATTTCCCGGTACGGCAATTTCACCTTTGGACTCCATTCAACGGGCTTCTCACCAGCTGCAACCGGTTTATCTTGTTGTGTTTGCTCGAGCGCCGAGACGTTGAATCTGTGATGCGGCGCGGCTTTCTGCCCGACGATTACGTCACCGTTGCCGTTCTCGCGCGACAGTACACGCTCAATGACTCGACCAAGTATTTCTTTGAAACCAAGAAAAGATTTTCGAACGTGGCGTTCCTGCCCGGACTTATGGGGAGCCGGCTGTATAAGCAGCAAATCTTTGAAAATCAGCTGTGGGAACCGAACCGAAATGGTGATGTGCAAAAACTTTTCCTTGACGACGAGGGGGAACCCCTCGACCCCGCTATCTACGCGCGCGACATCATTGATGAATCGAACATAGTCCGCCCAAAGCCCCTCGTGGGATTCAATATTTACAAAAACTTCATTACATCCATGGACACGATGGTGAGCGATGGCGTGATCAACGCGTGGAAACCGTTCCCCTATGACTGGAGGATGCCGCTTGAAAATATCGTAAACAATGGTATTCAGCTTCAAAGCGGAACACAAAACCTTATTGCTGAAATTGAGGCGCTCGCATCTTCTTCTGCTACGGGCAAGGTGACGCTCGTGACGCACAGCAACGGCGGCCTGCTCGCGAAGGTGCTCGTGAACAGATTGCGCGACCTAGGGGAAGATCGTCTCATTGACCGCATGATTATGGTTGCCTCGCCCCAGCTCGGCACGCCCGCGGCGATCGCAGGGCTTCTCCACGGGGACGATCAGGAAATCCCAAAGAAGCTCGGCATTTTCTTGAGCAAGTCAACCGCGCGTGAACTTGGCGAGAACATGGCGAGCGCCTACAACCTTCTGCCGTCAGAGGAATACTTCAATCGCGTGCTCGACCCGGTCGTTGAATTTGACGATGAGGTGCGCAGGATTCCGGAGCTCGCGGCGCGCGCGGGGACAACTATTACCACCGCTGGCGATTTTCGCATGTTCCTTGCAGGAGATGCTGGGAGTCGCACGGAACCGCCGCCGAATAGCTTCCGTGTTCCAAACGTCTTGAAACCAAGCTTGCTTGTGTCGTCGAGTGTCGTCCACGATCTGCTTGATGCATGGGTGCCGCCGCCAAGCATTGAGGTGGTGCAAATTGCCGGTTGGGGAAAGGATACCGTTCGCGGCATCGAATACGATCTATGCGACATCTGTCTATTTCACAGCTTAGAAAATCTTGATCATGGACCGCGGTTTACCTCTGATGGCGACGGCACGGTGGTGATCCCGAGCGCGACGGGGATGGAGGAACAGGTGTTTTATGTTAACTTGCAAAAGCACAATGAGATCGGTCAATTCAAGAGAAACAGGGCGCACGGCGATATTATGGAAGTAGAATCTCTTCAGGAACTTATACAAAATATTGTACAGAACAGCGTCGACCTCAATAATCTACCCCAACACATTACCGTTACGAAACCAGGTGGTGCGCACAATTTGCGTATCGGCGTCCACTCGCCAGTTTTGATTGATATTTACGACAGCCTCGGAAACCATACCGGCTTGATTGAAAATCCGGATCCTAAATCTGACTTACAGCTTGTCGAAGAACAAATTCCAAATAGCTCTATTGATTTATTTGGCGAGGGAAAGTATGCGAGTTTAGACACACAAGACAGATATTTACTGGAGCTTCACGGAGAAGCTCTGGGAACGTTCACGCTTGAGATACAGGAAGTTCTTGATGATCAAGAAGTCGAAACTATTTCATATATCAATATCCCCGTCGCTTCGACGACAAAGGCGGTGATGTCTCTTCAGACGCCGGATACGGCAAGTGCACTCGAAATAGATGTCGAGGGTGACGGAATTACTGATTTTGCGTTGAATCCAATGGAAGGAGCAAACGCAGAAATTTCACTTGAGATACTTGTGCGTGTCTTAAACTCTCTCGATGCCAACCATAAATTTATTGAGAAACTTATGAAAGATACGGAAAAAGCTGGTATAGAACTACGGGACGGAAAAGCGGAAAAGGCTTCGATGCGGTTCGACAAAGTAATCAAACGTCTTGAGAAGGAAATAAAGAGGAATCAGAAGCGATTAAAGGGTGACGATCTCAACAATACCGAAGAGGGAGATGATGATGCGGATGAGACAAAACAAAGGATATCAACCCAAGATGCCAAAGCGCTGATACAGATCATTACTCAAATAAAATTGACTTTGGTATAATTAAAAAATGAATAAAAAGCGAGCCATTATAACTCCGTTAGTTCTATCATTTATTGGGTTATTAGTTGGTTATGTTCTTATTAATCCGATCGCATTTTCGCTTTGTCGTTCCGAATACATTTATCACTATGGAGATCTAGGCTCTATAACCAATCCGCCTACCATTGGTTGTCTAGATCCTATTATGGAAAATATTGGTGAACCTTTATTGATTGGCTCGATACCTATTATTGTTATTTTTCTGGCTCTTCTTTTAGTGGGCGAAAGTATTTTCATCACCTGGCAAAAATTCGCCAAAATCTATCTCCCGATAGCAGTTGCTCTTATTATATTTGCACCCTCTGACGGCGGCGGATTCTTCCCGGGCATGTTCGACAAAGAAATCACCACGTGGTTCGTGAGTGGCCTCTATCTCGCTGTCAGTTTAGGTATTATTATTTTCAAAGGCATCAAACTTCGGCGACAGCACGGGTAAGTTTTTGAACAACTTGAATTTGAGGTAAGCCAAAGTTCTACCGGTATCCCCGCGCCTGAAGTTTGAAGAGGCGCGCGTATGTACCCCCGCGCTTAAGAAGTGCCGCATGCGTGCCGAGTTCTGCAAGGCGGCCGTCTTTAATCACGCAAATGCGGTTCGCGTGGCGCACGGTTGAAAAGCGGTGCGAGATAAGGATCACGGTGCGATCTTTCGGGAGCTGTTCCAAGCGATCGAAGATTTTTGCTTCCGCTTCCGCGTCAATGGAGGAAGTTGGCTCGTCGAGAATGAGCACCTGGGGATCGCGGTAAAAGGTTCGCGCGAGCGCGAGTTTCTGCCATTGCCCGATGGAGGGCTCAATACCGCCGGTAAATTGCTTCCCGAGCATTTGTTCATATGCTTTTTCCCATTCCTCGATAAAGGTGTCTGCCTCGCTCGCTTTTGCGGCGCCTTTTACCTTTTCAAGCGAGCTCATTGCGCCGCTTCGCCCGATTGCGATGGATTCCCTCACGAGGAAATGGTAATTGTCGTAATCTTGAAAGAGCACGCCGAGCTCGCGATACCAGCTTTCGAGGTCAACCGTTTTGATGTCGTTGCCGTTGATTAAGATCCTTCCTTTGTCCGGATCGTAGAATCGACAAAGGAGTTTCACGAGCGTGGTTTTGCCGGCGCCGTTTGAGCCCACGAGCGCAAGTTTTTCTCCGGGCGCGATGCGGAGCGAGAAATTCTTGAGCACGTATTCCTTTGTGCCGGGGTACCGAAAGTGTACCCTCTCAAAAACGATCTCCGGCGTGCGGTGCGGATCAAGCGAAATTCCCGAGGTTGGCTTCTCGAGCGCGGGCGAGAGATCGAGAAGTTTGAATACGTCGGTTACAAAAAGATTATCCTGATGCTGCCGGCCAAGGTTTCTGAAGAGCGCCGAAAGAGATTGGCGAAAATCGAGGACGGAAGCCAGAAAAAAGGTGAACGTCCCGATTTGGAGTTTCCCGCGCATAACCTCGAAGATGAACCACACGCTCGCAAAAATGATCGCCCCTTGCAAAAACAAAAATGTCGCCGATTCCCACGCAAGCCTCTTTCGCTCTGCCTTTTTCTCTTCGTCCTGAAAACTTTTGAAGAGATCGCGGATGATGGAAGTGAAGTGCCGCAAATTTTGCGAGAGCTTTAACTCTACGAGAGAGGGGAGACGGTCGAATCGCCAGCGAAGGTCGTGATACCTGCGGCGTATCTCCGCTCTCCCCGTGTGAATTGACCACACCTGCCGGCCGTAGCGGACCTCGGTCACGAGTTCCGGGATCGCGGCGATCATAATCACGAGAAACACCCACCAGTTGGCGAAAAGAAGTATGACCGCCGCAATCACCGTTTCGGCGGCGTTTTGGACGATGAAAAATTGCCGGTCTGTAAAGTTCGTAATCCGCCACACGCCGTTTTCCTGGACCCGATTAAAAAGGTCGTTGTGGCGCGGATCTTCGTGGACGGAAACGTCAATATCTCCTTTTTTCTTAATGATGAGCATCTCGAATTTCTCGTCCAAAAAGAACGAGAAAAGCTTTCCCATATAACCTTCAAAGATTCGGAAGAGCGGCGTAATGACGAGCGCGCCGGCGAAAAGAGCGATTGAAAGAAGAAGCGTGGACGAGACTGATCCTTGAGCGCTTTGCACGAGTTCATTGATTAAAAAACCGCGTGAACCGGACACGAGGAACGGCGCCGCGGAGATGAGGAACGTGACAGAGAGAACCGCAAGAACAAGCCCGCGCCGCTCCTTCCAGATGATAAGAAAGACGCGCCTTGAATTTCGGATGAGTTCCCGGATTGCAACAAGCGAGAACCTGTTTTTCTTTTCGTCGGGAGTCATGGCAAGGGCAAATTATATCAGGTTCCTATCCGGGCCTCAAATTATTGACGTTTCTTTAATCTGCTATACTAAAGGTGATGGTTGAATACGCCATGCGGACACTATCTGAATGAAGAAGATTCTTTTGGATGCATCAAGGCTTCCGGAGTTCGACAACCACGAACTGGTTGCTTTTACCGCTGACAGGAAAAGCGGCCTTAAGAGCTTTATTGCGATTCACAACACAAATTTAGGCCCGGCCACCGGCGGCACGCGCTACTGGGCTTATGACTCGGAGGAAGAAGCTTTCCGCGACGTACTCCGTCTTTCGCGGGCGATGACTTATAAGTGCGCCTTGGCGCGGGTTCCCTATGGCGGCGGCAAGGGTGTGATTATTGCGAACTCTCACCACCCGCGGCGGCGAAAAATTCTTGCTGCATACGCAAAGCGAGTCAACTTGCTTGAGGGAAGTTTCTACACGGGCGAAGACGTTGGAATAACCCCGGATGATATCAGCGTACTTGCGCGCCAGTCGCACTTTATTATCGGGCGCGAAAAGTTTGCCGGCGATCCGAGCCCGTGGGCGGCGCTCGGAGTGTTTTTTGCACTGCAGGCAGGTCTTGAGGTCGTTTTCGGCAATGCCGATATTACCGGCCGCACCTTCGCGGTTAAGGGACTCGGCAAAGTCGGGGGCGCGCTTTGTGAGCTTCTCTACCGGCGCGGCGGGACGCTCATTGGCGCCGATATCGACCCGGACCGCGTTCGGTCGGCAAAGAGGAGGTTTCCGAGGATTAAAATCGTTGAAGCAAAGGAAATCCATCGCCAGCGCGTTGATGTCTATGCCCCGTGCGCGCTCGGAGGGGATTTTAACAAGAAAACAATTCCCCAGCTTCGGTGCCAGGTTATCTGCGGCGGTGCGAACAACCAACTGAGCTCTGAGAAAGACGGCGAGCGTCTCCATGGATGGGGGATTCTCTATATTCCGGATTATTTGGCAAACGCAGGCGGTCTTATCAATGTGGTAAGCGAGCTTGATAAGCGCGGTTACAGCAGCCGGCGCGTACGCAAGAAGGTTAAAGATATACGAAAAACCGCCAAGAAAATTATTATGCTTTCGGAGAAACTTAATAAGCCAACAAGCGACGTTGCGGATCGCCTTGCCGAGCGGATTTTTAAGAACGGAAAGCGTAGAAAAAAGTAGTGCCTCTGCATGATTTTTGCTATACTTAGGGCGCAGTGAACTCTCTGGACACGATCCATTCGGCAGAACAAATCCTTCGTTTTATCAAAACAAAGAAGGACGGTTTTTGGTCGCGCGAACGCGAACGGCGGCCACTCCGGCTTTTCCATGCGGCGGCGCGCCGCGTGCCGGCGTACAAGGATTTTTTGCGGAAACATAAGATCAACCCTTCGAAAATTAAAACATTCAAAGACTTCCAATTTGTTCCGCCGGTCAGCAAGAAAAATTATTTGCGCAAGTATCCGCTTGAAAAACTTTGTTGGGACGGCACTTTGAAAAAGCCGCTTGTGTGGACTTCAACCTCTGGTTCGACCGGCGACCCTTTCTACTTTCCTCGCGGTGAACAATTGGACTGGGAGTATTCCGTGATGGCAGAGATGTTTCTGCGGAACAGTTCCTACGAGAGCGGAGGTCCTGTTCTCATAATGATCTGCTTTGGCATGGGGATTTGGATTGGTGGGCTCATTACATATCAAGCTTTTGAAATGGCAACGAGGCGTGCCAATTACCGCGCTTCAATTGTTACGCCGGGGATTAACAAGCCAGAGATAATGAACGTCCTCACGCGGCTCGCGCCACAGTATAAAGAGACCATCATTGTCGCATACCCCCCTTTTTTGAAGGATATTCTTGATGAAGCGACGGCGAAAGGGATCAACTTTAGGAAGCTTAACGTACGCTTGTTCTCCGCGGCGGAGGCCTATACGGAGAAGTTTCGTGAACATATCACAAAGAAAGCTGGGGTCAAAAACCTCTATCTTGATACGTTAAACATCTACGGCACCGCGGACATAGGCGCGATGGCGTGGGAGACGCCCATTTCAATTCTTATTCGCCGGCTCGCGATGCGCAATGTCAAATTTTTTAATGATGTCTTCGGTCGTATCGACAAGACGCCTACGCTTGCACAGTACAACCCGCTTTTCATCTCTTTTGAGGCAGTGGAGGGGGAGATTATCCTTACGGGCAACAACGCATTGCCGCTCGTGCGCTACTCGATTGGCGATCACGGCGGCGCGTTCAATTTTGCAGATGTGAAGGAGATGCTGGAGAGGCATGGGGTGAAACTAGAGAAAGAAGGGGAGAAGGTCGGGGTGGCTCGTGTTATCTATAAACTACCGTTTGTCTACGTCTATGAGCGAAGCGATTTCTCTGTTGTGCTATCGGGCGCGAATATCTATCCCGAGGAAATCCGCGAGGCATTACAACACGACTCTTTGGAGAAATTTGTGACCACTAAGTTCACGCTTCGCATCAAAAGCGACAGGAGTTATACTGAGTACTTGGAGATCAACATTGAACTCAAACCGAAAGTCAAAACGCGTGACCTAAAGAAGTTGGAGCAGAACGCGAGGGATCTCGTGGTCGCCACGCTGCTTCGGCGAAACTCAGAATATCATGCGATCCACAGCGGAAAGATAAAAGGAGTGGTGCCAAAAATCGTTTTTTGGCCCTATGAGCACCCGCTGCATTTCAGCCGCGGCATCAAGCAAAAGTGGGTAAAGAAATAGGCATGATTGGTCGTTCGGAAAAAATATTGCATTCATCTCTTAAAAAAAAGGCAGCGAATGCCGATACTTCAAAGCCGGTTATTTTTAATCTTAGGAGATCAAAAGAGAGGAGGGTTTTTGAGAAGTTGCTCTCGACAGACAAAATTCAACACGTTATAGACGATTACAAGGAGCAGCTCCACGAGCTTTTTGCGGTCAAGAATCCGGAGTTGGTTTTTAATCCTGTTTTTACTGATAAATTTGCAGAGTTTTTCAGTAACCTAGCGAGAAACCGCCCATTGTGGGAGTATGGCCGGTGGGTCTACTACCCCTGGCTTTCTTCGGCGGTGCACATTTTGGAAGACCATGATTTTCAATCGGTTAGAACGGCTCGCAACAGAAATTTGATTAATGCCGCCGAGCAAGAGAAGTTCTACAACGCAGTAATCGGAATTGGAGGATTGAGCGTGGGTAACAGCGTTGCTTTGACGATTGCACTACAGGGAGGGGGAAAACACATGCGCCTTGCCGACTTTGACCGACTGGCGCTGTCGAATACCAACCGAGTCCGTGCGGGTGTTCAAAATTTGGGATTAGGCAAGGCCGAGATGACCGCGCGCCAGATGTACGAGATTAATCCATACGCAAGGATTGAGTTGTTTTCGGATGGATTGACAGAAAAAAACATCAAAAGATTTTTTGCAGGTCCGCCGAAACTGAACATTATGGTAGATGAGCTGGATAACATCGCAATGAAATATCTCATCCGTGAATATGCGCGGCGGTATAGAGTGCCAATCGTGATGGCTGCTGATAACGGCGATAACGGCGTCGTGGATATTGAAAGATATGACCTCAACCCAAGGACAAAATTCTTTCACGGCCGCATGGGACCTGTTGCATATAAAAAATTGCTTGATTTGGACAAAATGGGTATCGGGAAGCTCATTGTGAGGCATATCGGTCCGGAGACCGTGACGCGGCGGGTGCAGGAATCAATGCCGCAAATAGGGAAAACCATTGTGTCGTGGCCCCAGCTCGGCGGTGCGGCAGTCTTAAACGGTTCGGCGGTGGCGTATTGCGTCCGGAAGATTCTCAACAAGCAGCCGCTTGAGTCAAATCGTGCGCTGATTTCCCTGGATGAGAAGTTGGTGCCGAATTATAACTCGCGTTCGCAAAAAAAGAGCAGGCTTAAGTCCGCGCACGCATTCCGAAAAATATTTGGGTTATAGTGTATGGAAAACTAGACGTGAATCTCGATGCAATCTTCGAGCCGGACTATGATTCGTCGGCAAAATCGCGGGGAAACGAAAGAAAAAAATACTTAAAATTAATTGGGATGGAATAACTAACGTTGTGTTACGGCGGCCTTCTTCGGTCTATATATAATAAAGGTGGTGATTCCCCGCGAAGGAATTCTGTTTCAGGCGCTCTCTTTTAATGTTCTAATTGCTCGTCTTTCATAGTCAGCAGTTCGCACGAAAGCCTTAGAAATCATAGCATCCCACAAAAAAGCGAAATTGGGCGAGTGGTCAAGAAGTACAAATTCAGACGCACAAAAATACATTTCGACCGAGCGAAACTGGGGGTTTTTCTGGAGAGCCTGCCTAAGGATTTCTCGACATCTAGGAATATGAACAAGAACTGTAATGGCGCATACCGTCGCTAATTTTTTTACTCGCGCTAATTCTAGCGTTTCGACGATATCGTCCCAACTGTTCTGATTGTGTGATTGTTCTACAATTTTTGTTTCTCCCAGATCTACTCTGGCAAGAAAATACTCTTTCAAAATTTTCCCCTCGCTAAGAGTGGAATCAGATTCTTTCGAGAGATATGGAGGACGCCCTGCAGCGAATGTTACGATTTGAGGCACCCTTCCTTTTTCTTGCCACCTCTTAAAAAGTACAGATGCCGCGAAGACGTTGCATTCTCCGCCAGCGATAAAGATTCGAGGATCATCATCGTTTGCAGATATTTCCTTGGCACGGATACCAAGATGTTCATTGTTTTTTGAACGACGGGCGATGTATTGTGTGGGTATCCATTGTTCCTCTACCTTTTCAATCCCACGTCCAAGGATGCAAAGCATATCTACCTTTTTACTGATTCTTGTTTTCTCATGCTCAATCATTGCGCAGAATTCCATTTTACATTTTCTAGCGATTTTTTCAAATCAAGTCTTTCTGGTATTATTTACTATGCGGATTTCGACGTTTACAAAGAGTTAAATGAATTGCCAAATCATTATTTTCGAAAAACTTTTATGAACACCACAAAATATGCCGTTGTTGATATCGGAGCGAGTAATACAAGAATTGGTTGGCATTTCAGGAGTGCGACGGATTTCAAAAAGTTTCAATTTCCAACACTGAAAATTTATGGAAACGAGATTCAAGCTATTGTCGAGTTTTTTAGGAGGGAAAAGATCAGTCATCTTATTGTAGGTATTGCTTCGCCATTCGACGTATCGAGCGGAAAACTCCTTCACCCACTGAATCTCAAAGATTACGCCAAGCGGGATATTGTCCGCGATTTTCGCGCGCATAAAATTAAAGCAAGTCTCTTCAACGATGTCGAGCTGGCGGCACTCGGCGAAGCGGTGCATGGGGCAGGGAGAGGTTTTACATGCGTCGCGATGGTGAGTATTGCAACAGGGGCAGGTGGAGCTTTAATAAAAAATAAAGAAATTATCCGAGGGAAATTCAATTTCGAGCCTGGCCATCAAATTTTAGAACTCACAAAGTCGTTGTTCCCCGGGAAAGCCCCGGGATCGTTCGAGAGCTTCATATCGGGCAGCGCCTTCAAGATTTTGACCGGACGCGAACCGGAAACACTTTCGGAAGATTACTTTAAGAGATCGGTGCGTCGGTTCGCGCAAGCCCTCGCCAACGTCGCCGTTTTCTGGGCTCCCGAGATTGTCGTCTTGGTAGGGCCGGTCGCGGCGAGATTCGAAAAGTTTTTGCCGGCACTGCGGAGGAAGCTTCGCACGATGGTGTTGGTCACGCCTCCGCCGCAGCTCGCTATGGGAAAACTTGGCGGCGATGCCGCGTTAATAGGTGGATTTGCATGGCGCGCGATGCAACGCTAGACTAATCACCATGGAGAAAAAATCTATTCATAGCTGGAAATTGCTCGGCTCAAAAACGGTTTTTGACCGCCGCTGGTACAGGGTCCGGCGAGATAGAGTAAAGATCGCACCTGGCAAAATAATCAACGATTATTTTCTTGGGGTGTTTCCCGATATTGTCTTGGTTGTGGCGCTCACGAAAGATGGTAAGATCCCGCTGGTTCGGCAATATAAGCATGGCGCCGGGAAGATTCTTCTCGAAGTTCCCGCGGGATATATTGATAAGTATGAAACGCCGCTTCATGCAGCGAAGCGGGAATTGACGGAGGAAACTGGATACGGTGCCGGAACATGGAAGCAACTTGGTTTTTTTTATTCAAACCCTACTAAAGAAAAAGGAAACGGGCTCTACATCTTTTTTGCGAAAGGCGTAACGCAAGTAGCCAAAGCGAAAATGGACGAAACCGAAGCGATCGACGTTTTTCTTGTGAGAAGGGACACGGTAATAAAAAAAATGCTCAAGAATGAAATCAAAGTAGCTGGCAGTATGCTTGCGCTTCTCCTCGCGCTTGTGGGGAAAAAATAAGCCCCGTGTTAGGCGGGGCGTGATGGATCGTAAGATTCTTCGTGAGGAAGCGAAGGGAGACGAAGGTCTGCCTCGGCTTCGCTGATGTCTTTTTGCAGATCGATCGAACGCCAGTAGTGGGAAGTGCGAAAACTTATCACCCGGTGTTCGCGAGCAAGGAGTTCAATAGTGGAATCCTCGTCTCCTTTCGTTGGGAGATACGCGAAAAATTCCGGCGAGGCGATGAAGGTACCTGCATTCGCCCAGTATGGTAGCCGCGGTTTCTCACGGAAGCGCGTGACGAAGTTATCGTTTCCGATCTCGACAACTCCGAAGCGCGATCGGTACGGCACGAGCATCAAGGTGAGTATTGCCAGGGAGGAACGATGCGATTCCATCGCCTCTCGTAGCGGCATATCGCTTACGGTGTCGCCTTGAGAGACGATTGAGGGTTCGTTGGGGAGCGGGAGAAGTTCTGCGGCTTTTCGCGTCGCGCCGCCTCGTCCCAAGAGTTCGTGTTCTATCAGAAACCGAATGCGGAGATTACGAACGGGATTCTCCCGGCAGTACTCGATGATCGTTTCTGACTTGTCTCCACACGCCACCACCGCATCGGTCACCCCCTCCCCGCGGAGCCAGTTGAGATGGTAGGAGAGGATCGGTTTGCCGAGGATCGGTATCATTGCCTTGGGGAGCGTGGCAGTCAATGGCCACAGACGTTCGCCTTTGCCGCCGGCGAGCACAATCGCTTGCATTCGAAACCTCCTTCCTTTTTAAGTTGTGAATAGCTAATTAAAATATCCTGCTTTATGTGGATTTGTCAAATCTTTCTTCCTCTTATTGTCTCTGGTCTGCTATAATGTAATTGATGACGATTGTTCCTCGCGAAGTGATCCAAAAAATCCTCGAAGCCGGCGCGCAAGCGCCGTCGGGTGAAAATTGCCAGCCGTGGAAATTCAGGGTCCGTGCGCACACGATCTATGTCTTTAACATTCCGGGACGAGATCAATCGCCTTACAATTTTCGACAGAGAGGGTCATATGTTGCCCATGGAGCGCTTCTTGAGAACATTTCAATCGCTGCCGCTGCCCTCGGCTATCCGGGGCATATAGAAGTGTTTCCAGACAGGAATGACGCTGACATTGTGGCGACTGTCGTCTTCAGTGAATCAAAACCTAAGGACGAACCACTCTACCAATATATCATCAAGCGTGCAACGAATCGCAAGCCGTACAAAAAAACGCCGCTTGCACAGGAAGTGTGTCACGCCCTTTTACATTCCGCTGGCGACATTGTCGGAGGAAACGTGTTGCTTACGGGGAAAAGAGAGGATATTAAAGTTTTATCTCTTGTGGGGAGCATGAACGAACGACTTGCTCTTGAGAATAAATCAATACATGATTTTTTATTCAGTCATATCAACTGGACTGACGAAGAGAATCAGCAAAAGAAACTAGGGTTTGATATTAAAACGCTTGAACTGCCGCCGCCTGCACGGGCTACGTTTAGGTTGTTTAGGCATTGGCCGATCTTAAAAGTTTTAAATAGAGTTGGAGCTTCAAAAGCAGTTTGGAAACAAAATGGTAAGGTGTATGACTCGTCTGCGGCGGTCGGTATCGTGGCGGTTCGCGGGAATAAAAATAGTGACTTCGTAACGGCCGGAAGAATAATGGAACGAGTTTGGCTTACTGCAACGAAGTTAGGGTTAAGTTTTCAACCGATGACAGGCATATTATTTTTCATGCAGAGAATTTTTGCGGGGAATTTTGAACCGTTTACCTCAAGACAAGTTGAGTTGATTAAAGAGTCTTATGAGAAAGTGCGCCAGATTTTTAAATTAGAAAGAGAAACAATCCCTATTATGTTTCGACTTGGCTATGCGGATCCACCAACAGCACAGTCTCTGAAACTCCCCCCAGAGATTATTGATCTTCAACAAAAAACATGATTCCACTTGTCAATCTTGATTTACTATCAGTTGGGATTGCAATTGCTGGAGTTGGCATTTTGGGCTTTGTTGTTTTTTTTAGTAATCGGCGTAGCGCTACGAATAAAGCTTTTCTTGCCTTTGCAATGGTGGCTATTGTTTGGGGTATTTCTAATTACTTAAACTCACGATTTACTACTCCGGGAGCCGCCCTATGGAATCTTAGATTACATTTGTTTATTTCAGTTTGGTATGCTTTTACTTTATTTAGACTGCTACTTATTTTTCCAAACGAGAATATAAATTTCTTCCGTGGTTATAGATTTGTTTTGATCCCGATTGTAATTTTGACATCAGTCGTCACTCTTACACCACTTGTTTTTTCTAAGATAGTTAGGATAGCTCCTGTTGGTGAGGTTAGTGACCCAGACAGGGGTCCAGGAATGTTTTTGTTCGCTCTCGTTGCAGCTTACCTTGTTTTTGGTGGCATTTTTGTTTTGTTCAAAAAATTTATTCAAGCAAAAGGAATCGAAAAGGTTCAATTCCGGCTTATTCTCATTGGGATCTTAGTGACTTTTTCGTTGCTTATAGCATTTAACTTGGTTTTACCGCTATTTTTTCACAAGTTGAGATTTATTCCTCTCGGTGCCGTCTTCACGTTTCCGTTCGTAGCGCTTACTGCTTATGCGATTACGCGATATCATCTACTGAACGTCAAAGTCATTGCGACCGAGGGTATCGCATTTATTTTAGCCGTCGTCACGCTTTTCGAGGTTCTACTTTCAAAAAGCCCTACAGAGTTAGTGTTTCGATTTGGCGTTTTTCTTCTCGTGCTCTCTTTCGGCATCCTCCTCATCAAAAGCGTGCTTCGCGAAGTTGAACAGCGCGAGGAGCTGGCGCGGCTGAATGAGCAATTGAAGGTAGCCAACGTGAAGCTCGAGGACTTGAGCCGCGCGAAGACGCAATTGCTTTCGCTTGCGTCGCATCAGGTGAAATCGCCGCTTGCGGCAATCAAGGGGTTCGCGCAAATTCTTCTTGAGGGCATTTACGGGCCGATAAGCGACAAAGTTCGCGAGACGTTGGTGAAGATAAGGCGTTCGAGCGATGACCTTATCGCGCTTATCAATACCCTGCTTGACATGCGGCGCGTGGAGGAGGGAAGAATGGAGTATGTGTTCGAGAAGGTGAAGCTTGCCGATCTCGTGAAAGACGTGGTGTCTGGCCTCGAGCCGCTTGCAAACGAGAAAAAGCTTGAGTTTACTTTTGAATCGCGCTCGGACGCTCTTGTGAATGCCGATCGGCAGAAGTTGAAGCAGGTGATTCAAAACATGACGGACAATGCCATCAAATATACCGAAAGCGGCTACGTAAAGGTATTCCTCTCGGAGAAAGGGGAGTGGCTTACGGTCTCGGTTGTGGATTCCGGCCGGGGCGTGAGTCCCGAGTTGCTTACGCATCTTTTCGAGGAATTTGTGCGCGACGAAAAAGTGAAGGCAAAAATTTTGGGCACTGGCCTCGGCCTCTTCATTGCGAAGAAAATTATCGAAGCCCACGGAGGGACCATCGCCGCGCAGTCGGAAGGAGAGGGGAAGGGGAGCAGGTTCACGATCAAGCTCAAGAAGGCGTGATTCGGGTCCAGTTTTTGCCGTTGTTTCTCCATCGGCTTATTCGTACGAATAGTGGAATAGGGAGCTCGAATGGTTTATACTGAAAGCCATGCGGGGGGTTAGAAAGAGTTTTAAAAGCGCTTGCCAACGAGAGAAGATTGGCCATTCTTAAATATCTGAAAGAGAATCGAGAGGCCTCGGTGGGGGAGATTGCGGGCGCGATTAGGTTATCGTTCCGGTCAACCTCGAAACATTTAGGCGTCCTGGGTGTCGCCGATATCGTTCATAAAGATCAGCGCGCATTGCAGGTATTTTATCGCTTAAACAATTCCCAAAAACAGCCGACGAAATTTATCCTCACGTTGCTTTAAAGTGCTATGTGACTACACACTTTCGTTTTGCTCCTCCATAGGCCTATTCGTACGAATAGGCCTATGGAGGATAGAGGACAGGATGATGATTTCGACAACCGGTTGTGTACGCCTTCGACAAATGGCCGGAGATGTATTACAATCCAGCGTGATGTCTGAAGACGCACCGAAGGAGAGCCAAAAATTCATTAACCTCGGCGTGGTGTTCAATAATAGGGGCGAGGTACTGATGATTCGGCGCGTGAAAGAAGAAGACGGCCGAGACGGAACCAAACTTACGTGGGCGTTTCCCGGCGGGAAACAGCGATTAAACGAAAGCCGCGCGGACTGCGTGAAACGCGAGGTGCTTGCGGAGACCGGCTACGAAATAAAGCAGGAACGGGAAATTTCCATGCGCGTGCATCCCAATTTTCTTGTCCTTGTCGTGTATCACCTTTGCTCGCTCGTATCTCCGAAGCCGGTTGCGGAGCCGCAGGAACCGCACGAAGTCGGGGAAATTAAATGGATAAAACCGGGGGAACTCGAAAAACTTATCACCACCGATCTCGACCCCGGCGTGCGGAAAATACTTGGGATAAGTAATTAAATTCGATACTATCTGTGCATAAAATTTCACGGAGGAATGCTTCCCTTGCCGTCTTGTTTTATCTCATCTTTTTTTCTTTGCCAACATTGAGTCAGCGCGCGACCCGCGCTGATTTTTTCGTGCTATAATAAATTCATATTATGCTCGACGATTTGCGGAATGAGCGGTTAGGGAAGCTCAAAAAAATTAGTGAGGCAAAAATCGATCCGTTTCCTGCGCGGGTCGCGCGGTCGTTTTCGGTGGGCAAGGCGCTCGAAAAATTTGCGGCGCTTAGCGGATCACAAAAGCCCGTTGCGCTTGCGGGGCGCGTGATGAGCATTCGCGATCAGGGAGGAGTTATTTTTATTGACGTAAAGGACGAATCGGGGCAAATACAGGGCGTCTTCAAAAAAGAGAACCTCAAGAATTTCGAGTTTTTAAGAGACGTGCTCGACCGCGGTGATTTTGTTTCAGTGAGCGGCCCGCTTTTCAAGACGCAAAAAGGGCAGGAGAGCGTGGAGGTGAAGGAGTTTCACATTGCGGCAAAAAGCATTCGCCCGATCCCGACCGAGTGGTATGGCGTGGAAGAAACAGAAACGAGGTATAGACAGAGGTATCTAGACCTCCTTGCGAACGATGAAATAAAAAACCTTTTCCGCAAGAAAGCAATATTTTGGGACGCGGCCCGCGCATACCTCAAAAAGGAAGGTTTCCTGGAAATCGAGGCGCCGGTCTTTGAGACGGTGCCCGGCGGTGCGGAGGCGGAACCGTTCGTGACACACTACAACGCGCTTGATTCCGATTTTTACCTCCGCATCTCGCTTGAGCTGCCGCTCAAGAAACTACTCGTCGGCGGATTTGAAAAAGTGTTCGAGATCGGGAGAATTTTCAGGAACGAAGGCGTGAGCCGCGAGCACCTTCAGGACTACACGCAACTCGAATTCTACTGGGCGTTCCACGATTACCGCGATCTCATGAAACTGCTCGAGAAGATGTATAAAGCTGTCATTAAAAAGGTGACGGGAGGGCTGGTGACGGAGTGCGGCGGGACTAAGATTGACTGGGGCGCGAAGTGGAAAAAACTGGAGTATGTGAAGGCGTTCAGGGACGCAAACGGTTTGGATCCTACAAAGGCGTCCCGGGACGAATTATATGAAAAGGCGCGCGGGCTTGGCCTTACGCCCGAGCGGAACTTAGGCAAGGGTCGGCTCATCGATCTCATCTACAGGAAAAACGTGAGGCCGAATTTGATACAGCCGACGTTTCTTGTGAACCCTCCGGTGGAAATAGAACCTTTGGCAAAACGGCTTCCGAACGACCCTACTCGAGTTGAGCGCGTGCAGATCATGGCGTGCGGCACCGAGCTCGGAAAAGGTTTTTCGGAATTGAACGACCCGCTCGACCAGCGCGCGCGGTTCGAGGAGCAAATGAAGCTCCGCGAGGCGGGGGACAAGGAAGCGCAGATGCTCGACGAGGAATATCTTGCGGCGATGGAGTATGGCATGCCCCCCGCGGCGGGATTCGGCGCCTCGGAACGTTTCTTTGCCGTGCTTATGGATAAGCCCGTGCGGGAGACGACGCTTTTTCCCCTCCTGCGGCCGAAATAGCAAGTCGCGAATAGCGAATCCTAGCGTGCGGAGACATTAAGATTCCTCGAGCGCTTTTGCGTTCTCGCAGATCATTTTGGGCTCGTTGTCTCTCCACGACATCCGTCCCTGCACCAGCACCACTTGATTCTCTTTCCAAGTGCTCATCGTTTTATTGAGCGTGCTGTTGAAGACCACGACCTCGAGCGGCTGGGGCGAGAAATCCTCGATCTTTACGAACATCATCGGATCGCCTTTCTTCGTAAGGATTCGCTGTATCCGCGAGACGAGCCCCCCGATGCGGAATTGAAGGCGTTCGTTCTTGATCGCGCGCGCCTCGGTGATGGAACGCACCTTTAATTCCTTGAGCTTGTGCATGAACCGGTTCAAGGGATGATCGGAGATAAAGAGCCCAAGCAGCTCTTTCTCCCACGCGAGTTTCTCTTGTGCGCTTGCCGCAGTTGCGGTTTGGAATTTGAAATTTACGCCGAGCCCGTTTGAGGACCCGAAAAGGGAGCTCGTGTTCTGCGCGGCATTCCGCCGCACGATGCTGTTCACGCGGATGATGTCGTCGAGGCTTCCGAGCGCCTGGTTGCGCTCCACGCCGAGTGAGTCGAAGACGCCGCATTTGATCAAGCTCTCGAGCGATTTTTTGTTGAGATCTTTGTGTTGGACGCGGAGCAGGAAGTCGTTGAAATCTTTAAATGGGCCGCCGCGCACGCGTTCTTCGACAATCGCGTTCGTAATCTGCGCTCCCACATTCTTGATTGCGAGAAGCCCGAAGCGTATCTTCTTGCCGTCGGGCGTGAATTTCACGAAGCTCGCGTTCACGTCCGGCGGGAGCACGGGGACGCTATTCTGCTTCGCCTCGTGCACGAGAAACGCGATGCGCTCGATATCGTTTAATTCGGCATTGAGCAGACTCGCCATGAACTCTTCGGGGTAGTGCGCTTTAAGGTACGCGGTGTGGTAGCCGATCAAGGCATAGCAGACCGCGTGGCTGCGGTTGAACCCGTAGCGCGCGAACGGTTCGAACCACGCCCATATCTCCCTCGCCTTCGCGGGAGTGATGCCGTTCCGTATCATGCCGTCGATGAGCTTCTCGGATTGTTCGTTCAAGAGCGATTTGATCTTTTTTCCGACCGCTTTCCGGAGCGTGTCCGCTTCAGAGAACGTGAACCCCGCGAGCGTCCGCGCGATTTCCATGAGCTGTTCCTGATACACGGCGATGCCGTACGTTTTCTCGAGAATCGGCTTGAGCTTCGGATAAAGATACGTTACGCTCTCCTTCCCGTGCTTCCGCGCGATGTATTTCGGCACCATGCCGGCATCGAGCGTGCCGGGGCGGTAGAGCGAGATCATCGCGACGATGTCCTCGAACTCGGTTGGCTTTAGTTCCTTCAAATATCTCCTCATGCCTGACGATTCGAGCTGGAAGACCCCGGTCGTATCGCCGCGGCGCAAAAGCTCGAACGTTTTTTCATCGTCGAGCGGGAGGCTTGAAATGACGATATCTTTCCCCGAGAGCTCCTTCACGAGGCGCACGGTCTCTTCAATGATGGTGAGATTTTTGAGGCCCAAAAGGTCTATTTTCAAGAGCCCAAGATCCTCGATTGAATGCATCTCAAGCTGGGTGATGACCGTATCGTGCCCTTGGGGGGCGAACTGGAGGGGAACGTGGCGGGTGAGCGGCTCCTTGGAGATCACGGTTCCGCACGCGTGCACCGACGCATGACGCGCGACTCCCTCAAGGTGAATGGCCGCTTCAAGCAATTTCGCGGCGTTCTCGTCGTTTTCCTTGAGTTCCTTAAGCTCGCCAACTTTTTTAATGGCATCGGCGAGTTTGAGGTTAAAAGGGATAAGCTTCGCGATTTTGTCGCAAAATCCATAGCTCAAACCCATCGCTCGTCCGGCATCGCGAATTGCCGCCCGCGCCGCCATGGTGCCGAAGGTGATAATCTGCGCGACGCGGTCCGCGCCGTATTTTTCGATCGCGTACGCGAGCACTTCGTCGCGGCGCGTGTCGGCGAAATCGATATCTATATCCGGCATCTGAATGCGGTCGGGGTTCAGAAATCGCTCGAAAAGGAGATTGTATTTCAACGGGTCCACGTCGGTGATGTGCAAGATGTACGAGACGATGCTCCCGGCCGCCGACCCGCGCCCCGGACCCACGGCGATGCGGCGCTTCTTCGCCCAGTCGACGAGGTCGTGCACGATAAGGAAGTAATCGGCAAAGCCCGTTTTCTTGATGATAGAGAGCTCGTACTCCACGCGCTCATGCACCTCCTTCGTGCGCGCCGCTCCCGGATATCGGAATTCTATGAGTGTACCGACAAGCGCGCGAAGGTATTCATCGGGCGGTTCGTTGTTGGGTTTCGGAAAGTCGGGGAGATGTATCGTGTGGAGATCGAGCGCCACCGTGCACCGCTCCGCGATCTTCACCGTGCTGATGATCGCCTCGGGCACGTCCCTGAATTTTGCGATCATCTGTTCGGGAGAGGTGACCGAGAAATCATCCGCCTTGAGCGTAAGGCGATCGTCGTCCGTGAGGCGGTTTCCGGTCTGCACCGCAAGAAGGATGTCGTGATATTCGGAATCCTCCGGGTGTGCGTAGTGGATGTCCTGCGTCGCTGCGAGGGGAATGCCGGTTTCTTTCGAGATGCGTACCAGCGCGTTCCTGGCGGTGATGGTTTCGGGGATGTGGGGGTGATCGCCGATCTCAAGAAAAAAATTATCTTTCCCGAAAATAGTTTCGTATTCTTTGGCGATCGCGACTGCGTCGTCGTACCGGTTCGCGAGTATCGCGCGGCTTATCTCTCCTCCCAGGCATCCCGAAAGCGCGATAAGGCCCGTATGGTGCGCGCGAAGGAGTTCCTTGTCCATGCGCGGCTTGTAGTAGAAGCCCTCAAGATGGGCTTTGGTCACCAGCTCGATCAGGTTGCGCCACCCTTCGTTGTTCTCCGCAAGAAGAATGAGGTGATAATAACGCTCGCCCGGCTCTTTTTTCTTTCTGTCCGACGTCGCGATGTATGCCTCAACGCCCAAGATGGGTTTCACGCCTGCCTTCACCGCCTTTTTATAGAATTCGACCGCGCCGTAGAGCACGCCGTGGTCGGTGAGGGCAAGCGCATTCATCCCGAGCGCTTTCGTGCGTGCGACAAGTTCGTCGATTTTCGCAAGGCCGTCCAAAAGCGAATAGTGGGAATGCGTATGGAGATGGACGAATTTTTCCATGTGTGTGCACCTCAAGTATACGGAAATTGTCTCATAAGAGAAAGGCGCGGCACAAGAAATTTGCCATCGTGAAGGGCTTTGCGATAAGATAGGATTGATTTCTCTGTCAGGTAATCCGCGTTCCTCGCCGGAGTAGCCCCCGTAAAGCAAAAACTTCGTTTTTGCACGGGGCGGGCAACGGCAGGACGGCGCTTTTGCTCAGATATTGTCGGAATTTTAGATTTCGCTACAATATCGAGAGTCCTCGATGTTCTTAAAATTTTGCCACCCTAGCTCAACGGCAGAGCAACGGTTTTGTAAACCGTAGGTTCCGGGTTCAAATCCCGGGGGTGGCTCCGACCGGCAAAATTCTAAGAACATCGGGATAAAGCGAAGGTTGGAGGTTCGACTCCTCTCCTCGGCTCAGTTTCGTACATTAAATTATGAGCCCCTAAGCTGTGCTCCAGTCAAGTAGGGTGGATCTCTATATTGCTATGGGTGTACTTTACCAAGCGTGATATAATTGTGACGTGATACCCAAAGAAACGTTAGTAAATTTATATCTGAAAGAAGGAAAATCTATGACAGATATCTCCCGTGCGCTGGACTGCTCGTTGCATAAAGTAGCGTATTGGATGACAAAGCATAATGTGATCACGAGGTCTTGGAGCGATGCGGCGTATTTAAAATATCATCCAAATGGAGATCCTTTTGCCTTTCGGGCGCCCCGCACCATGAGGGAGGCAAAACTTTTTGGGCTTGGCATTGGACTTTATTGGGGCGAAGGCACAAAGGCAAACAAATATTCTGTGCGGCTTGGAAATACCGATCCCCAACTTCTCGGAAAATTCATTCAGTTCTTGGAAAAGTTTTTTCAAGTTAGAAAATCGGAAATGCGTTTCGGGCTTCAGATTTTCTCCGATATTGATGTTCGTGAAGCTATGGACTTTTGGTTGAAAAGTCTTAAAATCAAGAAGCAGCAATTCTATAAGCCGACCGTTACCATATCCGGTTCGATCGGAACGTATCGAAAAAAGAGCCAATACGGCATACTCACTGTTTTATACAACAATAAGAAGCTGCGTAACCTATTAGTTAGTATGTTGCCGATGTAGCTCAGTTGGCAGAGCATGCGCATGGTAAGCGCAAGGTCGGCGGTTCGATCCCGCCCATCGGCTCACGAATTTTATGCGCGTGTTTGCGGTTTATAAGGAAATCAGTATCATTAAAATTTATGGCAAAAACAAAGCGTTCCGAAAACTTAATACGGCTCAAATGCTCCGTGTGCAAGCGGGTGAATTTCTACACGCGCAAGAACAAGAAAAAAGTGGAGCGGAAGATAGAGCTCAAAAAATTCTGCCCATGGTGTCGGAAGTATACGATACACAAGGAAGCAAGACTTACGGGAAAATAAAGGGGAGCTTAGTTAAGTGGTATAACGGCGGTCTCCAAAACCGCGATCGGAGGTTCGATTCCTCCAGCTCCCGCGGATAAAACTAATACTTCCTCCACCTGCTCCTAACGTAGTTTGCCACTTCGCTCACTTGGAGCGGTGTGGTTGAGTTCCCGGTTCTGATGTAAAACACCTCCTCATTTCCGGTCTTCATGTACGCGGGCGTCGTGCTCGGCGCCACGCGGACGGCGCATATTTCTTTTTGGTCGATCGTATGGAAATCGAGTTTCAAAAACCGATAAAGCTCTGGCCCGACGACTTCTTTGAACACATTCGTAAATTGATTCTCGAATCCGTCGGCGTTCTGTTTTTTGAGCGTTGCATAATCCGAAGCGAGCCCGACAAGCGCGCCCGCATCGTCAACGCCTATGACCAGGTGGCCTCCCTCCGAATTCATAAATGCCGCAATAGTCTTCATCACGGTTTTTTCGAGATTTTTATTTACTTTTGCTTCCTGCACATCCCATCGAAACGTGGTTTTGAATTCAAGATTCTTCCGCTCGCGCGAGCGAAGCAGTTCGCGTATGTCCGGAGAATCGGCGTGTATGGCGTCGTGCGCATTCTCGCGTTCCTGCTCTATAATGAGCCGAAGATACGTTTTCGGGCTCGGCACATGGGAGAGCACGATGGGCTTTTTCATCGCATTGTCGCGAATGACGAGCGTGCCGTACTTAAAGAGCTGCGAGAACGCGCTGTATCTGCAGGAGGCGGAAATAGGATGCGCGAGCGGTGAGACCTTCCGCCTTCGGAACAACACGCCGCGCTCAACGATGATCGCATTCGGATTTATTTGGTAGGTGGCAAGAAACCAGCGTGCAAAAATATAGGCGGTGAGTAAAAGTTCGATAACCATAATGCTCGCGAATTTTGTGACTTCGTAGGAGGCGAAGGAGGAAAAATTCAAGCGCTGATAGATCTCGCCGTAGTTGGCGAGCAATCCCAAAAGAAAGTATGCGGCGGTGGCGAGAAATTGCGCGAGGATCAGGTTCTTAATGATCGCCACGGGACTTTTGCGGATAATGAGGGGATCGTGCATTTCGAGTATGCCGATATTCTAATCCCAGTGTGCAGACCTGTTCAAGTTGAGCCGAGCGCGACTTGATGCTTCGGCGCCCCCGCCAAGGCGGGGCATAGGGAATTCAGAGCCGCACGCCCGGATGGGTTGACACGCGCAGGAGGGCATATACACTGGATATAATTCTCGATGAAATTCTTAACGAGCCCCAAGGTCATCGCCGTCGTTGCGGTTTTGATCGTCGGGGCAGCGCTCATCGCGCTCTTCGGGCGAACAGGGAAGCCGAAAGCGGAAAAAGATCCGCTCACGGCGGTGGGAACGACGACGCTCGTGGGAGGCACGGTGCTTGAAAATGCGAGGGAGCGGTCTCCCGCGGGCGACCCCGCGCACTTTCGCATTTTGCACAACGGCGAGCAGGAAGTGAGCGTGGTGTACCAGTCGTTGGTTGAAGGAGTATCGTGCCCGAATGCACGGGTTGAGGCGAATGGAATCTCGGTGCAGAGCGGCGATTCGGTACTTGCGCTTGGCACGGTGATAGACAACTATGTGGTTTCGGTGTGCCGTTCATCGAATTCGTATATTGAAAGTCTCGGCAGTAAGGCGCAGTGCGAGACTGCGGGCGGGGAGTGGGGGCAGTTTGGAGCGACGAAAGTCGAACAGTGCAATTATCCGACGCGTGATGCAGGGAAGGCATGCCGTTCGAGCGATGAGTGCGAAGGCGACTGTTTTGCGGAACTCACGGAGGGCGAAAAGGTGCGGGTGGCGTCGGGGGAGGAGATTCGAAAAACCGGCAGGTGCACCGCGCGCACGCTCGATATTTTTGGCTGTAATGCGCACGTGGAAGGGGGAATCGTCATAGGTATTTTATGCGGAGAATAGGCACACGCTACGCGTCCATCGGAGTTTCTTTGTTATACTGATGTCGAGAAGGTGGCACATCGTTTTGTCGGGGAAAATCAGCTGGAAAAATATTTCGATCCTTTTCGCAGACACATCGTGGGGCACGATGCTCATTTTGCGGGGCCCTACGGGAGAAAAAAGATCGTGTACGCCGATTGGACTGCAAGCGGACGTTTCTACGCGCCGATCGAGCGGAAGATAATTGAGCAATTTGGCCCCCTGGTGGGGAGTACGCATACCGAGGAGACCGTGACGGGGAGCGTGATGACGGAGGCATACCGTGAGGCGAAGGAAATCATCAAACGTCATGTACGCGCCGGCCCGAGAGATGTGTTGCTTGCGACTGGTTCCGGAATGACGGGCGCGGTATGCAAATTTCAGCGGATCTTGGGGCTCCGCGTGCCGGAGCAATACCGCCGCGGAATGAAGCTTCGTGGTCGAAAAAAGCCGGTCGTATTTGTGACGCATCTCGAACATCATTCGAACCATACCACGTGGATTGAATCAATCGCGGACGTCGAATGTATACGTCCCGACAGGGAGGGATACGTTGACCTCGATCATTTACAAGCGCTTCTCGCGCGATACAAGAACCGCGAAACGAAAATTGCGGCGGTCTCCGCGTGCTCGAACGTAACGGGCATCTGCACGCGCTACCACAAAATCGCGAAGGTGATGCACGCGAATAACGGATTGTGCTTTGTGGATTTTGCGGCATCCGCGCCGTACGTGGACATACATATGCATCCAAAGGATTCCGCGGAGAAACTCGACGCGATTTATTTTTCTCCGCATAAATTTCTCGGCGGCCCGGGCACCCCGGGTATCCTCATATTCGACTCTCGGCTCTATCAGAACAGAATTCCGGATCAGCCGGGAGGGGGAACCGTCGTATGGACCAATCCGTGGGGAAGACAGCGCTATTTTTCCGATATTGAACAGAGAGAAGACGGGGGAACGCCGCCGTTTTTGGGCACGATCAAAGCTGCCCTCTCTGTTCGATTAAAAGAAGAAATGGGAATAGGGCATCTTATGGCGCGCGAGAAAGAATTGGTCGGAATGCTCTTTCGCGGCCTTCGGCGCATCCCCGGCCTTACGATACTCGCGGGCGACGTTCGAGATCGCCTCGGAATTTTTTCGTTTTGCATAGACGGACTGCATTATAATCTTGGCACCGCATTGCTAAACGATCGCTTTGGCGTGCAGACAAGAAGCGGCTGCGCATGTGCGGGGACCTACGGACATTATCTGTTCCACATTTCGATGAAGAAATCGAAAACAATAACCGACAGGCTTGACCGGGGGGACTGGTCGCTCAAGCCGGGATTCATTCGGATCTCGGTTCATCCCACAATGACGGACCGCGAGGTCAGGTATATCATTGAATCCGTTCGGAGCGTGGCAGAGCATTTCAGAACGTGGCGGGGTGAGTACCGCTATGATAAACGGACGAATGTGTTTGTGCATGCGCGGTCGGGCGGCAGATATGCAAAACTCGCCCGTACGCTGTTTGAAGGGCATTACGACGGAACTTGACAAGAGCAGGGCAGGAGGTATACTAAAGCCAATTCCGAAGACCGCGGGTTGCAGTTTTTTTGTGGATCGAAGCACTGCGCAAACCCCGCCGAGGAAGCTGGCAGATAGCTTATGGCGAATAGCTAATGGGCTAAGAGTTAGCTGAACGGTCTTTGGAAGGGCCGTTTTTTGTTGATGATAATGCCAATCTAATGATCACTAATCCGTATTCGCAATTTGCCCGCCCGCCTGAGCTTGCCTCAGGCAAAGTCGGGCAGGCATTATTGGCATAAAATTTGTAGATTTGCATCACGCTTAGCATGAAAACAAAAGCGCAAAAACAGGAAGAACTAAAAAAAGGGAAAGAGCTTCTTGAGAAGAGTTCATTTTTGATCTTCACGGATTTTACGAGAGTTTCGTCCGAACAGCTCCGGCGGATCCGGCAAGCGGCGCGGAATGTAAGCGCGCGGTTTATGGTCATCAAGAAGCGCCTTTTAGGAGTCCTTCTCAAGGAAAAGGGAATGGAATTTAACGCCGGAGAGCACAAAGTGTCCCTTGGGACGGTATTTGCGCCGGACATCGAGCAGGGGGCGGGAGTGGTGTACCGCACGATGAAAGAGCTGGGGATTGAGAAAGAAAAAATCTTGGGCGGCTATGACCTCAAGGGGAACATTTACCTCTCCGCCGAGGAAGTGATCGCGGTCGGCAGTCTGCCCCCGCGCGAAGTGCTCCTGGCACAGCTCCTGGGGATGCTCGCCGCGCCCATCCGCTCGTTCCTTTATGTCCTCAAGGAAAAGAGTAACCAACCCGCTCCGCAATCGCGCGGCGATGCAGGGACGGTCGGGAATCAAACGGTCGAACAAAATAAATAACAAGAACTATGTCAGACGCAAAATTTTCAGATCTTATTTTGAAGATCGAAGCGCTTTCCGCAAAGGACCTCTCCGAGCTTGTAAAAGCGCTTGAGGAAAAATTCGGCATCTCCGCCGCGGCGCCGGTTGCCGCAGGCGCAGGCGCGGGAGGAGCGGCCGTTGAGGAGAAAACCGAATTTACGGTGGTCCTGAAGACATCCGGCGACAAAAAGCTCGAGGTGATCAAAGCAATCCGCGAAGTGATAACTTTGGGCCTCAAAGAGGCAAAGGATCTCGTGGACGGCGCGCCGAAGACGGTAAAGGAAGGCGTAAAGAAAGAAGAAGCGGAGGCGATGAAAAAGAAGCTCGAAGCCGCGGGAGCAAAGGTGGAACTGCAATAGATTCAAAAAAGCGCTTTGCAGAAAAGCGCTTTTTTGTTTACGATGGTGAAGTTGAGCGCGTGTAGTCCCGACGTTACCGTCGGGGCCCCGACAGCAGAGCTCGTCGGGGCTCAGTCGGTTGAAATGCTATATATGACCGGGTACGTTTATATCTTGGAAAGTTTGCGAGACAAGAGATTGTATGTTGGTAGCACTACGGACTTGCGTTCGCGATTTAGGCACCACAGAGGCGGTTTTACTTGGTCAACGAAGCGGTTTGGTGAGCTTCGTCTCGTATTCTCTCAAGAGTTTTCGACTATTGAAGTGGCACGTAGCGTTGAAAAAAAGCTCAAGAAGTTGAAAAGAAGAGATTATCTTGAGAAGATTATCAAAGAGAGAAAAATAAGAATGCGCGTTTAGCTCAGTGGCAGAGCGCTCCGTTCACATCGGAGAGGTGGCAGGTTCGATCCCTGCAACGCGCACCGGGCGTTTAGCCCCGACTGCAACGTCGGAGCTCAATAGCAGAGCGCTCCGTTCACACGCGACAGGTCAGAGGCCCGACGCTCGCAGGATGCGAGGTCGGACTCCGACCGAAACGTCGGAGTTCCAAGCTATTGAACCATTACGAACGCTTGACATATAGAAATAGACGCTATGTAATTTAGATGGCATTCGGTTTGACAACTTTTTTCCTGTTTTCCCCCGCAACGTGGGGCAATCCTAAAGGAGGGTGCACGGTGAAGAAATCGTTTGCAGTGTCGTGCCTGATTTTCTTGGGCGTCTGGATGTCCGCCTCCGACCAGATCTTCGGAGCGCATGGCTACGTCGTCCAGCCGGGCGACACGCTCTCGACGCTCCCGTGCGTTTGCCTCGACGACCAAGTGAAATTGAGACGTATTCTCGGGGCAAATCCGTTCCT
The DNA here is from genome assembly GCA_016204385.1 of Candidatus Liptonbacteria bacterium. Classification (GTDB taxonomy): domain Bacteria; phylum Patescibacteriota; class Minisyncoccia; order UBA6257; family 2-01-FULL-56-20; genus JACQKW01. Next base: position 73,038 of record JACQKW010000013.1, on the reverse strand, counting down.
CAAGGAGCCGGGGCGCATCTTCGATAAGGAAGATGGCACGATCGTCGTTTTGACCAAGCCGGGCGAGATGCTCCAGGGGGTCAAGCCCCTAAAGATCGTTTCCGAGAGTGTTCGCCTTGGATCGCTCCGGCCTCTCGTCGTGGCCAAGAGCCGCGAAGTGCCCAGGTCGCTGCTCCCGTTGCCGGAGGACCTTCAAAACTTCCTCCTCATTGCCATGTGCGTAATTGCGGCGTTGATGATCTATGTTGTTTTTTGGAGGGGTTTTCCCTGAAGCTGACCGAAGGCGAGGCGGCTATGCGGGGGCCGGATCTCACCGCACCGCGCGGGAGGTGGAAACTGCACGCTCGCGGTGAGAAGATAGGAAGAAGTAGCACAAAGGGGGCTCGTCCAGATTCATTGGACGGCCCCCGTTTTTTTATTTTTAATTCGCACAAAGAGCTGCAAAGACGAGGCGCAGTCCTCTTTAATAAACACTATTGAATTAAAGCAATCCGTATGATATTTTTTTCGTAGAACAAATTTACAGGAAGGAGGATTCACAATGCCCGGACCGTATTTTGTGGGGCAGAAATCATCGGTGTGCGGGTGCTACTATCCGGACGTCACCCGCGTGCGGGATGAAGCCGAACGAGGAGAGCGCATTCTTTTCTGCATTACGCACGGCGAGTTTGCGGTGCCGCTCGAAGGCGCGCCTCAGCGCTCGTCATCACCAATTCCGGATGAGGATTGGCGCGCAATGGAGCGCGATCGTCTTAGGCGGATGGAGCCCGTCCAAGTGCCAGCGAACTTTGTCCGGGGCGCCCAGCGCTGATCCGGCGTTTCAGCCCAACGTACGCCCCTTCCGCAGAAGGGGCGGTTTTTTTGCCCCGTGTCCTGTTCGCCGCTTTGTATTCGACGCTCGGAAAAAAAACCGGGCAGTGCGCGTGGCACTCGTTCGGTGGAGAGCATAAAAACAAGATGCTATACTTCACGGTATGCCCGGTAGTGAAAACTCGATTTTCGTTGTCGAGCGGGGAAGTTTCAGAAATGACATAGAGACGAGTAATCTCAACATGTATTTTCAAAAAGGTCTTGTTACAGGGGAACCCTAGATCGAGTTTCTACTACCGGGTATGCACGATAAGTTATCTGCCTCGAAGAAGGGCTCGCGCGGGATGAAAATTATATTTATCGCGGGGCCTTTGAGCACAGGCGGCGACGGGAGCAGGGAATACAAAGCAAAAAACGTCGAACACGCGGAGAAGTATACCGTGGCGCTTGCGAACGCAGGGATAGGATTTTTTTGCGCGCATTCGCACACCTCGCTTCACCACGAGAAGGGGAGCCGCGCGCCCGAACAATTCTATTACGATCTCGATTTCGAGTTCTTGAAAAATGTTGCCGACGCGGTGCTTGCAATTCCCGGCTGGGAGAAATCCTTGGGCGCGCGGCGCGAAGTAGAATGGGCGCGCGCGAACGGCCTGCCAATCTTTTTCCCGAAGTCGCCGGAGAATATCAAGGAAGTTATCGCGTGGCATAGCGGAACAAAGGAAGGAGATAGATAAGCCGGTGATTGCCACACAGGGTGGGAAAGGCGATAATAACAAGTATGGCTACCATAACCAAAAAAATTTGGCCGAAGTGGTTTCACGACGTGAAGCGCGGGAAGAAAAAATTCGAGTTCCGCGTGGCGGATTTTCGCGTGAAGAGCGGGGACACCCTCGTGCTCCGCGAGTGGAATCCGAAAACCAAAAAATACACTGGCCGCGAATTGCGGAAAAAAGCGAAGTATGTTAGAAAATTCCGCTTGAACGACTACGGACAGAAGAAGCTTATCGAAAGGAAAGGGTTTTATATTATTCAGTTTTAGCGAGTTCCTGCATTAGGCGAAAGGGAACGTCTGATATAAGCTCCTAAAAATGACTGAAGCCTCACCGCATTGGTGTTCGCGGTGAGGCCTTTGGAACGTGCGCACGCGTGCGCATTAGTGGTGGTGAAGTGCTGCTTCTGCGGCGCCCTAGATCGCGCCGGTTACGCCTGCCGCATTGGGCGCTATGGTGTCGCGCCGGAACATTCGTGGCGTCACGATATCCCTATTTCTCTAGGTGTTGCATGGACTCATGATTCCGAGCCAAGCGCTGTATGTGGGTACACCGGCGGCGCGTGCTCCTTAATCACGCGCCGGTGGTACACGGGTGCCGCGCTTTCTCTCGCGGCATCATGGTGGTTCTCTGGTGGAGCTACTTCACGTACCGGCCCTTCGTTGAATCGTAGCGCCGGCGTGTTGCCGTGCCGAACCCGCCGCGGTTCTCGCGGTAGACCCGCTTGTCGCGCGGTCCGTGGCCGAAACCCTCGTGCGAAGTACTCACGAACGGCCGGTTGCCTTTCTTGTTGCGCGGTCCGATGTACTTGCGTGACATGGTGTTTCCCCCTCCTTTCTCCACTTCCGTATGTTGCGCACCTCTCCTTTCAATAGGTGCTGATTGTATCGTAGACGGCGCGCACGGAAATGTCAACGCATAGTGAGGAAAACAAGCTAAGCGTTGACGACAACGATCTCCGCATCGTCAGAACACTCCACGCTCGTTATTCTTCCAAGGTGGTCATATTCGACCCGAGCCGAGCCATTCACGCTGTCCACCCTACCCTTGTAGTCATAGTTTATTTCGACATCTCCTTTCGTGTGGACAAGGAAACCACCAAGGTTGATCTTGACCGTTCCAAATCCCTGAGACACGATACCACCCCCTTTCGACTCTTGTTTATTGAGACTTCAAGAAACTACTTTTACCATACAACGCAATCGAAGTGATGTAAAGAGTGCCGTAATGGTTCCGAGCTATTGAAGCATTACGGGAGATTGATTTTTTGAACCATCTCTGCTTTTATGGAATCAGTGAATCGGACAACACATAAGGAGGAATTCCATTGAGAGAGGTTACCGTGAAGCTTCTTCCCGCCGTGCCGGGCAATCCCTCGTTTCATCTCGGCGAACTTCAGGCCTACATGAACGAAGCCGCGCTTGCACAACCCTTCGCCGAGGCGCTCGGCGCTCTCCTCACCGCCATTGCACAAGAGAAATTTTCGGGACTGGAAGGGGGAATAGTTCGCGTAAGCCGCGGCCGGGGCTTCTCAATGTTCTCGCTTATCTACGAGGAGAAGGGGAAACCCTATCCCTTCGGGATGGGTGACTGCGTCACAAAGGTCGTGAGCGTGCGCGAAGACGCAACCCTGCCCCTGAAATCGGCGAAGCAGTTCGTCGTCTTTGTAGTGGATCTCTTTCGCAGAATCGGATGGGGCGTGTCCTTCGAGAAAACACAGCCGACACAACCGTGAGCCAGAAGCTCACGGTTTTTTTGTGCTTCAAAAAGTGGCAGAAAAGGGGTATTCTTGAGGAGTAAATATGAACAAGCTTTTTCTATACATCTTCATTGTTTTTGGGATAGCGGTAATTGTTGCTAGCTTTCTATTAGGGGGAAATCGTATTGAAGTAGGTTGCGGCAGTTGCGGGAGCGACACAGTGCGGCTGGCACCAAGATTGCTTATCACGGGGCTTCCGTCGACGCAAAAACCTTCGCCGGAGATTTGCGCCCTCGCGGGTTGTAGTCAGCCGGTCATGCCGGTTTTTGTGGATGGTTATCTTTTAGGGTTTGGCTTGATTGGCTTTGGAGCCTATTCGTTGAAGAAAAGGAGGCGCGTGAAATAAAATCCGCTCTAACCGCCCGCCGAGCGGTTTTTTTAATACTTCAAAAACCGGCCCAAAAGAGAAGAAAAAGAAAAAGCCCAGCAATCAGACACGACTGCCGAGCTTGAGTGAAACGAACTTCGCAACCCTGAATTGCCGTGCTCCTCTATCTCTCCCGTCTTTCTCTTTCCTCTCTCATGATCTCCCTGGCTCGCTCGAACGAGGTCCTGACCGAGCAATCGGGTGCATGCTCCATGTCGTCAGCACCTGAAGGAGCGTTGCAGGTGCATACTGCCATACCACGTCCCGCGAGGAGAGAAACTCTAATTATTTCCCTCGACGCTGATCCGGGTTCTCCTGGATCGCCCATGAGATCCTCCCTTCCTACGTCCAAGATTATAGTATCACAATACAGAGTCGAATCAAACTTGCCTGCCACACAATTTTTCTGCTCCAGGCGACGGCCCAAAAGCCCTATGTCCGAGGGCTTCATTGCGTTGATTTTTACTGCGGCGACGGTTTCTTTACAACCAAAAACACTATGTGGTAGGGTACAGGCAGAAATCTTTGAGAGGAGACGGAGAATGACTGGAAATTGCGTGCTGTGTAAGAAGTCGGATCCCGTGGAGGGCAAGCGCACGGTCGCGATATACGCTCCGCACGATCAGAGCAACGTTCTTTTCCATGTTCACACGGCATGCGTGCAGCTTTTCGCGAACCTCGTGAAATCGCTTGACGTGTGAACATGCCCTCGTCCGAGAGCCCTACGGGGCTCTTTTTTTTCGGTCTATCGCCATGCCTAAGGAGACTTGAAAAAATCTCCACCGAGAGCGATGATAAGTACGTAAATCCGTACGTACGAACCTGTCCCGCCGCATTATGGACGGAGCAGGAAGGTTTACCCCGTAGCAAGGCATAATCTTTGGTACGGGGTCGGCAAACGGCTTGCGGTCGAAGATGGGAAACGATAAAGGTTGATTGCTCGTTCGAAGCTTTACACGAAGGAGGGAGGACTGGAAAAATCAATACTTTCTGTTCCGTCAGATTCCAAGTTAAAAACCAGAATTTCTAATGACAAAAAAATGATTAAAGATGGCATTGGGGGAGCAAGTACGCGCGTTGGGCTGGATTTTGAGGAACGGGTTAATTTACTTTTAGTATTTGCTAAGACACCCAGATATTCTGTGCAGGGTGATTCGATATTTTACGATGGCGAAAAGGTAGCTCAGAGTATCGGCAAGAACAAACTCTATCGTTTCCTTGAAAAGCGTGGGGTTGATTATAAAACGGTCCTCTCAAAAAAGTTACTTCCAGACGAAGCGCTTTATGTACAAAACCAAAGGAAGGTATTCATTATAGAGATGAAATTTCAAGAGGTCGCCGGCTCCGTAGATGAAAAATTACAAACCTGTGATTTTAAAAAGAGACAGTATCAAAAACTTTTTAAATTACTCAAGATTGATGTTGAATTTATCTATATATTAAGTGATTGGTTCAAGAAACCAGAATATAAAGATACACTAAGTTTTATCAGTGATGTCGGCTGTAATTATTATTTTCACATGCTACCACTAAAAGTTCTCGGCCTACCAATTCCCAAGAAATAAACAATGCCCACAAACTCAGTCTATAATTCAAAATATTACGATGGTACCAATCTAAAACAGCTTAGGCCTAAAGCCGAAGCCTTTCTGACCTATAAAACTAAAGATGGAACGTTAATAGGACTGTTTCAAGGAAGTCGTGGGATAAATCCAAAACTTGATTTTGTTGTTAAGATTTTAATTCCCGGATCAGATAAGGTACTTAGGCCACCCACCCATACATTTTGGGTTGTGGATTTGCTCCTCAAAATTCCACAGTATCGTAAAGAAGTAAGAGAGATTGTTGAATATTATATTAACTACTACAACGCCGCTACGCCTTTTTCTTCGGTTGAAGAACGAAATGGTTATCAACTTGAGACCGTTAAAATTATTATCTCAAAGTATTCCTATATAGAGCAGAACTACACTCTTTCTCTTGATTATGTAGCAACGGTTATTGAACTTTTTTGTAAGAATGAAAAAATAAACCTCGGGGCGTACATGTTTCGCGATCTTCTTATGACCTTACGTGATTATGTTGACGGTAAACTGCATTATACCGAAGTACTTCAGGCAGCCATGCCCGGCTATAAATAAGTCTATACTAGAGATCTTTTACTCAGATCTTCCAATCTCTTGATAGATAAATCTAAATATTTCTTTTCGGTATCGATACCGATGAAATTTCTGTTTTGGAGATATGCCGCCATGCCCGTTGTTGAACTACCGGTAAAAGGATCAATAATTAAATCTCCCTTGTTAGTGCTGGCAAGAACAATGCGCTTCAATAGTTCATAAGGTTTTTGGGTTGGATGTTTGCCAAATTTTTTTTCTTCTGGTTTTGGAGTTCCAATAGCCCACACTGAACGCATTTGCATATTAGGTTTTTTGAGAAAGTCTCCATTCCAAATCCCATCTTTCATCGTTTTATAATTAAAAATATGTTTTCCTTTTTTTTCTTTCCTCGCCCATATTAAAGTTTCATGACTCGCCGTGAAAAATCTACAACTTAAATTTGGCGCCGCATTGGGCTTAAACCACGAGATGTCATTCAAAATATGGTAGCCAAGAGCCTGAAGTGCATAACCGCATTGGTAAATCGAATGATAGGTTCCACTAACCCATAAACTACCACCAGGCTTCAAAACCCTTTTAGCGGCCGCGAGCCAATTGTAATGGAAGTCGTAATCATCCTGAAATCCCTTACTTCTATCCCACTCACCTTTATTAACACTAACCATTCTACCCGCGTGGACAGTAAACCCTCCATTTGAAAGATTGTACGGAGGATCTGAAAAAATCATATCTACGGAAGCTTCCGGAAGTTTAGATAGGATACCTAAAGAATTTCCATGATACAGAATAAATCCCTGCTTTTTATAATATGCATTTTGTAATAGACTCCTTCCCGATTCTTTATATTCCTCTGATAATTGAATCTTAGAATTTCCCTCCTCGCGAATAACATCAAGCACTATCCCTTGTATTGAAATATCCCGCCCGTTTCGGAAAATAAGCGGCTCCATAGTTTTGTTTGCTGGTTGCAAACGGACATACCCTCGCTCTTTATAAAACTTCTTTAGTGTCGCATCGTGGTTATCAATAAGAGCTACAACTTTTTGCCCATTCTCTGCTGTTGCTTGTTGGCGGACCAAAACAATGTCCCCATCATTTATATTTTCATCAACCATACTACTGCCGACTACCCGGAGAGCATAAACTTCTGACGAAGGAGGAATTTTGCTCTTAGGAACAGCGATCATTTCCTTGTCTTGAATTGCTTCTATGGGTTGACCCGCACTAATTGTGCCGAGGAGGGGAATTTTTACTAACGGCTCTGATTTTGTGATTTCAATACCGCGTCTTTGATTGCTTTGTTTGGCAATAAGCCCCTTATTTTCTAGTGCTTTAATATGCTGCGCAACCGTTGAAACAGCCCGAAGTTTGAAATGTTTTCTTATTTCTTCGTGGGTGGGAGAGAATCCTTTTTGGGAAAGAAATTTTTGAACAAAATCCCAAATTTGTTTTTGTTTTTTGGTGACCATAGTATTATTATAAAACGAGGATACCGAAAGAAAACCGAAAGTTATCCACAGTGTTCCCCTTCGATTTTCCTCAAAAAATCGGTTATACTGTACGAGTTAATGGGGCAATACCCCGACTCGAGAGAGCTACGTGAGTAACTATCCAAGCCGAGGCCAACCCGGTTCAGTTTTTTTACCTAATAATTAAATGAAATCTCACACTCCTAATAATTTCCGGATTATTTTATTGATAGGGGCGATTGTCTTCGCTACCGTGGTGGTTATTTTGTTATTTGCAAATCACAAACAACAGGAACTGATCGTTGGTCCACAAATTACTCCATCACAAGAATCAGTAGAGGTTTTTGTCGATAATGTCTTGTTACGCCGGGGGGTTCAAAACAGTATTTATTCCACCACTCTACGTCCAAACATTGTTTTGAGGTTCCGATCAACTATTAATTTTCAATCACTACAACTACAAATTAATGATTCAGAAAATGTTTTGGTCAATGAATTCCACGGGGCAACAAGTTTCGCGGACGACTCCGTTGTTTTTGAGCCTGCTTACGCATTAGCTCCACAAAAATATAAATTGCGGTTGGAGTATACTGAACCAACAGGATCGTCTAAAAGCTTAGATTTTGATTTAACAATTGGATATCTGGATTCTTTTACCACTCCACTGACGAAATCGAAGGTTTGGTTAATTCCGAAAGGTAATCCAGCCGATTGGTTTGTAGTAGATAACGAGAAGCTTCTCGTACAAACAAAAACTACTGAATATAAACACGGCTCCCTCGCTTTTCTGTATCCGTTCTCTAGCGATATAACGGTTGACTTTGAATTTACTCCTCTAGGGAAGCGTGTGGGATTGGTTTTTTATTTCCTTAATTCAACCCGTAATGAGTTTGTGTTAGGCGGTGTAGGCAATAAGGCAACCATACTCTTTCACCATCCCAGTGAATTACCAGAAATCAGAGGGAGGAGTTTTGAGATGACAGCCGGGGTTCGCTATCACGCACGATTTGTTCGAAAAGATTTCGTTTATCAACTCGCTATTCGACCATTGGAATTTGATGAACAAGTAAATCCAAACTTTAAGTTTTCAGCATCGGAAGTAGTACTGGAGTATGTTGATAACGACCGGATTCAGGCTCCTGATGGAGGATCCGACCAGGTTGGATTAGCGTTGTGGCAAAACAGCGATGGTGTTGTTATTGATAATTTTTATATCCGAGGCACTGCCTGGGAACTACTTCGATGAGTAATGAAATTCCCGAATTGAAAAGCGATAAAGAATTTCTATGGCGGCGGATTCAGGGTGTCATCTACGACATCATTAAGAAAAGGTGGGGGCCCGACTTAGAAAAACGAGGATTCCTTCCAGTGTTCTTAGTGGTGTTGCTTCTGATTTTTATTTACTTCATTGGGCAGTATCTTATAACTGGAAAATTAGGATATGGTCCCTTTACAATGATTGATCGTTCCAGCCAGGCAGGCGAACATACCGAGAACTTGATATCAAGTGCAAAAATTTTAGACGAGAGTAACTTCGAAGATGGGAGGTGGCAACAACTTGGGCTTGCAAGCCTGACGGCTCTTAGTAAGGATCGTGCTTTGTTTCAACTAGTCACCACTAGTACCGCCGGCCTACTTAAATTTCACCAACCGATCTCCGCTAAATCGACTTTTGAGTTAAAATTTATTCCTTTGGGGACAGAAGTGAGCAATATCGTGATTTTGATTCACGGTCTTTATGAGATCGTTATAGGAGATGACGATTATACATCTGTGACTCTAAAAGCCCTGCGGGGCGTTGGGCAAGATTGGGTGCCTATTCAAGAACAGAGAACAGGAAGAATACGCTTGACCACTGCTGGCGGTTTTCGAAAGGGATCAGAAATCCAAACGAGAATACTACACGACCCTCTTTCTGCCGGTCAATTTAGGGTAATTCTAGATATAAAATACCTACCGAATAAGCCGGAAAACGCGGACTATCAAACTTTATCTGGCACGTACATTTTTACACCGGCCCCACTACTTGAACCACTTGCGATGAGTGTAGGTCTAATTCCCTCGAGGGGGTCGAGTGAGCCAAAGGCTCAATTTAACTCTTTTAAAATAGAGGAGAGGGAATTATGAGATCTCGGCGTAATTTTAAAAATGTATAACTGGTCAACAAACCCCAGTAGTAGAACGCAAAGCATTCACTACGGGACAAGAAAATGGTTCGACTTCACTCACCACGAGTAAACTCTACCTGCCTACCGGCAGGCAGGCGGCCTCCCTCCATCGTGCCAGAGGCAGACAGGGAGGCGGGCAAGCACCCCGGAGGAGTAACAAGTAACCAGGAAACTTGAATAAGGCAAGGTAAATACTGATCAAATAGCAATATTAACAAGAACGACTTGACCCCTTTGGCATAAATGCCTATCATAGACATGAAAGTCACCTGCGCCTGCCGAAAGGTAGTGTGCAGGTTTTTATTTTCATGCATAATTTAAGGGATATGGCTAGTAAAGAACGGGTCTCGATTCTCATTGATGCAGGTAACTTTTACCATTTGGCACTTAAAAAACTTGGGGTACAAGAGGCTGGTTTCGATTTTGAAGGGTTCGCCAAATTTTTGGCGAATGGGCGGATCATTGTTGACATGGGTAAAAGATTTTATGTTGGTACCGTCCGAGAAAAAGAAGGTGACCCAAGAAGCAAGGAGGCGATGGCAAAACAAACCTCTCTTTTCACTATTTTAAAGCGTGATAAGTGGGAAATTAAAACAAGTAAACTTAAAACAAGACTCGAGGAGATAACAATAGATAGCCGTGTTGTCGATTATCAAAGAATTCGTAAGGCTGGCATCGATAAAATTAGATTTGAAAGGTTACGCGAGAAGGGGATAGACGTTAAACTTGCTACTGATCTTATTGTGGGGGCGGTAGACAATCAGTATGATACAGCCATTGTGGTAAGTTCAGATTCTGACTTAGTCCCCGCTATTGATTGGGTCCGTATTAGAAAGAAGAAAAAAGTCGAATATATTGGATTTTCAATTCCCGACGAGAATAATCCAAAAAACTCAACAAACCCCATGCTATCTCTTGTCAAGAAGACAGATGTAAAGAGAATACTTATTAAATCAGACGTACAACAATTCATCAGACCACCTCTCCTTGATAAAAAGCAATAAATAAAGTAGCAGCAATCGCAACGCGAGTAAAAGAAACTTTTTTCTTAATTTATCCTGAAAAATCGGTTATACTTGTATAGATAATTAAGGGGCAATGCCCCGACTCGAGAGAGCTACGCGAGTAACTATCCAAGCCGGGGACGACCCGGACTTATGGTAAAGATAATGAAGATACAAAAATTTAGTTTTTTGAATACGCTCCGAATCACGCAACGCGCATGAAGGCAATCTGGAAAAACACGATCATCGCGGAGAGCGAGAAGACCGTGGTGGTCGAAAAGAACCACTACTTTCCGCCGGACTCCGTGAAAATGGAATATCTCACGAAAAGCGGTAACACCTACACGTGCGCGTGGAAAGGCGTGTGCGACTACTACGACATAACGGTGGGGAAGGACGTGAACAAAGACGCCGCGTGGATGTATCCCACACCCACAGAACCCGCGAAAGAGATTAAAGGGCACTTCGCCTTCTCTCACGGCGTGGAAATAATATGATTGACCATATCTCGCTTCGCGTGAGCGATCTTGCGCAAAGCAAAAAGTTCTATGGCGCGGTGTTGGGAGCGCTCGGATACCAATTGTTCAGGGAGGGGGACGGATTTGTAAGCTACAAGGGACGCGAGGGCACGAGCGTCTGGCTCCGAATGCAAGAGTATGTGACCCGAGGCGCGCATGTGGCGTTCCGCGCGCCCGAGAGAGCCGCGGTGGAGCGTGCCTACGAAGCGGGACTTACGGCCGGAGGGAAAGATAACGGAAAGCCGGGCACGCGCCCCCACCGCGGAGAGCAATACATCGCGTTCATCGTAGACCCCGACGGCACGAACATTGAGATACTGTACAATCCGGACGGCAAGTAACCAACCACCACATTCCAACATTCTGCCCGCCCCCTCTTTTTGTCTCGTTTCTCATCTCTAATTCGCGCGAATAAGCGAATAGTTTGATTAGTTCGCCACAAGTAAATTTATGAAAATCTTCGTGAAGGCCAAGCCGTCGGCGAAAGTTGCGGGCGTCCAAAAGATCGACGACTTGAATTATATTGTGGCCGTCACGGACCCTCCAAAGGACGGCAAAGCTAATATTGCGATCACGAAGGCACTCGCCGAATATTTTGCCGTTCCGCTATCGCGGGTCCGCCTTATTTCGGGATTTTCCGCGCGACAGAAGACGTTTGAAATACTGTAAATTTACTTACGTTGTAATCATCTCTAATTCGCGCGAATAGGCGAATATGATACAATAGGGAAATCATGAAAGAATTGGAACGTACTCTCAAAATGCTTGCAAACCGTCGGCGGCTCGCAATCCTTAAATATCTCAAGCGGACGCAGGAAGCGCCGGTTGCAGAGATCGCTCATAAGATCAATCTTTCGTTCAAAGCGACCTCGAAGCACCTTACGCTCCTTGCCTCTGCGGATATCGTGGAGAAAGATCAGCGTAGCCTTCAAATGTTCTATCGGCTTGCGTTAATGCACAAATCAACCGTGCGTCACGTTTTGTCATTACTGTAGCGTCTCTAATTCGCGCGAGAGGCCATGTCAGAGACAGGCGGACGGGCAGGCGCGTGAATAGGCGAGGAGTTTGCGGCGAGGTAAAATCTATTAAAGAATACGGGATGAGCAACCAGTTTTCTAAAAAAGTCATTAAGGCGCTTTTCTCGGCCGCGGGAATCACAGTAGACGGTCCTGATCCGTGGGATATCAAGGTTCTCGACGAGCGGTTCTACCCGCGCGTGCTTCGGCACGGAAGCATGGGGTTCGGCGAATCATATATGGACGGATGGTGGGAGTGCGGAGCGATTGATACGCTCATAGAGAAAATTACACACTCCGGGCTTCGAGAGAAGGCGCGGAAGAGCGTGCGCGTTATTCTTTTGGGCCTCGCCGCCCTGCTCGTGAATGAAGGGCGGAGATCAAAAGCGTTTGTGATCGGCGAGCGGCATTATGACCTGGGCAACGACCTCTTTCACGCGATGCTCGATCCGTATATGATCTACAGTTGCGCGTATTGGAATGGCGGGGCGCGAACGCTCGCCGAGGCGCAAGAAGCAAAACTTGATCTCATCTGCCGCAAACTTTTCTTGAAACCCGGGATGGAGGTGCTCGACATCGGGTGCGGCTGGGGCGGTTTCGCGAAGTATGCCGCAGAGCGCTACGGAGCGAAGGTGACGGGGGTGACCGTTTCGAAGGAACAAGCGGCGCGTGCCGCGGAATGCTGCCGCGGGCTCCCGGTTCACATTCGGCTCGAAGATTATCGGAGTGTTCGCGGCTTGTTTGATCGCGTGGTGTCGGTTGGCATGTTCGAGCATGTGGGCTACAAAAACCATCGTGTGTTTATGAAAACGGCGCGCCGCGTCCTCAAAGAGAGCGGGCTTTTTCTCCTTCACACGATCGGGAGCAACGTTTCAAGAACAAGTACCGATCCCTGGATACGCAAGTATATTTTCCCCGTGGGAATGATTCCGTCAATCGCGCAGATTGGGAAAGCAGCGGAAAGGCTTTTCGTGATGGATGACTGGCATAATTTCGGCGCCGATTACGACGCCACGCTCATGGCATGGTTTCGCAACTTCGATGCCCGCTGGCCGGCACTGAAAAAGAAATATGGCGAGCGATTCTACCGCATGTGGAAATATTATCTTCTCGCATCAGCGGGAACGTTTCGCGCGCGTGAACTGCAGTTGTGGCAGATAGTATTTTCAAAACGCGGCGCGCCCGGCGGTTACCGCTCGGAACGCTGAAGTGCCGCGCAGTGCGATCGCTAATATCCTTATCGGCTAATTCCCGCCGGAGGCCATGTCAGAGGCAGGCAGACGGGCAGGTGTACGAATGGTTCGGCACGCTCACCACAAGTGGTTCGATAAACTTACCACAAGTAAGCGAATAGCGGAGCGGCATATTCCACATAGCCATACTTGACGGGATTTCGATAGTGGTGATAATCAGAGAGTCGCTGACTCGCGCACCGAGCGCCCTGACCCCTCGTGGGGTTCCCCTCGGTCTGCGTATCGACCACTAGCGACCCCGTGTGGGTCTCCGACAGAGGACTCACACGGGCGTATTTTTTTATCGTGAATATCCATTGCAACGTCGGGGTACGTGTGGTAGGGTTGGGGCAGTAATTTTTGAGGAGAAAGCGATGACGAGCGATGCGCGGGACCGAGGCGGGACACCGACGCTTCAAGAGGGCGATTTCATCCACGTGAAATTAACGACGGGGGAGATTAGCTTCACGCGCGGAGGCACAACGTTTAGGATCGACGACGGCGATGGCATTGTTCACTCGGTTGATGGCGCAATTGGCGAAGGCGCCGCAAAACGCATCTGCACCATGATTGCCGCAGCGCACAACCTGAAAGTAGAAGACATGAGTTCTCGCGGAGAATGCTTCATCGCAGTCCTTGGGAAGCCCTAACGAGAGCCCGAGAACGACGGGCTCTTTTTTTTGTCATATATTATGGCGATGAACAAAACATTTAAAAATAGCATGGTGTATAACTTGTGCATAGATTCATATAGCTAAAATAATTTTTTCGCTTGAATAAAGGATATTTCGCTCCGCCGAAAGGCGGATTTTTGTTTTTTGCACCTTTTTGATATGGTGGGGTAGTCTTACATGTAGGTGGGGAATGGTGGATAAATATGGGTATAAGTACCCGTTTCTGGGGATATCTCAATAACCGTGAGGACTTACATGCTCGCACTTAGATCAATGGCATTGGGCTAATAAATTCTTTCTAAATTCTAATGGCTAAGTTCTAAATCCTATGCTTCTCGGCGAATACCAACACAATCTGGATTCAAAAGGTCGGGTGGCGATTCCGGCGAAGTTCCGCGAGAAATTAACTGCCGGCGCCATCATCACGCGCGGACTCGATAACAGCTTATTCGTGTTTGCGAACAAAGAGTGGGAGGCGCTTGCGGGAAAACTCGTCGCGCTTCCGCTTGCACAGGCGAACTCCCGCGCGTTCGCGCGGCTCATGCTTGCGGGCGCGATGGACGTGGAGCTCGACCATCAGGGAAGGATCCTTGTCCCCGACTATCTGCGCAAATATGCGGGGCTCAAAAAGCAAGTGGTGGTTGCGGGGCTCTACAATCGCATTGAGATTTGGGATCACGCCACGTGGGAGCGCTATAAGCAAAAGACCGAGGGCGCATCGGACGAGATTGCAGAGAAACTCGGACAATTAGGCATTTAACTGATGAGGTAGAACGATGACTGTCAGAGGTTGAAGTCATATGTCATAAGTTGTTAGTTATATGCCTCACGTTCCCGTTCTTTTAAAAGAGGTTATCACATATTTGGATCCGAAACCCGGCGAGTTCATCGTTGACGGGACGCTCGGGAGCAGGGGACATTCGATTGAAATCGTAAAGCATATTTCTCCGAGCGGGACATTGCTCGGAGTGGATTGGGACAGGGAGATGATCGTAAAGAGCGAATCGCAGACAGCCCCGAAGCAGAACGAGTTCGTTGCGGGGCAGGCAAATCGCACGAACGCAATTCTCGTGCAAGGAAATTACGCGGATTTGCCGGAGATCCTTGCGGAGCGAAAATTGCCGAAGCCGGACGGATTGCTCCTCGATCTCGGGTTCTCTTCCGTTCAGCTCCATGCGGGAAAGGGATTCAGCTTTGATCGCGACGAACCGCTCCTCATGACCTATAACGACGAACGGACGCCCGCGAAGACCGTGCTCCGCGAGATAGACGAAGCAACGCTTGCCCGAATTATTCGTGAGTACGGAGGAGAGCGGATGTCAAAGCGGATCGCGAGAGCGATCAAGGAACGTGTCCGAGAGAAAGGAATCGAGACAAGCGGTGAGCTTGCGGATGCCGTGCGCGCCGCGTTACCTCGAAATTATGAGCGAAGCCGCCGCCGCGGCGGAGCGCACAGGATTGACCCCGCCACGAGAACATTCCAGGCGTTGCGCATCTACGTGAACGACGAATTGGGAAATTTGGAAAAGATCCTTCGCGCGCTGCCGAACGCGATGAACCGGAACGGAAGAGTCGTCATTATCAGTTTCCATTCGCTCGAAGATCGGCTCGTAAAAAACTATTTTAAAGCATTCGAGCGAGAAGGAATTGCGGATGTCCTAACCAAAAAACCCGTACGACCACACCGGAGCGAGATCGAGAATAATCCCCGCAGCCGCTCCGCGAAACTCCGCGCATTACAAGTTCTATGTTCTACCTCCTAAGTACTATTTTTACTATGACCATCATCAGTCCAAAAAAGAATAAATCATTCATCGCACGACTGACGCTGCTGTTTTCTATCCCCATTATCGGCGGTGTGGTTTTGCTTATTATGCTTTATAATGGAACGGTGAACGCAGCGCACGCGACCGCGGCACAGCGCGAGGAGTTACATGCGCTCCATGAAGAGACGGCGGCGCTCAAGGATAAGCTTTTCGCGTTTTTTGACCGTGACGAGCTCGAGCGATTCGCGCGAGAGCGCAACTTAGTAAAGGAAACAAAACCGCACTATCTCAAAATAGGGGATCAATGGGAGTTCGCTTCTCAATTCTGACCGGATTTTTCGCGATTGCCTACGCGTACCTGCTTTTTCATTTGTATGACGTTCAGCTTGCGAGCGGCGAATACTATTTCGCCCAGGCGGAATCGCGATATTTTGCCCCGGAACTGCTCGAGGCGACGCGCGGCGTCATTTCCTTTATCGACCGGGACGGACGCGAGCTTCCCGTGGCGATCAATAAGGATTTCCCGCTTATTTATGCGGTTCCCAAAGCTATCGAAGATCCGGAAGAGGCCGCCCATGCATTGGCGGATGCCGCGGGGATCCCTACGGATGAACTTGTCAAGAAATTTTCAAAGCGCGAAAGCCAATACGAGTCGCTGGTGAACAAAGCCGACACTGCGGTTGCGAATGCCGTGGATCGGCTCAAAATCAAGGGTATTTACGTCGTCGAAAAGCCCAAAAGATTTTATCCTTTCGGGCCGCTCGCCTCGCACGTGCTGGGCTACGTGGGGCCGAAACCCGAGGGGATAGGCGCACGCGGTTTTTACGGGATCGAAAAATATTACGAAGGGCGTCTCGCGGGCACCGCCGGGGAAATTGACGGGACAAAATTAAAGCCGCCGCTCCCCGGAGAGGATATTGCGCTTACCATAGATCCGAACATCCAAACCGAAGCGGAGCGCGTCCTTCGGCGCCTCGTTCAAAAATATTCAGCGGGCGGAGGAGGCGTGATTGTAGAAGAGCCAAGAAGCGGGAAGATCCTTGCCATGGCGGCGCTTCAGAACTTCGATCCGAACGAGTATTCACGCGCGGACATCAAAAATTTCTTGAACCCGATGGTGCAGGCAATCTATGAACCCGGATCGATCTTCAAAGTCATCACGATGGCGGCGGGCATCGACTCGGGAAAAATTACTCCTGATACGACGTACACGGATCGCGGGACGCTTACGCTGAATGGCCGCACGATACGGAATTACGATCTCGATTCCCATGGTCCGTACGGCAAAGTGACTATGCACGAGGTGATCGAGCATTCAATCAACACCGGCGCGGTGTTTGCGCAACAGGCGACCGGCCGCGACGTGTTCACCGAGTACGTAAAAAATTTTGGCTTCGGAGAAAAAACCGGCATCGGGCTTCCGGGAGAAGTGGAGGGAGATTTGAAACGCTTGAATCCCAAAGAGAGGGATATTTCATTTGCGACTGCGTCGTACGGGCAAGGCGTGGCGGTTACCCCCATTGCGCTCGTAAATGCAATCTCGGCGATCGCGAACGACGGCGTGCGCATGCGCCCGTACGTGAACGCGGAGTTGTCTTCGGAGATTGTCCAAAGAGTCGTCTCGCAGAGGACAGCCGCGCAGGTAACGCAAATGATGCTATCCGCGGTGGACAAGGCGGGCGTTGCGAAGGTAAGCGGATACTCGCTCGCCGGAAAAACGGGCACCGCGTTCATACCGGATTTTGCAAAGGGCGGTTATACCGACCGCGTCATCAACACCTATGTCGGTTTCGGGCCAACCGCAGATCCGCGGTTTACAATCCTTGTGCGCCTTGATGATCCGGAAGGCGCACCCGTTGCGGCCTTGACCGTCGTGCCCGCGTTCCGTGAACTTTCGGAATTTATGCTGAACTATTTCGATATTCCTCCGGATCGGATCACCGCGCAATGAACAGATTCTTTGCGCGGATGCTTACCGCGGCGCTCAAATCGCTTGCGCGCCGCGTGATCGCGCGTTATCGCCCGGGGATCATCGGGATTACGGGGAGCGTGGGGAAAACTTCCGCGAAATATGCGGTTCACGCCGTGCTCTCGGGTGAACGCAGGGTGCGAATTTCACGCGGAAACTTAAACAGTGAATTGGGCATTGCGCTTACCGTGTTGGGCGAGTGGAGGGAACGGGATTGGAAACTGGTGACTCGCGAGGAAAAGAAAAAGCGCATGGTCAGGAAGGCGATATTCTGGAAAAAGGTCCTTGTGCTCTCCGCGCTCCGGCTTTTGTTTCCAAAATCCCAGTCGTACCCCGAGATACTAATTCTTGAATATGGAGTTGATCGGCCGGGCGACATGAAGGCGTTACTTGAAATCGCAGAGCCGAATATAGGAATCGTAACCGCGATCGGCGAAGTCCCCGTGCATATAGAATTTTTTCATGATCACGAGGAACTGGTGAGAGAAAAATCGAGGCTTATTGAACATCTGCCTGCTGCGGGGTTTGCGATCTTAAACGCAGACGATCCGACGGTCATGGATCTTGCGAACCGAACCCGCGCGCATCTTGCCGCGTTCGGGTTTGGCAAGGGCGCGGAGGTGCAGATCGCGCGTTTCGGATACCGCAACGACGGAGCGAAGCCGCGCGGCATATCATTTACGCTTCGGCACGGGCGCGAGCGCGAGGAGGTGGCGATCGACGGGGCGTTCGGAAAACCCCAGGCATATTCGGCCGCCGCAGCCGCGGCAGTCGGCCTCATCTTCGGGATACCGCTTTCAAAGGCGGCCTCGGCGCTTAGGGGTTACCGTCCGCCTTCAGGAAGGATGAATATTCTCCCGGGCGTAAAAGGTACGATGATCCTCGACGATTCCTACAACGCAAGCCCGCTTTCTATGCACGCGGCGTTAGACACTCTTCGGGATTTGCCGGGAAAGCGGAAAATTGCCGTCTTAGGCGATATGCTCGAGATAGGGAAATATGCCATGGAAGCGCACGAACGCGTGGGGCGGCTTGCCGCGAACGTGGTTGATATGCTGATTACCGTGGGGCCGCGGGCAAAGTTCATCGCGGACGCGGCGGTAACGCACGGATTTTCAAAAAAGAAAGTATTGAGTTTCGATATCGCGGACGACGCGAGGATCCCGACGCAAGATACGATAAAGGAAGGGGACCTGATTCTTATCAAAGGTTCCCGCGCGATGGAGCTTGAAAAAGTTGTCGAGGAGATAAAAATGCGGTAAGCTAACGAGTGGAAAAGAAAAAGAGAGAGGAATCTATGGCGAAGTTTCACATCGTACGGAAGGGAAAATTCAAAAAGAACGGCAGATGGTCGCTTGTGCGAAGGTCTCTTAACCTGAAGTCATTCGGGATGAACATGGTAACGATCAAGCCTGGCGATCGGATTCCGGAACATGACGAGATCGATCGGGATCAAGAGGAGGTTTTCGTCGTCCTGCGCGGCAGGGGCGTGGCGGTGATTGATGGCGAGAAGCATCCTGTCTCCGAAGGAACATTCGTCCGTGTAAACGTTCGACCGAAGCGCACGGTGATAAACACAGGCAAAAAACCTCTTGAAATACTCATTGTCTCCGCCCCGCGTACAAGCGGCTACAAGCCTTTGGGCTGGGCATAAGCGCGGGGTTGGCATTTCTCTCTGTACGGTTGCCTGGCATCAGCACAATTCTTTGACCCGTAGTAAAACTACGTTATAGTATTTTTGCTATGGCGCATTCGTCTAGTGGCTAGGACCCACGCACCAGAGCGAAGCTCGGTGCGGGGCAGGCGCCACGTTCCTTGTCCCGTATAAAATTTGTGTTAGAGTGTTCTTGATTTATGCCGCTATCGTCTAGTCTGGCCTAGGACACAGCGTTCTCAACGCTGGAACACCGGTTCGAATCCGGTTAGCGGTACACACAACACAAATTTTTATACGGGATCAACGTTGGAACACGGGTTCGATTCCCGTATGCGCTGCAAGAAAACGGACTGATTCTTGCGTCAGTTTTGCTTGCCCCAGCAGTTTTCCCGCGGCGGAACTTATACTAAAGTCATCTTAACGATCGTTAAGATGACTTTATGATTGGAAAGCGGCGGACAAATCTTGATGGGAGCACAGACTGAAATAAATCGCCCAGGACGAAGGGAGTCCTGGGCGTCGTGCGCCGCCGCAGCTTGGCTATCGAGAAAGGCGCGTGCGGCGGTGTTCTGGGTTTTATCCTAAGCGAGAAGACCCCGCCTGTGAAGGCGGGGATGAGAGCGAGACGAGCGAAGCTCGCGACGGATGGAACCACGGGCGTAAGCCCGTGGGGATTCCATTTTATACCGGCATGCGTTTTGGTCAATCCTATAACCCCCAAGGTGTTCGGGGCAGTGCGAGAGAGGCAATATTGCTAAGCTTTTTAAAAGGCGGTATCATGGCGGAAGCAACTCATCTCTTACGAGGGAGGGAAAACATGGGAGGGGTTCTCTCGAAAGTTGCTCTCTTTTTCGGGTGCAAGTTCGTGCTGGGGGGCGTAGTGTTTTTCGGATACACGCTCTACCAGCTCGAGGGAATCGCGGCAAAGCTCGCGGGCGGCACGATTATTGCCGTGGGCGTCGTCGCGGTGTGGCGCCTTTTCGTCTACGGCGCGAGAAGCATCAAAAGAAGCATTCGAGGGCCGAGGTGTGTCCGGGAGTGATTCACCACCCCACCATCAATCTTGGTGTGGGGGTTCACGTGAGGCGCGATCGTAATCGCGCCTTTTTTATAGAAAAATGCCCGCGCGCCGAACGCGCGGGCTTAGTCGGTTTTGCGGACCTCTCGTTGTGCCCACTTGGCGAATTCCGAAAGCAGGGACTCGAATGTGTGAAATTGACCGAAGCATTCCTGCCAATGCACGTACCGCTTGCCGTCTCCGTTAGGGTACACGGCAAGGACTTTCCGCGCTGCGGCCTTTCCGTCGCGGACATTGAAATAATTCCGCATCGGCCGGATCCGTGATATTTTCATCTCGCTATCCCTCCCTGGAGCTAAAACAGAGAATAACGGTTATGGGAACAGAACGCAAGCGTGCGGAGTCGAACCATGTGGTACAATTTCCATAAATGGCCAAATTGCTTGTTGCAAACTGGAAATTGAACCCGATTCGTGAAACGGAGGCGGTGCGGCTTGCGCGTGCGAGCGACGCGAAGGGCGTTGTCATCTGTCCGCCGTTTCCGTTTTTGAAGGCCGTGGGAAAGATTTTGAGGCGCGCAAAACTTGGCGCGCAGGATATGTTTTGGACGGAACAAGGCGCATACACGGGCGAGGTTTCGCCCCAAATGCTCAAAAAAGCGGGCGTGGAATATGTGATAGTCGGCCATTCGGAACGGCGCAGGTGGCTCCATGAGACGGACGAGATGATCGGGAAGAAAGTCGTCGCGGCCCTCAAGGCGGGGCTTAGTGTAGTCCTCTGCGTCGGCGAACCGATCTCCGTGCGCCGAAAAGGCCTTGCCGCCGCCAAACGTTTCGCGGGAACCCAGCTCCGGAAAGATTTAGGAGGTGTTTCACATCTCACATCTCACATCTCACATCTCGTTATTACCTACGAACCGCTCTGGGCAATCGGCACCGGCCGAGCCGATAATCCCAGAGACTCGGCGGCAATGGCTCATTTCATCAAGAAAATGTGCGCTTCGCGATTTGCGCTTCGCGATTTGCAAGTTTTGTACGGCGGCTCGGTAACATCCAAGAACATTCGGCGTATATTCGAGTATAATGAAATAGCGGGAGCATTGGTTGGCGGCGCGAGCTTGAACGCCGCGGAATTCAGGAAAATCATCGCCGCGGCGAGCGCATACGCAGTATGAATAGCGACAGAACAAAACAATATTTTTGGTTTTTCCTCAATATTTTCATTGCAGCACTCATCGCAAATGTGCTTTTTTTCGTGATGCCCACGATCCAAAAATTCGGCGATTCGTTCCATCCCGCAAGGGTCATTTCGGTTTCCGCAGAAGGAAAAACATACGTGGTCCCCGACATCGCACAGCTTTCGTTCTCGGTGGTCTCGCGCGGGCAGAACCCGAACACGCTCGCGGACGAGAACAACAGGAAGATTAATTCTGCGATCGAATTCGTGAAGAAAGAAGGAATAGACGCCAAAGACATCCGCACCACGGGATATAATTTGGCGCCGGATTACCGCTACGAACCCGATACGGAACGAAGCATTATCACGGGGTATACGCTTACCCAAACGGTGACCGTAAAAATCCGCGACTTCGGAAAAATATCCACGATTCTGGGAGGCCTCACGCCGCTCGGTATCAATCAAATAAGCGGAGTGAACTTTACCGTGGACGATCAGGAGAAATACGTTGCCGAAGCGCGCGCCGAAGCGTTTCAAAAAGCGCGCGCGAAAGCGGCGCAGATGGCGAAAGAAAACGGCGTGGGGTTAGGGCGCGTGTTGAATGTAAGCGAATCGTCGGGCGGATATCCGATCCCGTTCTACGCCGAGCGGGGCGGATTTGGCGGCGATTTTACTGCGCCCAAGGCGCCGGTGATCGAGCCGGGAACCGAAGAGCTTCGCGTGACGGTGAGCGTGACGTACGCGCTCCGATAATTTCGCGATCCGGTTCCGCATGGCTACCGAGAAAGATTTTTTACTCGTAACCATAATCGGATTTACGGTTGGGATCCTCGCACAGCCGATGGTGAGCAATCTTATCGCAGAGCCTACCGCGCCGCTCCGGTTTCTCGTTGCCGCAGGGTTTACCGCACTCGCGCCCGTTGCGCTTACCCTCGCGCTTTTTCTGGGAGGGGTTTGGCGTCCCGTATACCAATTTGCGAAGTTTTCTGCGGTCGGTACGCTCAATTTTTTCGTGGATGCGGGAGTGTTAAACATCCTTATCCTCTCGACCGGCGCGGCATTCGGCGCCACGTTTACGATATTCAAAACCGTCTCATTCGTTGCGGCGACGACCAACAGTTTCTTGTGGAACAGGAATTGGACGTTTCGCCACGGACGAAGGCTTTCGCTCCGTGAGACGATCCTTTTCTATGCAGTCGCAGGGATTGGCGGGTTCATAAATATTTTCACCGCCTCGTACATAGTGAACACACTCGTGCGGCCGGAGCATATAGTGCCGAACGCATGGGCGAATATCGGCGCGGTCATAGGCATTTTTGCAGGCATGATCTTCGATTTTGCCGGATACAAATATCTTGTATATACGGAGCATAGGCGGGCTCCATTTTAGCGGGCACGCAACCCCCCGCCTATGCATGGGCGGGGGGTTGACCGGAGTACCTATGCCGTGGTATACTTGCTTCGAATGAGCGCAAATAGTCTTTGAGTATTCATTTAAAGACTGTTTACCTCCTTCTGTTTGGCCCCGCCCTCTACGCGCGTGATTGTAAGGAAGTCTGGCGATGGACAGCCGTACACGCCTGTTGCCTTCCCCGATCGTGTGCAGAGAGGGCGGGGTTTTTTTCACAGCTGCTTGCCTACCTCTCCGCACGTCCTATACTGATAGCGGAGCGGTCGGAGAGCACTCATTCAAAACAAACAGTTTTAGGAGGTCACCACGGCCGCTCCACCCAACACCATTTTTTGAAAAAATGACGCTGGGTGGGGCGGCAGCGTAATTGATATTTATGCGGTTTCAAGAGAATGTTCCTCTAAGCCAATTTTCGAGCTATAAGATCGGCGGGAGAGCCCGCTATTTTTGTGCGCCAACGAATGAAGAAGAACTTCGTAGCGCAATCGGAGCGTGCGAGGACAAACTGCTCATTTTAGGAGGCGGCACGAATCTGCTGATTAACGACCGTGGATTTGACGGCCTTGTGCTCAAACCCGCGTTGTGCACGCTCGAGGGGAACGGAACAACGCTTCGCGTGGGAGCGGGGGTGAATATGGACGACCTTTTGAACCATACGATTGCGCACGGGCTTACCGGCGTTGAATGGGCGGGCGGACTCCCCGGAACCGTGGGCGGCGCGATCCGCGGGAACGCCGGCGCGTTTGGAGGAGAAATCAAGGATGTGGTGGTATCTGTTGAAAGTTTCGATACCGATGCAGTTCAGGTTGTGTCGAGGATGAATACAGAATGCCGTTTCTCGTATCGGTCGAGCATCTTTAAGGAGAGGCCGGGAAAAGAAATCATTCTTGCCGCGACGATCAAGCTTTCACACGGCGAACCGGAGCGGATACAAGCGGCGATCAATGAAAAGATCGACTACCGCCGTGTACGGCATCCGATGGAGTATCCGAACATCGGGAGCATTTTTAAGAACGTACTGGTTTCGTCGTTCCCCGCATCGGAACTGCATCGTGTCCTAAGCGTGATGAAAAGCGATCCTGTTCCCGTGATACCCACCGCGCATCTCATTGCGGAAGCGGGACTAAAAGGGGTGTCCCTGGGCGGAGCAATGATCTCGCCAAAGCATCCAAATTTCATCGTGAACGTGTTTGACGCAAGGGCATCTGACGTTCGCGCGCTTATTTCTCTCATACAAACGCGCGTAAAGGAAGAATTTTTCGTTGACCTCGAACACGAAGTTGAGTTCGTGGATTAAGTTATCCACAATTTTTTTTCAGAACATTTTTTTCGTGGTATACTTACAATATAACGTGCAATGATTGATTGGGGTGGTGGTCGGCAACCCAATAACAAAATAATCCCACCGAGATGAAGAAAAGAAAGGGGACAAAGAAAAGAAAAGCGTCCCGAAAAAAGAAGGTGTCGAGGAAAAAGTCTCGGCGATCGCGCAGGTAGCAATCCTGTATTGATCTCGCACCGTCCCGCCTCACGGCGGGACGGGTTTTTTATTGTACGATAGTTATCCGCCTCCGCAGAACGCCGCGGAGCTTCACATATCAGTGCCTTTTCTCTATACTTAAGTTTCGCGCCCAATCATATGCGTATCCATATCACCGAAGCGAGCAGCGTGGGCCTTACGCCAAGCCTTCGCGCGTATATCGAAGAAAAAATCGGGGGGCTCTCAAAGTTCGTGAGGCGTTTTGACCTTGCGGGGGTCGCCGAGGTGTATCTCGAGGTCTCGCGGACCACCCGCCATCACCACAAAGGAAACGTGTTCCGAGCGGAAGCAGACCTCCGGCTTCCCGGGAAAATACTCCGCGCATTCCACGAGGCAATGGATTTGAGGATCGCGATAGATATCCTCAGAAGCAAACTTCGAGCAGAAATAGAAAAATACAGAACCCGCTATACACGACGATCGCGCTGTGTAAGATGATGCAAATCTACAAATTTCATGCAAATATTGCGAATTGCGAATAAAACACCATATTCGCAATTTGTAGATTGGCATTAGATTCGCATATTGGCATCACAATCAATTATGCTTAGCTTTTTAAAAAAATTTGGTGGGCGCCAGACGCTCTCCAATTTCGCCGCAGAAGTTGAGCGGGTGAACCGCCTTGAACCTGATATCCAAAAGCTCGACAACGAAGCGCTGCGCAAAGAAAGTTTTGCGCTCAAAGACCGCATAGAGAAACGCGGGATGTCTGAAGACGCCGTGGTGCGCGCATTCGCGCTTGTCCGGGAGGCGGCGGTGCGCACGCTCGGCCAAAGGCCCTTTGACGCCCAGCTCATGGGAGGGCTCGCGCTCGAGCGCGGAGCGATTGCGGAGATGGTTACCGGGGAGGGAAAAACCCTTGCCGCAGTCGCGCCCGCGTACCTTCACGCGCTCTCCGGCAAAGGAGCGCATGTGGTCACGGTGAACGAGTATCTTGCGCGGCGCGATGCGGTATGGATGGGGCAGATTTACCGCGCACTCGGCCTCTCCGTTGCGTGCCTGGTGCCGAACGCCGCGTATCTCTACGATCCCGAATGGCGCATTCCGGAGCCGGAGCGCGACAAGATTGACGCGGCGCGCGACACGACCGGCAGCTTTCTCGTCCAGCAGGAATTTTTGCGCCCGATTACGCGGCGGGAGGCGTATCTCGCAGATATCACCTACGGCACGAACCACGAATTCGGTTTCGATTATTTGCGGGACAACCTTGCCTATAGCACGGAGGGCCAAGTCCAGCGGGGGCACCATTACGCGATCATAGATGAGGTAGACAGCATTTTGATCGATGAGGCACGGACGCCACTCATCATTTCCGCCCCCGATGTCGCGTCAAGCGAGCACTATAAGACGTTTGCGCGCGTCGTAATGCTCCTTGCGGCGGATGCGGATTACACGGTTGACGAGAAATTGCGCTCGGTGAGCATTACGGAGCAGGGCATCGAGAAAGTTGAAAAGCTGATCGGCATAAAGAATCTTTACGAGCCGCAGAATATCCGGCTGGTCCATTACCTTGAGGAGAGCTTGCGCGCGAAGGCGTTGTTCAAAAAAGACAAAGACTACGTGGTCAAGAACGACGAGATCGTGATCGTGGACGAGTTCACCGGCAGACTGCTCCACGGGAGGCGCTACAGCGGCGGGCTTCATCAGGCGATCGAAGCGAAAGAAAAGGTCCGCGTGAAAGAAGAATCGCGCACGTACGCGAAGATCTCGATCCAAAATTATTTCCGCATGTATGAGAAGATCTCCGGAATGACCGGAACCGCGCAGACATCGGCGGAGGAATTTCATAAAGTGTACCGCCTCGAAGTGATACGCATTCCGACGAACCGCCCGCTGATAAGAAAAGATTTGACCGACGTCATCTATAAAACCGAAGACGCGAAGTTTCTTGCGGCGACGGAGGAGATCAAAAAACGCCACGACGCGGGGCAGCCGGTGCTCGTGGGAACCGCTTCGATCACAAAGAACGAGCTCATGTCGGCGTACCTTGCACGCAAAGGAATCCCTCACGAAGTGCTGAATGCGAAGAACAACGAGCGCGAGGGCGCGATCATCGCGCAGGCGGGGAAACTCAAAGCCGTTACGGTGGCGACAAATGTCGCGGGAAGAGGAGTGGACATTATTCTGGGAGGAAATCCTCCGGATGAGGAAGAATCAAAACGCGTTCGCGAACTCGGGGGACTCCACGTGATCGGAACGGAGCGCCACGAAGCGCGCAGGATTGACAATCAGCTGCGGGGGCGCGCGGGCCGGCAGGGCGATTCTGGATCGTCGCAATTTTTCCTCTCGCTTGACGATGACCTTCTGCGGATATTCGGGGGAGACAGGATCAAGGGCCTTATGGAACGATTTCATCTTCCCGATGATCAGCCGATCGAGGTGGGGATCGTCGGGAAGGCGGTTCAGCAAGCGCAGGCGAAAGTTGAAGGAGCGAATTTCGACCTTCGGAAACATCTCCTTGAATATGACGACGTCTTGAATAAACAGCGCGCGGCAATTTATCGTGAACGGCAGAAGATCCTCGAGAGTTTGCGCGAAATTTCAAGCGGCGGAGAGCTGGCAAAGATTGTCGGGGAATCGGCGCTTGGATATTTCGACCGCGTGGTCAATCAGGTGTTTGGCGAGGAGGAAGCGTGGAGCGAGGAGGGGACGAAGGAAATAAAAAGGCTTTTTGAGGAAGCGTCGCTGGTAAATAAGGATTGGAAGTGGCCGGAAGAGCCCACGGAGGAAGCATTGCGCTCGCTCATCACTCGGAG
Source organism: Candidatus Liptonbacteria bacterium (assembly GCA_016204385.1). Taxonomy (GTDB): domain Bacteria; phylum Patescibacteriota; class Minisyncoccia; order UBA6257; family 2-01-FULL-56-20; genus JACQKW01. The sequence continues at coordinate 45,838 of JACQKW010000013.1, read as the reverse complement.
GAGCGTCGAGGTAAGTTTAGATCCCATGACGCTCCCGCGCGCGCTCGGAATCCTCGATCTCCTTTGGATGAATCACCTTGAGGATCTTGAAGCGCTCTCCGAGTCAATCGGTCTCCGGGCCTACGGACAAAAGGACCCGCTCGTCGAATACCGGCGCGAAGCGCACCGCCTGTTCCAGAACTTTTGGGGAAATTTCAACGGATGGATTTTCATGAACATCTTTAAGTTTGTGGGACAGTCGGCAGACGCAGGCGGCGCGCAACCACAAAGAATTGCCGATTCAGCCGCAGGTAAGGGCGTCGGACGCAATGATCCCTGCCCGTGCGGAGCGAAACGGCCAGATGGACGACCCTATAAATACAAGCAATGCGGTCTTATCAATGCATCGCATCATAGAAAATAGAGCGGAGTCCCGCATCCCCGCCTTAGGCGGAAAGTATAAGAAGTGCCATGGGAAGTAGAATACCACCAAAATTACTGCAGTCTTCCTATCGAAAAGAAATGTGGAAGAACGTTGAAAAAGTTGTACAAAAAATTGAGAAAGTTTTACCGATCTCCTCCGTGCATCTGATGGGAAGTTTCGTTTCGACAAAACGGAGACCAGCTGATGTGGATTTTGTCGTTATGTTGCACACGCCCGTCAAACTGAAGAATAAAAAGTGGTCTTTTGACCTAGTTATTGCTCCAGATAATAAGCACGGCAGAGAGCTGTTGGAGGATAATAAGAAGTGGATGAGGCAAAAGTATGGAGCGAAAAAGTCAGAAGTCATGCGGTATCGGTAAGAAATATAACAGGTGTCATGGGGGGTAATGGTAAGAAAAAAGCCCGCACCGTGAACGGATGAACGGATTGGGCTTCGACATTGTTTGGAGCTGCGGCTCTACTGGATCGCTCCCTCCTACCGCCAGGCCGTTATGGCCCTACCCAGGATTAATTGTGCTTCCATTATAGCAAACCCACAGAATTTGTCAATACCCCGAAAATGGCTTAAAATAAGGGCAAATTGGTATTATAAAATCCGCGTGATATTTCTTAGATTTCAAGAAGTAACAAAAGTGCCATGGGAAATAGTTGTAAAGAATTGACCGGTGTCACGTTCATTCTCGTGCGTCCGGACGGGAAAATGTTGCTGCAGCTTCGGGACGAGAAATTAAAGTATTATCCAAATACGTGGTGTTTTCCCGGAGAGGGGAGAGAGGGCGATAAAGAGATTGCGGAGATCGCGAAACGAGGAGTTCGAGAGGAATTCGGAGTGGAATTACCCGAGGACGCGTGTGTATTTATTGGGGTAAACCATCTGCCGCACATCTCGCAAGATGTCGGAGTTGTGATCTGTAAAATAGAGGACAATCAGATTCCAGAACTGCGGGAAGGGAAGGCCATCCGGTGGATGAGCGTCTGCGAGCTTGAAAAGATAAAACTCGGTTTTGAACAGAATAAATTCTTGCTGCTCGTGAGAAAAAAGTTGGAAGAATTTGCAGGCGTGCGACGGAAATCGCAGTGGGCTCCTCTATGATCCGCGCGGTTATATTCGATATGAATGGCGTAATCGTGGACGACGAGCATGTGCACGAGCATGCGTTTCGGGAAGTGCTTGAGAAGCACGGCGCGAAGTTGGGCCACGAAGAGTATCTCGTATTCTTCGGAGGAAGGACCGATGCGGATGGATTCCGCAGTTTTATGGAAAAACACCGTCTTTCGCTCTCGCTTCAGTCTCTGCTCAAAGAGAAAGCCGATTTGTATCTTGATCTCTTTTACAAAGAAAACCGGCCGTTTCCCGGCGTGATCGAAGCGATAAAATCACTCAAAAAAAGATTTCGCCTTGCGCTCGCGTCAAGCGCGACGCGCCGCGAAATTGACCTCGTGCTCAAATCGTATGAACTTGAGCAGTATTTTGAATTGGTACTATCTGCGGAAGATGTAAAAAAAGGAAAACCGGACCCTGAACCCTACCGAAAAACGGCGGAATTTCTTAAAATTCCGCCCTCGGACTGCGCGGTGATAGAAGATTCGCGGAATGGCGTGTTATCTGCAAAAGCTGCGGGTACGCGGTGTATCGGTATCACCACATCGCACGATGCCTCGGATCTCCGGGAAGCCGACGTAATAATAGGAAATTTTCGCGAGTTAACACCCGAGCTTCTTTTGCATATGTCGTAATACCCCGCGAGAGAGGAGATGCAAGCCCCTTGCTGTATCCTCAAAATAATATTGTATTCCCTCATATCGGCGTATTCGTACGAATAGGCCGATATGAGGGAGCGTGATATCTAAAGAAACCCCGAAAGAGAGCCGAAAGTTTGCTCACCTCGGTGTGGCAACATCGCGCCGAGGGTCTTTTTATTGTTTCGTCCGCAAGAATACCTCGCCGCGTTGCTCGCCTCGTTGAAGCTCCGGCGGAGCGGGCCGCACCGCTCTGCGGTGCGGTTATTCATTTCTACATCACGATAACTCCATTCCGGTACGCAAGAATGTGGCTCATTTTCCGTAAAACCCGGCTGCGCAACTAATTGGTGATTTATCTGTTATACTGTAAGTCGTGAAACTCGCGTTTTTCGAAATCGAGGGGTGGGAAGAGGCGATGATCAGAAAATCTTTTCCTGGCGCTGATGTTTTCATTACAAAAGACAAGATCACGTCCTTGTGCCTGCCGGTCACAAAGGATTTTGAGATTCTTTCGGTATTCGTTGATTCGAGGATAGACAAGAAGGTTCTCGATTGCTTTCCGAATTTGAAATTCATCACCACCCGCTCGACGGGCTACGATCACATTGACACCGCAGAGTGCAAAAAGCGGAGGATTGCGGTCGCGTACGTTCCGGGCTACGGCGACAACACCGTCGCGGAGTTTGCGTTCGGCCTGATCCTGAACCTCACGCGGAAAATCTACCACGGCATTGACCAAATCAAAGAAACCGGCTCGTTTTCGCTCACGGGTCTTCGGGGGACGGATCTCAAGGGGAAAACAATCGGCATCATCGGCACGGGCAGAATCGGAAAAGAAATGGTCAAAATCGCAAATGGTTTTGGCATGAACGTGATTGCATACGATCCGGTGCCGGACAAGAAATTTGCCAAAGAATATAGTCTCGCGTACGTAACATTCGAGGAACTTCTCAAAACTTCAGACATACTCTCGCTTCACACTCCACACAACGAAAAGACGCATCATCTCATCAATAGCAAGAACATCCGCATAGTTAAAAAAGGCGCGTACCTCGTGAACACCGCGAGGGGCGCGATTGTGGAGACGGAGGCGCTTGTGAACGCGCTCCAAGAGGGAATCTTGGCAGGCGTGGGGCTCGACGTGCTCGAAGAGGAAGGGGAATCGAAAGACGAGGTGTTCTACCTGCGTGAGGCGCATCCAAAAGAACAGGAACTCCGCACGATGTTAGAGAACCATATCCTCATGAAAATGCCGAATGTGCTTATCACCCCGCACAATGCGTTCAACTCGCAGGAAGCGCTCGAACGAATTTTACACATGACGATAGAAAATATTCGCAATTTTATCGTGAGAAAGCCGTTTCACACGGTGAAATAACATGCCTCGAATAACCTCGGTGAGCGAGCGGCCGATTCTCGAAGGGGAGTGTGGATATTATACTATTGTCCGGAATGGTTGGTTTGATATACTATTGCAGTATAGTTTCGAAACTATGAAACCCCGTTAGAAATTATACATCGTTACAAACGGGTCAATAATTTAGGTATGACTACTACAGCAAAAATTTCTAACGGGGTGAAATCTCCATTTCCAAAAACAACCTACGAGCGAAATGCAGAAATATATAAAATCCTTGCCAATCCTAAACGGCTTGAAATTTTGAATATACTCAAAAAGTACGGGGAACGCACCGTGGAGCAACTGATCGAAATCCTTAGCTTGCCGAAAGCAAATGTATCCCAACATTTAGCACTTTTGCGCCACGCGCGGCTGGTCACCGTGCGTAGAGACGGGCTCAATGCCAACTATACAATCACTGATCCGAGGATCGTGGAACCATGCCGGATTCTCCGCGAGCTTTGGAAAAATAAATAATTTATGCGGGACATCAAAATCTTCATCGGTATTATAATAGCGCTCGCGCTCGTTGTCGGGATCGTTTCTGTTTCTCGAAATCAGACCTCGGAAAAAAATCATGACACGCCGCATTCCTCTACTGCCAATCTTGAGAAACTACCGCTTAAAACGCCAAGTACCAGGACGGCTTTTGCGCCGACCACAAAAGACGGGATAAAAGAATTCGAGCTCACTCTCGATGAAATTCGATGGGAATACGCCAAAGGCCCCTCGACTGCGCTCGGGACAGGCAAATTCGTCCATGCGTGGGCATACAACGGTCAAGTTCCCGGACCGGAAATTCGCGTTACTGAAGGCGATAAAGTGCGGGTGGTAGTAAAAAATAATTTGCCGGTCGGCACTTCTCTCCATTGGCACGGGGTGCATGTAGAAAACAAAGCCGACGGCGTGCCCGGACTCACGCAGTACCCCATTAAGCCCGGAGAAACGTTTACGTATGAGTTTACTGCCAAAAATGCCGGTACGCACTTTTACCATACTCATGGTTCTTCCCATGTAGACGCAGTCACTCAGTTGGACATGGGCCTTTATGGAGCGTTCATTATTGAATCAAAAAATCCTCAAAAATACGACCGAGAGTACGTCTATATGCTGGATGAATGGGAAATCAATCCAGACGGATCAAATGGGGCGCTTGATCATGCAGAGGAAGGAGAAGGAGAACATGTCCACAAAATGCCAAATTATAATATCTTTACTATCAATGGCCGCGTTTTCCCGGATACGGAAACTCTCATGGTCAAAGAAGGAGAGCGTGTCTTGATTCGGCTTATTAACGCCGGGACTCAAGAAATCCACCCCATGCACACCCACGGCCACTCCTTCAAAGTGGTGGCGATTGATGGGAATCCAGTACCTCAAATCGCTCAACAAATGAGAGATAATCTCCCGGTGCTTCCCGGCGAGCGCTACGATATCGAGATAGTGGCTGATAACCCCGGGGTGTGGCTTTTTCACTGTCACCACGTGCATCATGCGTCTGCGGGCATGGTTATCCCGTTCTTTTATGAAGGATATAAACCATGTTGTCTGGAATAATACTAAAGAAAGAGAATTGCTTGTTGGTCGGCAAGCAAGTTATCAATCAAACCATAAACAAAAAATTGCATGAAAAAATATCTTATTGCAATAAGCAGTTTCGCCCTCCCATTGGTTGCAATAGCAAACGGCGCGCACGAAGAGGGATCCGAAACCGTAGGTCAACAATTACAAGAGTTTCTTCCGTTCGAACACATTGAACACGGACACTGGTTTGCGGTGATTTTGAGCATTCTTTTATGGGCCTCGTTGGCTTACACCGCCTACTCCCTGATTCAAAAGTTTAGAAAAACATCACCACATGAATAATCAGAAAATAATCGAGTGGGTTCTTAAGATCGCGGTTGCCGGCGAGTTCATCGGCCATGGCGTCTTTGCGGTTCAGGGAAAGAAGGATTGGATAAGCTGGTTTGCGCAGTTCGGAGTCGCAGATCCGGGAATCGCAAAACAACTTCTGCTTATCATAGGGATCATGGATATTGCGCTCGCGATCCTGATTCTTGTGAAACCGATAAGAATTGCGCTTCTCTGGATGGTATTCTGGGGATTTTGGACCGCGCTCCTTCGGCCCATCGTCGGAATGCCGGTGTGGGACTTCGTAGAACGCTGGGCGAACTGGGGAGCGCCGCTTGCGCTTCTTCTTCTCGTCGGATGGCCGAAGTCTCCCAAGGAATGGCTGAAGTGATGCGAGAGTAGTGGGGCTTGTGCAATTCCGCCCTATATGGTATACTCTTTTCGTGGCAAGTATCTCAGCAGGTTTTTAGAAAATAAACAATTTTCGAAAATCGAGGGGGAGGGTCGGTTTCCACGCGTTACTAAATTTGAATTGAGCAGAGGAAATGGGAAAAAGATTATTTGTAGGCGGCATGTCCTTTGACACGACGCTCGACACGCTTAAGTCTGCGTTCGCGCAGGCGGGCGGCGTTGAGTCCGCGGAGATCAAGTACGATAAGCTCAAGGGGTACCATAAGGGCTTTGGCTTCGTCGAAATGGTGTCTGAAGAGGACGCTAAGAAAGCCATCGAGATGTGGAATGGAAAAGAGCTGGACGGCCGCAAGCTTACGGTAAACGAAGCTCGCCCAATGGGAGAGCGGCCCCCTCGCCGAGAAGGCGGCGGGTATGACCGCCGGGGCGACTTCGGAAACCAGGGAAGCAACTGGTAAAAAACGAAAGGCCCGGTATAGCCCGGGTTTTTTGTTTTTTGCTTGCGTTTCGCGGTAACTGTACTATTATTTGATCAGTACGGCATAATCAGTTTTATACGGAGGATTTCCCATGAGCGACACAAGGAAAGCAAAAGTGTTTTGCGTGTGTTGCCCGAAGTGCAGCTCAACCTTGCTCGAAACGATAGAGGAGGCGAGGGGATCCACGTCCAGGTTCAAATGTTCGAATTGCGAACTCCTGTTTTATATGTATACAGGGCTTATGAAACCTCTCGTCCCAGATGTAATGGGCCAAGGACAGGTGAGCAAGGAGGACCGCATACGGCAATTCCTCGATCTGCCGACACCCGAACCGCTGATGTAACGCGTGTGTTGAGAAGGGAGCCCCAAACTCCCTTCTTTTTATTTTCCGAGCGGATTTTCGTGATACGATGAATGTACAATGAAGAGGCGAGTTTTTGTCGCGCTTGGGATATCTCACGAGCTCGCGAAGGTTATCAATGCATGGAAAGAGCGTTACTCACGCCTCCCGGTGCGATGGCTTTCTTCTAAAAACCTTCACATAACGATCATCCCTCCATGGTACGAAGGGAACGTACGGCGCTTAGTAGAAACGCTTCAATCCCTTGAAAATCACGCAAAACCGTTTCAAATTGAATTTAAGAAGGTTTCGTTCGGCCCCTCTCAAAGATCTCCTCGGCTTGTCTGGGCAAAAGGCGATACGCCGCACCGTATCGTCGCCCTAAGAGACGGGATTGCCGCGGCTCTGGGAATCCATCCCGAGCCACGGCCGTTTACGCTCCACCTTACGCTCGCACGGTTTCGACTGGAGGAATTTCGTTCGTTTCCGATACAACGGCTGTCCCAAGAAGTGGACTGGAGCGACGACGTTACATCGTTCCGGCTTATGGAATCGCACCTATCGCCGGGGGGCGCGGATTACACGATAGTGGAACAATTTCCGTTGCATTGGCGCGATGAATAAGGCACGAGGGAATGTGCCGATCCGGGCAATCGCAAGGTTCAAAAAAGCGATTCGCAGCCACTACCTGCGCCACGGAAGAAATCTCCCGTGGCGCAACACAAAAAACCCTTACCGGATACTCGTCTCGGAAATAATGCTTCAGCAAACGCAGGTCTCGCGGGTGCTTCGAACGTATCACCGCTTCATTAAGCGCTTTCCGAATTTTCAATCTCTCGCTCGGGCTTCTCCCCGCAGTATTCTTCTTTCGTGGAGGGGATTGGGGTATAACCGCCGCGCGCTCGGGCTTAAAAAACTAAGCGGGATCGTCGCGGGCCGCTTCCGCGGCAGGCTTCCTCACGACCCGCGAGTGCTTGAGAAACTGCCGGGGATAGGGCCGGGCACCGCCGGCGCAATCGCGGCATTCGCATTCAATATCCCCGCACCCTTCATTGAAACGAATATACGGCGCACGTTTATCCATTTCTTTTTCCCGCACCAGCGAAAAGTACGCGATGAGGAAATTTTCCCGCTTATCTCGCGAACCATGGACCGGCGCAATCCCCGGGAGTGGTACTCGGCGCTCATGGATTACGGGGCAATGCTTGGGAGGAGTGGAGTAAATCCCAACAGGAAAAGCGCACTGCACAGAACACAGCCGCGTTTTTCGGGCTCAACTCGCGAACTTCGCGGAAAGATCGTCGCGCTGCTTCTCAAATCCCGCTCGATGCGCAAAGAGAAGATCGCGGCATTGCTCGATGAATCTCCGGGAAAAATCTCTCTCGCGCTCGCAGAGCTTGCGCACGAGGGCTTTCTTACGAGGCAAAAAAAGAATATAATGATTCGCACATCGCAACACGCCAATGCATAAGAAGATCCAATTTGTCCTTGCAAAAAAGCTTCATAAAAAAAATAAAGTTGCTTCGATACAATTTGAAGCGGCTGAAGAAAGTTCGCTTGTGCGCCTCCCAAGCGGAAAAAAAATGCTCTCGGTAGGAATCGGGAAAGAACAGGTCAGCCGCCGGCACTACCTCAACCTCCTTCGCAAGATAGTCACGATTGCAAAAGCGCACCGGATAGCGATATTTAGATTCCGCTTTGACGATCTTCTTCTCCCGCATTTGGAATTGTCCCGCACCGATGCCGCAGAACTCATTGCGACGAATTTTGAAATGGCGAACTTCGAATTCGTTTCCTATAAAACACCCCCTCCCGACGGCTGGCGTTTTGTGAAAACGGTCATAGTCACGGGAAACGTTGACCGCGCGGTGCGGAATGCATTTATCCGGGGACAGCGCATCGGCGAGGAAGTAAACGCATGCCGCGCATTAGCGAATACCCCCGCCGGGATGATGACGCCCACGATTCTCGCGGACGAGGCGAAGAAAGCGGCGCGAGGCACGAAGGTGAAAGTAAAGATCCTCGGCGTGAGAGATATCAAGAAACTTAAGATGGGTGCGATTCTCGGGGTCTCGCAGGGCTCGAGCGAAGAGCCGAGATTCATCATTCTCGAATACCGCGGCGTGCCAGGCAAGCCGATCGTGCTCGTGGGAAAAGGGGTTACGTTTGATACCGGCGGCCTGAATCTCAAATCAACAGAAGGAATGAGCGATATGCATCTTGATATGTCCGGGGGCGCGGCGGTGATCCACACCGCGGTGCTCGCGGCAAAATTAGGCCTTAAAAAGCATGTAATCGGCCTCATTCCTGCCGTGGAAAACATGCCGTCCGGCTCGAGTTACCGCCCGGGCGACGTGCTCCGATCAATGTCAGGGAAAACGATCGAGGTCTTGAATACTGACGCGGAAGGCAGGATTATCCTCGCAGACGCGCTTACCTATGCGGAAAGATACAAGCCGCGATTGGTTGTTGATGTGGCGACCTTGACCGGCGCCGCGGTGGTGGCGCTTGGTGAGCGCGCATCGGCAATTTTTACAAAAGACGAGAAATTGGAACACCTCGTCCGTAAACTCGGCGAAGAAAGCGGGGATTACGTCTGGCCAATGCCCTTATGGGACGAGTATAAGGAAGATATCAAAGGAACATTTGGCGATATTGCGAACGATCATATTCGCAGATCGCGATACGGAGGTGCCGTGCTGGGCGCAGTATTCCTTTATGCGTTCGCGAAGAAATATCCTTGGGTCCACATTGACATCGCGCCGCGCATGACGGCGATCGAGGGGGAATTTTTATCGAAAGGCGCGGCAGGCGCGCCGATGCGGCTCCTCATTAAATTACTCGAGAAGATTTAATTCGCGCCGATGGAGAAAAAAAAGGTTTTGGAGCGCGTGCTCGTTTCGCGAAGAAAGAAAGCAACGCGAATCGTCCGCCTCCTCAAAAAACTTTTGCCGGGCGCAAGAATTGTTTTGAAATACAATACTCACTGGGAACTTTTGGTCGCGGTGGTGCTCTCCGCGCAGTGCACGGATAAGAAGGTAAACGAGGTTACCGAAACGCTGTTCAAAAAATATCGAACACTCGACGATTACGTGCGTGCGAAACCTAAAATTTTTGAGCGCGATGTGCGCCCGACCGGATTTTACCGCGCGAAGACGAAAAATATCCTCGCCGCGGCAAAAGTGGTGAAAAATAAATTTCACGGCACGCTTCCCAAAACAATGGATGAGATGCTCGCCATTCCCGGCATTGGGAGAAAATCCGCAAACGTGATACTCGGGAATGCCTACGGCGTGGTGGAAGGAATCGCGGTAGACACCCACGTCCGCCGGCTCTCGAGATTACTGGGACTTACAAACCATGTAGACCCAAATAAAATCGAGCAGGATTTAATGAAGATTTTGCCGAAAAAAGAGTGGTTTGACTTTACGTATCGCTTGATTGACTACGGACGGAAATATTGTCCCGCACGCCCCCACACCCATTCACTATGCCCCTTGTCGAAGATATGAGAGCGGCTAAGTTTTTTCGAAGCTGTTTTCATGTCGGGAAGTACATGGGTGCGGGGGCACACCCTCACACCCATACAAGCTTTGCCCACTCTCTACACAGTGAGCGCAGGATTCATACGCGTTGTATCAATGACATGGGATATGCGGTCTGGATAAGTTCTCGATAACCCGTGCATATGTTGTGGATGTTCCCCTCGAGGCGGAACATTTTTTTTATGGAAGTGTCTGCGTGAATGGAGGGCGGCCTGGTCGAACTGCCCGAAAAATAAGCATAGAAAGAGCGAATGAGCGCATACAAAATTGCATACTTGCAAGGACTCCTTACAAGGCGTCTCGAAGATCTTATTCGTTCCTCGTACGACGATATTTAGCGAGGTGCCGCAGCGCGAACCGATAGAAAAAAATATACGGCACAATGATACGAATTGATCGCAGAGACGAATTTCAAGGAGTGTACAAGCTTCTCAAAGCTTTTATAGGGTCTTACCAGATCCTTGCTCCCGGAGAGAGGGGAGAAGCGTAAGAACAGACGCAGAGCGTCTGTTCTGCTTGGAATTCAGGCAACTATTGACGGAGGGCATGGGATGTTATAATAAGAACGGGGTTTTAAAGCCCCTTTTTCCATGCTTCATGAGCCTATAAAAGAGCTTCTTCGAGGCTATTTTGCCTCCCGCAAGGAAAGCGTCCCGGGCGAGGATATGCCTAAAATCCACGTTGACGAGATCGCGTCTCAAGTGGCGGTTTTTTACGAGAAAGTAAGGAACCTCGTTGATTATCAGGAAGAGCATCTTTTCAGAAAAAAATTCATTGACCGCGTCCTTCAACGGCGGCTGTTTATCCATAAAGACGGGAACGTTGCGGAACCGCTCATTAAAGAGATCATCCGTTCGGGACATCTTTCAAACGACGCGGTCCCGGAGGCGAAGATCCAGGAGGTGCAGCGGCTCATCGATAATTTAGGATGCGTGCTCGCGCACACCGAGCAAGAGGAGATTGTTGAGTGGCTCACGAAGATCACCGTAAACGCAATCGAAGAAAGCCTTTTCCCTCCGACGAAGGACAAGTTGATTTCAGACCTGATGTTCGTCTCACTCAAGGACCGTCTTTCAATGAACGGGAGCCGGTACCCGCGCGAGGACATTGAGGCACAGCTTTTTATTGCGATCCAGAAAGCCCTTCTCAAGGTGGACAAGGACCAGCTTCACTACCGCCTTTTCAAGTTCGTCTATCCCGACTGGCATACCATGCAGGAAAAAGACTGCCCTCGCGTTGCGGGCGAGCTCCCCGGGATTAAGGCGCATATCGAGAAACTGATTGCGCACCCGCTTGCGCCCGCGTTCTTCAAGTTATGCAACCATTACAATACGGTGTTCTTTATTGTGGGCGATATCATCGAGGATGCGAACAGCGCGGGAGATGCGGAAAAAATCCTTGACGGCGAGGAGGCTCGCGAGGCAGAGGCGCGCCACCACTATCGGCGCAGATACCGAAGGCAGCGGTCACGGCTCACCCGCCTTGCGTTTTTCAGCGTCGTATCCTTTTTCCTCTCGAAGATCGCGGTTGCCCTTGCGGTTGAGATCCCGATTGAGACATACCTCTTCGGCGGCTTTTCCCTTGCAAACACGCTCGTGAACATCGCGTTCCCGCCGTTCCTCATGCTCATCATCGTCCTGTCCATACGAATGCCGTCTGCCCGGAACGAAGAATTGGTCGTGAACGAGATGCGGAACGCGTTATCCGAAGAGTCGCAGAAGAAATATGCAGTAAAACCCCCGAGGAGAAGGATGTCGCTCGGAGAATCCATCGCGCGGTTCTCGTATTTCGGCATCTTCTTCGTCGTGCTCTATTTTCTCTCAAAGCTGCTCCTCGCGCTCTCCTTTAATATTGCGAACATAATCATTTTTGTTTTCTTCACGTCGCTTGTCGCCGCGGCCGGCGTCAAGGTCAATAACCGCTCGAAAGAGATAAGCCTCGAAGAGCGGAAGGGTTCTTTTCTCGCCTTTCTTTTGGAAGTCGTGAGCATGCCGCTCGTCACGATCGGGAAATGGATCCTCGCGGGACTCGCGAAGGTAAACATCCTCGTCATCATCTTCAACGTGATCCTTGAACTGCCGTTCCAATTATTCATCGAGTTTGTGGAAAATTTTAGGGGGTTTATCAAGACGAAGCGGGAGGAGATCACGTAAGTCCAATGGATGAGCGCCGTCGAAGCGCTTCCGCTCTACAATAAATTCGTGAGCGCGGGCGGCGTTCTTTGTCCGTTTAATCCCGCTCATACCGGCGGGTCTCGGGCGGCGAGGAGCGGAGTCTTCATTTTTTCGCCTCCCGCCGCTACAATGAGAGGCATGGGAGTATCGCTCTCTTTTCATGAGATTGCGGCAAGAACGCCGCCGGGGATCCTTATCCTCGGCTTCTCCGTGATTCTCTTTCTGTACCTCATCGCGGTGCTCATTTTAGGATATCACTGGCATCAATTTGACCTCATTCCCCTCCGAAGCGAAATCAAGAAAATGCGCAGGATCTTTTATACCGTATCCGCTATGCTTCTCATTCTCATGGCGTTTTCGCTTTTTCTATTCGCGCGATGATCACTATTCCCTCGGACGAAACTGTCCTTCTTGAAGTGCGGCGCCATTGGTACGCGCTTCTTCTCGAATCGCTCCTTATTCTTGTGCTCGCGTTCATACCATTCGTTCTTCTCGGTGTTCTCGGGGGGTTCGAGGCGCTCGTGAACCTAAAAACGCTCTCGTTCGGGGTATTTCTCACTGCCGTCTGGTACCTTTTGTTATGGATGGGGTTTTTCGTGGTGTGGACAAATTACTATTTAGATCTCTGGATCGTCACCGACCGCCGCATTATTGCCGTCGAGCAGCACCACCTGTTTAGCAGGGAAATCTCCGAGTTCAGGCTCGAGCGCATCCAGGACGTAAGCATTGATGTGCGCGGCATCATTCCCACGCTGCTCAAATTCGGTGACCTCCATGTGCAAACTGCAGGGGAACATCGCCAATTCGTGATACGCCAAATTCCGCACCCGGAACGGGTGAAGGATCTTATTTTCGGCGGACAGGTTAAATTCACACCGGAAGTGAATGATCCAAAAAGGTCAAAACCGAACTAAAAGCAAATGCGCCACTTGAACAAATTACGGCTGATGGAATTTCTGATCGTCGGGTTGCTGATGGGCACTATCGAAGATTTGATTGCGATCTCTTTTGCGACCGATGCAACGCTCGATTTGCGGGTCGTGTTCGTCGCCTTCTTCGTCGCATTGCCGTTTGCATTCATAAGCGAGATCATCGTTGACCATCCGCTCTTTTGGCAGAAGATTCTCCGAAAGGGGTAGATGCAAAATGAGAAATGCGATACTCGCCGCCGCAATAGCGTTTGCTTTATTGGGAGCAGGTTTGGCCGCCTCGTTTTATTTCTCGCATCTCCGAGGCATTGGGCCGGCAATTATGCCCCCGCCCGGGGACATCACGAAGGTTATCGAGGCGGGCGGAATTCCGCTCACGCTGCCGCGCGGTTTTTCAGTATCAATCTTTGCGAAAGATTTGCCGGGTGCACGCGTGATGGCGTTTGATTCGTTCGGGAACATGTGGGTGAGCCAAACGTCGGAAGGCACCGTGTCGCTTCTTGAAATCGACAAAGAAAGCGGCGCCGTGCAAAGCCAAAACGCCGTTTTTCTGGATTTGAAAAATCCGCACGGGCTTGCGTTCGCTCCGGACAATGTTTTCCTTCTTTATATCGCAGAGGAAGATAAAGTGTCGCGAGTGGGAACATATTCGGAGGATACGCTTCATAAAATCATTGACCTTCCGTCGGGCAAAGGACATTTCACCCGCACCATAAAATTTGGACCCGACAAAAAGCTATACGTGTCCATCGGATCGTCATGCAATGTGTGCAATGAAGGGGACGAACGCCGAGCGAAGATTTTTACGGCCGATGAGGATGGGAGTAATTTTCGGGAGTTCGCGCGCGGGCTTCGGAACACCGTGTTTTTCGATTGGGACGCGCAAGGGCGGATGTGGGGAACGGATATGGGACGGGATTTGATCGGGGACGATATTCCTCCTGACGAGGTAAATATCATCGAGGAGGGAAAAAATTACGGATGGCCCATTTGCTACGGCAAGAACATTCATGATGCTGATTTTGACAAGAACACCTATATACGAAATCCTTGCATGGAACCGTTTGAGACGCCGAGTTTCATGGATCTTCCGGCGCACGTGGCACCATTGGGGTTCGTATTTATTCCCGAATCACCCGCATGGCCCAATGAATACTGGAACGATTTGCTCGTCGCATACCATGGTTCGTGGAACCGGAGCGAACCCGTGGGGTACAAGGTCGTGCATTTCGATATGGACGAAGTAGATCGAACGCTCGATGGCGGATTCCCGTCGGAAGATTTTATCTCCGGCTGGCTCACATCCGAGGGCGCATTGGGCAGGCCCGTTGACCTCGTGATCGGCCCGGACAAGGCGCTCTATGTCTCCGACGACAAGGCGGGAGTGATTTATCGGGTTGGGCGCAAGAGCGAGTAACCGTCGTGCGCGAATGCTCGAATAATCAGCCTTTTTGAGGGCTGTAACGTTATTGCTTCTACTGCGTATCTTTTCATGAATAAATTATTTCGATGAATTTGAAAAAAATATACGCACCACGGAAGGAATTTGTGGAGCATTCAAAAAACGTCTTTCTTTCGGCGTTTGACCAGAAATTCAGGGGGGAGCGCCGCCCTCATTCTGCGTTCAGATATTTTCTGCAGGGCTTGGCGAGCGGCGTGGCGATAATGATCATCGTGAGCGGGGGAGCGGTGTATGCGGACGAAAGGAATGTTGGTCCGGAGAGCATCCTGTATCCCCTAAAACGTTCTAAGGAAGCAGTGGATCTGGCGCTCACCAGCGATCTTGGAAAACCTTCTCTTCATCTCAAATTCGCCGAACGAAGGCTCGAGGAGATAAAAACATTTGAATCGGATGCGCCGGAAAATCCAAAAATCCTCACGCTGAAATCAGATTTCGAAGGAGAACTGCGGGAATCGCTCGCCGCCCTGAACGGCGAACCCGCACGTACCGTTGCGTTCGCCACGAGTTCAGTTTCTGCAGATCCCGAAGCGGTTTCCACTTCTTCTCCTCGGACAATACGTTTGAAATCGGGCAAACGCGAAGACGAGAGGGAAGAGAAAAGAGGAAACGACAAACGGAAGGCAGTCTGCGAATCATTCCAGGGAATTTTAAGGAGCGAAATCGAGGGAATCGAGAGCATTCTCAAAGAAAACCCTTCATTCATACTCAAATTCGAAAAGAAATGCCTTCCGGTGATTCGGGAAAACGATGATTCGTTGGAACGGCAAATCATTGAATTGAAAGAAAAAATAAAATCTCCCGAAATTAAGGAAAAGGACACGAGCGACGATAACCGCGGCAAACAAAAGGATGAAACCCAAAAGGTCGAACAAAAACGTGAAGGAAAGGAATTTCCGAAAAATGATGAGTAGCAATACATTGGCGAAACTGGGCGGAATCGGGGCGATAAGCCTTTTGCTTCTTGGCTCTTTCGCTTTTGCCCAGAATTCGACAAGCACGAATCCGGCTCCTCTTAGCGCTTCGTGCTCCGGTTCAGTGAACGTGAACATGGTAACCTGGAATGCGGCCGCAAGCGGCGGCGTGTTGCCCCATGCTTTCCTCTGGTCAGGCGATGCAAGCGGCACATCAAGCACGGTTGTGTTTACCTATAACACCACCGGCACCAAGCAAGCCGCGGTCCGCGTGAATGATTCCGCGACAAGCACCGTGAACGCGAGCTGTTCCGCGACAATTACCACTCTTCCTGCGGCAACAACGACGCCGCCCGTGGGGCCGAGACCGTTGGTGAAGGAGCGGAAGCTCGAGATTAATCCTGCGGGCCGGTTCTTGGGCCGCGGGATGATTGTGCAGAGCGTGGCGAGTACTTCCTTTACCGCCAAGGTCTTCGGAATTGTCTGGACGATTGACACGAGCGGTTTGCCCGAGCTCGTTTTCCGTGAGGGCCGCGAACTTGACCGTTTTGATATAAATCAAATTCAGGTTGGCGACGAAGTGAGCGTGCAGGGGGCTGTTGACGAAAACATTTCGCTCGTGGTGAGAGCCCATGTGGTCAGGAACTTCAGCATTGCCCGCGAACGGCCGAGAATCCGCGTTGAAATTAAGATAAAGGACGAGGACAAAGACGAGAAAGATCGCGGCAAACTCCGCGTGGAGATCAAGGGAAAGGGACTGCGCGAGGAGGAAGCTCAAAATATTCGAGACCAGATCAAGAAGATTTTGGAGCAGATCAGCGACCTTCAAGGGAAGATACGAATACGGACGCGATAGCATCGAGGATAACAGCCCCCGCCCGGCGGGGGCTGTTTCTCGAGCCCCTTTTATCACGTTGATTTCTTGGTTCAAGTAGTCTACAATTTCTTTTGCAGTACCCCTGCATCCCAAGACGCAGGCGGTTTTTGCCGTATAGAGATGTTACAAAAGTCATTCAAACTAATCTCAAAATTCAAACCCTCGGGTGATCAGCCGAAAGCCATTCGCGCGCTCGTGGAAGGCATTAAGAAGGGTTATGGGCACCAGACGCTTTTTGGGGTTACCGGAAGCGGGAAGACGTTTACGGTCGCGAACGTGATCGCGGAGATTCAGAAACCCACGCTCGTGATCGCGCACAACAAAACGCTTGCCGCCCAGCTTACAAACGAATTCCGCGAGCTTTTTCCGAACAATTCCGTGAACTATTTCGTCTCATACTACGACTACTACCAGCCGGAGGCGTACATGCCGACGACCGACACGTATATCGAGAAAGAGGCGATGATCAACGACGAGATAGACAAGCTCCGGCATGCGGCGACGACCGCGCTCCTTACGCGGCCTGATGTGATCGTGGTGGCGTCCGTTTCCTGCATCTACGGTTTAGGCGCGCCGGAGGTCTATGCGGAAAACATTTTCCATTTCAAAGTAGGGGACAGGATTGACCGCAAGAAATTTGCCCGAAAGCTCATTGAGCTTCAATTTACGCGCACGACGAGCGACCTCAAGCGCGGCACGTACCGACTCCGCGGCGACAATTGGGAAGTAATGCCTCCGGACAGGGAAGTGATTTATAATTTTGAACTCAAGAACGGCGTGATAACGAAAATTTATGAGATTGACCCCGTGAAAGGTTTTGTTCCCGAGAAAACCCCGACGGTGTCAGAAATCTATATCGCGCCAGCAAAGCACTTCATCACGCCTCCGCTTGAGCGGGAGCGCGCGATCACGGCAATTAAAGAAGAGCTCAAAGAACGGCTGAAGTATTTTGAAAACAAGAAACTGTTTCTTGAGGCGGAACGCCTCGAGCGGCGCACAAAGTTCGATATCGCCATGATGAAGGAAGTCGGCTACTGCCACGGCATCGAAAATTATTCACGGCACTTATCCGGCCGCGCCGCAGGGGAACCGCCGGAGACATTGCTTAATTATTTCCCCCGTTCGACCCATTCGAGTACCTCAGGGCAAGCCGATTTTCTTACGGTAATTGACGAATCGCATGTGACCGTGCCGCAGTTAAACGGCATGTATGCCGGAGACGCCTCGCGGAAGAAAACCCTCATCGAATACGGTTTTCGACTGCCGTCCGCCGCCGACAACCGCCCTCTTACCTTTAAGGAATTCGGCGAGCGGGTCGGGCAGATCATCTATACCTCGGCAACGCCCTCGGAATACGAGCGAAAAAAGAGCGACCCTTCAACCCATTCGAGTACCTCAGGGCAAGCGAGCTTAGGGCAGATCGTGGAGCAGATCATCCGCCCCACAGGCCTTGTGGACCCGAAGATCACCGTGCGCCCCGCGCGAGGACAGGTGGATGACTTGATACCGCGAATAGAGGGACGCGTGGCGAAAAAAGAACGAGTGCTTGTCACAACGCTCACAAAGAAAATGGCCGAGGACTTAACAGAATATCTCTCAACTTACCATCCTAACGATCGTCACGATGGTAAGTTATTGGGAAAAATGAAAGTGACCTATCTTCACAGCGACGTAAAAACGCTCGACCGGATACGGATTTTGACGAGCTTGCGGAAAGGGGAATTTGACGTGCTTGTGGGAGTGAACCTTCTCCGAGAGGGGTTGGACTTGCCCGAGGTGTCGCTTGTGGCGATTTTGGACGCCGACAAAGAAGGATTTTTAAGGAGCGAGACGTCGCTTATCCAGACCATCGGCCGCGCGGCGCGAAACGTAGCGGGAGAAGTCCTGATCTACGCCGACCACATCACGGGCTCCATCCGGCGCGCGATAGATGAAACCGAGCGTAGAAGAGAACTCCAGCTTGAGTACAACAAGAAACACGGCATCACGCCCACGACGATCAAAAAAGAGATAAAGGATATACTGCCGAATATTGACGAAATTCTTGCGCTTGAGACAAAACCACTCCCGAAATCAAAAACCGCAATTGCCGAACTCATAAAGAAAAAAGAACGCGAGATGAAGGAAGCGGCGCGGCAATTGGATTTCGAATTAGCGGCGATTCTTCGCGATGAAATAAGGGCTTTGTCTAAGAATTCAAGCCAACAGCGAAGAATTCTTAGCCATAAAACCTGACCCAGCACTTTCCGCGAAAGTGCTGCGGTGTAGCAGGAAAAGTGAAACACTTCCACATTACGACGTCGGACGTCGTTAATTAAAGATGAGGGATAAAATCCAGGTCAATCCTGAACATAGTCGAAGGATTGACACGCATCGTGCGAAATGCTACTTTTCCAGTCGTTCGTTTGGCACATTGAAAACGGAATATCAACCACGTTTCAGAGTGAACTGAAGTTAAAACCTGTCGCCGATGAACGGCACAAGGAAGGGAGGGTGGGAAATGAAGCGGTCCGCATTAAGGATTTTGGCATTGCTCTCTGCCTGTTTCGTGAGCGCCTTCGGACACTCGTCCGCGCGCGAGGGTTCCCGAACCATCGTGATGAAGCTCCAAGAGGGCGAAGGCATTACACAGGCGCTCGAACGGAATGGCTGCAGCATGGATTGGCTCTCGGCGGTGATCCGCATCTCCGGCATCCCGCCGGAGCAGAACCTGCGGCGTTTGCCGCTTGGTGCCGAAATCACGGTTCCGTTGCCCTGTTATAGGGAACCCGGAGCGGAGATTGCCGAAACATCCCGGCTCATCATGGCGCGTGACCGTCTTTCCGCTCGAAGGGAGAGAGTGAACCACGTCATCGCGCTCACCGAAGAACTCGACCACGAGCGGCGAAAATCAGCGCAGCTAGAAACGCGCGCGCAGGAGCTCGAAGGCAAAATAGCGTCGCTCCGAGGCGAGCTCGAAAAGATCGGAAAGGCGCAGGGCGAAGCCGTGGCGCTTAAGGATTCGCAGATCACCGATCGCGACGAGCGCCTTGCCGCATTAGTGGCTGAACTCTCGCGCATTACCGCTCTCCGCAAGAACAACTTCTGGCTCGCGGGCGCAAGCGTGTTGCTCGTGTTCCTCGTCGGCGCAGGCATGTTCGTGCTCGGCAAACGCCGCGGCGAAAACGGGCGAGAAAACGAGGTGCTCCTCAAAGGACCGAGGACTGCCACCATCATGTTTAACGGCGCATGGTACGCCTTCGAATTCGACACGTTTTCGCGCACAGATCCGGAAGGCAAGCCCGAGATGCATTACCGGTGCCCGCTCTGCAAAGAGCGGATGCTCCTTGCGCATAATCTCGAACGCCATCTCCGCGGAGCCCACGAAGAGCTTTCTGGCGTAGACGAGACCACGAGGTCAAGGCCAGTCGCAGTACCCTGAAACGAAAGAACATCGGTCGAGCAGCCGTTCGATACGCCACCACGGGAGAGATAAGATCAACCCTTGTGGAGCACCCCGGAGTTTAGGGGGTCGACTTCGCCGGACCATAAAATCCAGGCGTTGGCATATCGAATAGCGCGCTCTTCGATGCGAATTTCAATGCCCGTGCGCAAGCGCGGGCATTTTCTTTATTCGCGGCGCCCGCGAATACTCCATGCCAGACCGAATGAATATTAACAATTCCTACGATCGTAGGAATTGTTAAATGTTTGCAGATCGTTGCATTTTTTAAAATTACGCGTTACACTTCTTCTGTACCCCCCTACTAGGCGGCTCGGAGGGGAGTTTTCATCGTTCATGAAGGATAAAATCATAATCCGCGGCGCACGCGAGCACAATTTAAAGAACATCAATCTTGAAATCCCGCGCGACAAGATGATCGTCTTTACGGGGCTTTCCGGTTCGGGGAAATCGAGCTTGGCGTTCGATACGATCTTCGCCGAAGGCCAGCGGCGCTACATCGAATCGCTCTCGGCGTACGCGCGGCAGTTTTTGGGACGCTTGGACAAACCGGACGTGGACGAAATAGAAGGCCTCTCGCCCTCGATTTCCATAGACCAGAAAAGCCACTCGCACAATCCGCGCTCGACGGTCGCGACGATCACCGAAATCTACGACTATCTCCGCGTGCTTTTTGCGCGCCTCGGGAAACCGTTCTGCCCAAAATGCGGCAGGGAGATCAAAAAGATGACGAACGAGGAGATCGTGGATGCCGTTATTGATATCGCAGGAAAGAACAAATCAGGAAAAAACTTACTCATTCTCGCCCCTGCCGTGCGGGGCAGAAAGGGGGAGTACTACCAGATGCTCTACGATTTCCTGAACGCCGGATTCCGCGAGGTGCGGATTGACGGAAAAATGCACATGCTCCGCGACCGCATAGAACTCTCGCGGTACAAACAGCACACGATAGAGCTTGTGGTGGATCGCATTCCGTCAGGTATGGATTATAAAGACAAGGACAACCGGCTTCGATTAGCGGAAGCGATAGAATCCGCCCTTAAGTATGGAAATGACGTGGTAACGATCATTACGGACGACGAAATTTCTCTTTCAGCAAAATTCACCTGCCCGCAGGACAGTTTTTCGTTTCCCGAGATCGAACCGCGCCTTTTTTCTTTCAATAGCCCCTACGGCGCCTGCCAAACGTGCCACGGGCTTGGCACGGAAGAAATATGGTCGGAAAAGATCTGTCCTGCATGCCTCGGAAAACGCTTGCGCGAAGAGAGCTTGAATGTATTAATTGACGGGAAGAATATCGCAAGCGTGGTGGAATTTTCGATCGCGCACGCGCATGAGTTTTTCGGTAAGCTCGAAGCACAGCTTAAGGAAGGCGGATCGAAATTCGAAGAATTACGAGACGAGGGAAAGGGGTCGGGAAAACGGGAGTTTTCCCGTGGCGGAAAAGCGATCCGCCAACCGGCGGAGAGCGGGTTAAAACCGCTGGGTTTTAAACAAGATAGCGGCCAACCGGCAACGGGCCGCTATCTTGTTGCGGAAACACCGCTCCGCGAGATAAAAAACCGTCTGAAGTTCATGATTGACGTGGGGCTCGATTATCTCACGCTCGAACGGAGGGCGGGGACGCTCTCCGGCGGAGAATCACAGCGCATCCGGCTCGCCTCGCAGATCGGCTCGCGGCTCGTGGGAACGCTCTATATTTTGGACGAGCCGACCATAGGCCTCCACCAAAAGGACAACGCGAAACTCATCAAGACGCTCCACGAGCTCCGCGACCTCGGGAACACCATCATCGTGGTCGAGCACGACGAGGAGACCATCCGTAAGAGCGATTATTTGGTGGATATCGGGCCGGGTGCGGGAGTGCACGGCGGGAAAATCATCGCGCAGGGAACAATCCCAGAAATCATTAAGGATGTAAAAAAGAACAATTCGCTCACGCTCGACTATCTTCGCGGCCACCAGTTCATCGAAGTGCCGAAAGAGCGGCGGAAGGTCGCGAATCCGCCAGCTGGCGGACATGATTTTCTAAAAGTGAAAGGCGCCACGGCAAATAATTTGCAGAATATCAACGTGGATGTTCCCTTGCGGCGCCTTACGGCGGTGACCGGCGTCTCGGGTTCGGGAAAATCGAGCTTGGTCTACGATGTGATTTTTAAGACGCTTGCAAACAAGTTCAATCCCGACGCCCGCTACCGCGGGGTCGGGACCCCGACTGGAGCGTCGGGGCGGCACAGACCAACCTCAGTCAATGCGATTCTCGGCACCGAGTACATTAACCGCGTCATCAACATTGACCAGTCGCCCATAGGACGCACGCCGCGCTCGAATCCGGCAACCTACGTGGGCGCGTGGACGTTTGTCCGCGAGCTTTTTGCCTCAACCGAGGACGCGCGCGTGCGCGGCTGGAAACCCGGGCGGTTCAGCTTCAACGTCCCGGGCGGCAGGTGCGAGAACTGCGAGGGGCACGGCTATATCGCGATAGAAATGCACTTTTTGCCGACGGTCTACGTGGAATGCGAAGTGTGCAAAGGCAAGCGTTTCGACCGCGAGACGCTTGAAGTAGAGTATTCACCCTCCCATCTTTCTTCGAAAGATAGGAGCGCAAGTAAAAACATCTACGATATCCTAAAACTCACAATCGAGGAAGCGGTGAAATTCTTTAAAGATATCCCGCATCTCCACGACCGCTTGAGCATTTTGGAAGACGTGGGCTTGGGCTATTTGGAACTCGGCCAATCTGCCACCACGCTCTCGGGCGGAGAGGCGCAGAGGATCAAGCTCTCGGCGGAGCTTGGAAAACGTGACACGAGGAGAACGCTTTATTTACTTGATGAACCGACAACCGGACTCCATTTTGCGGACGTAGACAATTTACTCAAAGTCCTCCAGCGGCTCGTCGAGCGCGGAAATACGGTGGTCGTAATCGAACACAATTTAGATGTGATCAAAACCGCCGACTGGGTGATTGATCTTGGTCCCGAAGGAGGCGACAAGGGCGGCAGAGTGGTCGCCGCCGGGACGCCCGAGGAGATCTCAAGAAAAAAGGAGAGTTTTACGGGCGAGTATTTGAGACGAGTTTTGAAATAAGCAAAGCCATTTCTTACTCTGAACCATTCGCGCGAATTGTTGAATGATACGATTTGAGTAGAATTTGACAGGAGATTAAGAGGGTGGTATAATGCGTTCGAAGCAATGGTGCTTCCCCTTGCTCTTTGAGAGGTGAAAAATGAAAAAAGATGGGTCTTTCTTCGGATTGCTCGCGCTCGTGCTTCTGTTTCTTGCGGGCACAACGACTGTTAGGGCAGATAACGAACTCGAGTTCGCTATCGGCATACTATTCGCGCTCGCCGGTTGTTTTTCTCTCCCGTTTGCTCAAGAGAGGCAAAAGCGGGCAGCGCTGGGAATCCCGATGGCAACGAGATTCCTCAAGCCAAACGAAATCTACGAGACCATCGGCGAGGAGGTGGTGTATGGGGATACTCACTACGTGGTTCTCCGGCGCCGCGACGGCGACGTGAGGACGTACCTGTTCGCCATGACCCCACCACCGGTCTTCCAGTGGGTGGACAAGAAGCCCGCGCCGTATCCCGCGCCGCGGGAAGTGAGCTCCACCAGCTAGCGAAGCCCTGCGCTTCATCGCATCCCGACCGTCCGAACCCCGGGCGGTCTTTTTTTTCGTTGCCGGCCGCGTCACCAACCGAGCACCTCCGTTGTTGCCGTAACGCGAATTACTGTCCCATTGAACGACCGTCAGACAGGACAATAGAATGGCGGAATGCAAGAAAAAGGAGGAGATTGGAGACGCGTACTGCAGTGATTTGACCCCCACACCTAACGGGGAGCGCGAAGCAAAAGGTATTCTGCGTTATCTGCTTGAAACAGGGTATGCCCCAAAACAACGAGTAGTGAAGAATTGTGTGGGCTTCGAGGTGAATACACCTCCACGTTAGGTGTGGGGGTTTGACACCCCTAAGCCCCCCGCACTATGCTCTCCACATACTCACATGTCGCCTCATCTTACAAGCTGGGTCGGCGGAAAAAAGCTACAGATAATTCTTGCGGCGAGCTTTGCCACGCTTGCCGTTTTTCTGTTCGCATTTGTCGCGTACGCCCAATTTCCGGGCGACAACTGCGCTCTCCTCGATAACTGTGCAGAACCGCCCATAGATTTTCCCATCGGCGGCACGACGCCGATAATCAAAAACCCTGGTGATAACCTAGACCCGTTTGGTGGAGGGAACCAAGGCCCGCTGCCGACGTTTCGAGATAACACTAGAGAAACGTATGAAAACTATCCTGCGGCGAAGATCGGGACCGGCATCCTGCTTGACATGGGTTCGATATTATATACGGACCTCGTAAAGAAGGCGAATGGCATTGCGACCGAGGGTTTGCCACAGACGTTTGAAGCTATCAAGCTTTCCCACTCCGATCTTCGGAATGCGTACGGGGATCTTCGGAGGAGTGCGTTTACGAATGAAAATCTCCTGCCGAAGGCGGATAATCTTGCATTGGCGGCGCAGCCGATCGTCGAGGGCGGCGTGAATCCAATCGCGATCGGCGCCATAGACTACAACGAACTCAATCCGGAGGATTTTACGAACGGCCGCCTAAGTCTTTTCTATGAAGACGGGACTCCATATCCAACAAGCACTCCTTTCAATCAAGATTTTCAGAAGAATTGGGTTCGCGGAGACGGGAGAATTTCTTATGTCAAAGAAACTCCCGCGAGTTCAACCACGCCGCTCACCTCTCTTTTCTTCGGCACAGGATTTTTGAATGAGAAGGCCGACGGCACGATCGGAAACTACCTGCTTTTTTCACTGCCATCGCAGTTTGCAATCAAGAACCCGGCTTCAAAGACGGTTACTGACCTTGCCATCAGATTTCCCGGCGTGCCGCGCGGAGACGGCATTAGTCCGGACACGTTTATCCCCGTTGAACTCGATCAAAAATATCCGTGGGACATGTCCCGGGCAACATTCGTGCAAGAGGCGCCGCCAGGCGTCACTATGGTGGCGCACCTCACCTATCACATCCGCGCAACCATTGATGGCCAAGTCCGATACGCGGTGGGTACCGTTGATTACTATCCGCCGCCCGGCGGGAACAGGGGAACCGATTGCAGCATTCCAAAGCTTCTTCAGGGAAAGTTTCCTAAGGTGAGGCCAGTATGGTGGCCAGAGGCGGAGTGGCCGCCGCAGACAAGCGCCGGAGCGTTCTTTAATGCGACAAGCACTCCTCCGTGGTGGAATTCAGCCGAAATTCCTTGGCCGGTATTCTTTGCCCCCTACCGCTACACCATCGCCGACTTGTCTCAAGTAATCGATTGGCTGGGAATTCATGACCAAGAACGAGAGGATCCTAAAGTAACCGGCCCTCTCTACGCTGACTACTTGGGCAACACGGCCTCCGGCATTTTAAACACGCGCATCTATCCTGCGACGTATCGGAAACCTGTTTTTGATCCCGACCGTTGCTTTGTAAAAAATTTAGTCATTCTTGTGGACGGCTTTGACATAGAGCAGAACAGGACTCCAACCACTTTGTACCGCGATCTGGAACCGACCGTCAACAAGATGCGTGACAAAGGGTATGACGTTCTTCTCGTGGATTACGCGAACGGCCAGGATTTTATCCAGAGGAATGCATTTGCGCTTATGGAGATTTTGAAAAACATTCATCTTCCCAAGCCGTGGCTTACCATGAAGCCGGGATATGAAAACCAGCGGGCTATCGTAATGGCGGGTTCGATGGGCACGCAGGTTACGCGCTATGCCTTGGCGAAGCTCGAGGGGCAGAACATAGACCACCACACGGGCCTCTGGATCGCGATTGACGGCCCGTTTGTGGGCGCCCACATTCCCGTGAGCTTGCAGGGACTTTTCGATTTCCTCTCGCAATTTAACGACGACGCAATACCGTTCCGCATTGCCATCAACAGCCCAGCGGCAAAGGAACTGCTCCGGCGGCACTACAATACCGGCTTGGTATTCCCGGATAGCTATCACTCCAGGTTCTACGACGAGGTGAGGGCGTTAAACGGCGGCACCGGTATGCCGCAGAAACTGCGAAAGGTGGCGATGTCGCAGGGGAGCGGCCAGGGACTTACCCAGGATAATGTAGTAAAGCAATCTAACGACTTTCTTGCCCGAACGTTTGAACATCTCGAGTCCATCACTTTCAGAAGCTTGTGGTACGGCCTTGATATTGATGCTCGAACCGAAGGGGTTTCGAGAACTGCGGGAGAGAGAATTCTCGATGCGTGGGTAACAAAGCCAGCCGGGTTTATCATAATTCCAAATCCCTTAGATCCCTTTGGTCCTCCTATACGAATTCCCATAGGCAGATCGTTATATTTATCTTACGAATATGAAATTTTAAGCGGATGGCAGGATTTGGATATGATCCCCGGCGGCTCAACCTTTGCGGCGCGAAAGCTTAAAGATAAGTTCAACAACTCAACGGCTCCAGCTATGTTGAGATGCGAAAACGGGCCGCCGTGCAATATCACATCTCAGCTCGATCACAGCCCGTTTATCCCTCTCTTTAGCGCATTGAATTATGAAGCGGCGGGCACAAGTTCGGTCACCGAAAATGTCACCACCCGGAAAGAAATAAGCTACGGATGGGTTACTGAGGTTGAGTATGGCGTAGCAGGACCGCAAACCGTCCCAAGCGACATCTGGTACGCGCCGGAAGACCAATCGAAGTTTGGATTCCAAATGGATCCGAACGTCAAATCGAACTCCCCGTTTGACGCCATTTGGTACGAGCCAGTTAATGTGGAACACGTCTTTACCGCCGGCGTGAGGCCCCCAACCTCGACCGAAGCTTTTATTTTCAACGAATTGGACAGGTTCACTTCGCAGGAAGAATTTTCTAATAAGCTGTTGTGGAGCGACGGAACCTATGCCGACAAAGGGAAAATACCGTCAAGCGACATCGTGCTCGTGGGCGACATGACCGGATGCGGAAACGAGGTGCTCACCGTAAACACGATGACGAAAAAATTCATGGTTCAGCAATTCAGGGACGGTATCTGGAATGTCATTTCGCAAGGACAGGGTTCGCTTGGCGCGTGGACGATAGACAAGGGCGACCGGTTCTTCCTGCCCGAAACGCGGCTCTTCGCGCTTGAGGGGAGAGCAGAACTTTTAAGCATAAGCGCGGGGACTCCGGCGCGCGCCATGCTCCAGAAAATCTTCCGGAGCGGCGGGTTTGACTGCGCGACCGCGACCTATTCGTGGGAAACCGTGTGGGATAACCGGGACAGCGTGAGCGGCATTATTAGCGGCATGCTGGGCCCGTGGAAACTGCATCCCACGGACATGATCATATTTGGAAATATCGGGAATTTCGGGAACGAGCCGGACGAGCGGGAGGAAATGCTCATCATGTATCCTTATATCGGGAATAATGCTCGCGAGCGCTTCTCCCCGGGAGCAGGCGGAATTTCCGAGGCAAGCATTATCCGCTTCCGAGGTGGAGCAGATCCTTGGCAGGAAATGGCAAGGTATTCGCATCAGCTGACGGCTTCAAGCGTATGTAGCCCACGAGGATGTGGAAACGAATCAAGTTGGCCGATTCGATTCGGAGATCAGTTCAACTTTCTGAATCTTGATGCAGCAACGTCCACCCAAAGTCTCTTTTCGACCATAGGCCTCCTAAACATATTTCAAGGTCGTGACGGTGACCAGAATAGAGATGGTGTGAACGACGGCACAAACGCACAGATCCAAAACTTCAATACTGCATTCAACGATTGGGTCACGCAGTGGAACGACAGTCCAGACCGCCTCGTTACACCTCGCGTGTTCGGTACAATCGGGTCATGGAATCTTGGCGTGACAGGCCACAGTTTAGAAGATGCTTTTCTCTCTGCGGATATTGACGGGGACGGGGTAGACGAATTGATAAGCCATAATCCGTCATTCCTGCATGCGCAAAACTTCAATGCTCCCTCAAGCACGTGGTCGCTCAAATACTTTACCGGGCCTCTTGAAGGGAGCATGTTTGGCGTCCACCAACTCCGCTCCGGCGACCGTCTCTACGCAGGGAATGTGAACGCGCCCAACACAAGGCCAAATGTGTTCGCGCCGCCGCCGCCCGATGAAGAAACGCTCGGCACTCCGCTCGACTCGAATGGAAAAGGGAAGAACGGCAGACAAAATGAAACACACGGCAAGAATGAGGGCAAAAAATTAGAGAAACTATTGGCGCAGGAAGCCCGACTTCGAGCGGAATTGAGCGCGCTTATAAGCTCAACCGATGCAAAGGACAAAAAGAATGAGGACCAAAAATTAGGGAAAATAGCGGCGCAGGAGGCCCGACTTCGAGCAGAATTGATCGCGCTTGTGGTTGGGCCCGACACAAAAGACGAAATCATTGTCGTGAACCCCGGGACCAACCTTCCGCTCAGCGTAACGCTGCCATCGCCGCCAACGATCTTGAGGTACGATCCTTTATCGCCGACTGCGTTGAGGGGTTGGGATGTCGTGTGGCAGGACACGAGCATCGGACAGATCATGCTCGGGAACTGGAAAATGTACGAACGGTAGAAACGTAATGCGCATTAAAAGACCGCCTCCTCGGGCGGTCTTTTTTATCTTGAACCTCGTTTTGAGGCTTTTTCCTTCTTATTTCTATAAATTACTGTCCTACTGAACGGTCGTCAAACAGGACAGTACGCCGCCTCAAGGTTGTCACAGGAAATAGTTCGGATTTTTTTGTTTTTTGTGAGGAACAGGTAAAATAGTGAACATGAAAACTCTTTATGAAAAATTGCCTATTTCGCCCGGCGTTTATCTCATGAAGGGCGAGAGAGGCAAAATTCTCTACATCGGCAAAGCGGGAAACTTGCGGCGGCGGGTGTCGAGCTATTTTCTGCGCCCACACGACTACCGCATCCAAAAGCTCGTACGCGAAATTAAAAAGATCGAGTATAAGAAAACCGACACGGCAATCGAGGCGCTTATTCTTGAAGCGGAACTCATCAAGAAGCACCAGCCGCCCTACAATGTCCGCGAGAAAGACGACACGAGTTTTCTCTATGTGGAGTTCACGAAAGAAGCGTTTCCGCGCGTCCTCCTTGTGCGCGGCCATGTCTATCGGCCACGCCCCGCCAAAGGCGAGGCTCCGCAAATGCGGGGCCTTGGGCAGGCAGGCAAGTCCAAACCGGCAGGGGAGAGATATGGACCGTTTACTTCGGCCGGGAGCATCCGCGAGGCGCTCAAAATCATGCGGCGAATTTTCCCTTATGGTACTCATCCAAATCTGCCAGTCGACAATCGGTGGATTCGCAATTCGCCCGCCCGCCTGAGTTTGCCTCAGGCAAAGTCGGGCAGGCAGCATTCGCACACATTCGAAGATTCGCATTATGAGAGCCGAAGGCGGCCATGCTTTGAATATGAAATCGGGCTTTGCCCGGGCACGTGCGTGGGTGCGATAAACCAAAAAGAGTATGCAAAGAATATCAAGAATCTCAAGCTGTTCTTTCGCGGCAAAAAGGGGATGATCCTCACGTCGCTTGAACATGAAATGAAGGCGGCGAGCAAAGCGCTTGAATTTGAAAAAGCGGAAACAATTCGCCGCCAGATTTTTGCGCTACAGCACATTCAGGATGTTGCCTTAATCGGCGACAACGAGCTCACTACTCACTTCTCAATTCTCACTCCTCATTATCGCATCGAGGGCTATGACATCTCGAACATTTCCGGAACGTCCGCGGTGGGCTCGATGGTGGTTTTCAGAGGAGACAAGCCCGATAAAAACGAGTATCGCAAGTTCAAAATTCGGACAATCCAGAAATCGGACGATGTGGGAATGCTCAAAGAAGTGCTTCGGCGGCGGTTCAGACACCCGATCGCCCACGGCGATTTAGGGTGGCCGCTTCCGAATCTCATTTTGATTGACGGCGGCAGGGGACAGGTAAATGCGGCGAAGCACGTGCTCTCCGAGGCCGGCCTTAAAATTCCTGTGATCGGCATCGCGAAAGGCCCGGAGCGGAAACGTAACGACATAATCGGCATAATCCCCAAGGGCGTAGAGAAAAGAACGCTCATCCGCGTCCGCGACGAAGCGCACCGCTTTGCGATCACCTATCACAAAAAACTTCGAGGTATTCAATCTATGATATAATCAAAACGCACGAATATGACGTACCGAAAATTTATTACATCCGTCTTGAAGGATCCGCATATTGCGGCACTAAGCAAAAGCTCAAAATTTGTATGCGAAAGGGTTTCTCGCGAGATCAAACCCGGGTGCAAATACATTGTGGAATACGGCGCGGGTGACGGCGTCATCACAAAATACCTTCTGCGTGCGCTCCCGCCGGACGGCAAGCTCGTCGCGATTGAAAAAAATAAGGAATTGCTTTCCGAACTCCGGCGCATCGAGGACAAGCGCCTCGTATCCCTGGATGCGGACGTGGTGCACGTGTCAAAAAATCTGAACGCGCTCGGCCTTCCAAAGATTCACGCGATCATTTCGGGAATCCCTTTCTCGTTTCTCGCGCCCCAGGCGCGCAGGGAACTGGTGGAACGCTCCCATCGCGCGCTCGAAACCGGCGGCCTTATGCTTCTCTATCAGCACTCGTTCCTTATGGCGTCTATGCTTGCGGACGTATTCGGCGGCGTTCACGTCTCGTTCGAGCCGCGCAATTTCCTTCCGTATTTCATTATGCAATCAACAAAATAACCCCGCAGGTGCGGGGTGAATAAGCCGCTCCCCGCAGATCGGGTGCGATGCCGCACCGCTCTGCGGTGCGGTTATTCATTTTCCCTCTCCGTCCGCGAGGATAATGAGTTCCGCTTCGTGAATGCCAAATCGCAGTGCGTCGGATTTCGCCGGCATCCATATATCGACGAAATTTTCCTTTCGCCGGTGCATGCGGTCCTCGACGACAAATAACTTCTGACCGAAGAGCCGGGGAATTTGGACTTTTGTCCCAAACGGGAGAAAATTCGCCGCAATCACGCCGTCGCGCACCGCGGTACCCGATGCGGTTACAAACGGGGTATCGTCCGTTTCCTCCGGAGTGCTCGAATATGCGGTGACGTGCACGATACGCATGCTCTTTAGGGCATTTTCCGGGAATGCAGCTTGTTCTTGTAAATCCGCACCGATCATTCCGGGAATGCCTTGCACGCTCACCGGTATAAGCGGTAACAGCGCGAAAAGCCGCACTATCAGTATAGTTAAAGCCATATTTTCCAACAAAAAACGCCCACGCGGGGCATACCTATTCGACGTGCAAAAAGTATACCATCTATAAAAATCGAGTCAACCCCTCACTTATGCATAAGCCATAAGTGAGGGGTCAACCCCCACACCTAATGCGGAGAAACATCTATCCGAAACCGTCGCCATCTTCTGCGGCGTATCGTTTCGTAAGACTCTTTTCATGCTCCGGCGTTCGGTGCGGGGGCACGCGGGAACATCAGAAAAACTCAATCCGTCGTGCGGAATGACTGCGTAGTCGAGGTTGAAATATTATTCGCCGCATCAGAGGATTCGATGACATAATAATATGTACTGCTTGCCTGAAGCGCGGTGATATCGAAGAAATGATCGGTGGCGAGCGCGCTGCGTATCACCCTCCGCGTGCTCGTCGCGGCAAGGTCGAGCGAGCTTGTTGCGGACGCATAGTATATCCGGCTCGATGCCACCTCGTCGGTAAACCATGAAATCCTCACAGTGGTCGAACTTGCGCTCACGCTCACATCACGGATGAGCGGCGGCGCGGTGTCTGGCGGGGGAAGGTCCGCAGTGGTAAACGCCTGGTCCGGGGACGATGTGGCGTTTCCTCGCGCATCCCGCACGTGGATCTCAAAATGGTACGTGGTGCTCGCATTCAGCCCCGTGAGCGTGCGCGAATGGCCCGTGCGGAGTATTGAAAGGAGCGCCGTGGAGAATCCGTACGTCACGGTTTCGCCGTACGCTACGCGCGAATCAGAGGGCTCATTCGTCGTCCAACTCACCGTGGCATGGAAAGGCCCGGGTTCAATGCGCACTCCTTCGATGGAAGGAGGGGAGATATCAACGGTTGTCGTTCCGGAACCCGCGGGGGAGGGTGTGCGCAGTACCTCTTTTTCATTCGTGGCTGCGAGAGGAGGCATTCCGCACACCGGCACGACATGCAATCCTCCTTCGCGCGTTCGCCTCCATCCTTCGGGAATGTTCCCTCCGGGCACGATTGCGCAGAGCGGCGTTCGAGAAGAATCATCGAACCTGAATAAAAATTCATTCTTTCTTAGGATTTCGTTCAGCGCTCCGAGGGTCTGCGGCCCCACGAGTCCGATGGGAGATATCCCGTTTCTCGACTGGAACCGTACTACTGCCGCTTCGGTGAGCGTGCCGAAGTATCCCGTCGTAAGCCCTTCGGGATAGATTCCGGAATCTGCCGCAAGGAGCGCCTGGAGGATTAGGACGTCCTCTCCCTGCGCTCCGATCCGCAACTGCCGCGCGAGTTTCTCTGCGATGCTCGGCGTTGGGTTCGCCGCGGCGGCAGGAACAGGGGGCGAAGAGCGCACATCCAACTGCGCCTTCAAAATTTCTGCCCGAAGCTCACGAACGCGCTCTTTGAGTCGAGACAGAACGGCAGAGAGCGTCTGCACTTCAATTTGCGTCCTCTCAAACTGCGCGCGGGCGCCGTGCGGCGCAAGCGAAACGATGACGAAAATCGCAATGAACAGCGCGAGAACCGCGGTTTTTCGGAATGTCATGCGGCGGTATGCCATATTTCTTTACTATAGTATCACACGAGACGGAGGTTGAAAGGATGTTCCTGCGTGCGGTATAGTGGACTGTGCGAATATACGGGCAATGACCCCAATTGCAGCGCGTATCTTTTATGAAAGGCCGAATTTTTATCACCGACAAATTAAGCAGGCTCGCGATGCGCATGAAAAAAGGCGATTCGCGCGCCGCGGACACGCTCCATCGGGAACTCGTCGAAAAGGTGTACGGCTTTTGCGTGAACCGCCTCCACCGCAGAGATTATGCCGAAGACCTCACACAGGAGATCTTCCTGAAGCTTGTCACGAAGATTGATTTGTTCGATCCTTCGCGCGGAAATTTTGCCGTATGGTTCTGGCAGCTTGCGCGGAACACCGTTACCGATCATTTCCGGCACAAACGGGAGTATGCATTCTCTGACGTGGGAGAAATGGCCCAAGTGGAGGCGATTGCGACGCATAACCCGGAACGCCAGTATGAGGACGCGCTTGAAACCAAACACCTCAACGAGTTTATGAAAACACTCGACGAATATGAGCAGGAACTGTTTCGCTTGCGGTACGTCGCCGAGCTTTCGTACGGCGAGATTTCCGCAATACTTGAAAAGTCGGAAGGGGCGCTCAGGGTCGCGGTCAACCGGCTGAAAAAAAAGATTCAAAAGCAATTTGCATAACGCGCCGCGAAACCGATGGAAGAATTTCATATGATCGCGCGAGGGATTAATTCCCCGGGCGTGCGTGCGATGCTGAAGCGCGGGGGCATCGGGATAGTGCCGACCGACACGATCTTGGGGCTCGTCGGCGTTGCGCGGCGGAGGAGCACCGTAGAGAGAATATACCGCGTGCGCCGGAGAAATCCGAAAAAGCCGCTTATCGTGCTCATCGCACGCATCGAGGATTTGCGCCGCTTCGGGGTGCGAATCACGCCTCGCATGCGTGAGACACTCAATCGCGTCTGGCCAGGGCCGGTAAGCGTGGTGCTTCCGTGCCGTTCAAAAAAATTATCCTATTTGCATCGCGGTACGCGGGCAATCGCGTTCCGCCTTCCCGACCACAAAACGCTCGCAATGCTCCTTCGGTCCGTCGGACCCCTCGTTGCGCCCTCCGCAAATCCCGAAGGTTTGCCTCCGGCAAAAAATCTGCGTGAGGCAAGGGCATACTTCGGAAAAAATGTGGATTTCTACGTTTCCGCCTCATCGCGAAGAAAAAAAGCGTCGTCCGTGATTCGAATTAAAGGAGTGCGGCCCATGGTCATTCGCAAGTAGATTGCGCGCGGAAAAGGTATTTGAGATTTGTAGTACAATAAGAAGAAATCATCCGCTTCGCGTCTTTTGGCGCGCGCATTATGGAATACTGGCACACTCTTGCTATACCGGACATAGAGAAAAAACTCGGCTCAAGCGCCCGGTTTGGCATCACGCGTGAAGACGCTTCTTCACGTCTCAAAACGCATGGGCAGAACAAACTCACGGAGCGCAGGCGCGACTCCATTGCGATCATTTTTCTCCGCCAATTCCAAAGCCCGCTTATCTATGTACTGCTTGCGGCAAGCGTCCTCGTGGCCGCGATCGGAGAGATTACCGACAGTCTTATCATATTTTTTGTACTGTGTTTTAACGCAATCGTCGGAACCATTCAGGAGGGAAAGGCGCAAAATACTCTTGCCGCGCTCAAACACTTTGCGCAGACCCCCGCCGTCGTAATCCGAGAGGGCGAGGAATCAATCATAGAAGACGCGGAGGTTGTCCCGGGCGACCTGCTCATGCTTCAGGAAGGCGAGAAAGTTCCTGCGGATGCGCGAATCGTGGATGCGCACGATCTCCGGCTCGATGAAGCGGCGCTTACGGGAGAATCCGGCCCCGTGCATAAGCTCGCGGGCGTGCTTGAGAAGGAACAGATACCCCCCGCGGAACAAACGAACATGGTGTTCAAGGGCACGGCGGTCGTCGGCGGGAATGGCAGGGCGATTGCCACGGGTACGGGGGAACACACGTTCATCGGGAATATCAGCAAGAGCATTGCGCTCATTGATACGGAAATACCGCTCAAGGCAGACATCAGAATGCTCTCCCGGCTCATCTTATTCGTAGTGCTCGTCTCGGCGCTTAGCCTCTTCTCACTCGGTATTTACCATGAGCGACCTCTCATTGAAACGTTCCTTACCGTGGTTTCTCTTTCGGTGTCCATCATTCCCGAAGGCCTTCCCATCGTGATCACGCTTGTGCTCGCGAACAGCGTGTGGAGAATGGCGAAACGAAACGCCCTCGTGAAGCGTTTACAGGCGGTGGAGGCGCTCGGCCAGGCAAAAATCATCGCGGTGGACAAAACCGGCACGGTCACCAAGAACGAAATGATGGTGCGGGAACTATACGTGAACGGAAAGACGTTCACGATTGAAGGGAATGGTTATGATCCTCGCGGGAGCATACTGCGCGGCGATGCACCGGTGTATTCGATAAATCATCCGGAACTTATCCTCGCGGCAAAAATCGCTGCCTTTAATTCCAACGCGGGGATACTGCACATCACCGAGAGCGATATATGGAAAATAGCCGGCGATCCCACCGAAGCCGCGCTCCTCGTGATGGCTGAAAAAATCGGGATAAAAAAACAGGACCTTGAAAAGGAAATGCCTTTTATTGACGAGAAGCCTTTCGATTACAGGACAAAACTTGATATAAGCTCCCACCGCATCGAAGGCAATCTGCTTCACGGAGGGCGTGAAGAAGCGCGGCAATTCGTAAGCATTATAGGGGCGCCGGAGAAGGTACTGCCGCTTGCAAGCTCGATATATACCGTGC
The DNA here is from genome assembly GCA_016204385.1 of Candidatus Liptonbacteria bacterium. Classification (GTDB taxonomy): domain Bacteria; phylum Patescibacteriota; class Minisyncoccia; order UBA6257; family 2-01-FULL-56-20; genus JACQKW01. Next base: position 10,307 of record JACQKW010000013.1, on the reverse strand, counting down.
CCGAGGGATTCGAGGGAATCCGCGGCACTGCGGAAGAACTCACGAACGCGCGGGAGCAGGAGCTTGAAAACGTCTTCAACCAGATGCTCTCGGACGGAATGCGCGTGGTAGCATTCGGGTTTAAGGAAGCCGCGCTCGATCAAAACGCGGTATCGGAAAATATACGCAACATCACCCTCGCGGGGCTTTTTGGGCTTTCCGATTCACTGCGTCCCGAAGTTTCTGAAGCAATGAGGCGCGCCGAGGAGGCGGGGCTAAAAGTGGTGATGATCACCGGGGACCATAAAATCACCGCCATTGCCATCGCAAAGCAAGCGGCAATCTACCGGGAAGGCGACGGCGTGATTACCGGAGACGAACTTGCAAAAATGACCGACGACGAGCTCGGCGCGGCGCTCGAGCATACAACCGTGTTCGCGCGCGTAACGCCGGAGCAAAAGATGAAGATCATCGGCGGTTACCGCAGACGAGGGGAGATAATCGCAATGACCGGCGACGGAGTGAACGATGCGCCTTCCTTGGTCGCCGCAGACCTCGGCGTCGCCATGGGAAAGATCGGCACCGAAGTGGCGAAAGAAGCCGCGGACATCGTGCTCCTCGACGACAATTTCGGCAGCATTGTGTCCGCCATTAAAGAGGGGAGGAATATCTTCTCTACCATCAAAAAGGTCCTTCTGTATCTTTTCTCCACGAGTCTCGGCGAACTGCTCACGATCACCGGCGCGCTTGCGGCGGGTTTTCCGCTCCCCATACTTCCCGGGCAGATCTTATGGCTCAATCTCATTACTGACGGATTTTTGGTTGTCGCGCTCGCCATGGAACCGGAGGAAAAAGGACTTCTCGAGGAAAAATTCAAGCGCCCAAAACGATATCTCGTTGATACGCTCATGGTCGAGCGAATTTTCATAATGGGGTTCGTGATGACCGCGGGAGCTCTTCTTATTTTTTCGCGCTACTTTCCGACAGATCTCCCAAAAGCATGGACGATAACGCTTACCACGCTCGCGATATACCAATGGTTCAACGCATGGAACTGCCGTTCGACGGGCAAATCCTTCTTCCTCACAAATCCTTTTTCCAATATGTTCCTTGTCGCGGCAACCGCAACCATCATCGCGCTCCACGTATTCGCGGTATACAACCCCTTTATGAACGGCATACTCAAAACGGTGCCGCTTTCGGGAGGAGAATGGGCGATCGCGGTCGTCGTCGCGTCTTCGATTCTTTTCATCGAAGAGATAAGGAAATTCCTTTACCGGCGTCTTGTGCCGGGGCGCATATGACGATATACTGGAACGACTTCCTGTATGCAAAAACTTTCACGCTCGAAAATAGAGCTTTTTATCGAGTGCCCGCGCTGTTTTTGGCTCGATGTGAAAAAAGGAGTGAAGCGCCCGCCGCCCGCGCCCTACACCATCAATAACGCGATAGATTATCTCCTGAAGCAGGAATTTGATCTCCACAGAGAAAAGGGAACGCGCCACCCGGTGATGGAGGCGCACAAGATAGACGCGGTGCCTATGAAGTCGCCCGAAATCAACAAATGGCGGCACAACTTCACGGGCGTGGGGCACCACCACAAGCCGACGGATTTTTGGGTCTTTGGCGCGGTAGACGATGTGTGGATCAATCCGAAGGAGGAATTGATCGTCGTTGACTATAAGGCCACCGGCGCGAACCAGCACCAAATTTATGATTCCTACAAGAGGCAGTTGGAAATTTACCAATGGCTCTTATCAAAGAACGGGCACAAGGTATCGCCCACGGGATATTTTGTTTTCGCGCGGGTGAGTAAAGCGAACGGGTTCGGGCATGGCAAGGCGGCGCTCTCATTCGATCTCTTTGTCGAACCGCAAAAAGGGGATGCATCATGGGTGGGAAACGCCCTACGCAATGCGCGTAAAACTCTCAATGAAGAGAAAATCCCCGCGCCCGCCGAAGGATGTGCTTACTGCGCCTACCGCGCAAACGCGGGCGATGCACTCATAACTTAGAGCGCTTGCGCCTCACCCCCAGTCACCGCAAGTAGCTATCAGCAATTTTTCGGTGTTACTATCTTAACTCACGATCGTGAGTTAATATAGTTTGCACAAAGAGATCGCAAAAGGAAGGATATGCAACTGACACATGAAGTTTCGACGTGGACGTAGAGTAGAATAGTTCGGTCTTTTCTTGCGCATACGGTACAATATATGAGTGGAAGCGCTCAAAAAACCGAAGATTCTATCTTGGACCGCACATAGCAGGATGAAGATGCGTTTCTACCGGCTCTCCGAGGGACGCGTGAAGCGCGTACTCCACACGCCGAAACGCGTGGAGGAGGGGATAGCGCCGAAGACGATCGCGATGATGCAGCCGGCGGGAAGCGCGAAGCACCCGTATGAAATCTGGGTGATGTTTCAAGACGCAGGGCAGCGCAGGAAAGTGATCTCCGCGTGGAAATATCCGGGGAAGACCAAGTCGAGGGACGAAATCACGAGAGAGCTTCTCACGGGAGAATATCGAGAATTTCTCGGGCAAGGCGCATGAGATAAAATAAACGTATGCAGAAAGGTGTTATAATAGTCATCGGATTAGGAATCCTCATTCTCATCCTTCTTGGCGTCTTTTTCTTCGTGCCGCCGCCAAAGGAAGAAATGAGCTCAGTACTAACGTCTTCCTCCACTATGAAACTCACAAGTCCAGCATTTGAACACAACGGGACGATTCCCAAAAAATACACCTGCGACGGGGAAAATATCAATCCTGAACTTCAAATTACAGGCGTACCGGAAAACGCAAAAAGTTTAGTGCTTATTATGGATGACCCTGACGCGCCCGGAGGAACGTTTGTGCATTGGGTGGTGTTTAACATTGATCCAAAGACCACAGTTATTGAAGAAAAGAGTAATCCGCCGGGCAGCTACGAGGGAATGACGGGTTTCAGACGCGCCGGCTATGGCGGGCCTTGCCCGCCCTCCGGCACGCACAGGTATTTCTTTAAAGCATATGCGCTCGATATAGGCGCCGTGCCATTCACAACGCACGATGAGGAAAATAGAGAGACGCTTTTAAAACTTATAAAAAATCATATCCTCGCCCAAGCCGAACTCGTCGGGCTCTACGCGCGATAGCGCTCCGCGCACGGAATTCGAACGCTCAAAAATCATACTAAAGTTATTTTGACGATCGTCAGAATGACTTTAGCAATACAAACGGGGGCGATGGCTTACGGTTCCGCCTGCGGTTTCTTTTTCTTTTATTCTCGATTACAATCGTACCATGCACACCCTTCGGACGCGGTTTAAAAGAGATATCATAGCGGAATTTTTACCGCCGCAGGGGCGAGCGAAACGGCGTGCCGATAAGGTCATTATTTTCTGCGGCGGAATGCCGGGCGTGCCCGCGAAGCGGCCGCTCCTCGAATTCTTCTCGAAAAAAGGATATTGGGTATTCCTTCCTCGCTACCGGGGAAGCTGGGAGAGCGGCGGGAAATTCCTGCGCATCTCGCCGGAAAAGGACATTCTCGACATAATTTCCGAACTGCCGAGAGGGTTCAAAAGTTTGTGGGATGGCAAGAAATATCGCGTTCGTCCGAGCAAGCTCTTTCTTTTCGGTTCAAGCTTCGGCGGACCGGCGGCTCTCCTCGCCTCGCGCGATCCGCGCGTGACAAAGATCGTCGCGCTCTCTCCGGTTGTGGACTGGTGCGCGCCAAGCAAGGAGGAACCGCTCGACAAACTCTTTCGATTCGTGCAAAGCGCGTTTGGCGAAGGATATCGCGTTTCAAAAAAAGACTGGAATAAGCTTAAAAGCGGCACCTTCTACAATCCGATGGCGCACTTTAAGGAAATCGACGGTAAAAAACTATTCATCATTCACGCAAAAGACGATGAAATTGTCGGTTGGCGTCCGGTCCAAAAATTTGCGGAACTCACGGGTTCACGCCTCATCTTATTAAAAAAAGGCGGGCACAGCGCGTCGTCTTTACTCACGAAACCGAAGTTTTACAAAGCAATCGCAAAATTTTTGAGAAGCAAATGAAACTCTCGATCGGCATCGTGGGACTGCCGAACGTGGGCAAGTCCACGCTTTTTAAGGCGCTCACGAAGCAGGAAGTAAATATCGCGAACTATCCTTTCGCGACGATTGATCCAAACGTGGGCGTGGTGCCCGTTCCCGATGAACGCCTCGAACAGCTTACAAAACTAAGCACGTCAAAAAAAACAATCCCCGCAGTCGTTGAGTTCTACGACATCGCGGGGCTCGTAAAAGGCGCGAATAAGGGCGAGGGGCTCGGCAATCAATTTTTGGCGCATATCCGCGAAACGCAGGCGATCGTGATCGTGCTCCGCATATTTCAAAATGCGGATATTATTCACGTTGAAAATTCCGTGGATCCGATCCGAGACTTAGGAATTATCACCACAGAGCTCGCGCTCAAAGATTTGGAAACGGTAGGGAAGTACCTCAAGAAACTTGAGGGTGAAGCGCGGACGGGGAAAAAGGAAGCGCTTCAGGATCTCGAAGCGTTTCGCGAAATCGAAAAGCGACTCGCATCCGGCACGCCGCTCATCGGTTGGGACGCTTATTCTAATGTTCTTGAGAACATTAGAATAAGCGCATTGAACCTTTTGACCGGGAAGAGGCAGATCTATCTCTTGAACGGCGACGAGGCGGACATGCCGGGGAACCTCACGGAGAAAATCCGCGAAATGGGGGGAGAGTATATCGTCGCGAATCTTGCCGCGGCCGAAGGAGTGCCGGAGCTTATCCGCAAGGCATATGAAATTCTCGGTTTAATCAGTTTCTTCACGACAGGCGAAGACGAAACCCGCGCGTGGACAATCGAGCGCGGAACGAAGGCGCCGCAAGCCGCGGGCGTGATTCACACGGATTTTGAGAAAAACTTTATCCGTGCGGAGGTGATAGCATATAGCAAATTGCTTATGGCAGGTAGTTGGAACGCGGCGAAGCAGAAAGGGTGGATTCGATTAGAAGGAAAAGAATATGTGATCGCTGACGGCGATGTAATAGTAGTGCGCCACGGATAGTCTAAAGTTTACTGTTGTTCACTATCTTGTGGCGCTGTAAAGAGAAGATATTTCAGATGCGCTCAAAGCACGATTGTAGACACGGACTTCGTCTATTGCGCCGTTGAAGTATTCGCCAAACGTTGCTTCTTCGCGAACACCTATATATGCGTTTAGGACTGCAAGCCCTCGTTCAATGTTTGGAGCTGCTTCAAAATCCACTTCCTGCCCATCAAGATAGAGTTTGGCTGTAGTTGCACTTTTGTTAAACGTTATTGCCGCGTGATACCATACGCCCGTTGATAATGGCGAAGATGTTAGCGAATGCGCAACTTCAAGTGAATCAACCCATGTCCATTCTAATGCATTGCCGCTGGTAACTCTAAGCCTCCCCCACGCACTCCACCACCACTGCGACGTGATAACTTGATTAACGCCCAGTGTGTTTAATTTAAACCATGCTTCCACAGTAATGTCTGTTGGCGCCAAGCTTGCATTACTCCCCAAGCTCACATACTCATTCACCCCGTCAAAACTCAGAGCTTTATTTTGTTTTCCATCTACCCAGTCAGTAAGCTCCATGTTGGTGAGGGTACCGGTGTTTGTGTTGCCTGAAGAATCATTGGCAGTTGTGCCGCTTCCTTCATCAAAATTCCAATATCCCACGAGTCCCGAGGCTTTAGTCCACAAAGCGAGGTCGCTTCCCATCTCTATTCGGGTTCGGTCTGTGCCTCCGTCGGCCGCGGCGGTCAGCTTCAAGCGTTTCTCAGATTCGAGAGCGGCCGTGACTGCGAATTGGTTGCTTGCCACATACGCATAATAGTTACCGGACTCTGCGGTGTTCACTGGATCTATCGGAAGATTGGAAATCGGAGGTTGAATGGCAAGATTTATGAAGTCGAGCGGCAGCCATCCTTTGCCGTCTATTTTTTGCAAATTGTCCCTGCTCACGCAGCGATATGACCAATTTGGCGGAGGTTTGGGAAGGCCAGTCACGGTGGAGCAATTATTTGTCGCATTTCCGGATAAACTTGGATCTGGTAGAGAAATGTAAATGGTTTTTTCAACACCAAGATCTGGGTTAGAGTTCTGAACCAAGTAAAGATTAATGGCCCTATTGAGCGTTCCAACCTCGGCAATCCGTCGCGCATCACGGCCTTCGCGAAGTATTTCGATGGGGTTTATGACTACTACAACAACGGCAGAAATTATGGCGATAATTCCCATTACCACAAGGAGTTCTATGAGAGTAAATCCTCGCTTGAGACGTTTCATTGTATAGTTATCGTTTTATATTCACTTGGTGATTTCATAATACGCCTTGATTTCCGATGCGGGAAACGGGCGATTATAAAAGCGCACTTCATCCGCAAGTGTCGAAACCGCCTCAAATGGATCCTCGCCGTTCCTGCTCACGTACCAACAGGGTCCGCATGAACTCGCAAAATTTCCCACTGGATCGACCGCGGGGTCGTTTCGATATACAAGCTTGCTGTCCAGATAGTAAGTTATCTCTGCGCCTTTTTTGACAAGCGCATAATGATGCCATGAATTTTGAAGATTCGCGACGGTCTGCGGTTCGCAAACTGCTGCATACCCATTATTGCGCATCCCGACACAGGTACACGTCCTGGTTGCAAGACAACCCGGTAATGGCTGCCCCTGCAGGTTGAGAGGAAATGTTTTGTCTGCCACTCTAAATATCAGTTGCGGCACGTGATTTATTCCCAAAAGCAGCCAGCCCTTATTTTGTTCTTCAAATTTGTTTGCGGGCTGGCCCGGGACAATGCCGGTATTGTCCCGCAATAAACTTCGAGTGCCGCTTTTCCAGTTAAACCAACCCGCTATAGTTGCGTGTTCGCGTAATGCCAATGAAATTTCCGGAGAGGTTTGCATTAGTCTCAAATATTTTGAAAAGGCGGGGCTGAAATCTAACGCGCCGCCGACTTTTCCGTTCACTACATTCACAGAACCGATCACTGCCGCAATATTTCCGCTTTCGCTTGCCTCTTCGGTCATCGGAAAAAAGAAACCGGGATTATTCGGATCTTCTCCCTGAAAAACTCTGTCGAGTGAAAAATATCCGACCAATCCGCTCGCGCGCGCCCATAGCTGCGTACTCCCGAATTCAAGCCGAGTGAAATCCGTTCCCTTATCGGCCAGGGCGACCCGTTGTAGGTACTTGGCAGATTCCATCTGTCCGGTGAGCGCATAGCTTCCGCCGGTTACATAGGCATAGTAATGGCCCGCTGCCGCATCGTTCCTTGGGTCTACCGGCAAGGTTGCAAAAGGGGAACCCGTGGACATTGATTCAAAATTGATCGGCATCCACCCCTCTCCGTTCACTTTGCGGTAATCATCGGGATGCTTGCATTCATACGCCCACCCCGTGGGGGGCACAAGGCCAAGAGCGCCGCAATCACTTTTCGTTTCCGGAGGCGTAATAGAGGAGTCGGGAACGGAGATATAAATTGTATGTGCGGCTCCGACCGACGCCGTGGAACGGTCGGCGATAAAAAGCCCAACGGCGCGATTTAAATCCGAAAGCTCCGATAACCGCTTCGCATCCCTGCTCTCTTGAAGCAAGGCGGCTGGCTGAAGTGCAAATATCGCGACGGCGGAAAGAATGGCCGCGACACCGATTGCGACCAGCAACTCAATCACGGTAAACCCACACGCCACGGGTTTACGGTTCGATTTCGCTCCCCATCCTGAACCCGTCGAAAGACCCCCGTGGCTTTTTGGCGTGGGGGTAAGTGAGTTTCTTTGTTTCAAGCGGCGATACATGGCTTAAAAAAAATTACGATCTCTTTTCGAGCGCGCTCCCCAGTGTTTCATCGTCGGCAAATTCAATTTCGCCGCCCGAGGGGAGCCCCCTCCCGAGCCGCGTGATCTTTTGCGCAATCGGACGCAATTCGCGCATGAGCGCACTTGCATGAAAATCGCCGTTCGCAGTGGGATTGAGCGCAATGATGATCTCATCCGCTTTGCCCCCAAGCTCTTTTGCGGCGAAATTCTTCAGGGCTTGAAGCCGTAATTTCTGCCATTCTTCAAGAAGGCCTGTTTTTGATATGCTTCCCAAAATCAGGTATCTGCCCGAAAATTTTCCGGTATGTTCGATGGAGAGAAGGTCGGTTTCTTTTTCAACCAAAGCGATAACGCCTTTCTTTCGCGCCGCGTTCCCGCAAATATCGCAGAGCAATCCCTCGTTTTCATGGACAAAAAAACACTGACTGCATATTTTTACTCCTTCAAGCGCCCTCATGCTCATAGCGAGGTCATGGATCGAATTTTTTCCCAAGCCAATAAGATGAAACACAAGCCGCCGCGCCTGCCGGGGACCGAGCGACGGCAAGTCGGAAAGTTGTTCGATAAGGCGCCGAATCGATTCAGGCAAACGCGTCATCGTGCACTCGATCAATGCTCCGGAACGTCACGCGTTCCTGGTCAAACTTCAACGTTATGCTTCCCAAGGGGCCATTTCGGTGCTTCGCGATTATAATTTGCGCGACGTTTTGCTCCTCGAGAGGCACGTCTGGCTTGTCCCGATCCTTCCGATAAATAAAGAGCACCACGTCCGAATCCTGCTCAATGCTTCCGGATTCTCTTAGATCCGAGAGGCGCGGCACTTTATAATCCCTCTGGTCCACGGCGCGCGAAAGCTGTGAGAGCGCGAGGACGGGAACATTCAGTTCTCGCGCAAGCGCCTTAAGTCCGCGCGAGATTTCCGTGACCTGCTGAACTATATTGTCGGAATGCGAGCGCGATGTCATAAGCTGAAGATAATCAACAACGAGGAGTCCGAGGCCATGCTCCACTTGCAAGCGCCGCGCCATCGAGCGCATCTGGAGCACATTCGGCGAGGGAGTGTCGTCAATAAAAATATTTGCCTGCGCGAGACGATCGAGCGAGTGCTGTATCATTTCAAATTCGAGGTCGTCCGTGATCCTGCCCGTACGCAATTTCCAGAGAGGGACCTGCGATTCGGCGGCGATAAAGCGGTCAATGACCTGCTCGCGTGACATCTCGAGCGAAAAGATGCCCACGGGAAGGTTGCCTTTGAAGGCAGCCTGCCGCGCGATATCCAAGGCAAGCGCCGTTTTCCCGAGCGAGGGACGGGCGCCCAAGACGATCAAGTCCGAACGCTGAAGCCCCGAAAGAAGATTATCGAGCCCCTCGAAACCGGTCGAGATCCCGCGAAGCGCGCCTTTCCCTTGGTGCAAACTCTCGATGCGTTCGTAGGCATGCTTGAGCTCATCCTTAATCGGGATAAAGTTCTTCGGCATCGAGTGCTGCGAAATCGCAAGGATCTTCTGTTCGATATTGTCGAGAAGCGTCTCGGTATCTTGCACGGGCTCGAACACGTCTTCGGTGATCTCTGCGGACGCACGAATGAGGTCGCGGAGCACTTTTTTCTCCTTTACGGTGCGCGCGTAGTGTTCGACGTGCGAAGCGGTAGGAACCTTATTTGTAAGATCTGCCAGATACGTCGCTCCGCCGATTTCCTTGAGCAGCTGTTTCTCTTCGAGCCGGCTCGTGAGGCTTAAAATATCAATGGGGCGGCGTTTCTCGTAAAGCTCGATCATTGCCTCATATATTTTCTCATGCGCGGGGTTATAAAAATCAACCGCCACAAGCGTGTCGGCGACTTTCGTGATCGCTTCTTTGTCAATCAAAAGCGCACCCAAGACCGATTGTTCGGCTTCGAGATTCTGCGGCGGGAGTTTTAATTGGCTCTTTTTGGTCGCCATGAATTTCTAATTTCTAAATTACATCAACGAATAACGAATTGGTTACTAATTTACGAATGTCTAGAATTGAAAAGCGAGGAATTTATTTTAGCTGGCCACTGATTTTTTCTCGTTTAGTAATCCGAGGCCATATCCAATGAAATATATCAGAATTGCGTGAGGAGATGCTACTATCGCAAAATCTAAGATGAAACTGCCGGAGGATGGAGGTATTATTCCGATCGCCAAAAAAGGAAGGAGAAATGGAATCACAAATATCTTTCCAAAGCATCCAATGCCGTCGGCGCAACGCGCAGAAAGAACAACACCGGCTACTATAAGATAAGCTATCGCGAGAGTTAAACCGACGGCAAATCCAACTTTTGATTTCGGCAGCTTCATGGGAGTAAGTTCAAAATGCAAATATCAAAAATAAAAATGATGGTGTAAAATTTTAAAATTTTGAATTGTCATTTTGCACTTTGATTTTTAAACTTTACATTTTTGATGGCCACACAAAGGGCCCCAGCGGCGTGTCTTCTACCACATATCCTAATCCGTATATTCT
>JACQKW010000014.1 GCA_016204385.1 Candidatus Liptonbacteria bacterium | reverse complement strand
GTTAATAAGTAGCGATGAATGTTTTTATGTTTGATAAAGGCTTTATCAAAAATTTCCCTTGATAACTTGATTTTGTCGAGAAGTAGGACTTGGTATAAAGAAAGTTTGATCGTTTCCAATTTGTCTAAACTTTTATTAAACCCCTTACTTTGAATCACATCGAGTTTGCCTATAATTTTAATTCTCGATTGTAATTCCTCCATCATTTCACGCTCAAGCGCTTCGCGTTCAGTTTCGCCCTTCTCAATTTTTCCTCCCGGCAAAATGTAGAATAAAAAACCCCGTTTTCTTAGATAGAGAACGCTTTTGTTTTTTATAACGATAGCGGCTGATTTATTAACCATAAGATTTATTTGATATCTTTGACCCAGGCAGTAATTTTTTGAATTGCAATCTCGTTGTTGTCCTCGACATAGACAACACCATTTCTGTTTTTAAATTTCGTAAAATAATTATATAAATTCTCCAAAAATTCATCGGAATCCTCATTCTTAAATATTTTATCACGATTTGTCCGAGTTGCCTCGTCCCGTCTTTTCCCTAATCTATTTTTAATAACTTCGAGCGGAGGATTAAGAATTATAGCGTAAGGGCGAAGAGAAAAATTTTTGATCACAAAATCAAGTTTTTGAAATTGATCTTCCGAAATCCATTTCAACTCGTGGTAAGCGTTAATGTACGCCTCTGAATCATATACAGTTCGGTTTGTTAAAATAACTTTTACGGGATTTTCTTTTGCCAGTTTCTGAGCATAGTTTGTAATGAAAAAACGATGGTAGAGACGCATTAAGCTCCGCTCGAAATGAGAAAGAGAGGAAATGCTTGGGAAATCAATAGTGAAGTCAATATCAAAATCGTTTTCCAAAAATAAATCAGAGGAGTTTTTTAGCTTATCTACAAGAGTGGATTTTCCTCCGCCGTGCGGGCCGGATATAAAAATTGGTGGATAAATCTGGTTCATATTTTATCACTAGCCATTTTAACAAATTCGAATTTCCTCTCAATAGACGGTTTTAGCATTTTTGGAAAGTGTTTATAAATATATTGCGATAATTCTTGGACACCGGCAATAACTTGTTTTTCTATGCCCAGCTTTTTCTTTTTAAAACCTGGGAGATAACCAGCATATTCTATTTCAAGTTGTTTTTGAACTTTGTTTTTACTTTCGCAAAAAGTTACTGCAACTGCGTAAATTCTTCCATCTCGGGAATCAAAAACAAAATCTTTAACTCGATTTTTCACCATTTCGCCAACATCAATTAAGGACGATTTCTCTTTTAGAAAGTTATCCAGATTAACTAAACGATAATTGTGTCTTTTGAAGCGGTGCTGCAACCTGTTTAGCTTTTTAGAAAAATCGTCCTTATCAATAACCAACTGCTCGTCGTTCTTAAAAATTCTGAATGGCGTTCCGCTAATTATTCTATGTCGTTTTACTTTTACCATTCTTACACCCCGATATAGAAAAAGTGAATATTCAGTTTTATCTCCAAAAAAGAAAAAAACCCGAGTTAAAAGTTTATCACCGCCTTTAACTTTGCAGAGGATAAATCGTTGATTATTTTTAAAACAACCACGAATTTTCTTTAAAACCCCAAGGCTACCAAGTTTGCTACCGCGAATGTCAAATTTTGTCTCATACTCAAAATCCTTCAATTCTTTTGTGAAGTCATGTTTTTGGATTTGGGCCAAATTTTTGTGAGATATTGCCATATTGGATGTCAGGAATTTATACCATAATTTTATCTTAAAGACAAATTCGCGCGCCCGCGAAGCGGACAAAAAATGACGAGCGAGGGCGCGGCGGAAGGAGGGGGTTGGGGGGAGGAATTCCACCGCGCCCGAGCGTTCCGCCGAGCGAAGCGAGGCGATTAGTATTCCTCGTCTGGATGTTCGTCAAAGTAGGTTCGGATTTTAACCAAAAGGTACCGCATTTTATCCAAAACTGGGATTTGGATAAAATGCGGAAGCGGGAGGATTCGAACCTCCGATGCCATTGCTGGCATAACGGTTTTCAAGACCGTCCGTTTAAACCACTCACGCACGCTTCCGCTTTGGGCGGGACTCGGCCGCCTCACCTTTTAAAGAGCGAGTACATCCTACCAGAAAATCATTGCCTTCGCCAGTTTTGCGGACTTTAAAAAAAGAAACCGCCCGACCTAGGGTCGGGGCGGTTTCTTTCTGGAGGGTGGCGGCCTTTTACGCCATCATCGCTTTCTTATTCATTGCGGCCCACAGTGCCCAGACGCCGACCACGATGTGGAGAAGCGTGTCGGCCGGGTTCTCGAGATTTGCCCCAAGAAAGTTCTGATTGAAAACGCCGTAAATCCCGACGAGCACGCCCACAATGCCGAGGAGCAAGACAAGCGGCTTCTGGGTCTTTGAGGGAATCGCAAACGCGGCAATCAATGCCACAACCCCAAGCACGAGATGCGCCCAGTTCTCTGCGTTGTCAAACCACCAGCCGGGTCCGAAGATACTCTGCTCGGCGGTTGGGCCGATCACGCCCACAAAGCCCAAGATTCCTACGAGCACGAGTACGATGCCGCCCACGAGCAAAAATTGCTTTGGATTCATGATGGGTTCATGCGCTCAGCGACCTTTCCTATAGTATAGCATTTTGGACTTTTTAGTGGCTGGCCGTGCCGTATTTTATCTTCTTCTGGCGCGGGGGCACGCGCAACTTTATCCCCACACCTCATTGAGACTGTGAAGCCCTGTATTCCGCAACTTCCAATGCTCGACACGTTTTGCCTGAACGCCCTATAAAATATCTCTGGAACGGCTTTCGGAAGGATGCCCGTCTCAATTCGGTGTGGGGGTGTACTTCGGACGGAGAACGATTCAAGAAGGGGATCAGGAAACCGACACCGCTTCTCTGTCCCGCTTCCGTTTCACCTTCTTTATCTCTCTAATGTTTCTTGATGAAACGAGCAGGGTGCGAGGCACGAATTTTCCTTCCGCAGGGCGCGCGGGCACAACCCAATCGCCGAGGAACTTTAAGAAATCCTCGCGGCGGTCCTCCATACCGCGCTCTCGGTAGTGGAGAATGGGGTGGCACTCCGGCGTGAGCTCGTAATGCCCGCGGACCTCCCCGTCCTTAAAGATTCTCAAGTGGTATTGATATTCGAAGTTTTTCCGAAGGCGAAGCCCGAGTGCCTCGCCCTCTTCCACCCACGCCACAAAATGGTTCCTGAAGCCGTGCGTCGCAAGATACCCCGCGAGTCCCTCCGCCGTCTTGCGAGGCGCGAGACGGCCAAGCAAATATCCGTCCCGCCCCTCGTGGGAAATGACGCCGAGCGCAAGGAGACCGTCCCGAAAATAGGGGAATACCGGGTAGACCGCATACCACGCCGCTTGTTTTGCGTAGTGAAGAAGCTTCGTCACTTTTTTCATTTCTAAGTATACCTAAACCCAAAGGGGGCGGTATCCACAGGAACGAAGCTATGCGATATGCGGCTATTGCGCAACCGCGAGGATAAGCTTTGCGAGGGTATCCTGATTGTGCCGGATGAGGTTTCGCGTAAGCACGTCTCCTTTTTGCGGTTTCGGGAATTTTTTGCTTATGAGGTCGGCGCCCACAAATCTTGTCCGCGGAAGATGTGGGCCGGGCTCCACGAGCCGCTCGCCTTCGCGGGCGTAGCGTGTGATGAGGGATGCGCTTGGCCGCTTATTGTTATAGATTACGTAGTCTATTGTGCCGCCGACATACTCCTCAATTTTTTCTGTGAATTTTTTTACCGTGAATCCATCGGTGTGGCCGGCCTTGTTCATCAAGTTGCAAATATATATTTTTTTGGCGCGGCTTTTTCGAATGGCCTGCGGAATGCCTGAAATCAAAAAGGTTGGCACGAGACTTGAGTAAAAGCCTCCGGGACCGATCACGATGGCATGAGCTGTGCGGAGCGCAGTCATCGCTTTTGGGTTGGCTTTGCCTTTAGGATCGAGCGTGATCTTTTTCAAATGGTGGAGGTTATGATCGTGGATCATGCTCTGACCACGGATTACTCGGCCGTCTTTGAGACGCGCCACGAGCCGCACTCTGTCGAGCGTTGCCGGGATCACTTTCCCGCGAAGACGGAGAATCTCGGAAGCTTTTTCTACCGCCTTATCAAAACTTCCTGTAATTTTTTCAAGCGCGGAGAGAAGAAGATTTCCGAAGCTGTGCCCCTTGAGCCGCCCGCTCGAGAAGCGGTAGTTCATAAGCGCGCGCATGGTCCGATCCGAGGTTGATAAAGCGACGAGGCATTGCCGGATGTCTCCGGGAGGCAAAACCCCCAGCTCGTCGCGGAGCATGCCAGTCGAGCCGCCGTCGTCCGCCATGGAGACCACCGCCGAGAGATCGAGCGGGTATTTCTTGAGTCCCGAGAGCACGGTGAACGTCCCGGTGCCGCCGCCGAGGACAACGATGCGAAGCTTTTTTTCACGCCCGCGTTTCGAAGTGGCCATCGCACCCTACATTCTTACCCAAGCTCTCGGAAATGACAAATGTGATTGCGCTTCGCGTCTGACGTTGTGTATGATGAGGTATCGTTCGGGAAATTATTCGTGACATACACATTTTGTGTGCGGCATTGTGGGTTACGTCGGCAGCAAAGAAGCGCTTCCCATACTCCTCTATGGGCTGCGGAACTTGGAATACCGCGGGTATGACTCCGCGGGCGTTGCAGTGCGCGGCGAGTCGGGAACCGCTGCAAAAAAAGCGGTGGGGAAAATCTCGGAGCTCGCCGCGGCTGTGGGCGACGGAGCCGCGCTTCGGGGGACCGTGGGCATCGCGCATACGCGGTGGGCGACGCACGGGAGCGTGACGGTGGAATAAGGATTAAGAAACAGACGAAGAAGCCCTGACTGTCCCGTGTTTTACCGTTCGTCTTGTTCTAATGTTCTTGAGAACATTAGAATAAGACGAAGTATCGAATAGCTGGTTTGCCGGCGGGCGGTATGCGGCTCCCCCGCGCGTTTCGCGGTTTACGACCCGAAGCGGCGGCTGCGGGAAGAAAATTCACTCACTGCTCCCCGGAGTTCGGCGGGCCCGAAGTCGGGGAAGAAAAGCGGCGTGAAGTAGAGTTCCGCGTACGCGCTCTGCCACGGCATCATGCCCGAGAGCCGCTGTTCGCCGCCGGTGCGAATAATAAGATCCGGATCGGGGAATTTATTTGTATCGAGCGCGAGCGCAACGTTCTCTTCAGTGAGCGGCTGCTCATCGCGCAAAAGTTTTGCGAACGCGCGGAGCATCTCGTCGCGGCCGCCGTAGTCGAGCGCAAGGCCGAAGCTGTGCCCTAAAAACCTGCTCGTTTCCTCCTCGAGTTTTGCGAGTTCGTGCGAGAGTTCTTTCGAAATCCTATCCTTTCGTCCGAAATGGTGCACGGACACCTCCTGCTCGAATGCTTCTTTTTTTAGTTTCGGGATCATGCCTCGGAAGAGCGCCATGAGCTTCCGGACCTCGGATGCAGTGCGGGACCAGTTTTCCGTCGAAAATCCCCACATCGTGAAATACCCTATGCCGATGCGTTTTGCCTCGCGGAGGAGCGTGACCGAGCGATCAATGCTTTCTTTGTGTCCGCGCCACGCGGGGAGGCGCCGCGCCTCCGCCCACCGGCGGTTCCCGTCGGGGATCACGACCACGTGGCGGGGGATCGCGGGATCGCCCGCGCCCACAATATTTTTCGAAAGATTCACAAGCGCGTCTGCCTTGTCTTTTATGAATGTTTTCCCTTGCTGGTCAATCTGAAAATCCTCGAATGCGCCGCTCGGTTTTTCCCACGTGAAGGAGAGGCCATCCACTCGCGCCGGAAAACTGCCGCGGTGGCACCAGCCGAGGAGAATATAGAGATCCGATTTTTTCCCCTCCGCCACGATATGCACGCGCCCATCGGGAAGATTTCGCGCGAAGCCCACGATGCCCAACTTGTCGGCAACGCTCTTCGCGGTACTCCGAAAAAAAGTGCCTTGCACCCTTCCGGAGATAAGGATGTTGATTCGCTTTTGCATAAAATTTGGTGGACCCAGGGAGAATTGAACTCCCGCCCTCCGGATGCAAACCGGATGCACTGCCACTATGCTATGGGCCCTCTCTTGGAGCACATAGCAATATATATTAATTACCGTAAAAAATAAAGCGGTAGGATGCCTCTTACGTAGAGAGACTTACACCCTTTTTTGTTTCCTTCATCACGTCTTTTTTAAGCCGTTCGGCGAGTTAAAAAAAGGGGTCTTCTTTCAAAGCTTTTGGAGAATAAACTCGGTCTTACCTTCTCCAGTTGGCGGGCATAATTTGGATCGGATCACCGAGTTTCTGGTTCAGTATTCATAATCAACAACAGTCCATGAGCCGATGGGCGTGAGCATGTCGCGGACTTTTATATGAGCCGGGTGTTTGCGAAAACGTTCGAGAGATTCAGGATCATCAAAACTGCCTACCTCGGCCAAGTCGCAATCCTTGCCGGTTTCTTTGATTTGCCTACCTATGCTCCACTCCCTAATTTCAGGTATTTCCTTTTTTAGGTTTTCGAGCAAATAAAAAATCTTTTTCTTTTTTTTCATCTGATACATCGTGATTGAATTTTATTAAAACGATATGACGAATCATCTGGTGGACCTACGGGGAATTGAACCCCGACCTCTTCCATGCCATGGAAGCGTAATGCCGTTTTACTATAGGCCCGCTATTTTTTCTCAACGTTCGTCACGATCCAATTCTCGAGGACATCCAAGAGCTTACTGCCCTTCTGATTCGGATACGGGTCAAGTTTCAGGAAATGAACCTCGCGCGCTCCGTGCCGTATGATCATTTCGTCTGCGGTTTCTTCGAGATCAAATTCGTATCCTTCTTTTTTGAGCTGTTCTGCCCTCTCAAAGATTTCCCTGCTCAAATCATCCGGTATCTTCTCAATCATCCACTTTCCCATTAGTATGTAGAGTAGGGAAAAAACCGCGAGAGAGCAAGCAAGAGCCCCCGTAGTTCAATGGACAGAACAGCGGACTCCTAAGCCGCTGATAACCGTTCGATTCGGTTCGGGGGCACCGTGAGAGGTTTACAAATCCTCCATTCGTGATGTAGAATAACCCGCAATGCGGCGCTACACCGTCCTTTTTTTACTGATAGTGATTGCGGGCACAATGCTCGCCGCGCTTTTTGTCTACCCCGGATTCTTGGGCGGGAAGTGGAGGCCGTGGAGCTTGGGGCTCGACCTCGTGGGGGGAAGCCATCTCGTCTACCAAGTGGACCTCTCGCAAGTGTCGAACGAGGACCGCGGCTCGGTTCTAAACGGCATCCGCGACGTGATTGAGCGGCGCGTGAACCTTTTTGGCGTCTCGGAACCGCAGGTGTTTCTCGCGGAATCCGGCGGGGAAACGCTCCTTGTTGCCGAACTTGCGGGCCTCCGCGACGTGAACGAAGCGATCCGCCTCATCGGAGAAACGCCCCTCCTCGACTTCCGCGAGGTTGAACAAACGGGCACGAGTACTGCGCGTTTTCTCACCACCGAGCTCACGGGACGGTTTGTGCGGGGTGCCCAGCTTACGTTTGACCAGACACTCGGTTCGCCGCAGGTGAGCATTTCATTTAATAGCGAAGGCGCAAAACTTTTCGAAGAACTCACCGGCCGGAACGTTGGAAAACCGCTTGCGATTTTCCTCGACAACCAGCGAATCTCCGCGCCCGTGGTACAGGAGAAAATTTCGGGGGGAAGCGCGGTTATCAGCGGCAACTTTTCTCGCGACGAGGCGCTTACACTTATCGGACGCTTCAATGCGGGCGCGCTCCCGGCGCCCATCACGCTCGTAAACCAACAGACGGTCTCGGCGACCCTGGGGCTCAATTCCTTGAACCGCGCGATCTTCGCCGGAGCGGCGGGAACGTTTCTCATCATCGTCTTTATGGCGTTCTCCTACGGCGTGCTCGGCATCTTCGCGGCGCTCTCGCTCATAATCTACATCATCCTCACGCTCGCCGTGTTTAAGCTTATTCCCATCACGATGACGCTCGCGGGCGTTGCGGGATTCATTCTTACGATCGGCATGGCGATCGACGCGAATATCCTGATCTTTGAAAGGACGAAGGAAGAGATCGAGCGGGGACTTTCGCGCCCGACCGCGATGGAAGAAGGGTTCCGCCGCGCGTGGCCATCGATCCGCGACTCGAACATCACGACCATCATCACCGCCATTATCCTCTACTACTTCACGTCGAGCTTTATTCGGGGATTTGCGCTTACGCTTTTCTTTGGCGTGCTTATGAGTATGTTTAGCGCGATCACGGCCACTCGGCTTTTCCTTCGCATGTACATGCGCGAGCAAAAATCCACGCACCATGTTGAACGTCATCCGGCATAGAAGAATATTCCTTACCATAGGGATTGTGTTCGTAGGCGCCTCGCTCGTTTCGATCGCGGTCTTCGGATTCCGGCAGGGGATCGATTTCCAGGGCGGCACGCTCTGGCAGTTCCGGGCGGGGGATCCGGGCGCGGAGGCGCTTCGCGAGGTGCGCGGGGTTCTCGAGAAGGACCTCGGATACCCGCAGGCGATCGTAAATTACAGCGGCGGCGGGGGAATAATGCTCGCGCGGCTTCCGGTGGTGGACGAACCGGCGCATCAGCGGGATCTCGCGGCGATGCGGGAGCGGTTTCCTGAATTTCAAGAACTCTCGTTCCAGACCATCGGGCCCTCGATAGGAAAGGAACTTCGGAAAAACGCGGTGATCGCGCTCATTCTGGTGCTCGTGGGGATATCGCTCTATGTCGCGTTCGCGTTCCGCAAAGCGTCGCGGCCGGTCGCATCGTGGAAGTACGGCGCGATCACGCTTGTCACGCTCTTTCACGACGTGCTTGTCCCCGCGGGACTTCTCGCGCTTTTAGGGTTCTTGCGCGGCGTCGAGATCGACAGCAATTTTGTGGTCGCGCTCCTCGTCGTAATGGGATTTTCCGTGCACGACACGATCGTGGTCTTCGATCGCGTTCGGGAGCATTTAGGGCGTGATCGGGGTGCGGGGGATTTTGGCGACGTGGTGAACGCAAGCGTGCGCCAGACGCTTCGGCGCTCCGTGTATACGTCGCTCACCCTCATTTTCGTGCTCCTCGCGCTCATCGTCGCAGGCCCCCAAAATCTCTTCTATTTTCTCCTCACGCTCCTCGTGGGAGTGACCGCGGGAACGTATTCTTCGATTTTTCTTGCGAGCCCCGCGCTTTTCCTTGTGGGGCAGTCAAAAGGGCGCGGAAAATGATGCGGCGGACGGGAAAAGGGCCTCCGTCGCCTCGTGGGGATATGTTACTTGACGGGCAAAAGTAAGCAGTTTATAATAATTCCTATACCACATGGCATCAGTTCAGAAGCTTTTTCGTGAGTTATTCGAGGGGTTGAGCCCGCGGCAGAAGGAGGTGCTTTCGGGCAGGTTTGGCGTGGAGGGTGAGAAGGAATCACAAACCCTCGCCGCGATCGGGGACCGCTACGGGGTCACCAGGGAGAGGATCCGCCAGATCGAGGCGAGCGGGCTTTCGGCGCTTGCGGGCAAAATGAGGGCGACTCCCTCGTGCAACGAACTTGTGACAACCACGCAAAAGGCGCTCAGAAGCGCCGGAGGCGTACTGAAGCAGGAGGGCCTGCTCGCGCGCGCGCGGAGCACTGCAGAGGGTTTGAATGACCGATACCTGGAACTCATGGTTCGCGCAACCAACGCCTTTTCGGCATATCCGGAGGATAAGGATTTTTGGACGTTCTACTACCTTGATCGGCCGAGTTTTAAAAAGGCCGCTGAATTCATCAATGGCTTTTCAAAATCCCTCCGCAGCAACAAGGCGGAGATCCTGAACGGCGCGTTTGACGCGCATTTCGGCAAATTCGCGCGCCGCGAGAAGGTGAGCCCGCAACTCGCAAAGAACTATCTCGCGATCTCGAAGAAGTTTCATGAAAATCCCTACGGCGACACGGGTCTCGCAGAGTGGGGAGAGATCAAGCCGAAGACGATCCGCGACCGCATTTATCTCGTACTCAAAAAGAAAAAAGACCCTCTTCATTTCGAAGCTATCGCGAAGCACATCAATACCTCGGGCCTTGGGGGACGAAAAGCGCTTGCGCCTACGGTGCACAATGAACTGATCAAGGACGATCGCTTTGTCCTTGTGGGAAGGGGGATCTACGGGCTTGCCGAGCACGGGTATGAGGCGGGCACCGCCCGCGAGGTCATCCGCAAAGTGCTCAAATCGCACGGACCGATGACATTCGACCAGGTGGTGGCGAAGATAGAAACCAGCAGAATTTTTAAGCCGAACACGATCCTCGCAAATCTCCAGCGCAAAGACCTTTTTGAGCGGCTCGACAACGGCTCGTACCGCGTGCGTGAGGCATAGCGCGGCGGATTGCCGGGGTATCGATTTTTTTCTCTCTCGCGCCGCTCGGCCGTTTCCCCATTGTGTGGGGAAATGCCATTGCGCCGCGTTTCTCTCCCTCCTCCTCTCATATTTTCCTTGAAAAGGCACTATACTATAGTATAAGTATAGGGAAACCGAGAACATGCCGACCGACGTATTGTTTGATCCAAATATAAGCACCGCGCTCACGGGGCTCGAGAACGTGTTCGGCGGGGGATACCAGGATCAACTTCCTCTTTTTCTTGCCTCGCTCTTTGCGCTCATCGTCCTCCTCCCCCTGTTCCTTTCGACGTGGCTGTTTTGGAGGAATGAGGAATTCAAGAAATCCCTCAAATGGCTGCTCCTTGAAATAAAAATCCCGCGAGAGATAGATAAAAGTCCGCGCGCGATGGAGCAGATTTTGAGCGCGATCCACGCGCTTCGAAACGTGGCGACCGATATTCAAGAGCGGTATTGGGACGGAGAAGTCACGCGGTGGTACTCATTTGAAATTGTAAGCTTTGGCGGAGAGATTCACTTTTATATTCGCCTCTACTATAAGCAGCGCGATCTTGTAGAGGCGGCGTTCTTCTCGTTCTACAAAGACGTGGAAATTGTGGAGGTTGACGACTACGTTGACCAAATTTTCCCGAAAACGGTTCGCGATCTTTATGCCCAAGGGTACGACATGTGGGGTTCCGAGATGAAGCTTGTAAAGCCGTCGGCATATCCCATCCGCACGTATGAGGACTTTGAGCATGTGGATGAAGAAAAACAGTTCGACCCGATCTCGGCGTTCCTCGAAGTGCTTGCCAAGATAAAGAAGGAGGAGATTGTGGGAATTCAGATCCTGGCGTCGCCTGCCGACAGAAATTGGAATATAAAGTGGCAGCCGGTGGTGGAAAAACTTAGGAATACATCCTCATTGTCGGATGACAAAAAGGGCAAGAGCGCGAAGTTAAAATTCGATTTTCCGAGCGGGCCGTTACCGGCAATTTCGGTGGAGACGGAGGAGCAAAGAAAAAGCGAAACAGGATCTCTCGCAAAAGTATTCGGGAGAACCCCCGGCGAGACGGACGTCTTAAAGGCCGTCGAGGAGAATTTATCCAAGCCCGCGTTTGAGACCGTGATCCGCTTTATTTATTTTTCTCCGAAATCGCTTTTCTACGACAGCTACGCGCGGCGGGGGCTTACGGGCGCATTCAATCAATATGGCGCGCTTGATTTGAATTCGTTCACACAAAACTATTCGATGAGCACGAGAACGCGCTTCTGGACCAAGCCGTATATTTTCCCCGGAATGCGAAACGAATTTCGGAAGCAGCGGTTGCTTTATCTGTACAATAAGCGGGAATTTCCCACCTATAACTTTATCGGAAAAGTGCTCACGTCTTCGATCTGGAACTGGAACAAGCACTCGAAAACATTCGAAATGAATATCAAGTGCCTTGCCACGCTTTTCCACCCGCCGACGCGCCAGGTGCTCACCGCGCCGCACATACCGAGGGTCGAGAGCCGCAAAACGGGACCTCCGGCGGGCCTCGCGATTTTCGGGGACGAGGAGAAGATAGAAAAGTTTATGTAACACGGCGGCGTTCTCATGATCAATCTTCGGATAACGGGCATTGTACTCATTGCGATCGACGCGATCGTCCTCTTCGCATTTTTTTATTCGCTCTCCCGCGCGCTCAAGTTCCGCCCCCACTTTACCATGTTTACAAAGCCGCCCACGAAGACGCTTACCCTGCGCGACGCGGTGCTCAAAGAACGGTGGCAGGGAATCGTCGCGCGCGTCACGGGTTCGCGTTCCATGGACACCATGAAACTCGCGGTGATCGACGCGGATAAAATTTGCGATGACGTATTGCGGCGCCTGGGGCTCGGCGGCCAGCACATGGCGGACCGAATCTCACAGCTCGACCAGGAAGAATTTTCAAGCGTGAAGCGCCTGTGGGATGCGCACCGGTTCCGCAACAATCTTGTGCACACGCCCGGGTACCCCGTCTCGCGCGAGCAGGCGCAGCGCACGATCGAGGACTACCAGGCGTTTTTAAAGGAGGTGGGGATTCTCTGAAGGCCAAACATCAAAGGTCAAAATGAAAAATGACAGCGAGAAGTTCAAAAATAAAAAGTTATTTTAGACTTGTGGTATAACTTTAATTTTTGATGTTTGATTTTTAATTTTTTTATCATGCCCCGCGCAGGAAAAATCCAAATCATCAAATACGCGCCTCCTCCTCCCGAGCTTCCGATGCACGGGAGGGTGGATCCCGCGGAGGTTTCGTTCATCGGCCGGACGAATTACGTGGCGGCGCTCGAAGAGAAACGTTTTATCTTCGGCATCAAGCGCCACGACCGGCGGCGGCACGTGTATATCATCGGGAAGAGCGGCGTGGGAAAGTCCAAACTGCTTGAGCTTATGATCCGGCAGGATATCGGGTATGGCCACGGCGTGTGCCTTATGGATCCGCACGGCGACGTGATCGAAGAAATACTCGACTTTATTCCCGAAGAACGGATTGAGGATGTGGTAATCGTAAATCCCGCGGACAAAGACTACCCTGCTTCCTTCAACCCGCTTGCGAACGTTGACCCGTTCTTCAAGCACCAGCTCACGCAAGGACTGATCGAGGTGATGGAGAAACAGTTCGGCGCGAACTGGACGCCGCGGCTCGAGCACGTCTTCCGCTTCACCTCTCTCGCGCTCCTCGATTATCCGCACGCGACGATGCGCGGGATGATCTCGATGCTCACCGACCGCAATTACCGGCAGAAAGTGATCGAATATATCGAGGACGATATGGTGAAGCGCTTCTGGGCGATCGAGTTTGCGGACTGGTCGGAGAAGTTCGATACGGACGCCATCATCCCGCTTGTAAACAAGCTCGGGCAGTTCCTTTCGGACCCTTTACTCCGCAACATTTTCGGCCAAAAAGAGAACAAGATACGGCTCGACGAGCTTATGCAGGAGAAGAAAATCATCCTCATCAATTTGTCGAAAGGGCGTCTGGGCGAGGAAAACTCGAGTTTCCTCGGGTCCATGTTCATCACGAAAATCAAGCAGGCGGGAATGTCGCGGGCGGCGCTCCCCGAGAAAGACCGCCACGATTTCTACCTTTATGTGGACGAGTTCCATAACCTGGTCACGGAAACGTTCGAGAATATTCTCTCTGAAGCGAGAAAGTATGCCATTTCTCTTACGGTGGCGCACCAGTACGTAGGGCAGATCATCCCTCGCGTGCAGGCAGCGGTGTTGGGGAATACCGGATGCATCATCATCTTTCGCGTGGGCGGCGAGGACGCGGAGCGGATGAAGCCGGAGATGGAGCCGATATTCGAGGTAAAAGACATGATCAACCTCGGCATGCAGGAGTTTTACATCAAGATGACGATTGACGGCGAGACGTACGACCCGTTCTCGGCAGAGACGCTCAAAGTCCTTCCGCCTACGCACGCGTCCTTTAAAGAAAGGATCGTCGAGGCGTCGCGGCGGAAGTATTCGATCCCCGCGGATGCGGCGAAGAAGCTCATCGCCGCGGAAGAAGCGACGATCTTCCGGAGCGCGCAGGAGAAGGCGATAATCGAAGGAAAGAGAGAAGGAGAAAAAGCCGAGGGAGGCGGCAAGGGCACCGGCGCGAACAAGGAACCAGAGCCGCTCATATAAAAACGCCGTTGCGGGAACGCGCGAAACAGCGTAGTATGAACACATATGTTCGTGCCGCTGTGGGTAATATACGTGGCGGGGGCGCTTTTTGTACTGCTCATTGCAACAGTTTTTCACCTTCACTCCCGCGTGAAACGGCTCGAGGAAATCGTGCGGCGGCTTGAAGGCGTGAATGGAAGCGATGACGGGGGAATAGACCGGGCGGGAGATATGGGGTAGGTGATTACTTTTTAAACGTGCGCTATGAAGGAGGAAGGGCGGGTCTGCCAAAATTGTCACGGTTCATTCACGATCGAACCGGAGGATTTCAATTTTTACGAGAAGATCTCCGTCCCGCCGCCAACGTTTTGCCCAGACTGCAGGATGCAAAGGAGGTTTTCGTGGCGTAACGAGCGGGCATTCCACAAAAATATTTGTGCGAGAACTGATCGCTCTATCATTTCCGGCTTTGCTCCAGATTCGGGTATGACGGTATATGAGAGAGATTCATGGTGGTCCGACGATTGGGATCCACTCGCATTCGGGGCGGAATATGATTTCTCGCGCCCGTTTTTTCTTCAGTTCAGTAGACTTGTGAGACGGACACCGGTGCCAGCGGTTTTCAACGCTCGTACGATAGACTGTGACTATGTCCAACATACCGGTGAATATAAAAACGGTTATTTAGTGTCTGCGTCGTGGATTGGCGAGAATATTGCCTATGCTTCTCGTTGCAACGAATCAAAAGATTGCATGGACATTTTTGCGGTCGCGGGGTGCGAACTTTGTTATGAAGTTGTCTCTGCGCTTAAGTGTTACCACGTTTCTTTTTCACAAAACGTTGAAAATTGTACAGATTCTTCCTTTCTCTTTGATTGCAAGGGATGTTCACACTGTTTTGGTTGTACGAACCTAAGGAACAAATCGTACTATATTTTTAATCAGCCATACACGAAGGAGGAATATCATAAAAAACTTGCCGAATTGAGTTTGAACGGGAACTTTACCTCGTTCGCTTCAATGAAAGAGAAGTTTGCCATCTTAAAAAGCAAGGCACTGCGGAAATACGCGAATCTCATAAAAGTGCAGTCAGTTACAGGCGATAATGTTGTTGGTGCTTCCAACTGCAAATTCTGTTTTGATATTGTTGGAGAGGTACGTGATTGCAAATTTATCCAAAATGCTCTCCGATTGGAGCAAGCGTATGATGGTTATGGCGTTGGTGAGCAGTCGGAGCTTATGTATGAGATATTTGATAGCGGGGTACAGGGATCAAGGCAGTGTTTCGGTGCAATTATCTACGGCGGTTCAAATATTTATTACTCTTACAATTGTCATGGTAGCGGCAATCTCTTCGGCTGCGTGGGTCTAAGAAACAAACAATACTGCATCTTAAACAAACAGTACACCAAGGAAGAATATGAGAAGTTAATTCCTCGGATCATAGAGCATATGAACTCAATGCCCTATGTAGACAAAAAGGGGAGAGTGTACAAATACGGCGAATTCTTTCCTACGGAGCTTTCTCCCTTTGCGTATAACGAGACGATCGCGCAAGAGTACTTTCCCTTGACCAAGGAACAAACGTTGGAGAAGGGCTACCACTGGAAGGACCCTGAAGCAAAAACCTATGCGATCACGAAACAGCCCTCCGACCTCCCCGACCACATCAAGGATGTGGATGATTCTATACTCAAGGATACCATCGGCTGTTTCCATGAAGGAAAATGCAATGAACAATGCACCACCGCCTTCAAGATCATTCCCCAGGAACTCCAGTTCTACAAGAGAATGAACCTCCCCCTCCCGCGGCTCTGCCCCAATTGCCGACACTATCAAAGACTCAAGCAAAGGAACCCCCTGAAGCTCTGGCATTGGCGGTGCGCCTGCGCAGGAGTGAAGTCAGAGAACGGCGTCTACACGAACACAAACGCCGTGCATCCTTCCCACGCCCCCAATGACCACTGCCCCAACGAATTCGAGACAAGTTACGCCCCCGACCGGCCGGAGATTGTGTATTGTGAGCCGTGCTATCAAGCGGAAGTCGTCTAAAAACATACCAACATACTTGAGAATGTAGGGATGATGTTTCCTGTGCCATGAGTCAGTCAGAAACTAAAACCTGCCAAAACTGCAAGAACGAGTTCGTGATCGAGCCGGAAGACTTTCAGTTCTACCCTCCTCCGCATAAAGCTGCGGACGGGCAAGCGAGAAAATCATGACAAGGCAATGTCAAAATTGTAAGGCAAGTTTTGAGATAGGAGCTGACGATCTTGCCTTTTACCAAAAGATTTCCGTCCCGCCGCCGACGTTTTGCTCAAAGTGCCGGCTCGAGCGGCGTCTCGCGTTTGTGAATCTTTTTAATCTCTATAAGCGCCCGTGCGACCTTTGCCATACGCCGACATTTTCCGTCTATCGGCCGGACGCTCCGTATGTCGTGTATTGCCCGAAGTGTTGGTGGTCCGATGACTGGGATCCGCTTGAATACGGGAGGGACTACGACTTCTCGCGGCCGTTTTTTGAGCAATTGAACGAGTTGTGGCACCGGACGCCGCTTCTTGGTCTCTCGATAGATTTCGTAACCTTGGCAACCTCGCCCTACACGAACCACATTGGCCACCTCAAAAACGGCTACCTCGTATTCCACGCGGATTTTAACGAGGATATTGCATACGGTTTTTATCTTGTCCATAGCAAGGCGCTTATTGATTGCTCGCTCGCAATGAACTCTGAACTCTGCTATGACTCGATGCACATCTATAAAGTGAACCGAGGAGTGGGATTGAGGAGCCAGGTCACCGAGTCCTTGGACTGCGCGTTCTTGAAGGACTGCATGAATTGCCAGAATTGTTTTGCCTCGGCGAACCTTCGCAGCAAGAAATATTATATTTTCAACAAGCCCTACACGCGCGAGGAATATTTTAAGAAGCTCAAAACGTGGGACCTCGGATCCTACACAACCTATAAAGAGGTGCAAAAAGCGGCGGAGGAACACTGGAAGACGCTCCCGCCGAAACCCCACATGGATGAATTTGCCCCTGGCTGTACCGGTCGGCTTGTTTTTCAGTCGAAAAACTGCAAGGACTGTTTTGAGGTGGTCGGCGCCGAGGACAGTCGCTACCTGCTTATGATCGAGATGGGCCCCGTGAAGGACTGCTACGATCTCACGAGCTGGGGAAATAATATGGAGCTTTGTTACGAATGCTCTGTGGTCGGTGAAGGCGTGTTCCGTGGAAAGTTCTGTCAGGAATCCGGACTTTCATTGAACGACGCCGAGTACTGTAAGCTCTCGACCGGAACCGGATACCATTTCGGATGCGTGAGCGTGAAGAAAACGAAATACTGCATTTTAAACAAGCAATACGGAGAAGAAGAGTTTCACGCGCTACGAGAGAAAATCATCGAGCACATGAACGAAATGCCGTATGTATCGCGAGGGGCAAATAGCGGTTCGACCGTCCTCGGCGGCTCACCGTCGAAGGACAAAGAGCAAATCGTTTACAAATACGGAGAGTTTTTCCCGATCGAGATGAGCCCCTTTGCTTACAACGAAACGATGGCGGCCCGTTTCTTCACCCTGAGTAAAGCGGAAGCGGAGTCGAAGGGTTTCCGATGGCAGGAACCGGAGAAAAGTTCCTATGCAATATCGAAGGCCGCGCACGACCTCCCGGATCACATAAAGGACGCGACTGACGCGATTCTAAAAGAGGTAATCGGATGCGAGGCGTGCGGAAGGGGATTTAAGATCATCAAGATGGAACTTGATTTTTTGCGGAGAATGAACCTGCCGCTCCCGCGCTGGTGCCCGTTCTGCCGCATCAACGAGAAATTCGACCAATGGGTGAAGAACCTCCATGTGTTCACGCGCACCTGTGCAAAGTGCGGCGCAGAATTTGAGACAAACTATCCCGAAGAAGAGGCGGAATATATCCTCTGCAAAAAGTGCTATCTTGAAGAAATAGTATGACCTCAAGAACCCCGCAGTTTGATAAGGCGCTTGATGCGATCTTCAAGGATTTAAAGCCGCACACGAGGGCCTGTGGGCGGTGCGCCCAAGATTTTGAAATCCTTAGCGACGACATCGATTTTTATCACAAACTTCGCGTGCCGCCGCCCACGCTCTGCTTCCTATGCCGCTACGAGCGTCGGCTCGGGCATCGGCAGAGTTTCAAGCCGATCTTCTATAAAAAGCCATGTAGTGTGCCTGGACATACCGAAAAGGTAATTACTTTCTACCCCGCCGAGAGTACGGTGAGGGTGTACGATGATCCATACTATCTTTCTGATGCATGGGATCCCCTCACATTCGGGCAGGAATATGATCTTGGACAATCGTTTTTCTCACAGTGGTATGCGTTTGCGGTCACCGTGCCGCACCAAACACTCCAGAAAGATCCGAAGAGCGTGAATTCCGACTACGTGGTCTCGGGCGTTTCTTCGAAAAATTGCTACTATGTGGGCACCCCATATCATTCAGAAAATATCTACTACGGTCGTCTTCCCGTGTATTCCAAAGACAGCATTGACGTAGAAGATATTGATTACTGCGAGTGGTGCTACGAATGTATCCGTCTTGCACGCTGTTATAATTGTGCCTTTTGCTACGATTCGAAGGACTGCATAGATAGTTATTTTCTTTTTGACTGCAGAAATTGTGCAAACTGTTTCGGGTGCGTGAATCTAATGAATAAAAGCTACTGCTTCTTTAATGAACAACTCACGAAAGAAGAATATCGAAAAAAAGTAGAGGCGCTTCGGCTTGGAAAGCGGAGCGTGCTTCGAGGGTATCAAGCAAAGTTTGACGAAATTCGCAAGAGCGCAATCCGAAAACACGTAGACAATGTCAAAGTAGAAAATGTGGTTGGTGACGAACTCGAAGAATGCCGCAATTGTTTTTATGCCTTCCGTGTGTTCGGCGGAAGCGAGAATATTCGTTACATATCAAATGCTGATAGAATTAAAGAATCAATGGATGTGTTTGGAAGTACGGATTCCTCTTTGCTATATGAGGCAACCGGTGTGCCACATGGAAATGATATTAAATTCTCGATTCTCACGAGGACGGGAATGGCACTCGAGTATTGCATCGAATGCAACGACTGCGAATATTGCTTTGGTTGTTTTGGCCTGCGGAATAAGAAATACTGCATTTTCAATAAACGATATTCGGAGAGCGATTACTGGCAAATAGTGGATAAGATAAAGGCGAAGATGCTTGCCGATGGGGAATATGGAGAATTTTTCCCGCTTACCATGAGCCCCGTGCCGTACAATAATTCGAATGCGTCGGTTGAATTTCCGCTTGAGCGAGAGGAGGTATTGAGTCGTGGGTGGTATTGGTACGACGAACCGGAAAGCGATGTGGATACGGGAAGTATAAAAAAAGTATCAGCGGCAGAACTTCCCGAAGAGATCAAGGATGTTGGTGAAGAAATTCTTGAGAAGGCAATTATCTGTGAGGAAACTGGAAAACCTTTTCGTATCACAAAATTTGAGCTTGACTTCTATCGCAAGAAAAACATACCGCTCCCCGCCGTGCATCCGCTTGAACGCATTAAACGACGCCTTAAGGAGCGTAAACCCTCCCGTTTATGGCAAATAACTTGCTCCCGCTGTGGAAAAGAAATTCTAACCTCCTATGCGCTAGAGAAAAGATTCACCGTCTATTGTGAGGCGTGCTACCTTAAAGAAGTGGCGTAGGAGTTATATTCTCTAATTCGCGCGAATTAGAGAATAAGGGAAACATGAAATTAGAAACAAAAGTTTGCCAGAATTGTAAAAATCAGTTCACGATCGAACCGGAAGACTTCCAGTTCTACGAAAAAATCGCCGTCCCGCCGCCAACGTTTTGCCCCGCGTGCAGATTTCAAAGGCGGCTCATGTTCCGAAACGAGCGCGTGCTCTATAAGCGAACCTGTGACCTCTGCACGCAGTCGATCTTGAGCATTTTCGCGCCGGACAAACCGTACAAGGTGTTTTGCCAGCCGTGCTACAACGCGGAGGTCGTATAGAAACATACCAACATACTCAAGTATGTTGGTATGTTGTAAAACCTGAAAGGCAATACCAAAAATGCATAAAAGGAACCGCGTGATGGTCTTCGGCGTGTTTGATTGCTTCCACGCGGGGCACAAGTCATTCCTGCGGCAGGCAAAAAGACACGGGAAGGAACTCGTTGTCGTCGTTGCGCGGAACAAAATGGTGCATCACATCAAGAAAAAGGGACCGTATCACAGTGAGCACGCGCGGCTCAAGTTCGTGAAGGCGTTTCGGGGCGTCGCGAAAGCCGTGCTTGGCGACGAAAAACCTGATGTGTACGGCGTGGTTAAAAAATACCGGCCGGACGTGGTCTGTTTCGGCTACGACCAGCATACGTTCAAAAAGAGTTTTCGCACATGGCTCAAGAAGAGAAAGATGAAACACCCCGCGCTCGTGACCCTCAAGGCGCACCATCCGCACAGGTACAAAACGTCGTATGTGCGGCCTGATGGTAAGATATAAGAGAGAATAGTCGTTAGAACTTAGCTATTAGGACTCGGTGAGTGGTATGAAATCAGAAAACAGAACGTGTCAGAACTGTAAATCCAAGTTCGTGATCGAACCGGAGGATTTCAACTTCTACGAAAAAATCTCCGTCCCGCTGCCGACGTTCTGCCCGGAGTGCCGGATGTTGCGGAGGTTCTTGTTTCGAAATGTGAAGAGCTTGTTTCGCAGGCCGGACTCGCGCACGGGAGAGGAAATTTTTTCTCTGATTCCCAAAGGCGCGCCCGCCAAGGTGTACGCGCTCGACTTTTGGAATTCCGACGGTTGGGACCCGATGGAGTACGGGCATGACTACGACTTTAAGAGGCCGTTCTTCGAGCAATTCCGCGAGCTCCTCTATGCGGTGCCGTGGCCGGCGCGAAGCGCGGTCAACCCGAAGAACTCCGATTACAGCGACAATTTCACGGACGCAAAGAACAGCTACCTGTGCTTCAACGGATACATGATTGAGAACTCCGCGTACGTCGTGGGGTTCAACACCGTGCGGGAGGGTTTTGACCTGAACGAAGCCCGCCACGCGGAGCTCTGCTACGAGAACTATATGTCCGATGAGAGCTATAAAGTGTTTTATTCGGTGAACTGCGAGGACTGTCACGAGGTGTGGTTCTCTCGAAATCTCTTAGGATGCACGAATTGCTTCGGGTGCGTAAACTTGCGGAACAAGTCCTACCATATCTTTAATAAGCGCTACACCAAGGAAGCATACGCAGAGTTTATGAAGCAGTTTGATTCTGGTTCCCACAAAGCGGTACGCGCCATGCGGGAGAAGGCGGAAACATTGTGGCGATCCCACCCTATGAGATTTACGCTTGCGATCAATGTGTCAAACGTGACTGGCGAGCACATTGAGCACTCAAAGAACGTGAAGCAGAGCTACAACATCCACGAGAGCGAAAACCTCGGGTACTGCCAGTACCTTGAGGGCGTAAAAGATTCGTATGACTACACCGTGTGGGGAGAGGCATCCCGCATGTACGAGTGCGTCACGTGCGGCGAACAATGCGACAACCTCAAGTGGTGCTGGGAATGCTGGCCTTCGAGCCGCGACCTCGAATACTCGGCATTTTGCCGTTCCTCATCAGAACTTTTTGGCTGTGTGGGCCTGAAGAAAAAACAGTACTGCATTTTCAACAAGCAATATTCGAAAGGGGAATATGAATCGTTGCGGAGGAGAATCATTGCGCACATGAACGAAATGCCATATACGGATAAAAAAGGACGCGTGTACAAGTATGGCGAGTTTTTCCCCGTCGAGTTCTCGCCCTATGCGTATAACGAGACGATGGTTCAAGATTTCTTTCCGCTAGACAAAAGCGAAGCGGAGTCAAAGGGTTTTCTCTGGCGCGAGCCCGACCGTCGAGAATATGAAACGACGATCAAGGCGACAGATTTGCCCGACCACATTAAAGATGCGTCCGATTTGGTCTTGAAGGAGGTTATCGAGTGTTCGGAGTGCAAGCGCGCATACCGGATTATTGAGATGGAATTGCAGTTCCTGCGGCGGATCGGCCTGCCATTGCCGCGCAAGTGCCCCGAATGCCGCTTCAAGGATCGGTTCCGGTTCGTAAATCCGCCGAAACTCTGGCCGGGGAAATGTCACTGCGCAGGAAAGCAAGGAGCAAATCGCAAATCGCAAATAGCGTATACAAACGCCACGAAGCATTTTCATGGCGAAGACCAATGTCCAAATGAATTTAGGACTTCCTATGATCCCAACTCGCCACATATCGTCTATTGCGAAAGTTGCTACAATAGTGAGGTTGTATAGCATGACGAAGTTCTTTGCTAAAAAAGAATATCAAAAGATAGCGAAGGTGTTTAAAATTGGAACCATCCAAAACCTCCATCAATTTAAAGGAGGATTAGCTGCGCCGAAAGTTCTAGTGAAGACAACAAGAGGCAGGTTTGTGATTGCAAAGTATAAATTCGGGAAAGGCGATAACTTTAAGAATAAACCGCGTTGGGCGCTTCAAAACGAGGTTGATCTTCTCAATCTCTTAAAAGGGCTACCCACGCCACAATATGTAGCCGACGGAAAGGGAGATTTTATTCTAAATCATCGTGGCTTCGGGATTACCGTTTATAGATTTTTAGAAGGCAGGACATCGAGGACTTTCAATGGAAAGCAGGTTTTCGAGCTTGGGAGATTCTTAGGAAATTTTCACGCCCAAGGACTAAAGCTGAAAAATAGATTCTCAAAAAGGCATAAATTCTACCACTTCCCTCCAGCAAGGATTCGTGAGATGAAAATCCATGCCTACAATCAAACGCACCCAAAGCTTAAATCAGTAGTTAGGCTCGTGGAAGACGGCATCAGGGAAAACAGTCCACCGAAATATCTTCCACACGGGCCGATACACGTGGATTTTAAACACGACAACGAACTCTTTAAAGGCAATACGCTTACCGGCATCATAGATTTTGGGAATTTCTATCGTGGTCCCCTTATGCTCGACGTCGGGAAGGCGATCATATTTAACTGCGCGAAAAATGGTAAATTAGATGATAAACTCATAAAACGATTCTTGGCTGGATATTCAAAATATAGGAAGTTAGACAGAGAGGAGAAAAAATATCTCAAGAGATCAATTCGGTATGCAATTTACAGCCATATATGGCTCGATTTGTATCACGTGCCTTTAAACCTAGTTCCAGAGACGCACACCCTATATTTTGTTGAAGAATTTTTGCCCGCGATTGCGGGTTTGTAATCCTTGAATATGCAGAGCGACAGAAAAACCTGTAAAAACTGCAACATCCAGTTCGTGATCGAACCCGATGATTTTTCGTTCTATAAGAAAATGGGCGTTCCCGCGCCCATATTGTGCCCCGAGTGCCGATTCAAGCGAAGGGCGCTTTTCCGAAACGAAACTACGCTCTATACGAGAAAGTGTGATCTCTGCAAGAAATCCGTGATTTCGATGTACAATCCCAAGTTGCCCTACACAATCTATTGTGAGCGGTGCTATGAATCAGATGCGTGGGATCCGTTCTCGTACACGATCGAGTACGACGAGGGCAAGCCCTTTTTCGAACAGCTCGGTGAGCTGTTCAGGTGGGTGCCGAAAATGACCACCTTTATTTCCGCTTCCGGCAAGCTTGGGTCAAATGTGAACAGTGAATACACCAATGTCGCCGGCGGCAACAAGGATTGCTACCTGATTTTTAACGGCGGCGGTAATGAGAATGTGCTGTACTCGCGCGGAGTGAGTTTCTCGCGTGATTCGCTCGATGGCTATTTTGGGCTGAATCTCGAACGTTGCTATGAGACGGTGAATGTAAATCAGTCGAACGGAGTGTGCTTTGGGCATAATGTGAACGGTAGTGTGGACTCCATATTTCTCTTGAATGCAAGCGGGTGTCAGAATTGTTTTGCATGCGTGAATCTGCGGAACAAAAGCCATCATTTTTTTAATGAGCCGCTTTCCAAGAAGGACTACGAGAAACGCGTGGGAGAGATTCGCGGCAGCTTTTCCAAGATGGAGGAAGCGCGAAAACAATTTGAAGAATTCTCGCTCAAGTTCCCGCGGCGAGAGAATAACAACCTCAAGACCATCCGCTCAACCGGCGATTATTTGGTGGAAACAAAGAATTTGCATCATTGTTTTGAAGCGCAACAATGCGAGGATTCCAAATATCTTTTTTCGGTTAAATTCGCGAAGGATTGCTACGATCTGATCGGTTTCGGCTATGATTCAGAGCTTCTTTTGGAGAATGTGGGAACAGGTTACTCAAGCCGCGTGATGGCTTCGTATGCAGTCGAGAATTCGCAGAATGTGATGTATTCCTTTATGGTGCGGCGTGGCACAAACAGCGATTGTATCGGTTGTGATAGCGTGCGGAATGCAAAATATTGCATCTTAAACAAGCGGTATGACGAAAAAGAATATCACCGGCTTCGTCGGCATATTGTTAATGAGTTGGAGCATATGAAAGAATACGGACTTTTCATGCCTCCTTCGCTCGCGCCATTTGCGTATAACGAAACCGTAGGACAAGACAACCTCCCGTTTACTAAGGAAGAAGCTCTGCGGCGGGGGCTTCGGTGGGAAGAGGACATTCAGATGACCACGGGCAGGGGGACTATGAAGCCCGCGGAGATCCCCGACCACATCAAGGATGTGCCAGATTCTATCACGAACGAGATCTTGGCGTGTGTTTCATGCGGTAGAAACTACAATGTTATTCCGGCAGAGCTGCAATTTTACCGCCGAATGATCGTCCCTATTCCGCGCCAATGTTTTTTCTGCCGCCAGCGAGACCGGATTCGCCGCCGCGGGCCGATGAAAATTTTTGACCGTGCATGCGCGAAATGCGAGAAACCAATCAAGACGACGTACGCCCCCGAGCGTCCGGAGATTGTGTATTGCGAACCGTGCTATCAGGCAGAAGTCGTCTAAAAACATCCTAACATACTTGAGAATGTAGGGATGATGTTTCCTGTGCCATGAATCAGTCAGAAACTAAAACCTGCCAAAACTGTAAAACCCAGTTCACCATCGAACCCGAAGATTTCTTATTTTACGAAAAAATCTCCGTCCCGCCGCCGACGTTCTGCCCGGAGTGCCGTGCCGTGCGGCGGTATGCGTTTTGGTCTGAACGTACTCTCTTTCGGAAGCCAGAGGCGCTTGCAGGAAAAGAAGTCTTTTCTACTTTTTCGAAGGCGTCACCGGTCAAGATCTACGATCATGATTACTGGTGGTCTGACAACTGGGACCCCATGGCCTACGGCCGGGAGTATGACTTCTCAAAACCATTTTTTGAGCAATTTCGCGAGTTGATGTACGCCGTGCCGTGGCCCTCGCGATCCATCAAGAACCTTGTCCGCAGTGATTATTGCAACCAGGTTGCCGATCTCAAAGACTGCTACCTCTGTTTTAATGGAGGATCCCATGGCGATAAATCAGAAAACTGCCTCTACGGCATAAAATTTTTGAGTATGAGAAATTCGATGGATTTCTACATGACAAACAACTGCGAGCTGTGCTATGAGGTTTTTTCTGCCGGCCGTTGCTGGCAAGTTTTTTTTACCGTAGAGAGCGGCGACTGCCGGAACGTGTGGTTTTGCCTTAACTGCGATAACTGCAGCGACTGTTTCGGATGCGTGAATTTGCGGCACAAACAGTATCACATTTTCAATGAGCCGCATGCAAAAGAGGAGTACATGAAAAAGATAAAAGAGTTTAACCTCGGGTCATATCGGGCGCTCGAGGAGTCGAAGAGAAAAGCGCATGAATTTTGGTCGCGGTTTCCGATGCGGTACGCGCACGGCACCCACAATACAAACGTGGTGGGGGAGTATATTTATCACGCAAAGAACGTCTTCCGCTCCTATCAGGGACTGAATATGGAAAACATAAGATACTCCCAGGACATGGTTGATGCCAGGGATTCGTCTGATTTTACGAGCTGGGGCGGCGATTCAGAGCTCATATATGAAGCAGTCGTCTGCGGAGAAAACTGTTATGATCTTAAATTCTGTACTGACTGTTGGCCCGATTGCGAAAATCTGGAATATTGCATGCTGTGTCATTCCTCATCTAATCTTTTTGGGTGCGTGGGTCTCAAGAAAAAGCAGTATTGCATTTTGAACAAGGAATATTCTCCGCAGGAGTTCAAAGAACTTAGGAAAAGAATTATCGAACACATGCACGCCATGCCTTTTAAGGATCAGAACGAGAGGAAGTACCGATACGGCGAATTCTTCCCGCCAGAGTTTTCGCCCTTGGGATACAACGAGTCGGCAGCCAGCGATTATTTTCCGAAAAGTAAAGAGGCGGCAGCGCAAGGCGGTTTCAACTGGTGGGAAGAGGACAAAAAGAAATTTGATACTACTATCCGTTCAAGCGACCTTCCCGATCATATTAATGACGTCGCACAGGACGTCACGAAAGAAATTATCGAATGCCTTTCCTGCGCGCGCGCCTATCGGATCGTGAAGCCGGAATTCGAGTTTTATAAACGTTTTAGACTGCCCCTGCCACGTCTCTGCGACGGTTGCCGTCATCGGGAGCGGATGCAATTTAGAAATCCGATGAAGTGGTATGCGAGGAAATGCATGTGTGCGGGCGAGACAAGCGACGAACAACCGCGCACCAATCATCAATACGCAAATCTCGGTCTTCCTCACACCTCTCATAAAAACGGAGAGCACTGTCCGAATGCTTTTGAAACCAGCTACCAGCCCGAGCGCCCTGAAATCGTCTACTGCGAGCCGTGCTATCAGGCAGAAGTGATATGACCGAAGCGCAAACCAAAATCTGCCAAAATTGTCCGATTTTGTATGAGCGAAGCGAATTTACAAAATCGAGGATCCCGCCATCGGCGGGATAAAAATCAATGAATCAGGAAACAAAAACACATTCGCTACGCTCAGTGTCTGCGACCTGCCAGAACTGTAAGGGGCAATTTGTAATAGACGCTCAAGATTTCCAGTTCTACGAGAAAATCTCCGTCCCGCCGCCGACGTTCTGCCCGGAGTGCAGGATGATGAGGAAAATGGTGGGATCCAACGAGCGCGCTCTCTTTAAGCGGAAGTGTGAGGCGCCGGGCCACAACGAGGAACTTATCAGTCGCTATCCGCCCGGTGGCGGCGATGTGGTCTATGATCAAGCGTATTGGTGGTCGGACAAATGGGATCCTCTGCGGTATGGCAGAGAGTATGATTTCTCGCAGCCGTTTTTTGAACAGTTCTTTGAGCTCAAGGGCGCGGTTCCACGCCCGAACATGAATATCACGAACTCGGTGAATTGCGATTACTGCACGTCGGCAATCAATTCAAAAAATTGCTATCTTGTCTCGGGCGCATATTTCTCGCAGGATTGCATGTATTCGAACACCCCCGCGCTCTGCCGCGACGCGGTGGACACTTCCATCTGTATCTTTTGCGAAGTGCTCTATGAGTGTTTCTCCTGCACACGGTGCTTTAATCTTCGCTTTAGCGCGTATTGCGTTGAATGCATGGACTCCTCCTTCCTCTACGATTGCCACAATGTATCGAATTGTTTCGGCTGCGTGGGCCTCCGGAACAAGCAGTACCATATTTTTAATAAACCTTATTCGAAAAAGGATTATGAGGCAGAGATGGCAAAAATGGATCTTGGAAGCTATCGGACGCTTCAGATGGTTCACGCGAGGCACGCTGAGCTTATCGCCCGGTTTCCGCGCCGCTACATGATCTCGAAAAACGCGGTTGATTGTACGGGAGACAACATTGAACATGCGAAGAACTGCAAGTTTAGCTTTGAAATCCGGGACGGCGGCGAAAACGTAAAATACGCGCTTATAGGCGGCCGAAGGCTTAAGGATTCCTACGATGTCTTTAGCGGAGGCGCGCGCGCCGAGCTTCTCTATGAGGCGAACGCGATCGGCTCGGAGCGGGTGTTTTTCTCAACGGGAGCAACCGATTCGTTCGACGTCCGCTATTCCATGACTGCGTTCGGGTGCGCGCATCTTTTTGGATGTGCGGGGCTTCGGAACAAGGAATACTGTATTTTAAACAAGCAATATACCAAAGAGGAGTATGAGAAACTCGTTCCGAAAATCATGGCGCACATGAACGAGATGCCGTATGTATCGCAAAGAGCAAATGGCAAATGGCAAATCGTGTATCGCTACGGGGAATATTTCCCTCCGGAGTTTTCCACGATTGCCTACAACGATTCCATGGCGCATGAGTACTTTCCGCTCACGAAAGACGCCGCGCTTGAGAAAAAGTTTCGATGGCGGGATGTGGAAGAGAAAAATTACGAGCAGGCCCTCTCGCCCGAAGAGCTTCCCGACCACATCAAGGATACAGAGGGCGATATCTTTGAAACGGTGATCACGTGCGGCCACCGCGCGCACTGTCTCCACCAATGCAAAGGTGTATTTAAAATCGTACCCAAGGAACTCGAATTTTACCGGCGGCTCCGCGTGCCCCTCCCGCGGTTGTGTCCCGAGTGCCGGCATTACGAGCGTGTGGAGGGGAAGCGGCGCTATCGGTTGTGGCACAGGCGGTGCACGTGTCTCGGCTCGCACGGCGCACGCGGCAAAGGGGAACCTGCGTATAAAAACTCTGCAACCCACTTCCACGGCGAGCAACCGTGCCCGAACGAATTCGAAACAAGCTACGCCCCCGAGCGCCCTGAAATCGTCTACTGCGAGCAATGCTATCAGTCAGAGATCGTCTAATCTTATTGTTCTAATGTTCTTAAGAATATTAGAATAAGAAGCGCATGAGGCGGCTGCACATTTTTTTAAAAACGATTAAACTTCTTTTTTCTTCTCTTGCCTTCGCGATAACGCATCGCGCAATTTCGTTCTTGAGGGGGATTTTTAATAGGTAAACTTCACGCCGTTGTTTTGAGGCAATCCCGCGCGTATAATGCGGGTGAAACCCGGTAGTGAAACTTCGATTGGTTCGCTATGCGAACAATATTGGTAAATGATCGAAGTTCTACTACCGGGAAACCAGGCAGTGATCCGCCTGAGGCGGACTACTACCCGGAAAGGTCGCTCTACGTTTTACCTCTATGCTCTTTCTCTATATCACCTGCAAAAACGAGGAAGAAGCGAAGAAGATTTCGCACGCGCTCATTAAGCGCAAAGCGGCGGGATGCGTGAATATCCATCTCATTCATTCCGTCTATCCTGAAAATGGAGCAGTGAAAGATGTTCCCGAGGCCGCCATGATCGTAAAGACGATTGATTCCAAAGTACACCAAGTGGAAGACATCGTGCGCGAGCTCCACAGCTACAAGGTGCCGTGCGTGGCGTCGTTCTCGCTTTTTCGCCTGAATCGCGAGTATAAGGATTGGCTCATGAGCTGCGTGGCGTAGAGTTCATGCGGGGCGTGCGTCCAGTGCGCATCACCGCCTCTTTTTTCACGGCGTTTTTTGGGATATACTATACGTATGATGCGATCGGCTCTTCCCGCGGCCGCGGAGGTCGTCTATTTCGGCAGAACTGATTTTCGGAATACGAATCGGCTCTTTGGCGTGAAGCGCCGCGACCGCAGGCAGCACATGTACGTGGTGGGCAAGACGGGCACGGGGAAAACCGCGCTCCTCCATAACATGGTAGTGCAAGATATTATAAACGGCGAAGGGGTGTGCGTGGTGGATCCGCACGGCGAATTAGTGGAAAGCATCATCTCAAAGATTCCCGAGCAGCGCGTGAAAGACGTGGTGTATTTTAACCCTGCGGATACCGACTATCATCTCGGCTTCAACGTGCTTGAGCTTCCCGATCCGAAGTATAAGCACCTTGTGGCCTCGGGGCTTATGGCGATTTTTACGAAAATCTGGGCGAATGTGTGGTCCGCGAGGATGGAGTACATTATGAACAATGCGATCCTTGCGCTTCTTGAGACGCCGGGAACGACCCTTTTGGGCATCACGAGGATTCTGGTTGACAAGGACTATCGGCAAAAAATAATCAATAACGTAAGAGATCCCGTGGTCAAAGCATTTTGGGTGAACGAGTACGAGCAGTGGCGCGACCAGTTCCGGAACGAAGCCATTGCCCCCATTCAGAACAAAGTGGGCCAGTTTCTTTCGACGAGTCTCATCAGGAACGTGGTGGGGCAGTCAAAGAGCACGATTGACATCTTCGACATTATGAACACGAAGAAGATCTTCCTCGTGAATGTCTCGAAAGGAAGGATCGGCGAGGACAACTCCGCGCTGTTGGGCGCGATGCTCATTACGAAGATTCAGCTCTCGGCGATGGAGCGCGTCCGTATTCCGGAAGATGAGCGGGAAGATTTTTACCTCTATGTGGACGAGTTCCAAAATTTTGCCACGGATTCCTTTGCGGGCATTCTTTCCGAAGCGCGGAAGTATCGCCTGAATCTGATTCTCGCCCACCAGTATGTGGGTCAGCTCATCACCGATGTATCGACCGTGGTGCGCGACGCGGTATTCGGGAACGTGGGA
Organism: Candidatus Liptonbacteria bacterium; assembly: GCA_016204385.1. Classification (GTDB taxonomy): domain Bacteria; phylum Patescibacteriota; class Minisyncoccia; order UBA6257; family 2-01-FULL-56-20; genus JACQKW01. The sequence goes on along the minus strand of JACQKW010000014.1, from coordinate 59,163 downwards.
ACCATGGTTACGTTCCGCGTGGGCGCCGGAGACGCGGAATTCTTTGAGAAGGAATTCGAGCCGGAATTCAACATGCAGGATCTGGTGAATCTCCCAAATTATTGCGTGTATCTGAAGCTTATGGTTGACGGCATCACGAGCAGGCCTTTTTCGGCAAACACGCTTCCGCCATTCAAGATTCCCGGATCGTCAATGCACGTAAACGAGATTATTGAGTCGTCGCGCGCGCTCTACGGAAAGCCGCGCGAGGCGGTGGAAGAAGAAATTAATCGTTGGAGCGGCATGATGGGCGATATGATGGGGGAGACCATGGGGGTTTCCTCTCCTCCGTCCCGCGAGCGGCGGGAGCGCGCGGGAGCCGTGAGTGACACGAAGATCAGGTATCCGGCAGTGTGTTCCTCGTGCGGGAAGCACACCGAGTTGAATTTCATTCCCACGGCAGGGCGGCCGATCTACTGCCGCGAGTGCCTCGCAAAAGTGAAAGCGGGGGAGATGCCGCGGGTCAAGGTTGAGAAGGTTGAACGCCCGCGCGCTGAAGAACGATTCATGTCCGACCTTGGCGATTTCGGCATTGAGTTCGAAAAGCCGAGAGAGGAAAAAGTGGAGCTCCGGCCGCCCAAAAAACCTGTCTTTGAGGAGGTTCCCGCGCCCCGGGACGAGGCGAGAGAGCACCTGTCGCTCAAGGAACTCAAGCCCTCGGAGATGCCCGCGGTGAAGCACAGGAAGCACGCGGAAGTGGATATAGAAAAACTCCGCGAAGCGGTGAAATCAGCGCTTCAAGGTTCAAACGCCGCACGTCCTCCGGAAATCGCACAGGATGAACAAGAAGGGCGTTCGGTTTGATATCGTCACCATCTTCCCCTCGATCTTCTCCGCCGGAGGCGGGGATCCTCCTTCGGAGGAGATTCTTTATACAATAATTTGCTGGGATGCGTTTTGATATAATAACCATTTTCCCAAAGATTTTTGATTCTTATCTTGCGGAGTCACTCTTGAGGCGCGCGCAGAAGGAAGGACTACTCGCGGTTAAAATTCACAACCTCCGCGATTTCGCGTCCGGGCGGCACACACAGGCCCGCCCGACCGGTTCAGTCGGGCGGGCCGAACGAAAATGGTCGTTCGGGCAGGTGGACGACCGCGCGTTCGGCGGCGGGCCGGGGATGGTCTTAAAGATTGAACCGATATATAGGGTGGTCGCGACGGCAAAGCGCAAAGCGCAAAGCGCAAAGCGTCAGAAGGTAATTTTATTTTCCACTCGCGGCAGAAAATTGGATGCCAAAATCGCTAAGCGATTAGCGATGTGCGACCAGCTGATTCTCATCTGCGGGCGGTATGAGGGCGTGGATGAGCGGGTGGCAGAGCACATTGCGGACGAAGAAATCTCGATAGGGGATTATGTGCTCTCGGGAGGCGAACTTCCCGCGCTCGTGCTCATGGAAGCGGTGAGCCGCTTTCTCCCCGGATTTTTGGGAAAGCGCGAATCGCTTGAGGAGATCAAGGGCTCGTATCCCGTCTATACCCGGCCTGAAGTTTTTGCCGCAGGTAGAAAAAAACTTGCGGTACCTAAAGTGTTGCTTTCCGGCGATCACAAGAAAATCGAAGAATGGCGGCGAAAAAATAATAACAACTCGATAATGTAACGATCGCATCATTGACGAGTTTTTGAGAGCCGTGGGATTAAGGAAGCGCGACTGCGCTTGACAGATAAATAGAAGTGATGCCATAGTATATCTAGCAGTTAACGTATTTCACAATAAGGGAGAAACCACCATGTCAGATCATGGAACCCTCTCAAGCGGAGTCCCGGGCTGGTACATTCAGTTCCAAGCGGACATCCTCCTTCAACTCCCGCGCCCCGGGGAGGTATCGGAAGATATCGCCTTGTGGTGGCATGGTAACCGCGGAGCCATGAAGAATGCTCTGCGCAAGGCACTCCTTCCCCAAGAGGAGAAGCGTGCAACCGAGGCCGCACCGCTCCTCATCTCTGTCGGCACGGCAACGGTTGCCGCAACAACGACTCCATTTGTCGCCCGCGACCGCTTCGTCGTGAACGTCAGGAAAACCGCGCCTGTGGAGATCTCCCGTCTGGGAGACAACTTCAAAGTGTGGTTCCTCGGCAAAGAGGAGCAACCGTTCGGAGGATCAACTCTTAAGTACGGGAAGCTTTCCCGCTCGTCCGTGAACGAATCCATCATCGCCGCACTGGGCAGTGAGAAAGTCGAGACCACACTTGCCGAACTCTTTGCACTTATGACAGCGCAGAAGCACTGCGAGCGTGGCCCGCTCCTCACGAACGGTCTGTGGAACATCTTCTACATCAAGGACGACTCCAGGGTGCTCTGCGCGGTCTACGTGGCGGGCTGGGGTGGCCACGGCTGGAGCGTGGACGCGAACTCCATCGCGAGCCCGAGTGCGTGGGCCGCTGACGTCCAGGTGCTCTCCCGCAATTCTTGATCCTTCGGCTCTTTGGCCGTTCGGATCAGGACCCTTTGACCCTCGAGCGCTTCTTCGGAAGCGCCAGAGGGTCTTTTTTTGTTAATATAAAGCAATGGAGAAAACAGAACTCCCGCCGGGCGTAGGTGAACGCGCGGACTTTTTTGAAGTTCCCGCGAATCTTCTCTTCGTCGGAGCGATTGCGTTTCTTTTCGGCGTCCTTGCGGCGTCCACGGCGTGGGATGCGCGCGTTGTACTCGGCACGCTCGGCGCATTGGGCGGGGCACTGTGGCTATCTATCCGGATTCCTCCGCGCTATTACGCGGCGGCGTTTCTCTCGCTGTGTTTCGGTATCTTCTATTTCCATCTGTTCTTGAATGTCCGCGATGCGCATATGAATGTGCCGTACGACGAACGCATTCAGTTTTCGGGAGTGGTGGCGCGCGAGCCGAAGTTCACCGAAAGGTCACAGCGGTTCGTGGTGGCGCTTGAACCCCCCTTTGCGGGGCGCATTGACGTGGTCACGGGTGTGGCCCCCGAGCGCCGTTACGGCGACCTCATTTCATTTGACGGCAAGATCAATGCGCCGGAGGACAGGGTATCGTCTCCGGTTTCGGTGTTTCCGAAAATGGAATTTGTCGAGGCGCATCGGGGATTCTGGATAAAAGAAACGCTTTTTGCCCTAAAACAAAAAATGGTGGCGCAGTTCAAGCAGACGCTCCCCGCGGATTCCGCCGCGCTTCTCTCGGGGCTTACCTTGGGCGCGCGATCCGACTTCACGCGGGAATTAAAGGAGCAAATGTCCCGAAGCGGCACCACCCACCTTGTGGCGCTTTCGGGGTATAACATCGGGATACTCGTGCTCGCGGTCTCTGGCGTCTTTGGATATTTCCTTTCCCGAAGAATCACCTTTGTGCTCACGACCGCAGTCATCGTCCTTTTCGTGCTCATGGTGGGAGCCGAGGCATCGGTCGTGCGCGCGGCGATTATGGGGTTCCTGGTTCTTCTTGCGAAAGACATCGGGAAAATTCATAGTTTTCGAAATCCGGTCACGCTCACCGCGGCCGGGATGGCGCTCTTCGATCCCGCCGTCGTGCGGTTTGATCTGGGCTTCGCGCTCTCGTTTTTGAGTCTGCTTGGCATCGTGTATATAGGGCCCGCGATCGAGAATTGCATTCTGCGGATCACGCGGCGCCGCACTCCTCCTCTAAAAGGCATCCTTTCGTGGCGCGAGAATTTACGAACCACCGCCGCCGCGCAACTTGCCGTGGCGCCGCTCCTTATCCTGTCGTTCGGCGATTTTTCGCTTACCTCGCTTGCGGCAAACGTGCTCATTCTCGGCACTGTGCCGCTCACTATGTTCTTCGGTTTCGTGCTCGCGGGCATGAACGCTCTCCTCGCGCCGATAGGCGCAATGCTTGCATGGATGGTGAGCCTTCTCCTTCATTTTCAGATAGGCGTGATAGGATTTTTTTCGGCCGTGCGGTTTTCGATACGCTTCGCGTCAGTGCCGCTTGTTGCCCTGTATTACGGCGCGGTCTTGTGGTTTACGATGAATTTTAACCGCCGCACGGCTCCGAGACCATGAGCACACGCGATAAAAACATTCATGTGCTTATCCTTGCCGCATGCATCGCGCTCGATGTTTTTCTTTGGTCGCAGGTGTTTCTTGGGGGCTCACGCGACCGCCCCGAGCTTTATTTTTTGGATGTCGGACAAGGCGACAGCGAGCTTATCGTGCTGCCGGGAAACGTAAAGATTCTTATAGACGCGGGGCCCGATGGAAAAGTGTTGCGGAGTCTCGAGCGCATTTTGGGATCCGCCGATCGGTATATAGACGTGGCGGTAATCACGCATCCCCAGCTCGACCATTTTAACGGGTTCAACACTCTCCTTGGCAGATACCGTTTCGGTGTTTTTGCGACGAACGGGAGGAGCGTGGAGCAGCCCGAGTGGTTCATGCTTACGGAGAAGCTACAGGCGGGACGCACGCCGCATGTCGTGCTCGGCGCAGGCGATTCGCTCTCATATCGCGACCACTCGGTCTCGGTTCTTTCCCCGGACGGAGAATGGATCGGAAGCGGCGAATTGAACGATACAAGCCTGGTCATGATGGTCAATTCGCCGCGGTTCCGCGGGCTCTTTACCGGCGACATTGGCTCGAACGTGGAGGAATATCTCGCAGACCGGAACAATCTGCAGGCCGATATTCTGAAAATCCCTCACCATGGTTCGAAGTATTCTTCAAGCGACCGATTTCTTAAAGAAGTGGGGCCGAAGATAACCGTGATCGAGGTGGGGCAAAACCGATACGGCCACCCGACCGAAGAGGCGCGCGGGCGGATTTCGGCGTTCACGCCGCACCTGTTCCGTACCGATCGGGACGGCACGGTGAAGCTCGTACGAAGAGGAGAAAAAATTCAGGTGTTTACAGAACGGTGATTTTCCTGTATCAATAAGAGTAGAAACTTAACTCTTGAATCGGAAAGGAGGTGAACGTTCGTGCGCGGAATACGTCCGGATATGATTCCAGAGCTCGTGCGAAGGGACGTCAAGCGGGTGAGAAGAGAAGCGGAGATCGTACTCGAGGTTCGCGAGAATTTTATCCGCGAGACGAAGAATCCCGATCCCGGCCTGCAGGTGATCGCGGTCGTGGGTTCCGGAGAGGCATTCGGCAGGCAGTTCGACGAGGCGCTGCTCTCTGAAATAGGGCAGAGGAAATCCCGCCCGTATCACGAGGCATACGCCCGAAGCAAAACCCCCGCCGCATCCCATATCGGAGGGAGGCGCAATTGGCTCTCCCTTTCGGAGGAGCAATACCGCGCCGTTGCGCCCGTAGTATTCAATCGGCTCCAGTGCATCGCCGATGAGCGTTTTGCGGCATGGAAGTGCGGGCCCGGGAATCCTTTTTACGTGCGCACGCACCGGGCGTATTACAGCCGAAAGCAGAGGAGGATCTTCGCGTCCGAAAACCACAAGCCGCAACCACGAGGGACGCGCTTTAGCGTGTCCGTGAGCGACGAGTTTTTTCTCCGCGACGTCTACTACGCGGAACGGGAGTTGAATGTCGGGCTCGGAAGGCACATGAGAGGCCTTGCGCGCTACCTCGACCTGCTGCTTCACCACTACGGGAAGTCCAGAAAGGGATTCCGAAACCCAAAGTGCGTCGGGGCTGCGAAGGACAGGATCGAGACATCGAGTTTATCGAGGACGCCCTACCTGCTTGCGGAAATGATGGAGCATCATCTCCCGCACGGAAGGAAGAACGGGCTTTGGCGGGAGATTGCCGATCTCATCGAGTGGGATGGCAAGAAAACCAGGCAAATGGAACTTGCAGAGTCGGCGCTCGACCGACCCGAAGTTCGCCTCGGATCCATACAGCTAAGAGTAATCCGCGAGTACGAAACGTATACAGTGTTCGAAGTGTTTCCGGGTACCGTATAAAGCCAGGCGCCAATGCGCTTGGCTCTTTTTTATTTGTGGAGGATTAAGCCGCCGAGGACCGACGGCTTGTGGGTGGGGAAAAAGATTTTTGTGCATAACTCGATGTTTTGACAATCGCGTGTTTTTCACGCACAATAAGAGAGGTATTTCAAGCGCGAACCCTTTTCACTAAGGAGGAGCGGGATGCAGACGGAGGATAGGCTCAATGTGGACTGTTCGCCGAGTCGCGAGAATCGCGTGTTCGTTGTGAAGGTGTCGGTTCCCGGAGTGGTTTCCGGGAATCTCTCCGTGCTCGAGAGGCTTAAGGACACACTCGAGACGGGTGGACTGGTGACCGAGCTCCAGACCGATTTTCCCCAGTACCGAGCGGATCTTGGGGAAATCCACGATCTGCTTCTCATGAACGAGGTTGAGGGTGGTAGCGTCTCCGGCATCCATCCCCACAGTAACGGCTCTTTCGTTTCCTTCAGGGTGAAGATCTGATTCGTGCACTACAGGCTCGCCGCGCGGCGAGCCTTTTTCTATACAAAGGCAATTTTTAGATCATAGAGCGCTCACTCATACCGCAACGCATCTATCGGATTTTTTAAGGAGGCCTCACGGGCAGGGTATATCCCAAACACAAGGCCGATAAGCGCGGAGACGCCGAGGCCGATAAGCGCCGCGGGCACGGGAAACGTAAACGTCCATCCGAGTCCGACGAATCGCGTGAGGATTACTGACGCCGCAAACGAAAGAACCGCACCGAACATGATTCCGAGAACGCCGCCCGTGCCCGTGAGCGTCATCGCCTCAAGCAGAAATTGATTCAATATGTCCGCTTCGGTGGCGCCGAGCGCCTTGCGGAGTCCAATCTCGCGCGTGCGCTCGGTGACCGACACGAGCATGATATTCATGATGCCAATGCCCCCCACGACGAGCGAGATGGCAGCCACCGAGACAAGGAAAAGCGTAAGGATGTCGGTGATCGTTCCGAGGCGGCGTGCGAGATCAGCTTGGGTCTCCACGAAAAAATCGTCTTTGTCCGGATCGGTAATCCCATGGTTCTCGCGGAGCGTGAGCTCGATGTCTTTTACGGTCTGGGGAATGAGGGATTCCTCGGTTGCCTCAACGATGAAGCGGTGAAAATGTTTTATCCCAAACACGTATTGCTGCGCGGTGGTGTAGGGAATGATCGCAGTTTCGTCGAAGTTAAAAAACGACACCTGGCCTTTCTTCGGAAGTATGCCGATCACGCGATAATTCCGCTCTTTGATCTTTATTTTCTCGCCGAGCGCTCCTTGGTTTCCGAAAAGTTCCTGCTTCACTTTCGATCCAATAACTACTACGCTCCCGCGGCTTTGTATGTCGGACTCCGAGAAAAACATTCCCTCCGCGACCGAGAGGTCAAATAGTTCCGTAATCAAATCGGTTGCGCCGAACGCGGTGAGGCGATAGGTCTCACCGAGGTACGACGCGGTGTCCCCGCCGAAGAGCACCGGCATGACGCGTGAAAGGGTAGGCACATTCGATTTTTTTTGAAGCGCCTCGAGATCGCGTTCTTTGAGAGAATCGCTGAAGATTTGCGCGACGTCGCTTGGTCCCCGGGGTTCCCGGCCCGGGATAACCACGATAGTTTTTGAACCGAGTCCTTGGATTTGCCCCAAAATGAGATCCTGCGCGCTTTTGCCGAGCGACATGATGAGGATGATTGCCGTGATGCCGATCACGATGCCGAGGATGGTAAGCGCGGAACGCGATTTGTGGGTTTTGAGCCCCACGAGCGCGATAGCGAATGTGTGGGACAGCTTCATTTTGAGAATTCGTGGCTGTGCGCGGTGCGCCGCTGTGCGACATGGATATCGACCTCGATTTTCCCGTCTCTCACATGGAGGATTCGCCCCGCGTGTTCTGCGGTAAGCGTTTCATGGGTGATAAGGATAATCGTGCGGCCGTGCGCTTCGTTCAGTTTCTGGAGCGTTTCCATGACCACTGCTCCGGATTTTGAATCGAGGTTGCCCGTGGGCTCATCCGCGAAGATGAGCGGGGGATTCATCACGAGCGCGCGGGCGATTGCGGCTCGCTGCTTCTCGCCTCCCGAGAGCCGAGTGGTGTCGTACTCCGCGCGGTGCGAGAGGTTCACGGATGCAATCGCGCTTCTCACGCGCGCGTCCCACTCGGACTCCGGCACGTCGGAATAAAAGAGAGGGAGTTTCACGTTCTCATACACCGTCGTTCGCGGCAGGAGATTGAACGCTTGGAATACAAACCCCATTTTCCTGTTTCGCACGTGCGCGCGCTCTTTGTCTGAATAGTGCCGAACGTGCTTCCCTTCGAATCGGTATATGCCGCCGGTAGGCGTGTCTAAAAATCCCATAATGTGGAGGATGGTTGATTTTCCAGATCCCGATGGCCCCATGATCGCCACAAATTCTCCTTCGTGAATTTGAAAGGAAACTCCCTGCACCGCGCGAGTCTCTGTTGCTCCGTCGCGGTAGGTTTTTGAGAGTTGTTCGACTTCGATGAGCGCCACGAGGAGATGTCCCTCTTATGTTTCGATGAAGGTGACTACTTCTTCGCCCTCGCGGAGCCCCGAGGTGATCTCTACTGTGCCGTCAGATCCGAGAAGCCCCGTTTCCACCCGAACTTCCTGCAGCCCCGTCCCCTTGACGACGCGAACGAATTTCCCTCCGTTTTTCGTAAAGATTGCCCGTTGTGGGATGGAGAGCGCGTCGCGCTTCTCCGCGGTTAAAATGTCTATGTTCGCGGTCATATTGGAACGGATCGGGACATTGGTGGCGTCGAATTGCAGCGTTGTTTTGTATGTGGTAACGCCCTCGATTACGGTTTCCGCGGGGTCGATGGCGCTTACGCTTGCCTTAAACACAACGTCCGCTCCATAGGCGTCGAGCGTGAGCGCCGCGGGATCGCCTAATTTGACCTTGACGATGTCTGCCTCGGAGATGTTCGCTTCGATCTCAAATGCTTCGTCGGAGATGACCGACACGATCGGCGTGTTCGCCGCGATAATTTCACCCAATTTCCCGTTCTGTACCGTGACGACGCCGGTGATAGGCGACCGAAGGATGCGTTTGGCGATTTGGGCCTGCGTTACCTGCACACGCGCTTCCGCTTGCCGCAGTTGTGCCGCCTGCGCGTCAATTTCTTCTTGCGCCGCGCCCGCGCGCGCTAAGGCAAGCTCGCGTTCTTGTACCGTGAGCGACGTTTCTGCATTTCTGAATTTTTCTTCTGCCGTCGAGAGGTTGTTCGTGGCGCCGCTTACGTTCACGCGCGCGGCGGCGACGTCCGCGCGATATTTATCAATATTGGCCTGCGTAATGGACCCCGCGGGAGCAACCACGCTTAAGCCCTCCGCGACGTTACTCAAAAACGACTGAACCTGATTCAAATTGTTCCTTGCGGGAGGCGCACTGATCTCAAGAAGCGTAGTATTCCATGCGCGCAGCGTGTGCTCAAGGGCAGCCCGTTCGGTTTCGATCGCCTTTTTGAGCGTTGCGTTCGGAAGCTCGAATGTAAGTTGAGGGTTTGCGCGTTGCGGGTCGGTAAAGAACTGATCCACTTTGTTTCTGATCGCGTCATCCGCCTGTATGAACGCTTCGCGGATGGCGTCTCGGACTGCTATTTCTGCGTTCTCGCGAGCGATTCCTGTTTCGCCCACTTTTGCTTCCTGCACCCGGATCTCTTCGATTCGCGTGCCTCGCAGAAGTTCCTGGAGCTTCGCGCGTTCTGTCTCAACGCTCGCTTCGGCTTCGCGGAGATCCGCAGAAAGTTCTTTCGCGTCGAGTTCGACGAGTAGCGTACCCTTGACCACGCGTTCGCCCACGAAAGCGGCAACGCGGCTTACGCGGCCGCTGTTTTCAAACCCAAGTTCGGCATCCTCGACGGGCTCTGTCCTTCCCGTGACGCTTACTTCCTGCACGACCGTGGTTCGCGCGGCGCGAACGGTTTGGTATGCGGCTCCTTCGTTGCGCAGCGCGTTCCATGCCGCGGCTCCTCCGGCGGCTGCGAGGATCACGAGTATCGCGAACATGCGTCTTGAGAGCTTGAATTTCATTTTTGCGCGGTAGTGCAGGATAATTGCGGTACATTTACCATATAAAATTTGATCGAGATTGTCGAATTTTGCCTTGCCGTGCACGCTGTGCGATACTGTATAAAGATAACTCTTTTTTTGAAAGGTCGAAAAAAAACGTGAAGTATGCTTCTCTGATGAACGGAGATAAATTGCACAAAATTACGTTTACACTCCTCCTTGTCGGGGGCCTAAACTGGCTCTTAGTGGGAATTTTCAATTGGGATATCGGCTTGCTTTTCGGAGGACCGGACGCGGCGATCACCAAGATCATTTACGTACTGGTGGGGATCTCGGCGATTTACGAGATTGCCACGCACAAGAAGAATTGCAAAATGTGCTCGAGCGGCGCTTCGAGCGGGATGCCTGCGAAGTAGGCGCCATGCCCGCGCGGTTTGCCTTCTCGGGAACATTTTTTTGATTGTGGCATAGCCTATGGGGAAGAAAATTCTCGCAATTGCGGTTGGGGTCATCGTGGCTTTTAGTTTGGTGGGCGGGCAGTTTCTCGCGCTCCTCTTTTCGGGGAATGCACCGGTTTCGAGTGCTCCGCACCAGGGCGGGGAGGGAGATGCCGGGATCAAAATTGCCCGGGAAATTGCGCAGGAATGGGTGAAAACGAGCGCCCCCACGTATCTCTTCGACGGCTATAATCTCACGCACGAGGCGGAGGGCCCCCTGCCGTGCCCGGATTGTTATGAATTTGTTTTTTCGTTTGATTCGCGGAATGCCGGTTTTGGAAACAGAGAGGGCGAGGTGCTTGCAACGGTGATTACTCCGCACGTCACGGTGGTGACTGTCCAGAATGGGAAGGTAACCGACGCGGTAACCGACCGCGTGTATGACGAACTGCGGAACGAAGTGCTGATTCCGGCGGGCGTCGGTCCCCAAGGGGAATAATCGGAAAAAGGCGCCATTCGTACTATGCGAGCCGCTCCATTGTTGGTCGTCGTACTCGTCCTCTCGATCGCAATGATATTGCTTGCGCGAACCTTTGTTCCAAGAAGCGGGGAGGCGCTCCAGTTGCCCGCCGCGATCGCGGTGACGGAAGTTGCGCCCGAGGCCGGACTGCAGGGGGCGGAAAAAGAGGGAAGCCAAAGGAGCGTTCTCGAGAAATCGTACGTCCGTTTTTCTTCACAATCGCTTGAGCAGGGCGACACGCTCGTGATTGCGGCATCTCCGGCGCGCAAGGTTCAAACGGGAGCGGTCGGCGCAACGGATGTTGATTTCTTCGAATTGTTCCAACGCGGCGAGTGGATCGGTTTGTACGGGGTGGATGCGAAGATGAAGCCGGGAACATACGGCGTCCGCATCGCATTTGAGGACGGAAGCGCGTATCGGGATGAAATAACGGTGCGAACGCGAAGTTTTCCCGTGAGCGAACTTGCGCTCACGCCGGACCTTGAAGCGCGGGGGTACACCCCGAAGAATATCGTGGAGAATATCGTGGAAGAGGAGAATCGAATCGTACGCGATGCGATCGCGGCGATCACTCACGCGGCGCTCTTCACGCGGCCGTTTGAGAATCCGCTCGTACGCATGGAAATTGCCGGTGCCTACGGCACTATACGGAAAAGCGGATCATCGGAACTCCAGCATTTGGGGGTTGATCTTGATGCGCCGAGGGGGACTCACGTAATGGCGGTAAACGACGGCGCGGTGCGGCTCGCGCGGCAATTTAAAAACTACGGGAATACCGTGGTCGTTGACCACGGGCTGGGCATTTATTCGCTCTATCTCCATCTCGATTCAATCGGCGTGGAACAGGGCGCAAAGGTTTTGCGGGGCGGCGTTCTCGGGCACGTGGGAGATACGGGGTATGCGCTCGAACCGCATCTGCATTTTTCCGTAAAGATAAAAGATGCGAGCGTGGATCCATTGCGGTTTATTGAGCAGGTTTCGCGCGGAGCGGAGTTGGAGTAGGGGGCCTCACGGGTGCGGATACGGCCATACGCCGGAGCGTTGGGAAAAAAAGCCGCGGTTATGCCGCGGCGGTGCTCTCGTGTCTTGTGAACTGAACTTCCCCCAGGGTGTCCCTCTCGACGAGGATCGCGAGGCCATCGTAGAAAATGAGCACGGTGGTCTCACGAAACTCGAGCTTATGGGGAAGCGCGACGTGCAGCGTATTCTTCACGAGATCGATGTACCGGATCACCTCGATGGGAAAGATCGCTCCTCCGGGAGTAATCCCGCCCGCCGCGAGCTGAAGCGGCCGCTTGAACTTGAAAACGAGTACGCCGTCGTCCATGCCACGCCTTCCTTTCTTGGGTGGTGCGTCGCCCCGCTCACAGAACGCGCGAGAGCTCGGTGAAATGCGATGTGCCGCCGACTATCTTAACAAAACAATTTAGAAATGTCAAATTGACCCTCCCTTCATTGCTTTTCCGGGCTTGTCAGGAACGGTACGATTAGGATATGAGGATCATTGGCCATTTGGATATGGATGCGTCGTCCCGCTTTACGGGACTCCTTAGAAACCCTCGCCTGCCCGTCCGTAGCCGCCGGGCGAAGGCGGAGTTTCTAACTCCTGCTTCGCAGGTTTTCCAACACGGGGAACCCCTCACGCGTTTCCCCGACCCCCTTTCGAGCATCCATATCCAAGTGATTTTATGAAAAGGATTATTGCGCATCTCGATATGGATGCCTTTTTCGCGGCGATTGAGGAGCGGGATAAACCACGGCTCAAGGGACTTCCGATTGTCGTGGGAGCTGATCCTGAAGAAGGCAAGGGTAGGGGGGTGGTTTCGACCGCGAATTACAAAGCGCGGGAGTACGGAATCCACTCGGCAATGCCGATCTCGACCGCCTGGCGGCGTTCCGAGGCAGCCCGGCAAAAAGGGAGACCGCCCGCCGTCTTTCTCGGAGGAAATTTCGCGCGCTACGGCGAAGTTTCGGAGCGCATTATGGCCATCATTCGAACGTGCGTGGCGCGTGTGGAAGCAGCGTCGGTGGATGAAGCATATATGGATTTGAGTTTCTCGGACTCATATGAAGGGGCGCGCGCGATCTGCGAGAGCATAAAGCAGGAGATCAGAGAGAAGGAAAAACTCACTGCCTCTATCGGCATGGGCCCCAATAAACTCGTCGCCAAAATTGCATCCGATTTCAAAAAGCCGGACGGGCTCACGATTGTTGGCCATGACGACGAAAAAACTTGCGCCGAGCTTGTCGAGGCATTTCTTGAACCGCTCCCGATCCGGAAAATCCCCGGCATCGGTCCGAAAACCGAGGCGATGTTCTCGGAAAAAGGAGTGAGCACAATCCGTGATCTCACGCGATTCTCACAGACAGAACTCGGGGAGATGCTCGGCAAGTGGGGACTCTCGCTCTACCGGAAAGCACGGGGCGTTGACGAGTCGCCGATCGTCCAGGAATACGAACGGAAATCAATCGGCGAACAGGAGACGTTTCGGGAAGACACGAAAGATTCGAATTTTATCCAGGAGCGCCTTGCCGCGATGTGCGAGAGCGTGATTGCGCACCTTACGACGAGCGAATGGAAAAGTTTTCGCGGCGTCTCGATTACCGTCCGTTTCGCGGACTTTGAGACCAAAACGCGGGCACATACGTTTCGAGACCCGGTCTCGGACCTTGGTGCGCTCCAATTTGAGGCAATGCGGCTTGTTATGCCGTTTTTGGACAAACGTGAAAATCTAAAAAAAAAGAAAATCCGCCTTATCGGCGTCCGGGTGGAAAAATTGGGTGAGATGCGGCGGGCGCGAAGATAACGTATAGTTTGATGGATTGATTGAGTATGGTAGTATATACAAGGTAAAAAGGTCGCGGGAAACAACATTTAATGCAAACGATATGGAACTGCTTTTCTTGATCGGGAGAATACTCTACGGCGGGTTTTTCGTGATGAATGGCATACGGCACATCATGAATAACGACATGCTTGCGGGATACGCCTCATCAAAAGGCATTGCGAATGCGAAGTTCATGGTGCATTTCTCGGGCTTGTTCATACTTCTTGGCGGCCTGGGAATTGCGCTCGGCGTCTATATCCAATACGCCGTACTGCTTCTCGCGGTGTTTCTTCTCGCGGTGTCGTTCAAGATGCACGCATATTGGGCGGTTTCCGATCCAATGGCAAAGATGGGCGATCAGGTGAACTTTATGAAGAATATGGCGCTCCTCGGCGCCGCGCTTATGATGCTCATGATTCCGGAACCATGGGCGTACGCCGCGTGGTAAGCACCTATGGATAAGGAGAAATCGGACGCGGAGTGGAAAAAGAAACTCACGCCGTACGAATACCACGTGCTTCGCGAGAAGGGGACGGAGCCCGCCTTTACCGGCAAATACTACAAGGAGCACGCGAAAGGGATGTATCGCTGCAGGGCGTGCGGGGCGGAGCTTTTCTCGTCCGACGCAAAATTCGATTCGGGCACCGGCTGGCCGAGTTTCACCGAACCGGCAAACCGCGAGAATGTCGAGCTTCGCGAGGATACGGGTCATGGCATGACGCGCACCGAGGTGCTCTGCAAGCAGTGCGGTTCCCATTTGGGGCATGTGTTTGACGACCTGCCCGAAACGTACCGTTCCGGTCGGGCGGGCGGCCCGAAAGAAAAAGGAGGGAAGCGATACTGCATCAATTCGGTCTGTCTTGATTTGAAGAGAGATCAGCACACATAGTACGTGAAGCAGATTATACTCATCGCCTCATTCGTTTTGATCGCGGCGGGCATCGCCTTCTTAGGCGTGCTCGGCGGTTTGTTTCAATTTTCCTTGGAACGCAGCGCCCCGACAATCGAGAATTTTGACGCATGCGCGAAGCGGGGGTATCAAATAATGGAATCGTATCCCCGGCAGTGCCGCGCCCCCGGCGGGAAGATATTCATGGAAGATATCGGGAACGTGCGCGAGAAGAGCGATCGTATCCGTGTCCGGAGCGTGACGCCGAACCAAACGGTCAAAAGCCCGCTTGCGGTGGAGGGAGAAGCGCGCGGCTTCTGGTTTTTCGAAGCGAGCTTTCCCGTCCGGCTTTTTGACGCGCAAGGAAACGAGCTCGCCGTCACGGTCGCAGAGGCGCAGGATGAATGGATGACCGAGGAATTCGTCCCGTTCCGCGCAACAATTACATTCGAACCGCCGAACACCGAAAAGGGCATTGTCGTGCTTAGAAAAGACAATCCGTCGGGATTGCCGGAGCACGACGATGAGTTGCGCATACCTGTTCGATTCGGGCAATGATGAGACGCAACATTCGCGCGGATTCCTGAAATGCTCGCCATGCTTCACTCGTGGATTCAACGAATCAAAGGATGGTACGGGTTCCTTGCGGCGAACGACGTGCCGCTGTTCGGCCGCGTAACGCTTTTGAAATTTTTTATATTCATTTTCTGGCTTTGGGTCGCTGCGGGCGCGCTCTGGATATTTTTGATCATTATTGCGATTCTACAAAGGAGGGTTGGATAGGGAATGAACTGATATACGCGACGGCGTGCGGGGCGCATCTGCGGCATTGCGCAGTGCATTTCAACGAGTGAACGCATGGAACACACTGAAGATCAAGCGCGCGAGAGGGATTTCTCTAACTATTTCGAGGGCGATGAGTGGAAACTGCCTTCCGACGTCCGCGTGGCGGAGCCCGCAGCGCAAGAGTTTTTAAAGCGGCTCGTGGATGCGGGATGGGATGAGAAGGACGTTGGCTTAATGGAACTTGCATTCGACGAAGCGATCGTAAATGCGATCGGGCACGGCAATCTCGGCATACCGAAGATCGGGAGCAGGGAGGAGTTTTTGAGGGAAGTGCTCCAAAAGCAGGGAAGCGCGCCGTCAGACCTCACCGTTGCGGTGAAATTGAACGTCACGCGCGACTTGGCGGAGGTGACTATACGGGATCAAGGGAACGGTTTCGATTGGCAGAGCGCCTCCCGGAGCGATGCGGACGCGGAAGCCGAGGCGGGCAGGGGTATCCGTTTAATGGAGTCGTTTTTCGATGAAGTGCGGTTCAACGAGAAGGGGAACGAAGTAACGCTTGTAAAACGCTTCACGCGCGCCGCCCCATAGGAGCCCGCGCATTCGGGCTAACTATGACAGGTGCTAAGCCCCCGCTTTTCAAGATACCGCTGATGGTATTCCTCGGCGCGCCAGAAAGTCGAAGCGGGGACGATTTCGGTCACCACGGGCTTTTTATGTTTTCCCGACGCTTCGAGTTTTTGTTTTGATTCTTTTGCAATGCGTTCTTGATCCTTGCTGTGAAAAAAGACAACCGAGCGATATTGCGTTCCTGTGTCCGGGCCCTGCCGGTTCGGCGTCGTCGGATCGTGGTTTTCCCAGAAGATGTTGAGTAGTTTCTCGTACAAAACTTCTTTTGGATCGTACTTTACCTGCACCGCCTCCGCATGTCCGGTTTTGTCCGTGCAGACGTCTTCGTAGGTCGGGTTTTCTTTCGTGCCGCCCATGTAACCCACGGCGGTGTCTTTCACGCCTTGTGTATGCGCAAATAATTCCTCGACGCCCCAGAAGCATCCGGCGCCGAAAGTTGCGGTTTCGAGCATAGCAGTGTGGGTTTTCTCCATAGCATTCATTTTACCCGTTCATTCATAAAAGTGAAGCCCCGCGGCCATGTGGCCGCGGGGTGGAATCCCGCACTGTTCTGTAACGCGGGGCGGTGCGTAGAAAAAGGAGTCCTGGATTCCAGGACTCCTTGTACGTCACTGCTGTACTGCCTCCGCGCGGGTTTCGCGGAAGGGGCATTCCTCGTAGGGACAGTGTTGCCTCACTACCTCTAGAATGGGCGGTGTTCCTTTGAGGAAGCTTATGAGGAGACGGGCGATCATCTCCGGGTGGAACACGTCAAGCTCCCTGCACGCGCAAGGGATGTTCCGAAACGCGGGGATGAGCTGCGGGGCTCTCTTATAGAGCGCAAGGAGCGATTTTCGGGGAAGGAACCCCAGCTCGCGCAGTTTCCGCTTATGCTCGCGGTCGCTCTTCCGAAGCGATTTTGGGCGAGCGAAGGTTTCAAAGAGCGCAACTTGAGGCTCGTCCGGCGGCACGTGTGGCGCTGCGGGAGGAGGCGTCTCATTGCCCGCGGGCACCGCGCGGGTGCGGTAGTGCTTCTCCCAGTCACTGGCGTTGTCTTCGCGGCATGCTTCAAGGAAGGTGCACGTTTCACACCATGCGCCGATCCGCGGCATGAAACGTCCCTCCCGGACGTTGTCCTTGAAGTCGGCTTTCTTCCCTATCGCCGAAAGAGGTTCCCACGCCTCGATCTGCCACGGCCGGTACCTGTGCGGGAAGATAACCATGCGCATTACGGTGTCGATGTCCGCCGCGAGCTGTGCGAGGTCCGTGAAGTCAACGGGTTTTCGAAGCGGAACCTCAACGTACATTTCCCTCAAGGCGTCTGGCGAGCGGCCGGAGGAAAGTTCTTCCTGCGCACGCGCGAGCGTACTCTTGCTCACGTCCCTCAATGCGATGAGCCACATCCGGATCGGATCCCTTCCGAAAAGACTGAAGCCGGCTCTGTGGTAAAGCGTCATCTGGATGTTGTGAAGCAGCACAAGGCGCGCGTACCGCTCGTCCACTTTCCCGGTTTTCACGTCGAAAATTTCGTAACTGCCGTCCGCGTAGTGGAAGATGCGGTCCATCCGGCCGCTCAACCTGTATGCTCTCCACGCGTGGTGCTCCTGGATCTCAATGCCGTCTTTCCCTAAGTCTCGCTCGACTTCAACGAGGTCAAGGTTGGGGACGGGCGCGATTCGCTCGAGCCGAAGGGCTTGGAGCATAAGGCGGCCTTTCGCCATATATTTTTCTTTCTCTTCTTTGGTTCGCTCCTCGACTTCGCTTTCCGTAAGGCCTGTGATCTGCCGCCGTGTGAGAAAGCGGATGAGCACGGGGGGCGATTTCTCGCCCTTCAGGCCGTGCGCTCCTTTCAAAACCCCGGAGAGAATTCCCATGCCTCGGCGAACGACGCCGTCCGCACGCTCCGCCGGATTCTTCCACAGGAGTTCGTGGAGGGAGTGGATGACGTTGCCGAAGACGCGCGGCAGGGGCTCGAGGATCGAGGGAGGGTCTACCAAGAGGCGCTCATACGCGCACTGCATTTCGCAGTTCACGAACGACTGCATCGTCGAGGCGCTTAGTTTCGGCGGCGGTTCCCGGTACGCATAGATCTGGTTCATTGCGGTGCCTCCATATTCAGTTGTGAAAAGTGCTCCTACAGTGTAATCGCAATGCGCGTGAATACAAGAACATGCTATAGACGAGTAAGAAAAACCCCCACTGCATCCGCAG
The DNA here is from genome assembly GCA_016204385.1 of Candidatus Liptonbacteria bacterium. GTDB lineage: Bacteria > Patescibacteriota > Minisyncoccia > UBA6257 > 2-01-FULL-56-20 > JACQKW01. The sequence goes on along the minus strand of JACQKW010000014.1, from coordinate 40,973 downwards.
TGGGGGGCACTTCATGTGTGATGGTGTCGCTACTCCCGACCATTCGTATCGCAATCTTTCCAAAGAAGACGGTCTCCGCACGAGGAGACCGTTTATTTTCGCAGCAATTTGTATCTATCTGAAACATTTATTGCTTTTTATTTAATTGCGTTTTATTGTCGCTTTTTACTTAAAGAGACCGTTGGTATAATGTGTACATTCCATGCCCCTCATTAACCTCACGCCGCACGCGCTTCTTTTTACGATTGCTGCGATCGGGATTAGCGAAACGGCGTATTTAATCCGCAAGCGCATCGCCGCCGAAGTGCCCGTCTGCCCTGTGGGCGAAGGATGCGAGACGGTCTTGAACAGCAAATACAACCGCATGTTCTTCGGCATCCACAATGATCTTCTTGGAATGCTGTTCTACGTTGCCTTTACCGCAATCGCCGCGTTCCTCGTGGTGGGCGTGGAGCCGCTCGAAACATGGCTTACTTTAGGGAAACTTATGCTTTTGGGCGCGACCCTAATGTCCGTGATTTTCACGTATCTCCAGTGGAAAGTGATTGGCGCATGGTGCTTTTGGTGCCTTATGTCGGCGGGGACGGTCGCGCTAATGGATATAATTGTGCTCTCTGCGCGGCTTACATAAATTACTTATGCAAATACTCAAGAACTCTTATCTAAAAAAGGAATCGGGAATGCACATCGTGCGTGTGGGCACGGCAATCACCTTTTTGTGGGTGGGAGTGCTTATATTCCGGAATCCAGAGGAGTGGGGAGGATTGCTCCAGCCGTGGGCCGCGGGCATCCTGCCGGTCCCCATGTACGAGGCGATGATAGGAACCGCGATCTTGGACGTGGCGATCGGTTTCTTTCTTCTTGTTGACCTCGCCACGTTTTTCTTCTCGCTCCTCGCGTTTCTCCATCTCGCGCTGGTACTCACCGTCGTGGGCATTGACACGATCACCGTGCGCGACATCGGGCTCTTTGCGGCCTCGCTCGGGCTCATGCTCGCGCGTTGGCCAGAGCGTTGGACGCGAAGAAAATAGGTGCTTTGGCAGGCATACCTTGCTTTTGACAAAATCCGCGCCGTTCAAATATAGTGAAACTACCACGAGGAGGCCGCGCGACGGCTTCGGACTACTTTCGGTCGCAGCCCTGGGGCGGGCGCACCAGCAGGGTATGTCCTTAGGCGGCCCGCTGTTTCCTCGTGGCTTTTTATTGTGTAGAACGGCGGAGGCAAGTTTGGCGGAATGGAAGTGACGCTCACGCACGGCGCCTTTGGCACGAAAGAGAGCATGGAGAACCACGCGGACGGCTGGGCAAGCTCATTCAATAAGCTCGAGAGGATATAATAATAAAGCTCCTCCGGCACCCCTGTTGATTGTTTTCCACAATATGTTATGATACGGCTCGAGGTAAGTTCTTAGCGTTCTTGGTCTCTGCGCCTTGCGCACACGATGAGGGGAATGCATAGGATGAGGTCGACTTATTGAAATACTACACGAGCATACGATGGGAAAAAAGTTATATGTCGGCGGGCTCTCCTACAGCACCGTCGAGCAGGCCTTAAAGGACATGTTCTCGCAGGCGGGATCCGTGGTATCGGCAACCATCATCATGGACAAGATGACGGGCCGCTCCAAGGGATTCGGTTTTGTCGAGATGTCGTCCGACGAGGAAGCCCAGAAAGCGATTGAGATGTTCAACGGGAAGGATCTCGATGGACGCAGTCTCACGGTGAATGTTGCCCGCCCCATGGAATCCCGCCCTCCGCGCGAAGGCGGAGGCGGCGGATTTAACCGAGGCGGCCGCGGCGGATACGGACGCAATTAAACCGGGAACCCGTTCGCGTAAGAAAAAATCCCTTGTCAGGGATTTTTTCTTACGCAAGAACCCGGGAGCAGCCGCGTACGATCCCGAACCGATCCGCTAAGTTTCTCGAGGCAACACAAACGCACTCCGCACGCGCACCCGCGCGTGCGTTTTTTTATGTCACTCTACCAAGTTCCCTGAGCGCGCTGCAACGCCTCCTTCGCGTAAAACTGTATATCGGGCTGAACCTTGAATGTGGGATCCTGAAGCTCGCGCTCTGAAAACCATCTAATCTCGTCGTGCTCCTCCGCGGCAAGTGTAACCTTCTCCGATTTTGACTTCGCGAAGTAGACCATCCCGATGTGGCGGTGGTTCTCCCCTATGGGATGAATGTCAAGATACGCCGGAGGATAGAGGAATTTTCTGCCCTCAAATTTCTCTTTGGGCTTTTGAGATATCATTTCAATATCAAGTCCGCTCTCTTCCTTCACCTCGCGGAAGAGCGCTTGTTCCGGGTCCTCATCTAGTTCAATGTGTCCCCCGAGCGGCAGCCACATCTTGAGGTTTTTGTGAAACACCAAAAGCACGCGATTCCGGTGTACCACAAAAACCCCTACTGCAAAATCAATTTTTTCGTGAATGTGCGGCATGGTCGTTTTTAATTAAATCCAATTTTTTCTCCCGCCGCCAACGTTTGATTTCAGATTCACGCTTGAGAGCTCCGCTTCTTGTTTTGAACTGCTCGGTATACACTATTTTTTCTACTCGATGAGATTGAGTGTAGTTCCCGCCCCTTTTGTTCTTGTGTTGTTTAAATCTCCTTTTTAAATCGCTAGTGATACCCGTATAAAAACTTTTATCGCTACACCGAATGATATAGACGAAGTACATCGTGTTATTTTAAGTCCCTCGTCGGCTACGCCTCGCTCGGGACAGTTGATTTTGCAAGCGCTTGCGCGCGGCAAAATCTAACTGCTGCCGGGCAGGGAATCGAACCCCAATTTTTTGGTTCAGAGCCAAACGTCCTACCGTTAGACGACCCGGCAATTGCGAGTACAGTTTAGGGTTTTTGAGAAATTGAATCAAATCCGCGAGGCGTAAAAAAAGGACGCGACCGTGGCCGCGTCCGCACTGCTTCGATCTTCGCCATATTAGCGTCCGCTGCCTACGAACCAGAGCCCGAGAGCGGCAAGGGCGACGCCGATCCACTGGCGGGAACTGCCGGGGGAGCCGCCGGGGATGCCGACGCGGTGCATGAGGTCGAGGATCGCGAATCCCAAGACCGGGAACATCCCTCCGAGCATCGCCACCGTTCCCTGATGGTTCTGCGGGGCGATGCGGAAAGCGTAGAATTGGGTGAGCACGCCCGCCGCCGACATGAGCCCCGTCACGATCATGAAGATCGCGGAGAGCGCGGTCACGCGACGAAAGTCGCTCACGTCACCAGCTCGAAACGCGAACATGGCAACTGCTACCATCGCGCCGGCTTCCGCGGCCATCGTAACGCGCTCGCCGTTCGCCTTGCTCGAAAGCGATCCGAAGACTGCATAGAGGGCCCACATGAAGAGCGGGCCGAGGGCTATCAACTTCCAGCTCATTTTTCACCTCCCGCCGCCATGCGGCTTATGGTTAAATGCTAAACGGCATTATAAACCCTTTTCATAGAAATGTCAAGCTGTCATCATTTTCTATTTGGATTTTTTCTCAAAAACGCGGTATGATGTGCGCGACGCGCGACTTGTGGTGAACCACGTCGAATCCATCGAGAAACACACGATTGTTAAATGTGACGGATTTATATAAGGAAACGATCTCAACCTATAATCACTTAGGCAAGCGCTACATTAGGCGTATTTCAAGAGCAGTACCAAGGCAGCGTGCTCGATTTATGAAAATGTTTCCTGCGAACGCCAAGGTTTTGGATGTGGGTTCTGCGGGCGGCAGAGATAGCAAGGTCTTCGCAAGAAGAGGATTTCAAGTTGTCGGGATAGACGCGTCCGATGTTTTTGTGAAGGAAGCAGAAAAATACTCGCCTAGAGTAAAATTTCTTCGGAAAGATTTGAGAAGTATTACCTTTCCTGCCTACTCATTCGATGGTATTTGGGCAAACGCTGTTTTAATGCATCTCAAGAGAAACGAATTGGCGAGGGTCTTAAAAAATTTTTACCGTATACTCAAATCTGGGGGTATAGTGCACGTTGCAGTAAAGCAAGGTAGGGGATCACGTTTAGTGAAAGAAATATTGTCTCAAGATCGGGGCAGATTCTTCACGTTCTTCACTAAAAAGGAAATTGAAGCCCTACTGTGCAAGGTGGGCTTCAAAATAATTTACTCCGCAATCGCCAAAGATGAACTCAAACGGGTGAATGTCCCTTGGGTCGTTGTTTGGGGACAGAAGTCATAGCCGACTAGGCAGTATAATCACGCCATGAAAAAACGAGGGTCGTGGAAAATAAAAAAGAGTAGAATTGTCTATAAAAACCGCTGGATATCTGTCCGCGAAGATAGTGTGATTCGCCCGGATGGGAAGAGGGGTATCTTCGGGGTGGTAACAATGTTGCCCGGCAGTTCGGTAATTCCTCTCGACAACAGGGATAACGTGTATCTCACGAAAGAATATCACTACGGAGTTGGCAGGGTGACCATCGAAGCAATAAGCGGCGGAATTGACAGGGGAGAGAGCAAATTAAGCGCCGCAAAGCGGGAACTCAAAGAAGAAACTGGTTTAAACGCAAAACGATGGACCTACCTCGGCGCAGTAGACCCTTTTACCACAGTCGTTTACTCCCCGAACCACATGTATCTCGCGCGCGGTTTATCGCAAGGGAAAGCGAATCAGGAAGGCACAGAAAGCATCAAAGTTATCAAAGTGCCGTTGAAGAAAGCTATCCGCTTGGTTATGGAGAGCAAGATCACTCATTCAGCGACTTGCGTTGCGCTATTGAAAGTTGATCGTTACCTTAAGCGGGTATAGCCTGTGACCGAGACTCCGTAAAATCCATCTCTGATGGATTTTACGGGGTGGGCGGGTCAGTAGAGTTTTGAAGCACACAAAGGAGAGATTGAATCGCGTGGCCAGTAGTGCTAATATTGAAAAGATGTTGAGCGATTACATACTCAAAAAACTGAAAGAGGCTCGTTACAAACTCCTTAAAAACGGGGTTTATTTCGGTGAAATTCCCGGGCTCAAGGGCGTATGGGCAAGTGCGAAGAATTTAGAGGACTGCCGGAAGGAATTACGCGAAGTTCTGGAAGATTGGTTGATTCTAAAGGTGCGGGATCACGAACGGGTTCCTGGTTTTTCAGTCAAAGTTGACCGCCGCGAATTAGTGAAGTCCTCTCGATAACCTTTTTGGATGCATGCCAAAAAGCATTTCGTGGCGGAAGCTTGTCCAGAAATTCAGGAAGTTGGGATTCAGCGGCCCCTATTCAGCGGCCGTCATTTATTTATGGTGCGCGGCGAATTAAAAGTGAGAATCCCCAATCCGCATCGGAGCGACATCTCGAAGCACCTTGTCGCGGAAATCTTGCGGCAGGCGGGCATCTCAAGTGAAGATTGGGATAACGGGTAAAAAACCCCGACCGAGCCCCTTTCAACTACGTTCAGGGCAAGCGAGTCAGCCGAACTCTTAGACCGATCCCGAAGAAGCCTTATTATGAAATACCTCTACAACCTCATTCCGCTCGGCGCGTTTTTCGCCTCGCTCGCGCTCGAGGTGATTCTCGACCGCCGCGAGCCCTTGTATGAATGGCTCCTTTATCCCTACACGCTCTTGGGCCTCGCACCCATGGCGATTGGCCTTTATTTTCTGATTGCATTCTTTCGGCTCTTTGAAAAACATAAGACCACCGTCTATCCGGGCGGCATGCCCACGCATTTAGTGAGGGAGGGTCCGTACCGCGTCTCGAGAAATCCCGTCTACCTCGGATACTTGCTTATGCTTTTGGGCGCCTCCGCGACCATGGGCTCGTTCTCCTCGTTCCTCCCGCTCATCCTCTTCTACGCGGTCTTGGATCGCGTCGTCATTCCCTTCGAGGAGAAACGGCTCCGCGAGCGGTTCGGCGCGGCGTACGAGGAATACGCGCGAACCGTTCGCCGCTGGATTTGAAATTTTGCACTGTTTACTGTCCAATCCGACGACCGTCGGATTAGACGGTAGGGAATAAAAAGACCCGCAAAGTAAGTCTGCGGGTCGTGTGTTCAAGGTACGAGAGTATGGTTCCTTATCGAGGCGCAAGGAGCACAAACCGTGAGAAATGCTTCGCAAGAAGCGAGAGGTCGCTCGTTCGGCTCCGTTCCCAGAAGTAGAGGCCGAGGGCCTCGACGAGATACGCGTCCGTTTCGTCGGGCGGGATTGATTTCAGCTCTTCCGTGATCTCGAGCACCATTTGAAAAAATTGTGTGGAGAGATGTACGAATTCCGGATGCTCGCGCTTCGGGAGGTGGCCGTCCATGCGGTCGAGTATGTTCCGCTCGGAGACGTGCCGCACCAACTTCCGCGCATGCGCTTTGTGCCGGCACTCGTGGAGCGCAAGGAGCGCGATCAAAAGGCGCTTCGGGATCGGGCGGGAGCCATTCACGCCGAGCACTTCTCCGTAGAGCGCGGGCATGTCATGAAGATATTCGAGAAATCCCTCGCGCTCGAGGACGAATGCATCCTGCCCCTTGCGGAGCTTTCTTCTCTCGAGAATTCTCTTGGATTGCGGTGGAAGCTCCGTGCGTACTTCGGCCGGGGAGAAATAGCGCATCACGTAGTCGCACCCATCCGGTTCGATGACGATGCGTTCCGTGATATCCGTTTCTCCGAATACGCGCCGATGCAGAATATCGAAGGCAAAAAAGAGCATCTTGAACCAGCGTTCTTCCTGATTCCTTCCGCGGGCACTCTGCGCCATCTCGCACCCCCTTTCTCTGAATGTGGAAAATCAATGCTGGAATCAAGTATACCGATCTCGCGGAAGGATGCAATGCGGATCCATGCGCGGTGTTCACTTTCGCCGCGCGCGAGGTATACTATTTACATGAACCAAAAATATGCGGTGATAGGAATTGCGGCGCTTGTCCTTGTGGGCGCGGTGTTGCTCATGAATCTCCCGGCGCGGGCGCCGGCTCCGGCGGGCGGCCTCGCCGCCGCAGAACCTGCCGGGAAATCTGAAATCGAAGGCGGCATACAGACCGGCATCGCTCCGCAGGCGCCTGCGGCAACCCCGAGGCCAACCGCGAATTCCGGGCGCGTGGTATTCGGCGTGACCGATGAAACTGCGGCGCTCGGTTCCTTCAAATCTCTTTTTATTACCGTACGGGAGCTTCGGGTGCACAGTCCGCAGTCCGGGTGGGTGACGGTGGTAAACGCGCCGAAGCGGTTTGACCTTTTGGCGCTCGACCGCTCGGGCACGATCGCGCTTCTCTCTGACGCGAACATTCGCGAAGGGAACTACGGGAAAATATCCTTTACCGTCGGCGGCATCGAGATTACGGGATTCGACGGATCATCGCGCTCCGCGAAGCTTCCTTCGGGCAACCTCTCGTTTCTCATTTCCATTGAGGTGCGGCGAGGCGAGGCGACCGGCGTGATTTTGGATTTCGATGCGGCAAAGTCGCTTCACGTGACCGGAGACGGCGAATATCTGTTCTTCCCCGTGGTCTCCGCAACGAGCCGGGGAAAAGCGATTATAAACATTGGCAGGGATACTACCGTGAATGTGGTGAGTGGTACGGTGGTCAATCGGGCGACCGTTGGGATGGATGAGAACGGAGAGGTAAAAGAAAATTTTGAATTGCATCCCGCGATCCGCCTTGAATATGTGGGAAACGTCCTTAAAAGCAGGGATTTTCAATTGAGCGAAGAAGGGCTTGCGGTTCCGGCCTCGCGCGCGCTCGAGCTTGCGATCGGCGGGGGACACGCGAGTGCCATCCTCACCATGAAGTTAGTGAGTTCCGCGGGAAAACCCACGTGGAAAATGAGGGGAACGAAAGGAACGCAGCAGGTGAATCTTGAAGTGAGCGCGGAAACAGGGGCCGTGAATGCGGTGAAATAGGGATTTTTTGGGTGTTCGGCGCGGGGAGCGGCCGCCGCACGCCCGGTTCTTTTTCGCATGCTCGCAGAATGGCGATTTTTTTGCCTATCTCTGTGCTATAATGAATCTAACCGCTTATGAAAGACGCGCAGGCGCTCAAGGTTGAGATCGAGAAGCAGCTAATCAAGCCAATCGAGGAGATTTCCATCATCAAGCTGGTGGATCTCTTTATCGCGTACTCATACATTTCGCAAGCGTCTGACATTCATATTCAGCCCGGCGAGCACCGGCTTCGCATCCGATTCCGGATCGACGGGATACTGCAGGACATTTTCGACCACATCGGCATTTCGATGGGCCTCCAGCCGGAGATCATCAGCCGCATCAAGGTGCTCTCGGGGCTCCGCACCGACGAGCACAATGAGCCGCAGGACGGGCGGTTCAAGGCGGAAATCGAGGGCATCGGCAACGCGGACGTGCGCGTTTCGATCGCGCCCACGCACTATGGAGAGAACGCGGTGATGCGGATTCTTGCGGAAACAAGGACATTTGCGCTCAAAGACCTCGGATTCCAGGAAAAGGAGTACGACATCGTGTATCGCGCGATCAAGAAGCCGTACGGCATGATTCTTGCGAACGGCCCCACGGGTTCGGGGAAGACGACGACCCTCTACACGATACTCAAAGAACTCAATCGGCCCGAGGTTTCCATCATCACGATCGAGGACCCGATCGAATACTCGCTCGAAGGGACGAACCAGATACAGGTGAACAGCCGCGTGGGGCTTACGTTTGCAAGCGGCCTTCGTTCAATCCTTCGGCAGGACCCGAATATCGTCATGGTCGGCGAGATCCGCGACGAGGAGACCGCGAACATCGCGGTAAACGCCGCCTTGACCGGGCACCTGGTGCTCTCGACGCTCCACACGAACGACGCGGCAACGACATTCCCGCGCCTCATTGATATGGACGTGCCGCCGTTCCTCGTGGCATCCACCGTGAACCTCGTGATGGGCCAGCGCCTTGTGCGGACCATCTGCACCGAGTGCAAAGGAAAGCGTGTGGTGACAGAGGCGGAAAAGAAAAGTTTAAGCGAGCTTCTTCCGGAAGTGAAACTTGATCATCAGGGCCTGTTTAAGGGCAAAGGATGCAATTTGTGCAACGGAACGGGATATCGCGGAAGAGTCGGCGTTCGAGAAGTGCTCGAGGTGAATGACGACATCCGAACCCTTATCCTCAAACGAGCGGATGCGTCCGAGATCAAGGCGGCGGCGGTGAAATCCGGGATGCGCACCATGATCCAGGACGGTTTTCAAAAGGCGCTCCAGGGCATCACGAGCATCGAGGAGATCTTGCGGATTATTCGGGAGTGAGGGAAGTCCGAGGGGGCACGGGGGCTTTCTCCGCCGAACCCTGCCTCCGAGCGATGGAGAAATTACCATGACACTTTCGCGCCGCCCAACGCATGTGCGATTATCGCTTCAGGAGCGGATCAATTTTGCGCGGCATCTCTCCATTATGATCAAAGCGGGCATCCCGCTGTTTGACGCCATTAAGATTCTCCGCAAGCAGATAAGCTCAAAGAAGCTCATCCCGCTGCTCGACCATCTCGTGACGACCATCAGCAACGGGCAATCGCTCGCGGACGGCTTGAAGCCATATCGAAAATCGTTCGGCGAGTTCTTTTTAAGCATCGTGCAGGTGGGCGAGGCGAGCGGCACGCTCGCCGAAAATCTTCTGTATCTCGCCGAAGAATTGCGAAAGCGGAAAGCGCTCCACGGCAAGGTGCGGTCGGCAATGATCTATCCGATCATCCTTCTCGTGATGACCATGGTGATTACTTCGTTCCTCACGTTCTTCGTATTTCCCAAAGTGATGCCGATCTTCTCGAGTTTGAACGTGGAATTGCCGGTGACCACGCAGATGCTCATAAGCCTATTGAGTTTCCTGCGCGCCTACGGGGCATGGGTGCTTGCGGGCTTCGTCGCGCTCATTATTGCATACCGCCTTCTTCTGCGAGTGAAGTCGTTCAAGTGGTACACTGACCGCGTGTTCCTCGCGCTTCCCGCCGTGGGGCGCCTCTCGGTTGACGTGAATGTGGCGAATTTCACCCGCGTATTGGGCGTGCTTCTCAAGAGCGGCGTTAAAATCGTCGAGGCAGTGATTATTGCAAGCCACACCTTCGACAACGCGGTATACCAGCAGGCGCTCGTGGCGGCCGCGGAGCACGTGCGGAAGGGAGAACCGCTCGGCGAATACCTCCGCAAAGAAAAGAAGATATTTCCGCCGATCTTGACCGCAATGATCGAGGTGGGGGAGAACACGGGGAGTCTTGAGGAAAACCTTTTTTACATTTCGGAATATTACGTTGATGAGGTTGATAACTCGATCAAGAACCTCACCAGTTTCATGGAGCCGTTCTTCCTTCTCGTCATGGGCATCGTGGTGGGGTTTGTGGCGCTCTCCATCATCACGCCGATTTATTCCTTGACGCAGAGCATCAGCAATTAGCAATGGAACGGAAGGGTTTTAGCCTTATTGATCTTGTCCTCACGCTCGGCATTATCACGCTTCTTTTCGGCGGGATTTTCCTTGTCTATTTTACGATCCTCGACGTGCTCAATAATTCAAGCCTGCGGACGATCGCAGTTTCGGTCTTGAACCGTGAGATCGAGATTATCCGCAATCTCCCGTACGAGAACGTGGGGACGGTGGGCGGGGTACCCGCGGGAATACTGCCCCAGGAACAAGCGGTCTCGTGGAGCGATATAAACTTCACTCTCCGGACGGTTATCCGGAACATTGACGACCCCTTCGACGGCACCCTGGGCGGAGCGCCGAATGATACGGCGCCGGCGGATTATAAATTGATCGAGCTTGAAGCATCGTGCGGCACGTGCGGGCGTTTTGTTCCCATTCTCATTACCACCACGGTTGCACCGCAAAACCTCGAGAGTACAAGCAGGAACGGGTCGCTCTTCGTGAACGTCTTTGACGCGTTCGGCCTTCCGATAGAGAATGCGCAGGTGCGCGTGGTGAATACGAGCGTGTCGCCGTCCATAGATTTGACCGACAGCACGAATATAAACGGCGTGTTCCAGCTTGTTGACGTTCCCACAAGCACGCTCTCCTATGAGCTATCGGTCTCAAAAGCGGGATTTTCGAGCGAGAAGACGTTTCCGCCCGGCGCGCCGGGGAACCCGAATCCTTTGAAACCCCACGCAACCGTGGCGGAGCAGACGGTGACGTCGGTAAGTTTTGCAATCGACCGGACCAGCACTATACAGGTAAAGACCCACGATGCGACGTGCAGCCCCTTCGCGGGCAAGTCGTTCACGTTGAGCGGCACGAAGCTCATCGGCACGAGTCCCGACGTCCTTAAGTTCTCAACCACGTCCGCGACGGACGCAAGCGGCACAAGGACGTTCGGGAACATCGAGTGGGATACGTATAACGCGTTGTTGAGCGATTCTCTGTCCGATGTTCTCGGCACCATTCCTTTGTTTCCGACGGTCGTGAATCCCGCAAGCACCGGGGCGTTCAGTTTCGTTCTTTTGCCTTCGGCGCCGAATGCGCTCCTTATCACAGTGAAAAACGCAGTGACCGGCGGGACGATTGGGGGCTCGACCACGACGCTTTCCAGCGCCGGTTTTTCGGAGACGAAGGTGACCGGCCGCAGTTTTGTGCGTGAGACCGACTGGTCGGGAGGTTCATACAGCAGCCAGAGCGGGGGGGTGGAGACGGAGTCGGCGCCGGGATCATTCAAGCTTGCGCAAGAGTCCGATGGCAGGTACAGCACGACTACGACAAGCTGGCTCGTCTCGCAGACCATCAATGTGGGATCGAGCACCGCAACGTATTATTCGCTTGCATGGAATCCGCTCACAGAGCCGCCCGCGACCGGCCCCGGGAGCGCGCGGTTTCAGATCGCTTCAAACAACGATCAGGCCACGTGGAACTTTACGGGCCCCGACGGAACGCCCGGCACGTATTATTCGGCAAGCGGCGAAGTTCTGCACGGCCAGCACAACGGCAATCGCTACGTGAGATATAAGGCATATCTTATGACGGCAAGCGAATTTGCGACGCCGCAGGTTGACGACGTGAGCATTGAGTTCAATTCAGTATGCGTGCCGCCGTCGCAAGTCCTTTTCCAAAACCTCTCTCCCGGCGCGTACACAATAACCGCCGTCGCCCCCGGCTATGCCCAGGCGACGAGCTCGGTGAGCGTGAGCGGCGCATGGCAGCAACAGGAACTACTTCTTCCTCCATTATGAGATACGCACGAGGCCGGAGCGGAATTACATTTCTCGAGATCGTGATAGTGATGGGGATTTTTGCGGGCGTACTTTTTGTGATCTCGAGTTTTGTGACCACCACTTCGCAGTTTGAGAACCTCGTGAACCAGAAACTCGAGGTGCGGCAGGACCTTGAGCAGACCTTCCAGGTGCTCGTGACCGAGATCCGCTCGATGGGTTCTTCGAATTCGGGCGCGTATCCGATCGGAGAAGCGACCACGAGCACGCTCGCGTTCTACAGCGACATTGATTCCGACGGCATCTACGAGCGAGTCCGCTATTCTCTCTCGACGAGCACGATCAATCGCGGCGTGATCGAGCCAACAGGCAATCCGCTCGTGTACGCGACGAGCACGGAAACAATTGCGATTGCGGTCGAAAAAGTGGTCTCGACCACAGCGCCGATATTCGAGTATTACGATAAGAATTTCACCGGTTCCGGGGCGCCGCTTTCGTACCCCCTCGTCATCTCGAACATCCGCATGGTGAAGGTACAGGTGTTCGCCGACGCGAGCCCGCGGGCTCCCAAGCCGGTTCTCTTTTCTGATCTCGTGAACATAAGAAATCTAAGAGGGAAATGAAGAATTTATGAACCGCACGAGGGGACAAATATCGCTCCAAGTCATCATCTTCGCGGCCGTTGCGGTTGTGGTGTTAAGCGGATTCGTATTCCTTGCGGTGTCGTTCCTGAAGCTTTCCGTGCGGAGCTTGAACAAGGCCTCGGCGTTTACGATTGCGGAGGCGGGCATCGAATACTATCGCTGGCATCTTGCGCACGCACCCGCGGATTACCAAGACGGCACGGGCGGCCCCGGCCCCTACGTGCACAATTACTTTGACCGGCTCGGGGTGAACATTGGAACGTTTACGCTCGAGATCACCGCCCCGCCGCTGGGATCCACGATCGTCACCGTAAAGAGCACCGGCAGGGTCATTGCCGACAGTTCGGTCGCGAAAGCGATCAAAGTCAGGATGGGCATACCGTCGTTCGCGAAATATTCGATTGTCGTGAATGCCAACAACCGGTTTGGAGGAGGGACCGAGGTGTTCGGCGAGGTGCACTCGAACGGAGGCATTCGCTTCGACGGTTTTGCGCACAACCTCGTGACAAGCGCGCTCGCATCGTATAACGATACGGATGGTGACGCGTGCACGGTGAATTCGCTCGGGGTGCATACGTGCGTGGCGCCCGCAGATCCTTCTCCTCCCGCGTCCGCTCCGAACCGGCCGGATGTGTTCGCCGTGGGAAGAAATTTCCCCGTGCCCGCGGTTGACTTTGACGGGTTAAAACAGGACCTTTCGCAGATGAAGGCCGACGCCATCATGAGCGGATTTTACCGGCCGTCATCAACTGCGCTTGGGTATGAGGTGGTGTTGAAGACGGACGATACGTTTGACCTGTACCGCGTGACCGGGCTTGTGCCGCCGCCCTTCGGGTGCAATAACCTGCTTGGCCAATCTGGCTGGGGGACATGGAGCGTGCAGAACAGGGCGCTCCTCGGCAATAACCCCATCCCCGCGAGCGGCATCATCTTTTTAGAGGATCACGCGTGGGTGAGGGGACAGGTAAGTACGGCGCGCCTCACGATCGGTTCCGGCACATTTCCCGACAACCCTTCGACGCGCACGAGCATTTCCGTTACGAACGATATACTCTACACCAACTATGACGGGAGCGACGTGATTAGTTTGGTTGCGCAGAACAATATAAATATCGGGATGACGAGCGAGGCCGATCTGCGCATTGACGCGGCGCTTGTCGCGCAGAACGGACGCGTGGGAAGGTACTATTATCGCCCGCCGACCTCCATTCCGCGGTGTTCTCCACATCACACGAAAACAATAATCACCTCCTTCGGAATGATCGCGTCGAATATCCGCTACGGGTTTGCCTATACGGACGGCACCGGCTACCTCACGAGGAATCTTGTCTACGACGGCAACCTTCTCTACAGCCCGCCGCCGAGCTTTCCGCTCACGAGCGAGCAATATACGCTTCTCTCGTGGGAGGAGGTACAATAATGAATACTCACATGCGGACGAGGACGGATACACATGGGTTCTGCGGAGGCAAGAATGGGCTTACGCTGATCGAGCTCTCGATTGCGGTCGGCATCGCAGTGATTATTGCCGGAACGTTCTTTATTGTGGGGAATCCCGCAGGGCTTTTTTCCCGGGCAAGGAATTCCGAGCGCCGCTCGCACGTGAATGCGATCGTGATCGCGATTCGCCAGAATGTTGCCGATACGAGGACGGCGATATTTACGTGCGCAAGCGGCGATATACCGACGTCGTCCAAAAAAATGGCGGTGGGAGCCGGGAACTACAATATCGCGCCCTGTCTTGTACCGTCCTACCTGCAGAACCTTCCCTTCGACCCGTCGGCCTCCGGCGCGCATTATGCAAGCATCTCCGATTATGACACCGGGTATCAGGTGGTGAAGAACGCATCGAGCGGCGAGATCACCGTCTCGGCCCCGTTCGCGGAGGCCGGGCAGACGGTATCCGTGACGCGCTGACAGACGGCACAATGAGCTCGCTCAAGTACTACTATATTTTCGGGCTCCTAATAGTGTTTGCCGCCTTGGGCGCGCTCGTGTTCTTTCTCGTCTCGCGTTCCCAGCCCGATTTCTTCGGATTGGATGACGCACGGCCCGCGCCCGTCCCCGCCGGGCCCTCCGCCGACCTCTGGAGAAGCGAAGATGCTTCCTCGCTTTTTCTTCGCTGCAATAACATCCCGGAAGGCACCGCTGACATTCAAATCTTCAGATCAAAACTTACCGAGACCCGGTGGCTCCTCTGGAAGACAAAAAGGGTCTTCCCCGGCTGCGATACGGAAGTCGTCGAGATTAAAATTTTTGAGAGCGAGGATGACCCCCTCGCCTATAAGTACCTTGTAAAGGCGGTTGATGCGGACGGCAATGCGCTTTGGGAATCCGGAGCAATAGTCCCCGGAGAAACGCCCCCTGTTCTCCCCGGAGCGGGAAGCGGGGATACTGCGGCGCCTCCCGGTTCAGGCGCGGGTGCGGGACAAAGCGGAGGCGGCGAAGGGGGTGCGGGCGTCCCTCCCGCGGGAAGTAGCCCGGCCGAAGGGGGCACTACGCCCGCAGGCGGCGGAACAGCGGGAGGCGTTCCCGCGGGAGGAGGCGGAGGATCGGGGGGTACGGACGGAAATTATTGCTATACGCCCTCGGGGCAGGTTGCGGGGCCGTGCGAGAGCGCGACGGGGCAATTTTGGGTTCTTCACGCGGACAAGCGGATCGAGATCGGATGGCAGAATTTGCCTTCAAGCACGGTCGCGGTGGTTGTCTACCGATCGGAAGGAGAGAACGGCCCGTGGGAAAAATTGGATGAGAAGGAGAGCATAAACCCCGGTCAGGCGTATGCCTTCAGAATTCTCGATCATACGCTTCACGTTCCGCGCTACTACCGCTTGGATGCAAAATCTGGTTCGGGGGCCGTCGTGGAGAGTTTCGGCCCGCTGCTCCTTCCCGCGCTCGAGTAGGGGAAATGCCGGGGAGAAAAACTACGCTTCGGATTGTAAGTGCTCGACGATTGCGATCTCGATCGGCACGATCGCGAGCGGGCTGTAGCGCATTTCTCCATATGCCCGGATGAGCGCTTTGAGGAATGGTATGTGGACGCGCGCGTCTGCGGAAGACGCAAGGGCTACAAGCTCGGAGAGTTCATGCTCGGCAAATTCATCGCGGTAAAATTTTTCGAGGGAGGGGTTCAGTTTGAGCGTGACTGCTTTTCTCAAGTAATGAATGAGATCTTTCGTGAAATTCACGATATTCTGCCCTTCCTCGTGGAGCCCCGCGAGATACGCAAGGCTTCCCTTTAAATCCCTCGCGAAGATCAGCCCCGCGAGCGCGCGCACCTTTGCGGCGCCCGCTTTTCCCGAGATGCGCTCCGCGGCCGCAAGCGTGATGTGTTCCTCGGCGGCTGCTATCTGGTCGAGAAGCGATTCTGCGTCGCGAAAACTGCCTTCTCCCGCCGCGGCGATAAGCTCAAGCGCGGCCGGTTCGATGCGTATGCGCTCGGCGTCCGCGATCACCTTCAGCTTCTCAACTATGGCCTGTTTTGGGATTTTTTTGAAAAGGAAACGCTGTGTGCGGGAGGTGATCGTTGGAGGAAGCTTTTCGAATTCGGTGGTGGCGAGAATGAGCGCGGCGTGGCGCGGAGGCTCTTCGAGCGTTTTGAGGAGCGCATTCATCGCTTCGCGGGTGAGCATATGCGCTTCGTCAATGATATACACTTTGTACTGGTTCTCTGCGGGGCTCGTGTAGATGCCTTCTTTGAGATTGCGGATTTCGTCAATGCCGCGGTTTGAGGCCGCGTCAATCTCGATAAGATCGAGCGCGGTGCCGCGGTCAATTGCGATGCATGTGCCGCACGAGTTGCAGGGCTCGCCCTGCGCGCGAAACGCCGCATCGCCTGCGCGCGTTTCGCAATTCAGGAGTTTTGCGAGGATCCTTGCCGTCGTCGTTTTCCCCGTGCCTCGCGGGCCGTAAAAGAGATATGCGTGGCCGATCCGGTTTTGCTTTGCCGCGCTTCGCAAGATATCGCGGTTGGTTTCCTGGCCAAGGAGATCGCCGAGCGTTTTCGGCCTGTATTTCCGGTAAAATGAGAGGGACATTCCTCGCATAGTATAGGTGAAAGCCGTTGCGAACCGCAACTTTCGGCGGTATGATACTTGAAATTGTCGCCTTCTGCCGCACGTACTCTTTTCTTGCATGCGCATCACGCTCATTCTTTCCGCAGCGCTCGCGCTGCTTCTCTTCGGCATACTCGCGGTGTTCGCGCCCCGGAACACGATTACCGTGGTCTCGGAGGGCCTTTCGGGCGTCACTGATCCCGCGATCGTGGACGTGCTCTCCTCCGGCGCCTCCCGGAACGCGCCTCGAGCGCGGGCGGAACCGCAGGAGAACGAAGATATCCCGAAGCAGGTGCCCCTTCCAAACCCCCCGGAGATCGTAAAGGGGATCTACCTCACGAGCTGGTCTGCGGGCGCTCCTCTCACGATGAAGCGGGTCACGGACTTGCTTGAGGGGACGGAGCTCAACGGCGTCGTCATTGACATCAAAGATTTTTCCGGCTCTGTGGCGTACCGCACGGGGCTTGCGCAGGTTCTTGCCGCGGGCGCGGAGGACGATATACGAATCCGGTATCCCCACCGCCTCATTAAAGACCTGCACGACAGGGGCGTGTATGTCATCGGGCGGGTGTCGGTATTTCAGGATTCGGTGCTCGCCAAAGCGCGCCCCGAACTTGCGCTCAGGGATACATCCACCGGCGAGGCATGGACTGATCGAAAAGGGCTTGCATGGATGGATTCCGCGTCGCGCGAGGTGTGGGAATACAATGCGGCGATCGCCGAAGACGCGCTCTCCCGCGGCTTTGATGAAATTAATTTCGATTATGTGCGTTTCGCATCTGACGGCGATCTTGAACGCATCGCGCACCCCGTCTGGGACGAGCGCACGCCGAAAGCAGACGTGATGCGCGATTTTTTTTCGTTTCTGCGTTCCCGCCTCCCGGGAGCGAAAATTTCCGCGGACCTCTTCGGGCTTACTACGGTAAACAAAGGGGACTTGGGTATCGGGCAGGTCATCGAATCCGCGTATGAATATTTTGATTTTGTTTCTCCTATGGTATATCCCTCGCACTACGCGCCCGGATTCCTCGGGTACAAGAATCCCGCCGCCTATCCGTATGAGGTGGTGAAATATTCGATGGACAATGCGCTCTCAAAGATCGGGCGATTGACGAATATCTTGAATGCAAGTTCAACGGCATCTTCCACGCCATTCGCCATACGCTCTCTAAGAGCAAAGCTTCGCCCGTGGCTTCAGGATTTTGATCTTGGAGCGATGTACGATGAGACAATGGTGCGCGCAGAGATTCGGGCGACCGAAGACGCGCTCGTTCGGGGCTCGAGCACCGATCGTTATGCGGGGTGGCTCTTGTGGGACCCGGCAAACAAATATACCGAAGGCGCGCTCGAGTCGGCGGGCGATGAATGATACACAAAGTATGAATAGTATGCCGATTGCTACATCTCGTAAATTTCCACGTGAATGACGTACGAGCTCACCCTTGAACAATTCAGCGGGCCGCTCCACAAATTACTCGAGCTTATCGAGGAGCAAAAGCTCGAGATCAACGAGATCAGCCTTGCAAAGGTCACGAACGATTTTCTGAACTACATTCGGAAGCTTGAGCGCGTTGAGGCAAGAATGCTCACCGATTTCATAGTGGTAGCGAGCCGCCTCGTGCTCATAAAATCAAGATCGCTCCTTCCCGATTTTCGCGTGACCGCGGAGGAGGAGGGGGAAATTCGCGAACTTGAAGCGCGCCTGAAGTTATATCGCGAGCTTCAGCCCGCGCAGAGGATACTCATGAAGCTGTGGCGCGCAAAGCGCATGGCGGTCAGCAGGCCGTATTTCCTCATCCGAGGCGCCGTCCGGAGCGCCGAGGACGAACCCCCCATATTTCACCCCGGCCGCACCACGGACGCCGGGCGTCTCTCGCGTGCGCTCGGGGCAATTGCAGAGATATTCCAAACGTTCTCGCGCGAAACGCAGAAAATCGAAGACGCCGCGGTTACGCTCGAAGAAAAAATCCAGGAAATAATACGCCGGCTCGAGAGGGGGAGCGAGCACACGTTTACCAATCTTTCGGATAAAAAATCCCGCTCCGAGATAATCGTGATCTTTTTGGCGCTGCTTCATCTTGCGCGCGAAAGCCGCGTAGTGCTTGAACAAAGCTCGGATTTTTCTGATATACTGATACGGTCAGGGGAAAAGAAATAATTGTATGGACATCGAACGCAGTACGGATCAGAAACTTGCGAGGCTCGAAGCGCTCCTTTTCATCCATGGCGAGCCGATTACGGACGAGAAAATCGCCGAGGCGCTCGAGGTGAGAGCGGAAGAAGTTACCGCGCTCGTGGGCGCTCTCGCGGAACGCCTAGAGGATTCCGCGCGGGGGCTCTCGCTTATGCATCTCAAAGGCCGGGTGCAACTGGTCACGAAACCCGATTTTGGCGAAATGCTCGCGAGGTTCATAAAGGAGGAGATGAGCCGCGATCTTACTCCCGCGAGCTTAGAGACGCTCTCGATCGTTGCCTATCTCGGGCCGATTGCGAGAAGCCGGATAGAGTATCTGCGGGGCGTGAATTCCAGCTTTACGCTCCGGAACCTTCTGATGCGGGGGCTCCTCGAGCGCGCGGCGGATTCGAGCGAGGGAGACAGCGTTCTCTATGAGCCAAGCGCGGAACTCTTAAAGCACCTCGGCGTCGCAAAGAAGGAAGAACTGCCCGAATATGAAAGATACCAGTCTCTCCGTAAAGTGTTTGAAACGTCTCCGGAGCATACCACGTAGATCTCTTCCATGAGCCGCAACGTCCAAACATTGATTTTCTTGGTCGCGCTCGCGGGGGCGGTAGTGCTTGGAGGCCATTACTCGAGGGGGGATTTCCCGGCGGAGAAAAAAGCGCAGCGAGGCGCATTTGCGGTTGTCGCCCGGCCGATCGCGGGGACGGAGCCGATCGAGGGCGAACCAGGCGCGGCGCTCTCCGAAGCGCGGTCGGGGCTTGCGTCATTGGGCTCCGTATTTCGCGCCGTGGGTCGGGCATTTTATCCCCGCAAGGCCGGATTGCCGCCCGCACTCGAGGCGTCTTCGTATGTGGTTGCCGACTTGGCGACCGAGGAACTATATGCAAGCCGGGCGTCCGGCGCGCGATGGCCCATTGCATCAATCACAAAATTAATGACCGCGGTCATCGCGGCCGATCGCATCCAGTCCGAAGCGCCGATTGCGCTTACCGCGTCTGATTTTTCACCCGAGAGCAGCGCGAGCGGCCTCCTTATCGGGGATGAATATCGGGCGAGGGATCTCTTGAAACTTGCCCTTGTTGCCTCACGCAACGAGGCAGCGCTCGCGCTCGCTCGTCAGTACGGCCGCGAGGCGTTCGTATCCGAGATGAATGCCCGCGCAAAGGAATGGGGAATGAGTGACACGTCCTTTCAGGAGCCGACGGGGCTTTCCGCGGCAAATCAATCAACCGCGCGCGATCTCGTAACGCTTGCGCGGAAAATTTTTGAAGAATACCCTGCGCTCTTTTCCGTGACGCGGAATCCGACGGTCGTGGTGACCGAGCTTCACACGAACACCCTTCGCTCTATTTCGAATAGCAACGCATTTTCCGGAGAGCTTCGGTTTCTCGGGGGAAAGACGGGGTACACCGACGAGGCGACCGGAAATCTTCTCACGGTGTTTTCCTGGAGAGGCAGGCCGTTCGTGGTCGCGGCGCTCGGAACGCTCGATCGTTTCGGGGACACGGAAAAACTTTTCGACTGGTTCACGGAGCATTACTGGGTCGAACCATCGGCGGTTTCGCGTTCTTCGCCATGATGGAAGTAGGGCAGGCAGTTCGCATCATTATTCTTACTACCATTTCGTTTTTGTTCGCGCTTATCGCGACGCCGTTCTGGATATCGTCGCTTAAAAAAAACAGGTTTGTAAAGCAGATTCGCTCGGCGAGCAATGCGCCGGTATTCAACAAATTTCACGAGAAGAAGGAAGGGACTCCTACGGGCGGCGGAGTGATTATATGGACTACGGTACTCGGCCTCGCGGCGATTTTCGGGATTCTCGACTACTTCTTGGATGGGGGATGGGGCTACCTTAATTTTATTAACCGCGCGGAAACCTATCTCCCGCTTGCGTTTTTGGCGGTCGCCGCCGTGCTTGGCCTGTGGGATGACTGGCTTGGCGTGAGGAAGTGGGGAGGAGCACGCGGCGGCGGCTTGAAGATTCGGCACAAGCTCATGCTCTACGCGTGTGTCGCCGCGGCGGGAGCGTGGTGGTTCTACTTTCGGCTCGATTGGGATATTCTCACCGTCCCTTTTTTCGGGAATGTGAGCATTGGCGTGTGGTACATACCGATCTTCCTTTTCATCATTGTCGCGAGCGCGTTTTCCGCAAATGAAGCGGATGGTCTGGACGGCCTCTTGGGAGGAGTGCTTCTTTTTGCGTTCGCGGCGCTCACGACCGTTGCATTCGTACTTCAGCGCTTCGATCTTGCGGCGTTCGGCGGCGTCGTGATCGGCGCGCTACTCGCGTTCCTCTGGTATAACATATATCCCGCGCGGTTCTTTATGGGCGATACTGGCTCGATGTCGCTCGGCATCACCCTCGGGGTCATCTCGATGCTCACGAATACCACGCTCCTCCTCCCGTTCTTCGCGGTCATCCTCGTCATAGAATCGCTTTCCGTGCTCGGGCAGATGGTGAGCAAGAAATTGCGCGGGAAAAAATTGTTTCTCTCCACGCCGATCCACCACCATTTTGAGGCGCTCGGCTGGCCCGAGTCCCAGGTCACCATGAGGTTTTGGATAATCTCTGCGCTCTCCTCGTCGTTCGGCCTCGTGATCTTTTTCCTCTCCCGCATTCTCTGACTCGCCGGCGTGTTCGGTGTACCCCCCACCGAATTGAGATTGCGAAGCCCTGCGTTCCGCAACTTCCAATGCTCGACACGTTTCGCCTGAACGCCCTATACAATATCCCTGGAACGGCTTCGGAAGGATGCCCATCTCAATTCGGTGTGGGGGTTTACCAGGTTTCCGCGCGCGTGGTAAGCTTAGACGTAATGCGCCAATCTGGGCTTTTCACGCGGGTAGAGAGGGATGCGCCGAAGGACGAAGCGGCGGTAAACGCAAAGCTCCTTTCGCGGGGCGGGTTCGTGTTTAAAAATTCCGCGGGAGTGTATTCGTATCTGCCGCTCGGATGGCGGGTGATCCAGAAGATTGCGGCGATTATCCGCGAGGAGATGAACGCGATCGGGGGTGAGGAGATACTCATGCCCGCGCTCGTGGATAAAAAATATTTTGATGCAAGCGGCAGATGGGATGTGCCGGTTGGCTTTGAGATACGGGGAAAAGGCGAGGACCACGCCCGTTTCAGTTTGGGGTGGACGCACGAGGAGGTGATGACGGCAATCGCAAAGCAGTATGTGAGCTCCTACAAGGACCTCCCGTTTTCGGCATATCAGATTCAGACGAAGTTCAGGAATGAGCCGCGGGCAAAGTCGGGACTCCTTCGCGGCAGAGAGTTCATCATGAAAGATCTCTACAGTTTCCACGCGAGCGAGGAGGATTTCGCCGCATACTATCAAAAGGTCATTGCCGCATACCACGCCATATTTGCGCGGTGCGGCGTACGCGCGATCCTCACGCTCGCCGGGGGAGGAGACTTTACCAAGGAAAATACACACGAATTCCAGGCGGTTTCGGAGAACGGCGAAGACACCATATTCGTCTGCCGCGCGTGCGAATACGCCGAAAACGCGGAAATCTCAAAGCTCACGGAGGGAGGAAAATGCCCGAAGTGCGGGAAAGGAAACGTCGAGAAGAAACACTCGATCGAGGTGGGGAACATTTTCCCGCTCGGAACAAAATTTGCGAAGGCGTTCAACCTTGCCTTCCTTTCGCGCGAGGGAACACGCGAAGACGTGGTCATGGGTTCCTACGGTATCGGAGTGGGGCGCCTTATGGGCGCGGCGGTAGAGCTTCATCACGATGCGAAGGGTATTCTCTGGCCGGACGCGATCGCGCCATACCAGGTTCATCTGCTCGAACTTGATCGCGCGGAGGGGGGAGAAATATACCGCGATTTACAGGCACGTCGGATTGAAGTACTCTATGACGACAGGGACGAGACGCCCGGCGAAAAGTTCGCCGAAGCGGACCTCGTAGGAATTCCGTGGCGCATGGTGGTGAGCAAGAAGACGAAACAGGAAGGGAGCGCTCACGTGGAAATGAAACGGCGAGGAGAGGAACAACGAAACGTCGTTTCGCTTAAGGAAGCGTGCGGGATGATTGGTCTGTCTACCTAAATACCATGAGGGGATTGTATCAATTTATGAGAGACGTGGGGATTGACCTTGGCACCGCCAACTCCCTTATCTATCTTCGGAATCGCGGCATTATCGTGAACGAACCTTCGTGCGCCGCGATCAACAGAAAAACGAATCAGATTCTTGCCGTGGGCGACGATGCGAAAAAGATGCTCAACCGAACGCCGCCGCACATCGGGGTGGTGCGCCCTCTCGTGGGAGGGGTGATATCCGATTTTGAGATGACGCAGGAGCTGTTGCGCCAGTTCTTGAAGCGCGTGAGCCATGGGTTGTCGTTCGGGTTCAGGAGAGGAATTCTCGCGATTCCCAATAATCTGACCGAGGTGGAGAGAAAATCAATCGAGGATGTGGCGTTGAATGCCGGATGCGGCAAAGTATACCTCGTCGAGGCGCCTGTGGTCGCCGCGATGGGCGCAGGATTGCCGATCGAACGGCCGACCGCGAGCCTTATCGTGGACGTGGGCGGCGGCACCACCGATATTGCGGTGATTTCGATGGGCGGGCCCGTGGTATCAAGGACGCTCAAGGTTGCAGGAGATAAACTCAATGACGATATTGCGCGGTTCATAAAAGAAGAGTTCGGGCTCATTATCGGCGAACCCACTGCGGAGCTTGCGAAAATCGAGGCCGGTTCCGCGGTTCCGCTCGACGGGCGGCTCGAAATTGCGCTCCGCGGCCGCGACCAGAGCACGGGGTTGCCAAAGGAAATTCTCGTAAAAAACAACCACCTCCGCGCGGCAATGGCGAGATCCCTCGGCATCATCACGGATGCGGTGCGCGATGTGATTGCAGGAACGCCGCCGGAACTCGTGGGAGACATGCTGAAACAAGGAGTGTACCTGTGCGGAGGGGGCGCGCTTCTCCGCGGACTCGACCGCCTCATTGAGAAAGAGACCTCAATCGTCGCGACCGTTGCGGACGATCCTCTGACCTGCGTCGCGCGCGGTTTGGGGAGGATCGTGGACGATTTTGAGGCGCACCGCGACCTTCTCGATAATCCCCTCAAGCCCCTCGTGATCAATCTGTAGCCCTTGTATACTGTAATGATATGGAGAAAGAAAGCTGGTCGCTTGCGGGATTAATCGTGTTTCTCGTATTTCTTATTGTCTGGCAGCCGCGCATCGGGTGGAGCGTGCAAGAGCTCCTTTCGGGGCCACGGCGCGCGGATTCCGAACTCGACACGCTCAAGAAGGAGAACGCGCGTTTGAAAAGCGAGGCAGAATTGTTAGAGAGCGTGCGGGCGCAATTGCCGGAAGAGAAGGCAGTGCGCGTGCCCGCGCTCGTCTATTCGCGATATCCTTATAATTTCAGGAATGAGCTTTTGGTGAACGCGGGAGCGGCGGAGGGGATCTCCCCCGAAGATGCGGTGCTTTTCGGTGAGTTTCTCTTGGGCGCCGCAAAAGAGGTATTTGAAGATTCAAGCGTGGTACGGACGGTGTTCGATTATCGCTGGCAGTCTGCCGTGCGCGTGGGAGCGCAAGGGTTCGACGCGCTCCTCGTCGGGGGAAATCAGCCGCGAATCACGCTCATTGATCGGCAGGTAAAAGTGAAAGCAGGCGATTCGATCGTGAGCGCGTCTCCGGGTTTTCCGGTAGGAACGCCGGTGGGAGAAGTGCGCGCAGTCACGCTCTCGGCAGACCAGCTTTTTCAAGAGGCGACCATCACGTTTCCCTATGATATGCGCGACGTCCGCGCCGTATCGGTCCGCACCAAGAATGCCGCCGCTCCACAGCAATAAAGGGCTCATCTCGGCCGTACTCATCCTTGCGGCAACGTTGTACCTGCGATTTTATGCAGGTGTCGCGTTCGGTTTCCTGCCCGATTTCGTGCTTGCCGCGCTCATCACGTTCTCGCTTTTTTTGGGTTTTTTTGAGCTCGTCTTCATCGTTTCCCTCGCGGCGTTTTTCCTCCACTGGCATCCGCTCCCCGGCATCGAATTGTACCTCCTGTTCATTATTCCCTTTACCTTATTTTTTATGCGAAAAATAATTTTTGCGGTGCGCGGGTGGCTTGCAAACATCGTTTCGGTCATGATCGGCATTGCGGCGTTTTACGCCGTGTCTTCATTTCAGTTGGTCTCCTACGCGCCGTACGCACTATTGGAGGACATCGTCCTTGCGGGCATCTACGGCCTTTTTGTCTACGGATATTTCAAATATTTTTATGGAAGGGAGGTTCAGGAATTAGTATGAAGAAAGAGGGGTTGTCGTTTGAGGAAGCGCTCGCGGGCGCGTGGACAGACGAATCAAACGTCATAGAGGTGCCGCTTCCGCCGCGCACGCTTGCGCTCTCCGGCGTTGCGGTCGTGGGCGCGGGGATTGTGGTGCTTGGGCAGATTTTTTTCTTGGGCGCGCGCGCCCCGCAGTATAGCGCGCGCGCGGCCGTCAATATGTCGGCGCATAAGGAAATTCCGGCTCCCCGCGGGGTGATCGTGGATCGTTTCGGAAAGGTGCTTGCCGAGAATGAGCCGAGTTTCCTCCTTGCGCTGGATACCGGGAAATTTTTGACCGATCCGGATACCGAGTTGCGAGTGCTCCACGCCGCGGAGCAGATCCTCAAGCTTTCTCCCGATTCGGTCTGGCAAAGGATACGCGAGGCGGATCTTGGAGCGCGGTCGGGTACGGTGGTGCTCTCGGAGGGCATAGGGCGCGATGAATTGCGCGCCCTAAAGGCGCTCAGCGAACCTGCGTTCTCATTTGAGGAAGGATTTAAGCGAAAGTATCCGCAGGGCCCGGCCCTCTCAACGGTTGTGGGGTACACGGGCCTCGTGAATGCGCGCGACCTTAAAAATGATCCCGCGCTTGGATACCACGCAACCGTGGGCCGCGCGGGACTCGAGGCGCAATACGACTCGCGGTTGCGCGGCACGCCCGGCAGCGTGATACACGTTCGCGATGCGCGAGGCATGCCGCGTACCGAGCCCGAGACAACCCCTCCCTCCTTTGGAGAGATCCTTGAGACCACGATTGACAGCGAGTTTCAGGATTATTTTTATTCGCGCCTCACGGAAGGGCTTCGCGCGCTTCAGAGAACCACGGGCGTTGGCATTGCCATGAATCCCCAGAACGGAGAGATACTTGCGCTTTTCTCCGTGCCGAGCGCGGATAACAACGTGTTTTCATCTTCGGGCAACCCCGAAGAGAAGAGGGAACTGTTACGCTCGCCGCTCGAACCCCTCTTTAACAGGGCAATCGGCGGCGCGTACAATCCGGGCTCGACTATAAAGCCGCTCGTCGCGGTTGCGGCGCTTAGCGAGGGGGTGATCTCGCCCGACCGCAGGGTTTTTTCTCCCGGCTACCTCGATATCCCGAATCCGTACCGTCCGCAGGAGCCGACGCGTTATCTGGATTGGCGTTTCCAGGGATCGGTTGATTTGTCGGCGGCAATCGCGCAATCAAGCAACGTCTATTTTTATCTCGTCGGGGGGGGATCGCCGAATAATTCTCCCGACGTCGCGTACTATCCGGAAAACGCTGGCATACGCGGCTTGGGCGTGGAACGCTTGAGAACGTGGTGGAAGGAATTCCTTTTGGGAGTTCCGTCGGGAATTGATCTTCCCGGCGAAGCCGAGGGTTTTTTGCCCGATCCGCGGGAACGGGAGCGCGCATCGGGGAATCCATGGCTTCTTGGCGATACGTATAACGTCTCGATCGGGCAGGGCGATTTGCTTGTGACGCCTATCCAGCTTCTTTCATATGTGAACGCGATTGCGAACAAGGGTTTTCTCTTAGAGCCCTTCATCCGCGCACGCGGGCAGGAACCGGTTGTCCGCAAGGATCTCTCGGAGCTCCGCGCCGAATTCTTGGAAGTCGAACATGGCATGAGGGAAGCAGTGACTTCTCCTCGGGGCACCGCGGGCACACTTCTGAATTTGCCGTTCCCCGTGTATGCAAAAACCGGGAGTGCGCAGGTAAGAAATAACACAGAAGAGAACGCGTTCTTTGTGGGGTATGCGTCGGCGCGAGAGGGCGATCCACCGAGCATTGCAATCCTTGTACTCGTCGAAAATTCGCGCGAAGGAAGCTTAAACGCCCTTCCCATCGCGCGTGACGCGCTCAATTGGTATTATGAACACAGATTGAAATGAGTGAGTTACGAAGGGATTCGGTCTCGAGGGATTGGATAATCATGGCGCCCGACCGGGCCGGGCGGCCGCACGCCGCGCACGCAAAAAAACATGTCCGCCGCGCGTCCCCAAAGCGCACATGTCCGTTTGAAAACCTCAAGGCCTCGGGAAACAGCGCTCCGATCGTAAGCTACCCAAATGACGCGCGATGGGAGGTTGCGGTAATTCCCAATAAGTATCCTGCGTTGGTCCACCATCAAGCGTGCCTTACGCTCCGGAGGGAGGGCCCGTACGAGCGTGCGCCTGGCATTGGGCATCATGATCTCGTGGTCACGCGGGATCATGACAAGAATTTCGGCGCGCTTTCGCGCGCGCGCGCGCTCCGGGTATTGCTTGTGCTGCAGGAGCGGTACCGCACGCTTGCGAAAGACAGATGCCTTGTGTACACCTCGACGTTTTTCAATTGGGGCGCAAGCGCTGGCGCGTCAATCTATCACCCTCATTATCAAGTGCTCACCCTTCCCATCATCCCGCCGCATATCCAGCATTCGCTCATTGGTTCAAAAGATTATAAACGCCGGTACGGGAGGTGCGTACACTGTGATATGGTCAAATTCGAGGCCAAACGCGAGAAGCGGATTATCTATAAAGACGCGCGCGCGGTTGCGTTCGCGCCGTTCGTTTCTCAGCAGGAGTTTGAATTCAGGATATTCCCGCGCCGGCACCTCCCGTTTTTCGAGTACACTCCCGTCGCGGACCTTCTCGCTGCGGCACGAGCGCTTCAACATACGATCCGGCGGATGAAGACGCGCTTGAACGACCCCGATTTTAATTTTTTCATTCATACCGCTCCCTTGAAGGAGCAGAGAAAACACGATCATTACCATTGGCACATAGAGGTGCTCCCGAAAACGTCCATTGCCGCGGGATTTGAGCTTTCGACCGGAGTCGAGATCAACGTAGTCGATCCCGATACGGCAGCCGCGCTCTTGCGGTAGCACATGATCGCAGATTTCATACACACGCACCGATGGCGCGTTGCGGTGTTCGGAACAAGCGCGCTCCTCATCCTCGGGGGATTCGCATGGGCTTTTTTGTCGCTTCGGCACATCAGAGAGCCCCTCATCATCCATTTCAGCGATTTTTCAATCACCGAAACCGGGTCAGTCATTGATCTATGGTACGTTGCGATCGTGGCGCTCATTGCGGTGGGAGTGAATTTTTTTCTTTCACTCGAAATGGCGAAGCGAAGCGCGCTCTTCGAGGCGCTCATCGGATGGGCGACGCTTTTTTTAAGCCTCTTGATTTTTATCGGTTTCAGGGTTATCATTTCCGTAAACTTGGTGCGTTAATTTTTATTTCTATGTATGCAGTGATAGAATCCGGCGGGAAGCAATATCGCGTGCGCGAGGGCCAAAAGATAAAGATAGACAAGATCAACGTTCGCGAAGGCGACGGCGTCCCGTTCAACAAAGTATTACTCAGAGTTTCGGACAGCGAGGTCGAGATCGGCGCGCCGTATCTTGCGCGCGTGGTTGAAGGAAAGGTGGTGCGGCAAGGGCGTGCGCGAAAACAGATGGTGTTCCGGTACCATTCGAAGACGCGCTATCGGAAGAAGAAAGGGCATCGCCAGTCTTTTACGGAAGTGGAGGTGGTGAAGGTATAGGATTCCCCGGGAACGGGGAATTCTTTTCTCACGGGGTCGAAGTGAGGTATACTCATATGGTATGCAGGAACACGCTTCGTCTCGAAGAGAACAGGAATTTCGGGAACACGATCTTGAAAGATTTGCCGGAGAGATAGAACGCCGCCGCGGGCGCCCCGAATATCGGGGAATGGGGGGGGAGGAAATACTCAAAAAATCCTTGCGGGAGCTTAACCCCGAGGGCGAAAAGAGGGAAAACGGCGGATCTGTATCCTTAATTCCGGACTACGCGGCATCCGCGTCCCCCGAAACGAAGCAGGAAATCGAGCACCTCCTTGACGTTGCGTCCCGCGACGGCATCGCGCATGCGGATACGCTTGCCCGCAAATCGAGCGCATTCGTGCTCGATGCGTTCCATGATGCGGTGGTGGGCAGGTTGTATCCAGAACTCAAGCGCCGCGGAAAGATAAAATGATACTCGAATTCCTTTCGTGGTTTTTGCTTGGCGCCTTGGCCGCCTTGGGGGCATATTTTCTTGTCCGACTTCTCGTGCGCAGGGCGTTTTACGCCTCGCTCGAGACGGCGCTTTATCTTGTGCGGGTGCCGAACGAAGTTCCCGAGGGCGGGCAGGCGGAGAGAGATTTCGCGAAAGAGATAGGCAAGTTCGAACAGCTTTTGGGGAATCTTGCATCCTTTAGAAAATCGTTCGTGTTTGAAATAGCGGTGCCGCACGTGGGGGAGGAAATACATTTTTTCATTGCGGTGCCGCGCCGCGAACGCGAAACGGCCGTAAAGCAGATTCAGGGCATTTGGAACGGCGCAAGCGTCGAGGCGGCGCCGGACGACTACAATATCTTCAACGCGCAGGGCATCTCTGCGGCATCCTACCTCCTTCTCAAGGAGCATTATGCGCTTCCCGTGCGGACGTATAACGAGATCGGGGCGGATACCTTTTCATCCATCGCGGGGGCGTTCACAAGAGTGAATATGGTAGGGGAAGGCGCGGCGCTCCAAGTGATCGCGCGCCCCGCATCGAGAAAAGAGCGGACAAAAATGTATAGTTTCATACGGCTCCTCAAGAAAGGGGAGCCGCTGGAGAAAGTGGTTGGCCACGCGTTCCCATTCGGGTTTGCGGAGGCACAGAACGCGTTCCAGGCGAAATCGGAAACGACAGAGGAGCGGGAGCGCATCGTTGACGAAGACGCAGTAAAATCCATCGAGGCGAAGGCAAAAAAGCCGCTGTATGAGGTGAACGTCCGCCTTGTCTCCTCCGCGGGAACCTCGTTTCAGGCGCAGAGCATTTTAGACGGCCTTGCCGCGGGCTTCTCGCAATTCTCGGCGCCCGGCAGGAATGAATTCAGGTTTGTCAAGCCGCGGCAGAACAAGAAACTCATCTATCAGTATGTGTTTCGGAATTTCGATGCGCGGCAGAAGATGCTGTTAAACAGCGAAGAGATCGCGAGCTTTTACCATTTTCCGACTCCCTACACCGAGACGCCGCGCATCAAATGGCTCAAGGCAAAAGAGGCGCCGCCCCCCGCGGTGTTCCCCGAGGACGGCGTACTTTTGGGCGAGAGCGTGTTTCGCGGCCAAATGCGCCCGGTGCGTCTCTCTGATGACGACCGCCGCCGGCATATCTACGTCGTCGGGCAGACCGGCACGGGGAAATCAACGCTCATGACAAAAATGGTGATCGACGATATTCAAAGGAATCGGGGCGTGGCGATGATCGATCCGCACGGCGACCTTGCGGAGACGATTTTGGGATACATCCCGAAGAATCGCGCGCAGGACCTCATCTATTTCGACCCTTCGGATCTCTGGCGCCCGGTGGGGCTCAATATGCTCGACTTCAATTACGACCGTCCCGAGGAAAAGACGTTCATCGTGAATGAAATGCAGGGCATTTTCAACAAGCTCTTTCCGCCCGAGACGATGGGGCCCATGTTCGAGCAGTATATGCGGAATGCGCTCCTGCTTCTCATGGAAGATATGCCGAACGAGCCCGCGACGCTTATGGAGGTGCCGCGCGTATTCGTGGATTCGGAATACCGGAAGCGGAAAGTAACGAGAATAAAAAACTTGTCCGTCATAGATTTCTGGGAGAAAGAAGCGGCGAAGGCCGGCGGGGAGGCGTCGCTCGCGAACATGACGCCCTACATCACTTCGAAATTCAACAATTTCATCTCGAACGATTATATGCGCCCCATCATCGGCCAGGAGCGGTCGGCGTTCAATTTTCGTGCCTGTATGGACGAAGGGAAAATCCTCCTCATCAACCTTTCGAAAGGGAGGATCGGTGACATCAACGCCGCATTGCTCGGCATGGTCGTGACCGGCAAGCTCCTTATGGCGGCGCTCTCGCGCGTGGACATCCCGGACCAGAACAAACGGCGGGATTTCAACCTCTACATCGACGAATTTCAAAACTTCACCACCGACTCGATTTCAACCATCCTCTCCGAGGCGCGCAAGTATCGCTTGAACCTCACCGTCGCGCACCAGTTCATCGCGCAGTTAACGGAAAAGACAAGGGATGCGGTTTTCGGGAACGTGGGGTCGCAAGTCGTGTTCCGCGTGGGCGTGCAGGACGCGGAGTTTCTCGTGAAGCAATTCGAGCCGATATTCAGCCGGAACGACCTTATCAACATTGATAACTTCAATGCATATGTGCGTATCCTCGTCCGCGGCGAAACCACAAAACCATTCAACATGAGGACATTATCGCTTGAGCCGGGAGACCGCGAGTTCGCGCACGAGCTTAAAGAATATTCCCGAATGACGTACGGCGTGGACCGGCAGGCGATCGAGGAAAGCATATACCGCCGCCTTCGCGGATAATATGTCAAAATTTAGATCATTTTTTTTGCCGCGATGATGCGATACCTCCGCGCGATATCAAAAAACCGTCTTCATGGCGCCGCGGTCCTACGGCTTGATTTTAATACCGAAGACAAATGGCGGATGGAGTCGGTCGTCCCCACGCTCCGTCTGCTTCTTCATGTAAAGGCGAAGATCGTCATCGTAAGCCATCGGGGCCGTCCGAAGGGGAAAAAGCGCGCATTGAGTTTGCGGAACGACGCGAAAGCTCTAGGCGGCATCCTCAAAAGAAAAGTTCAATTCATCCCTCATTTTCGATTTAGCGAGATTAATCGAATGGTCGCGCTCGCGGCGCCGGAGTCGGTATTCGTGCTCGAGAACATCAGATTCTTGAAAGGGGAGTATGACAATAATCCCAAGCTCGCAAGACAGCTTGCCTCCCTGGGGGACTATTATATAAATGATGCATTCGCTGCATCGCACCGCGACGACGCATCGGTTGATGCGATTACGAGATACCTTCCGAGTTACGGAGGCCTCGAATTTGAACGGGAGATAGAACATCTCTCGCGCGTGATGCGCCGCCCTCGCCGTCCGCTTGTGATGGTCTTCGGCGGAGGAAAAGCGCATGACAAGCTCAAGGTGATGAGGTTTTTTAAAGGAAAGGCGGACACGTTTCTCGTGGGCGGCGCGCCCGCGAACACGATTTTAAGGATCTTGGGCATCAATATCGGGGACTCCGTAGTCGATCCTCATCCGGGGATGGCCATCCGCGAGATTATTAAATTTAAGAATGTAATACTCCCGATTGACTACCTTGTTCGCGAGAAGAAGATACTCGATGTTGGGCAGAAAACTGTGCGGCATTTTTCGAAGTATCTCGCGCGCGCGAGAACCGTCATCTGGAACGGGCCGATGGGGTTTATTGAAGATGGGAGGTACAGGAAGGGCACCCTTGCGCTTGCGCGGGCGATCGTGCGGAACCGGAAAGCATTTACGGTCGTAGGCGGCGGCGAGACGGTGATGTTCCTCAAGAAATACGGCCTCGACAGGAAATTCAGCTTTATCTCGACCGGCGGCGGAGCAATGTTACAGTTTTTATCAGGTGAAAAACTGCCTGGGATCGAAGCTTTGAAACGCACCAACCCGCAAAGAAATTAATGCAGTACTATTTTCATACTTTCTAATTCGCGCGAATAGGAAAATGAGAGCAATATGAAATCAGAAACCAAAGTTTGCCAGAACTGTAAGTGTGAGTTCACGATCGAGCCGGACGACTTTCAGTTCTACGAGAAAATCAAGGTCCCGCCTCCCACATGGTGTCCGGAGTGCCGGCTTCAAAGACGGTTAGCTTTTCGAAACGAACGCTCTTTGTACAAAAGGAAATGTGATTTATGTCGTGATGACATCATTGCGGTGTACTCGCCGGATAAACCATTTACAGTTTACTGTCCGACTTGTTATTACTCTGACAAATGGGATTCTCTTGCATATGGCCGCGACTATGATTTTTCGCGACCATTTTTTGCGCAATGGAGGGATTTACAGCTTAAGGTCCCGCGCTTATCTCTTTTCCAGCAGAACGTCGTGAACAGCCCGTGGGTCAATTATGAACTCGATGACAAAAATTGCTATTTGAATGTCGGCGGCCACAAGAACGAGGACTCTGCGTACAATCAGTACGTCCTTCGAGGAAAAGATTGTTTTGACAACTACTGGACAATGGACAGCCAATTTGCCTACGAAAGCATCCTCTCCGAGAAATGCTATAAGATTTTTTATTCAACGTTCTGCTTTGATTGCCGCGACACATATTTTTCTTTTGACTGCCGCGATTGCTCAAATATTTTTGGTTGTACCGGCCTGCGGCATAGGCAGTACCACATTTTTAATGAGCCGGTTTCTAAAGAAAAGTTTCAGGCGTTTATCAGCGAAAATACATCTGGTTCGCGGGCAAAACTTACCGCAATTAGTGAGCAGGCTTACAAATTTTGGAGAAGCAAGCCGCAGCGAGCCGTTTTTATTGATCAAAAGTCAGTGAACTCGAGAGGTAATTTTCTCAAAGAGTCGAAGAATTGTCGTGAGTGTGTGATGGCAGAGAAAACCGAAGATTCTAGATATATTTTCTTGACGCTGCAGGTCAAAGATTCATACGATGCGACATCTGTGTGGGGAGCCGAACAGCTGTACGAAGTGTGGGGTGGTTCGGAACAGCTTTCGCGTATCCATTTTTCCATGGGCGTTCCGCGGCAAGGATCCGATATAGAATACTCCGAATTTCTCTTGAATTGTCACAACTGTTTTGGTTGCATCAGTTTGAGAAATAAGAATCATGTTATTTTGAACAAGCAGTACACAAAAAATGAGTATGAGATTTTAATGGTAAAGATTCTCAAGCACATGGCGGCAACTCCTTACCTCGACAAGCGAGAGCGAGTTTATAAATATGGGGAATTCTTCCCGCCGGAACTCTCTCCTTATGGGTACAATGAAACGGTTGCCAATGAATATTTCCCGCTCGATAAAAAACAGGTTTTTGAGAAAGGACTGAATTGGAACGAATACGAATCTGAAACCGCCTATGCATTTTCTGATTATGCGATTCCCGATGATGTCAAAGACGTCAACGATGGTATTTTAGAAAAAGTTCTGAAGAGCGAAGCTTCGGGGAAACCCTATCGCATAATCCCGATGGAACTCACATTCTACCGGCGCTTTAACCTGCCGATTCCACGGTTGACTCCGTTTGAGCGACACCAGAAAAGATTATTATTTATTGCGAAGCACCGAAAAGTTCAAAATCGAGAGTGTGGAAATTGTGGGAGATCAATTCCAAGCGTATACACAAAGGAAGAATTTCCAGTCGTCTACTGCGAAAGCTGCTACAATAGTGAAGTCGTATGAAGAAAAGCAGCTGAAGTCCCGCACCAATTCTTTGCATAGACTATGAGCATCAAGAAACAGAGCCGGAGGCGATACCGAAGGGAATCGTGCATGAGCAAGAGCAACTGTCGGAATTTGGTGCGGGGCGAACCCTGTTATAATGCGGAGGTAGTGTAAATCCCATGATCGTAAAAGCAAAAACAGTTCTCGATGCGTCGGAGTCGTTCGTCAAGGTAGTTGTTGATATTAATCGCAATATATTGGCGCTCGGTTGTGAGTTGCACATGGATTGCGCGCAGGAGCTTTTAGACAATGGTTCCGTGTACAAAAATTTGTGGGGCGCGAACATCTATCCCAAAACCAAAAAAATAGATTTTATCTCGCTTGTGAACATCCGGCCCGAGGTGGGCAACCGGACAATGGAAATCCAAAAGCCTGAAGTAAAAAAGGCCGTGGAATTCGTAGTCAGGCAATTGCTTTTTTGATGGACGCGATCCGCGTGCAGGGTTTTTCAGAAAGTGAGCAGCTTCTTATGGTTGGCGCCGAACTTATGCGCGCGTCGCGATGGCAGAAGGAAGACAAAGAAAATTTCTTAGGCGCCCTTGAACGGACACTCGCGCTCATTGATTTTATGATCTCGGATCCGAAATGGCGAGAAAGGACGAGAATGCTTTTGGGACTGCGCGAGGAAACCGCGAGGTTTTACGCGGGAGAGGCCCCGGGCGACGTACTTGAACTCTACCGGGCGCTCTAGGCGAAGTTAGATTTATGATTGTGGTCTAAACCGACATGAAATTCGAACTTCCGGTAAGAAGCTTAAATATCGCAAACGTCGCCCGTGAGCTCGGGTATAGGCCCTTGGGCTACACGCCCGACGGAGAAATGAACTGCGTGCGCCCCTTGGGCGCCGATTACCCGCGGTTCCACCTCTACCTCAAAGAAACGGGGGACATGTTTCTTTTCAGTCTCCATCTTGACCAAAAGAGGCCATCCTATGGCCGGGAGACCGCCCACAGCGGCGACTATGACGGCGAGGTCATCGAGGACGAAGCCCGCCGCATTAAGGAAAAACTACAATCATAACGAGATAAATCCTATGGAAGCTGAAATAAAAGTTTGTCAAAATTGCAAAGCGTCTTTTGTTATAGACGCTCAAGATTTCGATTTTTATAAAAAAATAGATGTCCCGCCGCCCACATTCTGTCCAGCGTGCCGTCTCCAAAGGCGATATGCGTGGCGGAACGAGCGACTCCTCTTTAAAACGAAATGTGCCAACTGCAAGCGAGATATATTCTCCGGCTACCATCCCTCAAACCCGTTTCCTGTTTTTTGCCATGACTGCTGGTTTTCGGATGCTTGGAATCCGTTGAGCTACGGGAGGTCCTACGATTTCTCGAAACCATTCTTCCTGCAATTTAAGGAACTATTCGATCAGGTGCCACGATTAAATCTCTGGCAATTAAACTGCGTGAATTCGCCCTATTCGAACATCATTCGTGATGCGAAAGATTGTTATCTCTCGTTTTCGATGGTAATTGGCGAAGAAGTCTTTTATTCAAAAAACATTGACCGATCTCACCAACTTTTTGATTGTCTCAACGTCACCGATTCCGAGAAGTGCTCATGGATTGTCTATGGTGATAAGAACTACAACGCCCACTACTCAGTGATCGTTCGTTCTTGCCTCGACTCCTTGTTTCTTTTTGACTGCCACAATGCCAGAAATTGTTTCATGAGCTCGAATCTCCGGAACAAAGAATTTGTCTTTCGCAACAGGCAATTGACGAAGGAGGCATATCGAGAAGAATTGAAGAAGATCAATACCGGAAGCCTCGCGGCACTCGATTCCTTGCGTGGGGAATTTGAAGAAATGCGCGTAAAGGCACTCCACAAATATGCAGATATTGTGAAGTCTGCCAACGCTACGGGCGACGCATTGGCGAATGTGAAGAATGTTAGGGAATGTTTTGAGGGGTACGATCTTGAAGATGTAAGCTACGGGCAGCGTGTTTTGCAGCTCAAAGATGCCATGGATGTAAGCAATACCGGCGTCGGCTCTGAACTGATGTAT
Organism: Candidatus Liptonbacteria bacterium; assembly: GCA_016204385.1. GTDB lineage: Bacteria > Patescibacteriota > Minisyncoccia > UBA6257 > 2-01-FULL-56-20 > JACQKW01. Next base: position 4,454 of record JACQKW010000014.1, on the reverse strand, counting down.
GAGTATGTGAGTGGGGGGGCGGGTGAGCGGAATCTTAAGTTTTCAATCGCATCGTTCGGTGCCCTTCAAGATTGTACCTATGCGGGCTGGTGCAAGAGTTCCGCTAATCTCTTCGGCTGTTTTGGCATGAAGGATGGACACTACTGTATCCTCAACAAACCGTATTCAAAAGAAGAGTACGAAGTACTCGTTCCGCGCATCATCAAGCATATGAATGAAATGCCCTACGAGGGTAAAGCGGGACGAGTCTACCGATATGGTGAATTTTTTCCGATAGAGCTGAGTCCTTTCGCATACAACCAAAGCGTTGCCCAAGAGTACCGCCCCCTCTCGAAGGATGAGATATTGAAAAGGGGATACAACTGGCGCGATCCGGAAGCGAAAAGTCCGGCAATTGATGTAAAACCAAAGGAAGTATCTGATCACATTCGTGAATCGAGGGACGGGATATTAGAAAAGACGATTGGGTGTGCACACGAAGGTACGTGCCTCGATCAATGCACGTCCGCTTTTCGGGTCGTGCCTCGGGAGCTCGAATTCTACCGGACTCAGAATTTCCCTCTGCCGCGGCTCTGCCCAAACTGCCGGCATTATGAGCGGCTTCGCATGAAAAACCCATGGCGACTCTACGACCAGCAATGTATGTGCGATTATCTGGCTTACCGGAATACCGTTACTCACCCGCATCATCCCGAAGGTCGCTGTCCGAATAAATTTAAAACTTCGTATGCCCCCGACCGCAAGGAAATCGTGTACTGTGAACCTTGCTATAATGCGGAGGTCGTATAACGATACTCCAACATTCTGCAGAATGTTGGAATATTCCAGAATCTTATGAACACTGCTGAACAACGAGTTTGCCAAAATTGCAAGCAAGAGTTCACGATCGAGCCGGACGATTTTTCTTTTTATGAGCAAATTCATGTCCCGCTACCCACGTGGTGTCCCGAGTGCCGGCTGATTCGACGCCTTGTATGGCGCAACGAGCGCGCACTCTACAAGCGAAAGTGCGATCTTTGCGGCGAGATGAAAATTTTGATGTACGCACCAGATGCTGCCTACAAAGCGTACTGCTATCAATGTTGGTTATCGGACAAGTGGAGTGCCCTCGAGTATGGTCGAGAGTACGATTTCTCGAAGCCATTCTTCGAACAGTTCGCCGGCCTCCTCAAAGAGGTGCCGCGGCCGGGCGTCATTAAACAGGGAAATCAGGTGGAGAGCGAATACACTAATCGCGTAACCGACATGAGGAATTGTTATCTTATTTTTGGCACCACCGTCGCGGAATATTGTCGTTATGGTGTGTGGCTGAATAATTCCAGAGAGTGTATGGATGGCTACAACGTGCAGAAATCAGAACGATGCTACGAATGCATAGATTGTTTCCAGTGCTACCACGTGGCTTTTTCGCAGGAATCGAACAACTGCAGTGATTCGTGGTTTCTCGTAAACTGCGTAAACTGCCAGAATTGTTTTGGGTGTGTGAACCTGCGGAATAAGAAATATCACATCTTCAACAAGCCCTACACGAAGGAGGAATACCAAAGGATTATCGCGGGCTACGGCTTGGGGAGCGCGATTTTCGTCCAAGGGATGCAGTCACGCTTTGATGAATTTCGAAAGAATCTCATCGTGCCCGCATTGATTACCCACCATAGCACAAGGATGAGCGGGAACTGGATTGAGAATTCCAAAAACGTCTCAAGGTCGTTTACAGTAATAAACGTCGAGGAAGGAAAATATCTTTACGCAATCTTGGACGCAAAAGATGTGATGGATTACTCCTTTTGGGGCGCGACCGCAGAACTTGTGTATGAACAAATCAACAGCGGTATCCAAGTTGCGAACGTCCAGTTCGGGAATGAATGCTGGAATCAGGTGCGGGATATGCAGTACGTCATGAACTGCCATAATTCCCACGATCTCTTTGGTTGCGTCGGCCTAAAGAATTCGGAGTACTGCATTTTAAACAAACGGTATTCCAAAGAAGAGTACGAGAAGCTTGTGCCAAAAATTAAGGAACAGATGACACGGGTGCCCTATACGGATAAGAAGGGCAGGACATATCGCTACGGCGAGTTTTATCCCATGGAGCTTTCGCCCTTCGCCTACAATGAAACGCTTGCGCAGGAGTACTTTCCGATCCACAAGGGAATTGCCGACGAAAGAGGCTATCCGTGGCGGGAGTTGGATACCAAAAATTATCAGATTACCATGGACGCGATGGCGATTCCGGATAACGTGAAGGACGTTCCCGATGCAATCATACGCGAAGTGATTGGTTGCGAACATAAAGGGAGATGCAACCAGCAGTGCACGACGGCGTTCAGGATCTTGCCGGAGGAACTCGCGATGTATAAAGTTGCGCGCTTACCGCTCCCTCGGCTTTGCCCGAATTGCAGGCATTTTGAGCGGTTGAAGAAGCGCACCCCGATCAAGCTCTGGCCGCGTCAGTGCGAGTGTGCAGGCCGCGGGTCCGAAAACGGTGTCTATGCAAATCTCGCGAATACACACCCATCTCACGATCCAGGCGCGCATTGCCCGAACGAATTTGAAACGAGCTATGCCCCCGACCGGCCGGAGATAGTGTATTGTCTAGAGTGCTACAACGCGGAAGTAGTGTAGGCATAAATCAAAAATAAAATATCAAAATGCAAAGTGACAATGCAAAGTTTAAAAAAGAGTTTAAGGAGCGGCTTTATCGCTGGGTTTTGAAGCTCATCAAGGAGCTTGAAAAACTTCTGCAGGAATTGGTCGAAATAGCCGATATCTTCGCCTCGAGTATTCTCACGCTCAAAGGCAGAAAATAATTTTAACATTTTTAACTGTAACTTTAATCTTTGATATTTGATTTTTAAACTATGACCTACGACATCTATTTCCACGACGATTTTGACGGGCGCGCGTCCGCGGCGGTGATGCGCGTGTTTTTGGAAGCGCGCGGAGATTCTGTCGAGAGATATGTGCCGCTCAATTTCGACGTAAAGGAAAAGTGGCATGCGTTTAAGTTTCCGCGCCCCGCAGTTCTTCTCGATTTTATTTATCATCCGAAGACAACGTGGTGGTTTGATCATCATCTGACCACGTTCATTAAGCCGGAATGGAAAAGAAACTTTCGGGGGACGCGCTATCATTTCTGGGATCCCAGCGCGCCGTCCTGCTGCGGGCAAGTGATAAAAGCGCTTGCGAGGCACCATGGTTTTAAACCCGCGAAGCACCTCAAGGAACTTAGCATATGGCTTGATGTGATAGACAGCGCCGCATTCAAGTCCGCCCGGCAGACGGTTGAAATGAAAGAACCCGCGCTCAAAGTTACCGCGTTCATTGACCACGAATCGAACAAGAAAAAACCGCTCGAATGGCTCATAAAACTTATGGGCGAGAAATCGCTTCGCGAGATCGCGAGGGACGCGCGCGTGCAAGAACTGCTTAAGGACAGTGAGAAAATGAAGAAGGAAGCACTGCGTTACTATGAGACGCACATAGAAATATTCGGCAAGGTGGGAGTGATGGATTCTTTTCCGCGGAACGTCATGGTAGTGCGTTTCGCCCCCTACTATCTTTACCCGCGTCTCATCTATAATATTTCCGTGTATCCGAGTGGTCCCCGTCATTTTCGCCTAAAGGTGGGCGTAAATCCATGGCGGAGGCGCGAGGCGAAGAAACTGCATATAGGGAACTATCTTGCAAAATACGGCGGCGGGGGACACCGCTACGTGGGCGGCGCGGAAATCAAAGGCCGGAAAGAGATAATGCGGATTGTGGCAGAAATCAGAAATGCCCTGAACGGCTAATTTTATGAAGCCATCCATGCACCCACCATATCTATCGATTACCTTTTTAGTTGTGTCAAGTTAACTTGACACAACTATTGTGAAGGGGAGAAAGATCAAAAGGAAATGGTTTTGAGATAAAACATGCCAAGCAAAACACTTTTCAATCGGGAGAAGATAATTATTTACACGGACGGAGGTTCCCGGGGTAATCCTGGGCCTTCCGCGCTCGGGGTAGTGATAGGGGATCGCGAGTACGCGCAGTATCTCGGGAATATGACCAATAATCAGGCGGAATACCACGCGGTTATTTTTGCGCTCAAGAAGGCGAAACAATTGGTGGGAAAGAAGAAAACGAAAGAGATGGATGTCGAGGTACGAATGGATTCCGAGCTCATCGTGAAGCAGTTGAACGCCGAGTATAAGATCGAAGACCCCGACTTACAGCCGCTTTTTTTGGAGGTGTGGAATCTGCGATTCGATTTTAAGAAGATAGATTTTAAGCACGTCCCGCGGGAGCAAAATAAGATCGCGGACAAATTGGTGAATCAGGCCTTGGATGATCGAAACTGATAGCTAACGGTTAGCGTTTCCTTATTTTCTTATTCGCGCGAATAAGAAAATAAGGAAACGCTAACCGTTAGCTATCAGTTTCGATCATCCAAGGCCTGATTCACCAAT
>JACQKW010000001.1 GCA_016204385.1 Candidatus Liptonbacteria bacterium | reverse complement strand
GAATGGGATTTAGATGACGACTATACATTGATATCTGTTTTTGAATATCCTAAGGCGTTTACTTGGGCTAGAATGGATCCGGGGCATACAGATCCAGAAAAACGGGAATATATAAGAGAGATAGCCGCGAAGAGTTTTCCTGCAACTATCCCCGATGTTCAGCGGTGGGCGTTTGGAATCTCGGTTGCTAAGCACGGCAATGTTCGATTCGACATTGATAACGTCCCCAAGCTTATCATAGATGCCTTTTGCAAGCGTCAGATTAGAGAAGATAATTCAAAATATCCGCAAGTTGGACTTTTTGAGGACGACACTATCGATACTGTTCGCATCCTCAATATTCGTGGAGAAAGAGGACGGAAAGATTTTACAAAAGTAGAAATTTTCGGTGCACTAAATTAATTGTCTAATTGGCAACAAAAAAATTAGGAGAATAAATTTATGCCATACCGCGGTGTCATTATTGAAGAAAGTTTGGAGAATAAAAATTTCCTCAAAGATGTTCATATTGTATCTACACAAGTTGAGCAGGTGACGGAAAGGCACAAAACGCCCTGGGTAAAGCAATGGACGCTCCATACCGTTCTAGTGCCGGAAGATCAGGCGGAGAGCGTCGCGGAAAAGATCAACAAGGCGTTAGATCGCGAGCATTCATGGTATGCAGATTTCAAAAATGATACGACTCACTACATTATTTTCCGCGATAAAGTGTTCAAGATTCAGAGGGACAGCAAAGCGCAATACGACGAGGCGACGAAATTCGGTCTCTCATTAGGCATCCCAGATTATCAGCTTGATTTCTCTCCCCACATCAAAGGATGGAAACGATAAGCCACCCCCCCCGCAACATTCCAACATTCTATAGAGCGTTGGAATGTTGCGGGTAATACGTTACGCTATACATATGACAACATGAAAACACCAAAACAGCTGGAGCGGTATTTCAAAGGGGCGGCCAATCACCGGCGCATTGCCATTTTGTTCGCTGTAGAAAAAAACGACGGCATCGCGCTTGAAAGGATCGCGGACGGGCTCGGGGCGAATTTTAAGACCATCTCCCAGCACACCCGTTCGCTGGTGTACGCTGGCCTCCTCAATAAAACATACCGGGGCCGCCGGGTGGCGCATGCACTCTCTCCCTACGGCAGATCCTTTCTCAAGTTTATGAAAACATTCTAACATTCTGCAGAATGTTAGAATGTTTAATCTCACAAAGCGCATACTATCCCTGAATGACGAAGAACCCATTTCTCAATGCGCTCCTCGCGGCGCTCTACATCGTGCTCGTCGCCTCAATCATGTATTACGGGCCGGGGCTCCACGGCGAGAAAGATACCATTATCATCCCGATTGCCGTGATTTCCCTCTTTACGCTCTCGGCAGCTGTCATGGGTTATCTCTTTCTCTACGAGCCGCTCCGGCTCTACCTGGACGGCGAAAAGAAAAGCGCCGTGGCGCTCTTCTTGAAAACAGTCGCCGTCTTCGCGGGCATTACCGCCCTCGTCCTCCTCACGCTTTTCTTCGGCATCCTTTTCTGATTGTGACGACTGCATCACGCATGGATGGAGTCACCGGAGTTTGAGAGCTGCGGTGTTTTGGAGTGTGCGGTCTCGTGGTAGAATGCGACTGATGGAGTATTTGAATATTGTCGGATTTACGGTCGGGACGGTCGGGAAAATTATGGTTGCCTATACCGCCATGCGGGTGCACTTCCGCTTCTGGAGGGCGCACCGGGTTGACGAGAGCGTGTTTGCCATCATGCGGCGCGAGCAGGTGGTCGGGGTGATCGGTATTGCGTGTATCGCGCTCGGCTACCTTCTTGAAGCCCCCACCCGCCTTCCCTGATGCAAAAGGCGAATACCGCGAACATCCCCACTATCCTCGCGATTCTGGGGGCAACCGGAGATTTGACGGCAAAGAAAATCGTGCCGTCGCTCCACCATATTTTCCGGCACCGGCATCTGCCCACCATGTTCCGGGTGGTGGGGTTTTCGCGGCAGAATCTTTCGGACGAGTCGTTCCGCGGACGGGTGCGCGAGGCAGTGGAGCGGCACCACGCGGGGACAGGCCGCACGCCGCCGAAATTGGACGAATTCCTCGGACTGTTCTCCTACACGCAGGGAGATTTCACAAACGTCAGGGGATTCGGCGACCTCAAAGGGGCGTTGGACGCGGTGGACCGCGAATGGGGCGTGTGCACGAACAAGCTCTTCTATCTTGCGGCGCCTCCGCAGTTTTACGAGGCGATCTTTAAAAACCTTGCCGCCTCGCGCTTGACCGAACCCTGTTCTCCGGAGGAGGGGTGGACGCGCGTGATTGTGGAGAAACCCTTTGGCAAGGATTTGAAAACCGCCGAAGCGCTGGATGGACTTCTCGGGAAACTTTTCCGCGAAGTCCAAATTTACCGCATTGACCACTACCTCGGCAAGGAGATGGTGCAGAACATGATTACCTTCCGGTTCGCGAACAATCTCTTTGAGCGCGACTGGGGAAAGGACTTGATTGAGCGGATTGACGTGCGGATTTTGGAAAAAATCGGCGTGGAGGAACGCGGCGATTTTTACGACGGCGTGGGTGCGCTTCGCGACGTGGGGCAAAACCACCTCCTGCAGATGCTCGCGCTGGTGACGATGGCGCATCCGGTTGATTTCCGGTCGGATGCGATCCGCGCCCGCCGCGAGGAGATTTTGAAGTCGCTCCGCGTGTTCTCCAAGGAAGAGACGCAGGTGCGCACGTTCCGCGGACAGTACGAGGGATACCGGGCGGCGGAAGGCGTCTCGCCGCAGTCAACCACGGAAACGTATTTTAAAATCCGCGCCGAGCTTGAAACACCCCGCTGGCAGGGCGTACCGGTCATCCTTGAGGGGGGCAAGTGCATGGATCAGGACGCAAAAGAAGTGGTGGTGACCTTCCGGCATCCCGCGCCGTGCCTCTGCCCGCCCGATGCCAAAGAGCACTTGAAGAACCGGCTCGTGATCCACCTCTCCGGCCGCGAGGGAATTACGGTGCAATTCTGGTCAAAGAAGCCGGGCATTACGATGGATCTGGAGGAACGTTCGCTCGATTTCTTTTTTAAAGGAGCGGACGAGGACCGCCCGTATGCGGAAGCGTACGAAAAACTCCTTGTGGACTGCATACGAGGCGACCAGACGCTATTTGTAAGCGGGGGAGAGGTGAGCGCGATGTGGAAATTCATTGATCCGATTGTGG
>JACQKW010000012.1 GCA_016204385.1 Candidatus Liptonbacteria bacterium | reverse complement strand
TCGGAATCTTCCTTGTGCCGCTCGCGAAAAATCAGGAGCGCCTCGTCGCTTGAAATGTAGTCCACGCTTCTCACTTCCGCCAAACTTTCCAGCGAACGCTTCACCGCCAAAATTTCGTCCTCCGGCACGCTGGATTTGAAATACACGCTGATGTCAATTTTGTCTTTGATGGAAGTGACCGCCTCATGAGTGACCACCCGAAAAATAATGAGCGAGCCGAACACCATCAGCGCCAACACCATAATCGCCACCGTTGCGGTGGAGAGAAGCCCGTTGCGCCAGAAACTCTTCAGGCCGTAATTGATGATGCGGGTGAGAACGGTGAGCATGGCAGCGGGAATGAAAAAATTTTATGCCAATATGTATTTTCCCTTTTCCTCGTCGCGGATCACGCGGCCGTGGTCCAAGGTTACCACGCGTCTGCCGAGATTATCAATGATATCCTTGTCGTGCGTGGCGAGCACCACCGTAGTGCCCAGTTCGTGGATTTTGAGGAGCAGATTGATGATTTCCGACGTGTGAAACGGATCCAGATTGCCGGTGGGCTCGTCGGCAATGACGAGTTCCGGCCGGTGGATCATGGCGCGCGCAATCGCCACCCGCTGTTTTTCCCCGCCGGAGAGTTCGTGAGGAAAATTGTGCAGCTTGTCGATGAGTCCCACCATATCCAGCACCTGCGGCACGAGCTCGGTGATCTCCTTCTGCGGCCTGCCGGCAACTTCAAGCGCGAACGCCACGTTCTCATACGCGTTTTTGGTGGGCAACAGCCGGAAATCCTGAAAAATGACCCCTACATGCCTGCGGAAGAACGGCAGTTCCTTGTTGGAAAGCTTTGCGACTTCGTACTCGGCGAAAAAAATGCGCCCCTTGGTTGGCCTCTCTTCCCCCACCAGAAGCTTGATGAGCGTGGTTTTACCGGCGCCGGATTTCCCCACGAGCGATATAAACTCGCCGCGGTGGATTTCCATGTTCACGTCTTCAAGCGCCACCGAATGGGTATTGTATATCTTGTATACGCCCTGGAACGAAATCATGGTAACTACGGGGAAGATGAAGCCGCTTGAACGGCATGCACGACAGAGCAATGCGCGCTCCGTCGTGAGTAATTAGATTAGCATAACCCGCTTGAAATTTCCACCACATGCGCCATGCCTCAAATGGCATCGTGCATTATTCGCGGACGCTCTCCACTTCCGCTTCAATAAACGCGTCCAGATCGCCCGCCAAAATCTCCTCCACTCGCGTCGTTTCCACGCCGGTGCGGTGGTCCTTAACCAGCTTGTAAGGATTCAGTACATACGAGCGGATTTGATTTCCCCATTCCGGCTTGACTTTGGTGCGCAGCGCAGAGAGCTCGCTTGCCTTCTCGGATTCCATAAGCCGGAACAGCTTCGCCTTGAGCAAGGCGAGCGCCCGCTCGCGGTTCTGCGCCTGGGAACGTTCTGCCTGCGAGGCGGCGGAGATGCCCGTGGGCAGATGCACCACGCGCACCGCGGTTTCCACCTTGTTCACGTTTTGGCCGCCCGGGCCGCCGGAACGAGAGAATTCGATCTTTAAGTCCTTGTCGGGAATCTGGATTTTCGCTTCGTCCACCTTGGGCAGTACCGGCAGGATTTCCACAAGCGCAAACGACGTATGCCGCAGCTGCTTCGCGGAAAACGGCGAGATGCGCACCAGCCGATGCACGCCGCTCTCCCGCTTCAGGTAGCCGTATGCGAAGGCGCCTTGTACCTCCATCGTGCGCCGGTTCGGATTCCCGTCCACGAGCACCGTCCGCCACCCGCGGCCCGCCGCATACCGTTCATACATCTCAAACAGCATCCGCGCCCAATCTTCCGCATCGTCTCCTCCCGCTCCCGGATAGACGCCGATTATGGCGTCCTGTTTGTCGTGGGGACTTTGAAACAACTCCCGAATTTCCAACTCGCGCAATTTCTTCTGCGCGGCGAAGAATCCTTCTTCGCTAAACGACTTCTGGAGCGCCGCCACCTCCGATTGGACCGCGCGATACCGGTCCACAAGGTCCTTCAACTCTCCCAGCGTTTTGAGCTTTTCCTCTGCCTCTTTCCGATTTTCCCAAAACTCAGGCGCACCAATCGCGGCCTCAAGGCCCGAAATTTCTTTCTCTTTCGCCGCGACGTCAAAGCCGCCCGCCTAAGCGGCGGGTTTCCAGTTCCAACTCCTTGAGCTGGTCCTTCAGATGATCGTTCATGTGTGCGTTCGCGTTATGTGTGCTATGCAAACCGCGGGATCAGCATACCATCTCTCCGAACAGATTGCAAAAAACATCTCTCTATCCCTCTTTTTGGTGGGCGGCGCACAGCGCCGCCCACCAAAAAGTCGGTGTTCTGCCCGAAAGTCAAATCTTGGAGCCGGAGGCGAGATTCGAACTCGCGACTTGCTGTTTACGAAACAGCTACTCTACCACTGAGTTACTCCGGCTTATATGCCTCACAAATAAACGACCTTCTTTAGCCCTTTCACTCAAAACTCGACCCCTCCTTCCATTTCCCCTGTTCAATCCAGCATAAGTAGAAGTTAGCGAATCACAATTAGGACAGAGCAATCTAAGGTTTTTTTCAGTATTGTTCCGCCAATTACCGTCAATATGATCCGCAACCAAAGGAACCTGCTTAGTCTTTGGGTTGATCCTTACCCATCCGCACACGCAACACTTATTTCCAAACTTTCTCCTTAGATATCTCTTAATATGGCCCGAAACTATACCAATACTCTGCAATCCATTCTCCTTACCAGCCTTCCACTTTTTAATGTAAGACTGATATTGATATTCAACTTGACATGTATTGCTACAATACTTGTAACCCGGCCGGGATGTTTCTTTCCCGCAACTAAGGCAATCTTCTCTAGGTTTCTTAGGCATCGGCATACACCCAATTATACAAAACCTACGACCAAAATCAAGATTAGTAGTGGTCGAAATTTAAAACCTTTTCTATCAATGAGCTACTTCCACTGAGCTACGTCGGCATCAAAGGCGAATGACTGACAGGTCAAGTATGTCTGCCATTGCTTGCCCGTCCGTAGTCCCGCTTAGCGGGACGAAGGCGGGAGCTACATCGGCTAGTATTTTCTCGCTTTTGCAGCCATTATAGCGAATCTGCCGGTTTCCGCAATTTTGACCGCGCCCATCGCATTTATCGACGCCTATCCCACAACAACACAATGATCTCACTGCATGCCGTTTGGGGAGGGTAAGACCGGCCTAGCGGCCTTGGAG
>JACQKW010000002.1 GCA_016204385.1 Candidatus Liptonbacteria bacterium | reverse complement strand
GGGGAATATTTTGTGTTGGGAGACAACCGTTCCTATAGTTTTGATTCGCGCACATGGGGCGCATTGCGCTCGGAAGAGATTGTGGGGCTGGTTCGTCTTCGGCTGTGGCCCCTGAATAATTTCCGTGCGTTTGCCGCTCCTGAATACTAGGCAAGATTATTTTTCCTCTATGTCATTTACAAAGACATCCGATAAAAAAGCTGAAGGCGCCGCAAAGACAGAGCCAAAAGTAAAAAAAATCAAAGGAGCGGAGAAAACGCTCGCGTTTCAGGTCCCCAAAGGGATGCACGACGTATTGCCCGCCGACCAGCCGTGGTGGAACAGAACGAGGAGAGCAGTTGAAGAAATGGCAGCCACGTATAACTTTTTAAGGATTGATACGCCAATTCTGGAATCGGCGGAGCTTTTTCAAAGAGGCATCGGAGAAGAAACCGACGTGGTTCAGAAAGAGATGTATATGCTTAAGACAAAAGGAGGCGACGTCCTTGCGCTGCGGCCGGAAGGAACGGCGCCGCTTGTCCGCGCCTATCTTCAGCACGGCATGAGCCGCTTGGGTCAGCCGTTGCGGCTCTATTATGAAGGGCCGTTCTTTCGCCATGAGCGCCCGCAGGCGGGACGATACCGCCAGCTCACCCAAGCCGGTTTTGAGATTATCGGCGGTCCGAACGACCCCATCTTTGATGCGCAGGTCATTCTCGTGTTTGATCGTCTTTTAAAATACGTCAAGATCGGAGACGTTGTCCTGAAAATAAATTCCATCGGCTGCAGGATATGCCGTCCCTTTTACAAGCGGCAACTTCAGACATATTATAAACGCCACGAGCAAAAGCTGTGCGCCGACTGTCAGCGCCGGCTTAACGCGAACGTGCTCCGGCTTCTTGACTGTAAAAACGAAAATTGCAAGCCGTTTAAAGAGCACGCGCCGAACTTTTTGGACAAACTCTGCAGCGCATGCAGCCAGCACTTCAAAGGAGTTCTTGAGTATCTGGATGAGCTCGGTATATCGTATAGCCTTGATAATCAGCTCGTTCGCGGTCTTGATTACTACAACCGCACCGTCTTTGAAATGATGGTCCAACAGGGACCGGGGGCCGAACTGGGAGCGCTGCTCGGAGGCGGCAGGTACGATTATCTCTTTGAAGAACTCGGCGGCAGACTTACCCCTGCGGTTGGCGGAGCGGTTGGATACGAGCGTCTTATTGAGGCAATGAAAGCGCAAAAAGTGAACCTCCCCGCAAAAAATCAAAAGAGGGTTTTTGTAATCTATGTGGGAGAATTGGCGAAACGGAAGGCCCTCAAGCTGACGGAACAACTCCGGTCCGCCGGCTTGGCGGTTACCGAGGCGTTTGGCAAAGAATCGCTTCGGGCACAGCTTAAAATTGCGGACAAGGAGGGGTTTTCGCTCGCGCTGATTTTGGGGCAAAAAGAGATTTACGAGGAAAGCGTCATCCTGCGCGATTTGCGCAACAGCTTGCAGGAAAATATTTCTATGAGTAAAATGGTTGACGAAATCAAAAAGCGTTTGAAAGAGAAATGAACAGCTGTCTTTTCTGCGAAGTTGCAAGGGGCAAGATTTCAAGCGAAGTTGTGTACGAAGACGAATGGACGCATGCGTTTCTTGATATACGGCCGCTTGCAAAAGGGCACACCGTTATTATTCCCAAAAAACACTACCCGACCATCTTTGAAGTTCCGGACAAAGAGATCGGCCCCCTTTTTCTTGCTTTGAAGAAAGTGGCGGAGGGCGTAGCGGAGAGCGTGCATGCAGACGGGCTGACGATGGGGATAAATCATAAAGAGGCAAGCGGGCAGACAGTTGAACATCTGCACATTCATGTAATACCGCGATTCCACGGCGACGGAGGCGGCTCAATTCACAGCGTGGTGCACAATCCGCCCGCCGAACCCCTCCGCGAGATTGGCGAACGGATACGGTCGGTAATGAACAAAAAGAACACACAATGATTGAAGTTAAGAAAAAAGAAGGAGAATCGGCGAATGCGCTCCTCTTTCGTTTTACCAAAAAAGTGAAGCGAAGCGGGATACTGCGCGAAGCAAAAAAACGCAGATTTCGCCGTCGGTCGGTGAGCCGCCAAAAAAAGAGGGTGTCGGCGCATCACCGCGAAAAAAAGAAGAAAGAAATTGCGCGTCTTCGAAAATTGGGCCTTCTCTAGCGTTTCTTTCCCATGCCGCTTAAAACGAAAATAAACGACGATCTCAAAGATGCCTTAAAGAAAGGAGAGAAAGACAAAATCTCCGCGTTGCGGCTTCTTCTCGCGCAAATTCACAATCAGGAGATTGAGAAAAAGGGGAAAAAGGGAGAATCGGAGCTTGACGAGGACGAGGTCGTTGCGCTGCTTCAGCGGGAACTTAAAAAAAGAAAAGAATCAGTGGAGCTCTTTCGCAAGGGCCAGCGTGAGGATTTGGCGGAACGGGAAGAGAAAGAAGCGGCGCTCATTACGTTGTATCTCCCAAAACAAGCAAGCCAGGAAGAGATTGAAAAAGCGGTTGATGAGGCCATACGTGGCGGTATGAATGATTTTGGGTCTGTAATGAAAGAAGTGATGCAGCGGCTGAAAGGGCGCGCGGACGGCAAGGCGGTAAGCAGCACAGTAAAAGAGAAACTTGGATCTTCGTAATGAAGCGTACAAATGAAGTTCTGGTGTGGGGGAGGGGCATAGCGGATGCGCGGAAAAAAAAGATTAAAGATATCACCCGGCGGCTTTTACGGGAAGAGAGCGTACGGGGAGTCCATGTAGAAATTTTTTTATTGCCGCATAAAGCCATCACCGCGCTCAAGAAGCGATTTCTTCCGGGGAAAAAAGGAATTGCGAATGTGCTTGCCTTTCCGGATTCAAGAAATTTTCCTCACCCGGAGAGCCGCCTTCGCTACCTTGGCGAGATATATCTTAACCAAACGGCATCCAGAGGCGACTTCAAAGGATTGATTTTTCTTCTCATTCACGGTTTACTTCACCTATTGGGATATCTGCACAAGAAAAAAGGCGATATCGCGAACATGGAGCAGAGAGAAAAGCAATTATGGCAACACATTTCCTCGTTGGTCTAGATGTCGGCACGTCGGCGATAAAAGTCGCTGTCGCAGAACGGCAGAAGGACGGTCGTCCCATTTTGCGTTCCGTATTTAAGGAGCCGTCGGCGGGGCTTCGAAGAGGCGTTGTCGTTGACATCGGAGAGGCCTCTCAAGCCATTTCGCGCGCGCTGAAAGAGGTGAGGAAATTTTCGCGGAGAACTCTCAGCAACCTCTATGTAAGCGTGGGAAGTCCCCAGATAAACGCAGAACAATCGCGGGGGATCGCGGCGGTTTCGCGCGTTGACGCCGAAATTTATCAGGATGACGTTGACCGCGTGGTGCGCGCAAGCCAGGCGCTGACGCTCGGGCAGAACCGGATGATTCTTCACAACGTGATACGGGAGTTTATTGTTGACGGGGTTGGGGATATCACCGACCCGCTTGGTTTAAGCGGCAATCGCCTGGAATTAAACACCCTGATTGTCAACGTGTTTACTCCGCATGTGAAGAGTTTGATGCGCGCTATTGAATTGGGGGGAGGCCAGGTCGGCGGCTTGGTGTTGGGGCCCCTTGCCGCAAGCCGCGCGGTTCTGAGCAAGAGCCAGAAAGATCTTGGAGTGGTCCTTATTGACGTTGGTTTCGGGACTACCGCAATGAGCGTGTACGAGGAGGATAAGCTCATCGGAACGTCAATTTTTCCGGTTGGCGCAGGCAATATTACAAAAGATCTTGCGGTCGGTCTCAAGATTTCGGTTCCGATTGCCGAGAATCTGAAAGTGAGTTGCGGGTATGCAATCGCGCGGGAGGTAAGCATGAAAGAGTCGGTGGAACTTTCCCGTTTTTTGAAGGAAGCAAAAGAAGTGGCTTCCCGGAGGTTCATTGCGGAGATAATAGAGTCGCGACTTGCGGAAATATGCGAATTTGTTAATAATGAGCTCAAGTCACTGGGGAAATCAGGACGGCTGCCGGGAGGGGCTACGCTCGTGGGAGGCGGCGCAAAATTGCCGGGACTGACCGCGCTCATAAAACGAGAACTCAAACTTTCAAGCCAGATCGGCGTAGCCATAGATGCCGAATGGGCGACCGACAACAAAGATTTTTCCGAGTTTTTTGAAGATCCTGAATTTGTCACCGCGTTCGGCCTCATTCTGTGGGGAACGGAACAAGAGCGGTGGCGCCCCATGAGTCCGCTTTCGCGATTTAGCGTCAAAAACATCGTCCGTTACTTTTTACCATAACCATGCCGCATAAAGCGAAGAAAAACGGTTCCTCGGCGTATGATCTTGCAAAGATCAAAGTGATAGGAGTGGGAGGGGGCGGTTCTCACATTATTTCGCGCATGATAGGCCATTTTCCGCGAAGCGTTGAGTTTATTGCGATTAACACCGACCACCAAGATTTGAACCATTGTCAGGCGCGGACCAAGGTGTATATCGGCCGGAGTCTCACGGGAGGACTCGGTACCGGGATGAATCCCGACGTGGGGCGGCAAGCGGCAGAAGAGAATCGTTCCGACATCAGCGAGGCGCTCAAGGGCGCAGACCTTGTTTTTATCGCCGCGGGTCTGGGAGGGGGCACCGGAACGGGAGCGGGCCCCATTGTCGCGGAGGTTGCAAAGCAAAGCGGCGCGCTGACGCTCGGTTTTGTGACGAGGCCGTTTGCGTTTGAGGGCAGCCAGCGCGATCGGATCGCGCAAGAGGGAATTGTGAAGCTGAGAGAGAAGGTGGACGCGCTTGTTATCATCCCGAATGACCGCATTTTTTCGGTTATCAGCAAAGAGACCCCGATTATTAAAGCTTTTGAGGCGATAGACGACGTCCTGCGGAACGCCTTGAAGGGCATCGTGGAGCTTATTATGAACCCGGGCATCATCAACGTTGATTTCGCCGATGTTCGGACTATCGTAGCGGATGCGGGCTCCGCCATCGTCGGCATGGGCATTGCAAGCGGACAAGACAGGGTTGTAAAAGCGGTGGGTCAGGCGCTCAATTCGCCTCTTCTTGACGTAAATCCGGAAGGGGCAAGGGGAATTCTTTTGGGGGTGTCCGGCCGGGATTTAAAAATGAACGAGGTCAACGAAGCGGCACATATCGTGGCAAAAACGGCAGATCCTTCAGCGCGGATCATCTTCGGCGCCTATTATGACAGGAAATTGCGCGCAAAGCACCTGAAAATAACGCTTATTGCAACCGGTTTCAGCGAAACCGCGCAGCCAAACTCTCTTTTTGGAACCTACTTCGGAGAGGGACGAAAAGACCTTGGGCACGGGGCAAAAGAGGGAAGTGCGGCGCCGGAAACGGCGTTGAGCGAGAAAGAGGGGGCGGCTGTTCCGAAAGCAAAGGAAAAGAAGAAAGACAAAGAAAGCGACATCTGGGACATCCCGACGTTCCTCCGTAGGCGTAAAAAATAGGGATTTTATTCCGCGTCTCCCGATTCTTCCGGCCGATCAAGCGCGAGCGGCTCCACCCCGGCCGCTTCGCCGGTGATTTTCAGCACGTCTTTGTCGATTTTTCCCAATTCTTTGTACGCGCGGTTGTACGTATTGACCGTAGTGCCGAGATGCGTGCCCAGCTTTTCCATAAAGGATTCATAGCTTGCAAGGTGCCGTCCAAGCTCTTCCACGCGCTGCCGTATTTCCTTTGCGGATTCTTCAATCTGGAGCGCTTTTAATCCCTGGAGCACGGTCTGGAGATACGCCAGGAACGAGGTGGGGGATACGATAATCACCTTTTTGTCTTTGATTGCGTATTCAACCATGTCGCGCGTATTTGCTTTTACCGCGCCGATTTTATTCACCAGGAGGTCGTAATAGATCGCTTCGGAAGGAATAAACATAAAGGCGAACTCCATGGTGTTTTCTTCCGGCTTGATATATTTTGAGGTTTCATCAATCCGATTTTTGAGATCCGCCTTGAAAAGCTCCTCAAGCCGCGCGCGTTCCTGCGGATGTTCCGCTTCAAGAAGGCGGTTATAGTTCTCCAGGCTGAATTTTGAATCTATCGGAATAATCCTGTCTTTTACAAAAACGACAGCGTCAACAATCATCCCGTCCCTGAATTCGTACTGCATCTGGTATGTGCCGGGCGGCAGTACGTTCTTCAGCACGGTTTCAAGGTAGTATTCGCCGAGCACCCCGCGTTGTTTCGGATTTTTTAAAATGTCCTGGAGCGATTTGAGCTGTTCCGTGACGTTCATCACCTGTTTCTGGCCTTCGCCGACTTTGGTGAGTTCCTGCGTGATATCCTTGATGATCCGCGCGCTCTCGCCGAATTGCCGCTGCATGAGCTTCGTTGACTCTCCGAGCTTTGCGTCAACCGTGCGCGCGATTTCATTCATCTGATTTTGAAGGAGCACAAATGATTGGTCGTCTTTTCGCGGCGCGAGCCGCTTTACGAGAAGAAACACCAATACGGCGCTGAGGATTACACTAAGGATTAAAAGCGCAATTTCAATCATGGTGTGTACTATGGTAACACATTCCCGAGGCCGTGTGCGTTCAAAATTTCGGCAATTGCCGGCATGCCGAGCGCGTAATTTGTTTGCGGGTTGTCCCGCGATGCCCCAAGCTCTACTCCGATGATGCGATTTTCAAAAAGTATGGGAGAACCGGAGAAGCCCGGACGCGCATTATCCGCCGTCCACTCAAACGAAAGCGGTTTATTGTAGAACAATTCATCCCCTCCGAAATATTTGGTGAGCGTGCCGACAATCCCTTCAAGCTCGGAGCGTCCGAATCCCCCGATTTGTTCAATGGGATAGCCGAAACTCACCACGTTGACGGCCGTTTGCACATCCGGCGCCTCTTGTTGCGCCGCGATATGCGGATATGCATTGGGAAGATCGCACGAGGTTGTCCCGGGAGCGCAGTTGATGCGCTCGTTAATTTTAAGAATTGAGAAATCAAGATTGTTGAATTCTTTTGCGCTCACGTCGCGTTGCGGAGGAAGAAAATGGAGTACGGCGTTATAGCGCGCCTGAGCCGCAGGAAGCTTCGGGTTTGAAAATTTTATCTCCTCGCGTGTCGGCAGGGTTTCGGTGTCCGGAGAGGAAACCTCGCAGGATTGAAACGCATAGTTGTCGGAAAGGTCTTTGAAGTCCTTGAAATTGGCGTCGTTTGGATACGCGGCGACTGCCCAGCCGGGGTCAACGAGATGACGCGTGGTCAGGATGTATCCCTCGGGATGCACAACGGTGCCGGTACCCCGGGCGATCCGCTGAGCGGACGCAAACGATTCCCTCCCCGGTTTTACCGTAAAGAAACAGCTCAAAAAAGCGATTGGTTGTGAACTAAGAGGCCGAAGCTCTTCTTTTTTGGGCTGTTCCGAAGCAATTTCCTGCCGTTTTTGTAATTCCTGCGCGAGCTGCGTTTGGAGTATTTGCAGTTGTTCAAGAAGCAGGGCGACAACCTGTCTGAGGATCGAAATAAGGGCATTTTCTATTGCGATGGTGTTTTCTTGCGCCCTTGCAACGGGCATTCCGGCGACGAGGATCAAAAAAACAAGGAATGATGCGGTGTATTTCTTCATACACAAAAGAGTTGGGTGTCCAACTCTTTTAGTATATCACGGCACAACGATTCTTTGGGAGAAGATGTTACTGTATTTCGTACCGCAGTGTTACGGTTACCATGACTTCCTGCGAGCCGGGTTCAATTGACGGAGCGGCGGCCGGCGCTGCGCCTCCGAAGCCGAGCGCTTCCGCTTTATCAAACGTCCTGAAGATCGGCGTATATCCTTCATCAACGGAGATGAGGCGGCCGATCCGGAATCCCGCGGCGCGGGCAACCGCTTTTGCTTTTTCCTGCGCTTTGGCGATTGCTTCGGCGCGCGCTTCGTTTTCTACGGCAAACGGGTCGTCAATGGTAAAGGACAATTGGGATACCGAGTTCGCGCCGTTTTCAACCACGCCCGAGAGCAGTGCGCCGATTTTTGCGAAATCGCGCACTTTGATTGAAACGGTCTGCCGTGCGGTGTACCCCACGATTTCAGGAGGCGGACACGGGCCGCCGGTCCGGGGACAGCTGAAA
The DNA here is from genome assembly GCA_016204385.1 of Candidatus Liptonbacteria bacterium. Lineage (GTDB taxonomy): Bacteria > Patescibacteriota > Minisyncoccia > UBA6257 > 2-01-FULL-56-20 > JACQKW01. The sequence continues at coordinate 3,268 of JACQKW010000002.1, read as the reverse complement.
TATTGATACCGCGGCTCAAGATTGAAACTCTCCGTTCTGATGTCCTTTGCATCAACGCCGTTTGATTTTACAAAGGCGATTGCCTTGTTTACTTTGCTGGTGTTTTCTGCCTGGAGTGCCGCGATGTCAAGCCCGCCTTGGGTGATGGTGCTGAAAGTGAAACGGGCAACGTCGGGGACTGCAACCACCTTTCCTTCGCCCTGCACCGCAAAACTCCGGAACGACGACGGCTCAATGGAGCGGCCGTATGTCCGGACAAAACTGACCGTCGCATACGCGAATGCAAGGAGGACGATGATGATTGTGCCTCCAAGATAATTTTTTATTCGTTCGTTTATGTCGGGTAATGACAGATGATACGACCTTTTGCTTTTTTTGTTACCGATGAAACATTTTCTATTATAGCGCTTTCCTTTTTAACCGCAATCGGGTATGATGGTCACGGCACGCGTTCATAAGGAGCAGGAGATACCATGTATAAGAAAGAAAGAGCGTGGATCCGCATTGCCGGAAACGCAAAACGAATCCGCGAAGGAGATCAATACGGCTGGCGCTGTTTTGTTGACGGAAGCCTCGAGGAAATCCCCCTGATACGGTGGGACATCGCGGGAAGCGCAACCCAAAAGAACTTTAAGCCCGGGACAAACCCGGACGGCAACGAACAGGGGATCGTCGCGTGGATCGACTTTTTCGGGAACATTGCGATCGACAAAGGCACGGCGCACATTGAACTTTTGAATCCGGCCGCGACGTAAAACAGCCCCGCCATGGCGGGGCATTTTCTTGGGGATATGCGCGTATTTGACAAGCGGAAATCCTCTTACTATAATCGCCTTCATAACGTGATTTGGGTAAAAACGGCTGAACGATAATGCCATTTTGCCTTTGATCTCGGATAAGGTCGAAAAACAACACATAAGGAAAATGGCATTTCAACAAGACGAAGGCGGTTTTCAGAAAAAGATGTATCAGGGAGACTGGAAGTGCGGAAAGTGCGGGACAGCCATCAAAGAACTTCCCTTTGAACCCGACGCGAATCGCATTGATCAGATCAAGTGTCGCGATTGTTACCGCCAAGGAAGATCCTTTAGAAAAGGGAATTATTAAACAAAACAGCCCCGACGCAAGGTCGGGGCTGTTTTGTTTATACGCCTCCGTGAGCGGGCGTCGTAATTTGTTCAGGGCCCTTGTTTATATAGCGATTTATGAAATCGCGAATGCGCTGCTCGTCGAGGATATTGTTTTCAATATTGAACGTATCAAGCCGTCCCCATGCCGCAAGCGCAATGTCAGAATCGTTTGCTTCGCGCGGGGCAATGATAACCTTGGGGCCGGCGAATGTTTTAAGAGATTCCACGATCTCCTGCGGTATGCGGGGATGATAGGAAATCCAGATGTTGCCGTGCTCCAGATTATGGATAATATGTTCGTCGGGTACGGCGCTATCGCGAAAGCCGGTGCGCGCGGTTTCTCCGTAATGCCATCCTGATGTCGGCGGATTTGAATTGTACGCCGGGTGCGCAGCGCCGACTGCAATGTGTTCGCGGGTCATTTCAGGAATGGCTTTGCTGAAATCTTGGCCAACTGGCGCGGTGCCCTGTATATAATTCGTAATCGCATACGCAGCGCCGACTGCGACGAGAATCCAGCCGAGATACACGCGGAAAAGGCGTTTTACAAACCACCGCCGTTTGTCCGTTTTGGATGCGGCCGTCTTTGCTTTCAGCCTCTCTTCCTTTTTTCGTTCGTACGCTTCTTTTCCTTCCTGATGCCCCGGCGCGTTCTGTTCCATTAACGAGATGATAGCAGATGTGTAATTTTTTTAAAAGCGATGGCCCCGAAGAGTTGTCAAAGGAACATCAGTATGAGAAATAACGCATACAGGGCGATAAGAATAACCCCCTCGTTCCTCCTGATTTCCCATTTTGTTTTGATGAACACCAAAAGGAGCGCGGTAAGCACAATGAGCGCGGGGCCTGCGTAGAAGAGGGTTAATTTCAAAACCGGAAGAGGAAAGATGGAAGCCGCAACGCCGATAACGAGAAAAATGTTGGTGATGTTTGAGCCGATGATGTTCCCGATCGCGATGTCGGAATGGCCGTGGCGCGCCGCGGCAACTGAGACGCTGAACTCGGGCAGGGTCGTACCAAGCGCAAAGAGAATCCCGACGAGCGCGGTCGGAACGCTCAAAAAATCCGCAATCGCAATCGCTTTTCCCACGGCAAGATTCGCTCCAAACACAATCGCAATGCCGCTTATGGTAAAGACGAGAAAATTTTTGAGAAATGTTCCCGTACTCGGCTGTTCGAGAGGATGTTCGCGTTCCGGCAGCCGTCCTATGTGCGTGCTCCTGAAGAGCGCGGTAAGGAACCCGAATCCCAAAAAGTAACGCAAAAATTCCTTGAATTGATAGTGTCGCTTTGATTTTGATTTCGCCTCAAAAAGGAACGCGATATACGCAAGGTATAAAAAGAGGAGTATAACCCCCTCCGTCTGCGAAATCGTCCCGTTGAGCGCGAACGCATAAAAGAGGAATGTTGCAAAAAGCATAATGTAGCCATCCCGCTTGAGCATCGTTTCCGCGGTCTTAAGCGGAGCGATGAGCGCCGCAATGCCTACGATTAAGGCGATGTTTGCCATGTTTGCTCCGACGATATTGCCGATGACAAGATTGCCCTCGCGCTGAAATGAGGCGACAATCCCCGAGGCAAGCTCCGGGATGGACGTGCCAAGCGCCACCAGGGTCAGCCCGATGACAAAATCAGAAATGCCGAGCCGTTTTGCGATGCCGGTAGAAGCCCGCACGAGCGACGTTGACCCCTTCACGAGGAACACAAGGCCAAAAAGGAGAATAAGAATATCCGCGACAATCATAATCCTTTAGTAGTATTGTAGTCTTCTTTTGTCCTAACGCTAAACGAAAGAAGAGAATTGGTATAATTATTGGACAGGCGCATTGCAAGACGCCTCCTTTTATGCCGGACAACGACGTGCAATTTCACGTGGAACGCGAGGAATCGCCGTATGGCGGTGAAGTCTCTTTCATGGCGCGATTGGTAATGAAGCTTTCGCTCGGCCTCGTGAAGAACGAGCGGCAGGCAACATACGTGCTTATCGGATTCATCGTACTCCTTTCTCTTATCACGATCTTTGTGATTTTTAGAGGGGGAGGCCGGCAGAGCACCCCTCTTCCGCCGGGCGCGGAAATTATCGAGCTTCCGAACGAGCCGCCGCGCCTTAAGGCACCCATATATTAATTGTGTGTATG
>JACQKW010000011.1 GCA_016204385.1 Candidatus Liptonbacteria bacterium | reverse complement strand
GTAGAAAGTAGAAAGTAGAAAGTAGAAAGTAGAAAAATTTTATTGAGACGAGGAGCAAAAGTCAACTATTTTTTAACTTTATAACTTTCAACTTTATAACTTTTAACTATCTATGTTTGTCGTAAAGCACAAAAACACTTTTTTCTTTTTTTCTGGGCTTATGGTCGCCCTCGCGGCTTTTTCTATTTTGTTTTTCGGACTCAGGATGAGCATTGAGTTTACCGGCGGCTCGCTTGTGGAAGTGTTGTATAGCGGAGAGAGACCAAGTTCCTCTCTCGTAGCTTCAGCGGTGGAGGATTTTCTCGGAGAAACAAGTTCGGTGCAGGAGCTCGGGAGCAGTGGACTCTTGATACGCACGCGAGAGCTTACTATCCCCGAGCATAGAGAAATCTTGTCACTGCTTTCTTTCGGCGGAGAGTACGCGCCTCACGAAGAGCGCTATACGCTCGTCGGCCCTTCCGTAGGAGAGGAGCTTCGCGCGAAAGCATGGTATGCGATACTCGCGGTACTGTTCGCAATCACCCTTTTTGTGATGTTCGCGTTCCGGAAAAAAGCGAATGATGCCGGCGCGCGTGGTCCTGCCGGCTGGCATTACGGGCTCATCACCATCATAGCCCTTGCGCACGATGTCATCGTTCCCACCGGGCTGTTTGCGTTTCTCGCTACCCTGTTTCTCGGAGCCGAAGTGAATACGCTTTTTATAACCGCGCTTCTTGCGATTCTCGGCTACTCCGTGCATGACACCATCGTTGTTTTTGACCGCGTGCGCGAACATGTGCGGCGGAACTATGAAGAGCGCACTCGCGAGCCGCTCCAGGAGACCATCGGGAAAAGCTTGCGCGAGACTTACGCGCGTTCTATCAACACCTCGCTCACGACGCTTGTGGCGCTTCTTGTGCTTCTTTTCTTTGGCAGTGACTCAGTATTCTACTTCGCGCTTGCGCTTGCGGTGGGCATCATCGCCGGCACCTACTCTTCTATCTTCCTTGCCACCCCGCTTCTCTTGGTTTTTCAAAACTTCGGCAAAGAGAAATATGAAATATGAATATAGAATTATGAAAATTGTGGAAGCAAAAAATACAAGGTCAACCAGTAGGTCTATGCAAAAAAAAAGAGACGAACGCGTATTGTGCGTTCGCCTCGGGTCTCTCTAGAAAGGCGCATTGCTCACTCAGATACGAGACCGTAATATCCGAGAAACGCTTTTCTGACCGCAAGAGGCAGGTTCCTCGCGGCATCGCGGCATTTCACGAAGAATACATTGGTCTGGAGGGTGGTTGTGTCCAGTGTGTACCTGAAGACTGGATTGTCGGTCCGACGAGTATCGATGTTCCAGAAAGATTCTTTTTTCTGCGCATCACCATACCTATTCTTTTTGATGATGATATGGTGCAGTAGAAGTTCCCAAGACCAGGAATCGTCATACGCATCTATTATTACTCCCTCTCCGCTTGAGTGAGGGCGAACGTAACATCCGTTGAAACTGTACTCCACGGGATAACCGTCCAGGTATTCCGCCGGTGTCTTCGCCTGCCAGAGCGTTGTCGCTGTTTTTTCTTCGGCGAAAACCGACGGGATGAGCACCAGGAGCACCAGACCAGAGAGACAGGCAATCGCGAGGAATAGTCCGAAAATGCTTTTCATGACATCTCCTTTTTGTCGCGTTGGGTGTGAAATGCGCTAGCGTGGTGGAACGTCTAAAAACAAGCATAATATTATTTATTGATTTTTGTCAAGCTCCTTATCTCGGATACCTATTTCGTATTGCGCTGGCATATTTTCTATGACATATTGATGCGAGAGATTTTGCTCGTTGAAAACACTCCTCATACGGAAGTGTTTTTTCGTTTCTCAAAAAAGAGGAGAATGACAATGAAAGACAACATAAACAGCGCCTTTTTCGCCCTTACGGACGAAGACCGGCTGGAGCTCTACGCTCTCATGGCGCGTACTCGCGCGCTAGAGGAATCGCTCATCATGAACCGGCGCACGATTTCTGGTCCGCTTCTCGTCGCGATGGGGCAAGAAGCTGTGGCGGCGGGCTCCTTTTTGGCACTTCACAAGGCGGGCATTTTGGAGGAGTCAATCAAAGCGCCTGACCATCGCATCATGTTCGGCGCGACAGTGGCGATAGACATGCTTCTCCAAAAAGGGCCGTCGCTTACCCGCGACCTTTTCCGAAATTTCTTCGCGCGCGCGACCGGTGGAAACTTGGGACGCGATGGCAACCAGCACTGGGGCGCGATTGACAGAAGACTCATGCCCTTTATGTGCTCGGACATGTCAGTGAACGCCATGGTTGCGATCGGCTATGCCGAGGAATTGCGCCGCCGCGAATGGCCGGGGCTTCTCGCGCGCAAGCGTCCGGTCGGCATTGTCTTTTTCGGTGACGGCGCGGCGCAACAGGGGATTGTTCACGAAGGCATGAACTGGGTCGCGGCGTCAAATTTCGCGCACAGTCCTGAAGAGATAGCGCGACTCCAAAAAAAATGGATTGACAAAATCACGCATGAAACCCGCGTGGTTCGCGGCGCGCCCATGATTTTCGTGATTAACGAAAATTCTCGCGCGTGCTATACCAGCCCAGCCGACGAGCACGGCGCGTCAGAACTTTCAAAGCGCGCCTGCGGGTACGGCAATATGGTTGGCGTGGATGTGGACGGCACGGACCCCGAGGCGGTTTTCCGGGAAACATGGGCTGCGATAATCCGCGCGCAGAACCTGCAGTCAACTTTGATTGTGGCGCATAGTTACCGCCTTTCCGGACACAATGCCGACCAAACCGTGTACAAAGAAGGTGCATTGGAAAGGCGCGAATTTTTTGAAGTTGAGCGCATTTTTGGGTGCGCTGACCTCGGGGAATTCCGCGCGGCGGTGGAAAAAGACCCCGTGCACGGCTTATGGAAATCCACAATTCTTGAACGCAAAATTGCGACGCGGGAAAAGCTTGACGGAGTCCTTCTCTATGAGCGTCGCGGAATGGACGCTCTACTCCAAGAGACCCTTACCGAGCTGAAAATCACGGTGATGGACGACGAGAAGGACCGGAGTATTTTCCCCGCGTTTCCTCGCGAGTTGTTTCCGGACAAAACCCGGCCGACGAAGCGCATGGGTTACAACAAAGCGTTTGCTTGGATCGTGGAAACGCTCATTCGCGAAGACGAGCGCGTCGTCTATTTCGGAGAAGATGTTGCGAATGCGGAGGGGGGAGTCCTCGCGCTCACGAAAGGCGTCTACGGCGAGTTCGGCCCGGTGCGGATATTCAATACGCCGATCTCGGAAGAAGCAATCGTCGCGACCGCGGCGGGGAGAGCTCTTGCCGGCGGAAAGCCCAAGTGCGAATTTCAATTTGGCGGGTTTTGGTGGGATGGCGCGCGCATTTTCGCGCATGTTATTGCTCCGAACTGGTATTCAAAGAAACTCAAATTTGGCGTAACCGCGGTATTCCCGTGCGGCATTGTTCACAAAGGGTCAAGCGGACACTTTCACGAAGATTGGCCGGAGCGGTTTCTCGTGCCCATGCGGGGGATTGTCGTCGTGGCTCCCGCGACAGCGTACGAAGTGGTCGGGTTTATGCGAACAGCGCATGAGTACGAGGGACCAGTCGCAGTGCTTCTTCAGATTTCCGCGGCGTCGCTTTCCGATTTTTACGCCGAAGTGCCGGAAGAGCCGTACGGCATTCCCTTTGGGAAAGCGAATATCGTGCGCGAAGGGAAGGACGTTACGGTCATCACCTACGGCGCGGCATGCGTCGCGGCGGCGAAGAATGAAGCGGAGAAGCTCTCCGAAGAAGGTATCTCGGTTGAGGTTATTGACCTTCGCACTGTGTGGCCGTACGACGAAGAGTTGATTCTTTCTTCTGTCGCCAAAACGGGGCGTGCCGTCTTGATGCACGAGGACTACTATCGCTTCGGGTTCGGACAGATGCTCCTCGGCGACTTGAATGGTCACAAGTTTCTTGAACATGTGAAAACGCGAGACATCAAAGTTCTCGGCGCATCTACTCCCTTCATCCCGACCGATCCCGACCTCGTGTGGGACCGGCTCCCGTATGAACGGGGGCGCGAAGAAGGCGGAAGCACGCGGCACCGTTCGCGGAAACTTGCCACAGCCGTTCGCGACTTGATGAAATTTTCCTAAAGGAGATGCCATGAAAGTAGTGTCATTCGGGGTGCTCCTTTCGGCGGTAGCGAAAAGCGGCACGGGCACCTATAATGGTGAACTCTCGGGCGAGTACCCCATCACTTGGTACAAGCGTGAAGGGGATGTCGTCGTGGAAGGAGAGGCGCTTGCCGATATTGAAACGGAAAAGGTGCTTTTGGAAATTACGGCTCCCGCTTCCGGCCGTCTCGCTTCTCTTTTTACGGAGAAAGAGTGGAGTACAAACGGCGAAACCGTTGGAACGCCCTATGGGGCAATTCTCGCGCCAGCACTAGGAGAAATAGAAGCCGGCTGCTTGGATTCTCTAGAAAGTCCGGTTGAATTATGGGAGAACGAAGGCGGTAATGGTCGCATACGCATGACGCCGCTTGCGAGAAAGATGGCGGGAGAGACAGGCGTTAATATGGCGACGCTCCAACCCACAGGTATTGGCGGGCGTATATGCGCGGAAGATGTGAGAAATGCGCGCGGCGAAACAAGCGAGATTCGCGCAGTCCCCGCCGCTCGCGCGCTCGTGCGGGAGAAAGGAATTGACCTCGCGGGTATTTCCGGAAGCGGCGATGGCGGGCTTATTCTCTACAAGGATGTGCAAAACGCTGTTGCGCTTAAGGAATACCTTGAGCCCGTCGCGGAAATGACTGAAGAATTGCGCGTACGGACACAAGCGCAAGAGAATGAACCCAAAGACATGCGTATCGGTCCTCCGGGAGAAGACCTCGGCAAGATGATTGGCAGACCGAAAGAACGCGAAGTGTTGCGCGCGCTAACAAAAGAAGAAGTTAATACAAACCATTCCTCATTCCGCCGTAAGGAAATCGCGCGACTTCTCGAAAGAAGTTGGCGCGAGATTCCCCACGCGGGGGACAAAACGAAGCCCGTGGACATCACGGACCTCGTCTCATTCCACAAGCGGGCAGCGAAAGTGTGGCTCGCGGCGACCGGAATTAAACTTCGGTACGATTCCTATCTTGCCTATCTCGCGGTGAAGCTTCTTCAAGGCCCTCGTTTCTCCATCCTGAACGGCTATTGGGACGAGGACGCGGGCGGGAAAGTCTTGAAGCCGCACATTAACATCGGCATCACTGTTACGGTTTCCGACAAGAAAGACCCACAGGAGGATTATCTGGTGATTCCCGTGATTCATCACGCCGAAGAACTTGATTTTCCTTCGTTTGCGAAGAGAGCGCATGAGCTCGTAGAAAGCGCGCTTCTCGGGAAACTTTCTGTCGGCGATACGCGGGGACTCACGGTAACATTCAACAACACCGGTGTCCTCGGCGGGACCGACCCGTCATCCATTCTTCCGTATGTAATGGAGGCAGGCGG
>JACQKW010000010.1 GCA_016204385.1 Candidatus Liptonbacteria bacterium | reverse complement strand
GGTGAAGGAGGGGCAGCGCGTCATCTCCACGTTCGGGAACTCGCCGATGGGGTACGCATTTCCGGCTGCAATCGGCGCCGCGTTCGCGCGCCCCGGGAAACAGATTATCTGCATTGACGGCGACGGCGGGTTCCAGCCGAACATACAGGAGCTCCAGACCGTCGCGCACTACAAACTTCCCTTGAAGATATTCATCTTAAATAACCGCAGCATGGGCATCATCAAGCAGTTTCAGGACGCGTACTTTGGGGGGAGATACCATGCGTCGGCGCCCGAAGGCGACTATACAATGCCGGACTTCCAAGCAATCGCGCGCGCCTACGGCATAGACGCGATGACCGTGGATAAACAGGAGGGAATGCAGAAAGCAATTCAAAGTGCGCTCGCGCATGAGGGGCCGATCCTCGTGAATGTCTTGATTGACACGGCGCAGAAGCTGAATCCCAAACTTGAATTCGGGCGCCCGCTTGAAGACATGTGTCCCTATCTCTCCGACGAAGAATTCTATGCTAATCTTCTTGTAAAGCCCGTCCCGCGCATGAAGGAGCAAAGGGGCTGGCAGCAGGCCGAATAAAACCCATGCCAAAACTTTCTCCCAACCTCGATCTCTTAAGAGGAGAGTCCGCTTACGAAGTGCTTGCGCGTGCGAACGAACTTGAAGCGCAGGGAAGATCGATCGTCCACTTGGAGATTGGACAGCCGGATTTTGCCACGCCGGAACATATTGTGGAAGCGGGTGTACGCGCGCTCCGCGATGGGAAAACAAAGTATAACCCCACACTCGGCATTCCTGAGTTCAGAAAAGCAATTACAGAGCATATCGGCGAGACCCACGGCATCGAGGTGTCACCGCATATGGTTGCGGTAACGCCAAGCGGGAAAACCGGCCTCTTTCTCATCGTATCGGCGGTGGCGGGAGCGGGAGATGAGGTGATCTATCCGAACCCCGGATTCCCGACGTATGAGGATGTGATCAAATTATCAGGTGCGGTACCCAGGCCCGTGCGTTTGAGCGAAACAAATCAGTTCAGCTTCGATCTCGATGCATTGCGTGGTCTTATCAGTGGAAGGACGAAGCTTATCCTCATAAACTCGCCGAGCAACCCCACGGGAGGCGTTATGTCCGAGGAGGATCTGCGCGCGATATACGAGGTAATACAAGATAAGGACATCTGGATCCTTTCCGATGAAATTTATTCACGCCTTGTCTATGATGGCCTTGTGCGCGCACCGAGTATCTATTCCATTCCCGGCGTCGCGGATCGGACGTTCATCTTGGATGGGTTTTCCAAAACATATTCAATGACGGGGTGGCGGCTCGGATTTTTTGTTTTCCCGAAAGAGTTCGAGACGCGGATAGATAAGCTCTTGGTAAACGCGGTCGGGTGCACGGCGACATTCACTCAGTATGCGGGGCTTGCGGCACTTACTGGTCCACAAAACGATGTAATAAAAATGAGAGATGAATTTCAAAAGCGCAGAGATTTTGTAGTTGATGCCTTGAACGCTATCCCGGGAATTCACTGCGCGAAGCCAAGAGGAGCATTTTACGTATTTCCTAATATTACCGAAACAGGAAAACGTTCGGATGAACTTTCGCGCGTATTACTTGAAGATGCGGGTGTTGCACTTTTGTCAGGCACTGCATTTGGCGCATATGGGGAAGGATATATTCGCATATCATACGCAACTTCAATGGAGAATTTGAAAGTGGGATTAGAGAGAATAAAGAAAGCAATCTCTGTACTATAGTTGACTGCCCCCTTTTTTTGCAGTATTGTAGGTTCGGCACTAATTTTTGAAATTCTCCGCACTAGTTTCGGCAAGGCCGAAGGAGGTGAGTTAAATTGGCACAGGATACAGCGATACCCGAGATCGGGGCGGGAAAGGTTACCATTCGCACTCTCCAGGAGATGAAGAAGGAGGGTACGATCATCGCCGCCTCAAGCATCTACGATGAGGCCGATGCCCGGCATTTCGACAGGGCTGGGGGAGACGTCATCATCGTCGGAGACTCGGTCGCGATGGTTAAGGAGGGTCGGACAAGCACGATACCGATGCGTACGAAGGACATGATACCGTACGCTGAGGCGGTCCGGAACGGAACAAACCGTCTCTTCGTGGTTGGTGACATGCCCTTTCTCTCCTACGAGCTCTCCAACCGGGATGCGCTCTTGAATGCCGGAAAGCTCATTCGCGGCGTGCGAGCAACCAACAAGGTATGCAATGCCGTGAAGATCGAGACGAACCTTGACTACGTTGAGCGCATTCAGTTCGTCTCTCGTGCCATCCTTGTGGTGGCCCACATCGGCCTCAATCCCAACAAGGCAGAGCTACTCGGAGGATATCGCACGCAGGGAAGGACTGCGGCGAGCATGGAAACGCTTCTCCAGACCGCCGAGGCGGTGGTGAAAGCCGGGGCATGTATGGTGCTCTTGGAGTCCATCACCGAGGAGGTCGCACAGCTCGTCAAGGATCGGATTGATAAGACCGCTGCCAGCCTTCCCGAACAGCCCATTGTCCCCGTCCTTGGCATCGCAGCTGGCAGAAAGCTAGATGGCCAGCTCATGATCAGCGGGGATATCAAGGGCGACTACGAGTGGCCGGGTATGAAGGCGTTGCCGAAGCACGTCAAGCAGTATACGACGCGCAAGGCGGGGCTCACCGGCGCGGAAGCGACCGTGGATCTCTTCAAGCAATACGTGGAAGATGTGCGAGAGGGACGTTTTCCCGCAGAGGAGAACGTGCATCACGTTTCCGACAAGGGGGCGCTTCGCGATTTCTTCGCGGGGAAGGAGAAAGTGGATTCCGTTTCCTGATCCGTCACGGCGCTATGTGTCCCCTCGCTTGCACATTGAGCGAGGGGCTTTTTTATTTCATAATGAGGTACACCACATGGCACTTTCCAAAACGACTCACTTTTTGATAACGGGCGCTACGGGATTCGTGGGCGCGAATATGGCGCATCGTTTGGCGCGGGAAGGATATAAACATATCCACATCTTAGCGCGGGGGGCTTTTGGCAATTGGCGGATCAGGGGCATAGAAAAAAAACTTCACATCCATCGTGCGGACATTGCCGCCGCAAACGCCGTGAGAAAAGCGGTTAATTCCGCGAAACCCGATATCATCTTCCATTTCGCAAATATCGGTATCTATGGCGGCAAGGAGAGTCCGGACGAGGCATACATGCGGGTCAATTTCTTCGGTCTCGTGAATCTCCTCGAGGCGCTTGCACGTGTTCCCTACAAGTTATTCGTGAACACTGGCAGTTCATCTGAATACGGTACGAAGAGGAGAGCGATGAGCGAGGGAGATGTGTGCTCTCCGGAGAGCATGTATGGCGTGACAAAACTTATGGCGACAGAATATGCAAGCTTCAGCGCGAAGACGCAAAAAAAGCCTATCATCACCCTTCGTTTATTCTCTCCGTTCGGACCCTTTGATGATCATCGGCGGCTCGTGAGCCAGGCGATCGTGCGCCTCATGAGGGGGAAGGAGTTGAGGTTAGGGAACCCTCGCGCCGTGCGCGACTATATCCATGTGGATGACATAGTTGATCTCTACCTAGAGGCGGCGCGCCGCGCGAGAGAAATGCCACAAGGCGGCGTCTTCAATGTGGGCCGCGGAAGAGAAGTTGCCGCAGGGGATGTGGTGGAAAAAATCACACACGTCCTTGCCCCAGAAAAGAGATTGAAGTGGGGCACCTATCGTTCGCACGGAATTGAATCCGCCGTCTGGCGGGCGGATATGCGCAAAACCTTCCGCCAATTTATATGGCGGCCGCGCGTGGACATAGAAAAGGGAATTCAGGAGACAATCGAG